>CAZEUG010000054.1:0-2350 GCA_964515055.1 uncultured Oscillospiraceae bacterium | reverse complement strand
AGCTGTACAGCTTTGCCAGACAATATTTTCTTCACGCCTTATGTCCTCCGATCTGCTCATTGCGATCCTTCGCGGTTGCGCCTTCCTCCAAGTTCATGCCCTTGAGAATGGCGTTCTTTCCAAACTTCTTTTTGATGGTGAGCATTGCCTGTTGCATTTTCTTTTCCCGTTCCAGTGCGGCGTCCTCCGCCTTCTGCTTTTCCGCTTCGGCAACATAGTCCGTGAAAAGATCGAGCTGTTCCCCACCGCCGGTTTTCTTCGGTGCATCCGCTTCGGGCAGAACATGGTTTGCAACGACGTACATTCGCCGCACCAGCAAGCTCGAATCGACAATCCGGTCAAAAAGTTCTGAGACCGCACACAGAATCTTCTTCGTGGAGGATGTGTAGCCGTCCAGATTGATCGAGCCGTGTGCCTGCTTCGGGATGGAACGCCCGTAGCCGTCCGTCACGACGGGGCCGCGATACTTCCGGCAGCGTGCCGGATTGGTGATGTTTTCGACGTCGTACCCCACCGTGAGAACCATCTGGTCGGTGACAAGTCCTTTGTCCACCAGGTCCAGCACAAGAAGGTCTGCCATCTCGCGGAGGACGAGCTTCGCCTTGTCCGCCTCATAGGGGCAATGCAGCACCTGACCGGAGCTGAGACTGTTGGTGCTGGGCTTGTAGGCCTTGATCGCCGCAATCGTGCAGGGCTCCCAGCCCCACGCATGGTCGATGAGCAGCTCTGCGTTTTTGCCGAACAGCTGGTACAGCAGGTCTTCGTTTTGCACCGAACACCTTGCCACATCGCCCATCGTGAACATTCCATGTCCTTCGAGCTTTTTGGCATAGCCTCTGCCGACCCTCCAGAAATCGGTAAGTGGGCGATGCGTCCAGAGCTTGCGGCGGAACTGCATCTCGTCCAGCTCTGCAATACGAACGCCGTTGATGTCGGCGGGGATGTGCTTTGCCACAATGTCCATCGCCACCTTGCAGAGAAAGAGGTTGGTGCCGATGCCGGCGGTGGCCGTGATGCCGGTGGTGTCCAGAACGTCCAGAATCATTTTCATGGCAAGGTCATGAGGCGTGAGCCTGTAGGTATTCAGGTAATCGGTCACGTCCATGAACACCTCGTCGATGGAATAGACCACGATATCCTCCGGTGCAACATACTTCATATAGATCGCGTAAATCTGTGTGCTAACCTCCATGTACCGCGCCATCTGCGGCGGCGCAACGAGAAAATCGATCGCCAGATTGGGGTCAGACTGCAGCTCGGAATACAGCCAGGACGCGCCCTCCAGCGTCTGTCCCGGCGCTTCGCGTTGCCGTCTGGCGTTCGCCTCTTTGACGCGCTGTCGAACCTCAAACAGTCGGCTGCGCCCGGAAATGCCGAGGCGCTTGAGCGTGGGTGTGACGGCCAGACAGATGGTTTTGTCGGTGCGGCTTTCATCGGCCACAACGAGGTTCGTGTCGAGCGGGTTCAGCCCCCGGTCACGGCATTCCACGGAGGCATAGAAGGACTTGAGGTCAATGGCAATATAGGTGCGCTGTTTCATCTTCTGTGCCTCCTTTTGTTTATTTGGTTTTTTTCTTTTTCGGTGTTGGCAGCTCTTCATACATGGCTGCAATCAACGCCTTGAGAAAACCTTTATCTTCGATATTGTCCACAAGCAGCATTTCTTTAGCACCATCATAAGGGCATTCATAAATTGCTTCGGGCATGGCCAATACAGCAGCTTTCACGGGTTTTACAAGAAATCGATCATCGTAAATTCCGCCGATTATCTTTCCGCGATAGGAAATGATGTATTCACCCATCATGGGCTGATAGGTGATCTCATCCAATTCCGATAGTTGTTCCAGGATAAAATCCAGGTATTCTTTTTTCGATGCCATGTTACGCCCCCAACAAACTCTGGTCGAATGCGAACAGAGCCTCGTTGATCTCAAAGACATTGTAGTTTTTATGCTCAATGAAATACTCAATGATGATGTCAAACTTATTGGAGTGAGAGAGTGCAAATCCAGCCTTCATGAGCATATCCCTTGTCTCATCCAGAGACAGCTCAAGTGCGATAGCAAACGCGATTGCCGTAGGCTTGCTGGGCTTATAGTGCTGATCACTGCGAATCTTCGAGAACAGCTTGCGGTCAATATTTGCCTTCTTGTAGCACTCAGCGTCCGTCATGCCGGATTCGCCGATTTTCCGCAGCAGCATTTCCGAAAAGCTCTCATCGATCTGCTGAATCGCGTCATTCAAAGAAATTGCTTTCGAGGCAACTGCCATTGGAGCAGGAATCATGAGCATATCCGCACCATCGCAGACATCCTCTTCAAAAACCGGCTCACTGTCCCGGAATGCGTTC
>CAZEUG010000053.1:0-2621 GCA_964515055.1 uncultured Oscillospiraceae bacterium | reverse complement strand
ATAAATCAAGGGTTTTCAAGGAGGGGTTTCCAAAATGGTCTTTGGTTTTCGAGTCCGCAGTGCAAAATGGAAGTCAACAGAAAAAATCGGACTTTAATGCACTTTATTCCCTTGCTCCGCAAAAATACCGACTGAACGTCCTGTCTAACCATTATAACCTCTATTCGAACTCTTTACAAGACCCGATTTTTCAAGAGAAATGGTGGAGAGAACGCCGATAACCGCAAGTCGAGCCGTTGAAAAAAGCATTATATATCAAGGGCTTTCGGCATTTGCCATCCAATGTCGCAAGAGGATTTCGAATCCGGATGCCTGTAACAACTTCAAACCGCTGTATGAAAGTCAGGATGTCGTCCGCCAGGCCTACTGCGATGCGGGAAAATCGAGAGATGTCTCCGTGTATGGTGCCCATGTCAAGCTGCATCGCCTGGTGGCCAAACTGCTGCCCGCAGGTGCCATGATGCGCATCTGGAAAAAAATCAAGTAACAATCGAAACAGGATCAAAAAGCTGCTGTGCCCACAAAGAAGCACAGCAGCTTTTGTTTGTCTGGACATCAGAGATCAGTCCATGTTGTCCCGGATATAGCCAATGTATTCAATACAGTAGTCATCTTCACCCAAAATGGCATCAGACGCATACAGCGCACCGGCAATGGCGGGGGAGAGCGGGTCGCAGATGGCGGCATCCAATCCATTGGCAACCATCATGGCCAGCGCTGTTGCGTTGAGGCTGGCACGAGCTGGAAGCCCAAAGGAGACATTGGACAGCCCGCAGACGATGTGGCAATCCGGCAGCGCCTCACGCAGCAGCTTAACCGTGTCCACTGTGACACGCCCGGCACCCGGTGTCGTTGCAATGGACTCGACCAGAGCATCGATGTAGATGTGGTCAGGCGCAACGCCGCCTTCTGTCAGTCGCTTGACACCGGCCAGTGCATTTTCGACCCGCGCTTCAGCTGTCTGCGGAATACGCCCACCCAGAATCGGCAGCAGCACAACACCGCAGCCTGCCTCAGCAATCAAAGGGAGAAGCTCCTCCATTCGTTCATCGCAGGTGACCGAATTGACAATGACATCCATCCCGGCCGTTTCCGGCAAAACCTGTGCAATGGCAGCCGGATCCGGAGAATCCAGCATCACGCCGATCTGCTCATCGCGGCAGATGCTCACCAGACGGCGCATCAGCTCCACGCCGTTTTCGCCGCAGAGCGCGGTGTTGATATCCAGATACATAGCACCGGCGTCTTTCTGGTTGCGAACGAGTGCCAGCAGGGCGTTCATGTCGGCGGCTTGCATCATGGCAAGCGTGGAGGGAATGGAGCTGTTGAGTTTTTCACCAATGATTTGAATCAAAAGAATCATCCTTTCAGTGTTGAGCTGACAGCGTATCGAGAATCTGTTCAGCGAGTAAGCGGACAATGTCAAAACGACGGAGCGGCGTCATCAAATAGAAGCCGTCACAGTCGGGCGCAGCCTTTCGCGCCATGTCCAGCGAGAATTCTGCGGAAAGCTGTGGAATTTCAGCGGGTGCTGCACGGCTGAGGCGATCAAGAAAGTCGTCCGGAATGGTGATGCCGGAGACCTCGTTGTTCAAAAACAGAGCATTTTTGTAGCTTGCAACCGGGAAAATCCCGGCCAGAATTTTAGCAGGGAGTACTTCGTGTGCCTTGTGCAGATTTTCGAGCGATTTGTCGGAAAAAACCGGCTGTGTCAGAAAATACTGCGCACCGGCTTCGCATTTTCGCAGGGCGCGGCGCAGCTCCACATCAAAGTTCAAAACATTCAGATTCAGTGCCGCACCGATGTAAAACGGATTGGCCGAAAAGAACGAACTGTTCATTTCATGAATCAGATGCACAAGCCCATAGGAATTGAGCGAGAACACACCGGAAGCACCGCTGCGATCGGTATCGGCTACCGGGTCGCCGGTCAAAGCCAGCACGTTTGAGACTCCCAGCGCGTTGGCGGCAATCAGACTGCCCTTTAGAGCAATCTGGTTGCGATCCCGACACGTCAAATGCGGCAGCACCGGAATGTCACAGGTCATCGCAACCGCGGCAGCCGTCACCATGCTGTCCGCCCTGGTACGGGAAAGCGGAGAGTCTGCAAACGTCAAAACGTCCACGCCGATCTCCCGCATGGTTCGGGCGGCGTCGAAAATCTGCGTAAAATCGCCCGACTGCGGCGGGTCGATTTCCACGGCAACCACCTTGTGCGTTCCGACAGCCAGACGGCTGCGGAATGCGTTCGGACGAATCGTCACCGGCTCCTGAATATCCCGCGGTGTGGCCGGTGCAGCGGACAGAACCGGTCGATGCAGACTTTGCAGATCGGCAAACGCCCGAATGTGCGCAGGCGTAGTCCCGCAGCAACCGCCCAAAATGGAGCAACCGGCCGCTGCAAGCTCCGAGAGCTTTTCGGCGTAGTAGGTCGCGTTGCTCAGATAAACGGTCCGGCCGCCCGCCGCAGTCGGATACCCGGCGTTGGGCATGGCGGAAAACGGCTTGGATAACGGAAGAATCTCACGGACGAGGCGCAACAGATGCGTGGGGCCGCAGATGCAGTTCAAACCGACTGCATCCACATCCGCGAGCGCAGCCGCACTCTGCAGCAGGACGGC
>CAZEUG010000052.1:0-2734 GCA_964515055.1 uncultured Oscillospiraceae bacterium | reverse complement strand
CCGAAGGGATTGCTGTTGCCTGTGGGAGCGGCTATGGGTGTGGTGAGCACACAGACAACGCTTTCCCGCCATCAGCGTGCCAGGGTGTCTCTCACATTCCCTCGCTCCGCCGTTCCCAGGCTGCAATCACACAAAAAAAGCTTCCGTCGATTCGAACGGAAGCTTTTGAAATGCCTGAAAAATGCCCATCCAAACAACTCAATCCCTGTTTTCGTGGTTGGACGGGGAAAGGTTTTGCTTGCGAAGGAGATCCGCACGGGCGATGGCCGATGCGGTTTCCCTGCGGCGCTGGAAAAGAAAACCGGCAAGGTAGGCGGCGGCGATCACCAGAATGGAGATCACGCAGAGGAGGACAAGGGATTCAGCCGTCTGCGAAACGATGCCGAAAAAGGCCAGTCCGGGCAGGAGCGGAGCCACCGTGGCGGCCACAAACAGCAGAAACAGGAACGCGGTGACTGCTGCTATCTTCCCGGCGAACGTGCCGGAGAGGTTTTGCAGGAAGGAAAATGAGGTCAGATTGGCCAGACAGCAGAGCAGCGACATCCCCCAGATGATGGCGGCTGTCAGCCAGAAGCCCTTCCGGCGGTATCGGCCGCCGGTGAATGCCATGCCGACCCAGAAGGCACAAAAAAGCAGCGTCAGCACCAGACCGCCGAGCGAAACCTTCAGCTCCTGCGTAAACAGCCGGAAATGCAGAATGCCGAAAATCGCCGAAAACGCCAAAAGGAACAGCGAAAGATCCAGATTGCTCAGCGCAATGTTGGGGCCTTTTTTCTGCACTCTTTTGTCGTGAATCATGGAAAACAGATTGAATTTCATCGAAAAAACTCCTTTCAGCGCAATTTCAGGATGAGCCAGACGATGCCCATGCAGACCGGCTGATGCACCAGATAGACCCACATGGTTTTGCGCCCGATCCATTCCAGCACCGGGCAGCGAAACCGGTAAAACCAGTGTGGAAACCGTCCGGCACAGATCAGGCGGCCAAGCCACGTGCCGAACAGGTAGATGAAAATGTAGGGCAGCAGCGGAAAATAATCGGAGGAGACGAACCCGCTCGGCGGAAAGCCGAACATCCAGAGCCAGCGCACACGGTAGGTGTGGTTGGGCAGATCCCATGTCAGAATGGCCAGCGCGACACAGAGCAGCGGCAGCAGCGGCTGCGGGAACAGCCGATCCAGCGGTTTTTCCAGCAGCGCAAACAGCACGGCCGCTGCACCGAGAAAGTGCAGAATGCCGAATCGGACAATCAGGTGCGGGTCATACCACGCGGTGACCAGCGTGACAACCATACCGGCGGCAAACATCAGCAGACCGCGCTTCAGGTTATTTCGCGAAAAACGGCAGGAAATGCCGCTCATCAGAATAAACAGAGACGCGAAAAACGTCTGCAAAAAGGAAACTGGCGGGGAAAAGAGCAGGCGGCCGTCTATGATACCCTGTTCATAAAAGTCAAAATGCAGATGATAAATGACCATGAGGAGGATGGACAGCCCACGGACGGCGTCGATGATGCCGATGCGCCCGTGCTTCCGCGATTCCGGCAGGGACGGAGTGACGTCGGTCATACCGGTCACACGTTGAAGCGGAAGAGGACGACATCGCCGTCCTGCATGACGTATTCCTTGCCTTCGCTGCGAACCAGACCCTTTTCCTTCGCAACGGTCAGCGATCCGCAGGCGATCAGATCTTCATAGGAGACGACCTCGGCGCGGATGAAGCCGCGTTCAAAGTCGGAATGGATGACGCCAGCTGCCTGCGGCGCTTTGGTGCCACGGCGAATCGTCCATGCGCGCACCTCCGGCTTCCCGGCGGTCAGATAGGAAATCAGTCCAAGCAGGTCATAGGACGCGGTAATCAGGCGATCAAGGCCGGAACGCTCCAGCCCCAGCTCGGAGAGGAAGAGCATCTTGTCCTCTTCCGGCATCCCGGCCACCTCGGCTTCGATCTCCGCGCAGACCGGGATGACACCGGCGCCGTGCTCCGCCGCATATGCGACAACGGCCTGATACCGCGGGTTGGACTCGACACCGGCCGAAAAATCGGCTTCGCTCATGTTGGCGGCATACAACACACGCTTGCCGGAGAGCAGCGGCAGATCGACAAACCATTCGCTTTCCTCAGCGGTGCGCTCAAAGGAGAGCGCGGGTTGCCCGGCGTTCAGATGCTCCAGCAGCCGTTCAAACAGCGCAGCAGCGTCCGCGTGCTTCCGGTCACCCTTGGCGAGCTTCTTTTCCCGGTCGATTCGGCGCTCGACCATTTCCATATCGGACAGAATCAGCTCCATGTTGATGGTTTCAATGTCGCGGAGCGGATCGATGGTGGTGTCCACATGGACGATATCGCCGTTTTCAAAGCAGCGGACAACGTGGACAATCCCGTCCACTTCGCGGATGTGGGAGAGGAACCGGTTGCCCAGCCCTTCACCCTTCGATGCACCGCGGACGAGCCCGGCGATGTCCACGAATTCGACGACGGCCGGCGTGACCTTGTCCGGATGGTACAAATCGGCCAGCACATTCAGCCGGCTGTCCGGCACCGGAACGATGCCAACGTTCGGGTCAATGGTGCAGAACGGATAGTTCGCCGCCTCTGCTTTCCCGGCGGTCATGGCGTTAAAAAGGGTACTTTTCCCAACGTTGGGGAGCCCAACGATCCCTAATTTCATTTGATTCTCAGTCTCCTTTGATTTTTCCTTTATTTGCAAGGGTTTTCGCGTTTTGGCGTTTCGGCT
>CAZEUG010000051.1:0-2840 GCA_964515055.1 uncultured Oscillospiraceae bacterium | reverse complement strand
ATAATACCAATTCCGTCCCTATTGTAACACGATACAGCAATTTTTTCAATATGTCCGGGAAATTAAATATACCGAATTTTTCCCAGAACAGAAAATATCCGTGGGCGCAGTAATGCTCCCACGGATGGTATAATATCAACTTTCAAACGGCTTATACTCCGTTACTGCTTTCAAATACTTCTCAGGATCACCGTTCAAAATGAGGTTAGCGTATTCCAGTGGTGCATTGTAGATCAGATAATCCAGTTCGATCTGTTGTTTTTTGATCGGCGCCCCTGACAGCACCCGCCGCGATGCAGATGTTCAGAAGGCCGTCCGCCATCCGGGCCGCACCGATCAGGACAGCCTGCCTGACCCGCCTCGTGCGAAACCCTCCTTCGCCGGCGATGTACGCTTTGTCCATCGCCACAGCTCTATTTTACATCAAATGCCCGCCTGTATCAATAGACAAAAAATGACTTTTTGCAGGAATCGACACATTTCCGGAAACTGTCTGATTTTTCGAACCCGGATTCCGGCCATCTGTAAATCGGGACGTTCATTTGTTCGATCAGGAGATTGACAAACGGGACAAAAAAGGGTATAATAATACTTTGTATGATTCCGTTTCCGCGCTTTTTTACGGGAGCCGGATCCATTTTGCCTGGCAGCCACCAGACCGTCGGCATGAAAGGATGTTTGTTATGGCCAAAAAACAATTCAAAACCGAATCCAAACGGATTCTCGACATGATGATCAATTCCGTCTATACACACCGGGAAATCTTCCTCCGGGAGCTGATTTCCAACGCCTCCGACGCAATTGACAAGCTCGCGTATCGGGCATTGACGGATCAGACCGTCACCACTGCGCGGGAAGATCTGAAAATCACCGTCACGCCTGACAAGGATGCACGGACGCTGACCATTTCGGACAACGGCATCGGCATGAGCGAGGAGGATCTGGAGTCGAACCTCGGCGTCATCGCCCGCAGCGGGTCGCTTGCGTTCAAAAATAATCTGACCGAGCAGGACAAAGAGGACAAAACCGTGGATATCATCGGTCAGTTCGGCGTCGGCTTCTACTCTGCCTTCATGGTCGCGGAAAAGGTGCGCGTCGTCTCCCGCAAGTTCGGAGAGGACGCGGCGAACGTCTGGGAATCCACCGGCACAGACGGGTATACGGTTTCCCCGGCGGAACGTGCCGAAAGCGGCACCGATGTCATTCTCTACCTGAAGCCGGACAGCGAGGACGAATCCTACAGCGAATTCCTGGATACGTACGAGCTGCGCCGCATCATTCGAAAATATTCGGATTACATCCGCTTCCCGATCGTCATGGACATTGAAAAGTCCCGCCCGGTCGAATCCGACGAGGTCGATGAGGATGGCAAGAAAAAGACGACCTACGAAACGTATACCGAAGCGGAAACCGTCAACAGCATGGTTCCGATCTGGCAGCGCCCGAAGGCCGAGGTCAGCGATGAAGACTGCTTCGCCTTCTATCAGGAGAAATACTACGACAACGAGGCGCCGCTGAAGGTCATCCGCATCGAAGCCGAGGGTCTGATTTCCTTCAAGGCGATGCTCTTCATTCCGGGCTCCGTGCCGTATGGCTACTATACAAAGGATTTTGAAAAGGGACTTCAGCTGTATTCCAACGGCGTCATGATTCTCGACCGCTGTGCCGAGCTGCTGCCAGAGCATTTCCGTTTTGTCAAGGGTGTTGTTGATTCGGACAACCTCTCGCTGAACATCTCCCGTGAGCTGCTGCAGCATGATAAGCAGCTGCGTGTTATTGCGCAGAACATTGAGAAGCGCATCAAGCGTGAGCTGAAGAAAATGATGGACGATGAGCCGGAGACGTATGACAAATTCTACAAGCTCTTTGGCCTGCAGCTCAAATACGGCGTCGTGTCCGACTTCGGCGCACACCGCGAGCTGCTCTCTGACCTGTTGATGTTTGCCAGTGCGAAATCGGACAAGCTGATCACGCTGGACGCCTACTGCAAAGCCATGCCGGAGGAGCAGAAGTATATCTACTACGCCTGCGGCGAAAACCTGGCCAAGGTCAGCGCACTGCCGCAGATTGAACGGCTGCGCGCCAAGGATTTCGACGTCCTTTACATGACCGATGAGGTCGATGAATTCGTCGTGGAGATTCTCGGCCAGGTCGATGAGAAGAAGTTCAAGAACGTCAGCCGTGACGATCTGGAGCTGGAAACCGAAGAGGAAAAGAAGGAAACCGAGCAGAAGAACGAGGATAATAAGGCGCTGCTCGATTTCGTGAAGGAGACGCTCGGCAACGAGGTGTCCGCCGTCCGCATTTCTCATAAGCTCGTTTCACACCCGGTTTGCCTGACCAGTGAGGGCAATGTGACGCTGGAAATGGAGAAATATTTCGCAGCCATCCCCGGCGAGAACAAGGTCAAGGCGCAGCGCGTGCTGGAACTGAACGGTGACCATCCGGTCTTTGCGCAGCTGAAAAATGCCTTTGCATCGGATCGGGAGCTGGCGGAAAAATACGCCAAAATCCTCTATGCACAGGCACTGCTGATCGCCGGCTTCCCTCTGGAAGACCCGGCCGGCTATTCCGAACTCGTCTGCGGACTCCTCCGCTGACGCACCCTGCCGAAAACGCGCAGTGCGAGCGGGTGAGACGCTGTCCCCGCAGTTACACGAACAAAATACAAGACATCCCAAACCGCCCCGGTTCGATACAGAGCCGGGGCGGTTGATTTTGACAGCAGTCCCGCATTTGCCAATATCTACCCACAGCACCCAACCACCCCAGCTCCCTCTGACGAGGGAGCTGGGCGTGTTATCATATGAAGTGCAACACCCGGTCAAACGAGGTGTTCA
>CAZEUG010000050.1:0-3149 GCA_964515055.1 uncultured Oscillospiraceae bacterium | reverse complement strand
CATCTCTACAAAATTCTTATATTATTTCATTGTCCTCTTGACGGGGAGCGGTTCAGAACGGTTCCGGCTGCTTTTTGTTCGAGAATCCAATCCCACAGCCCGAAATCGTCAAAGAAATGCGTGCGCCCTTCTCCGATGTTGTGCAGCAGGTAATAGTCAAAATAGGTGACACCGGCGTTTTCCAACGATTGCGCCAGCTGCGCCGTCGCCTGTTCGCGGGACTCACAACGAATCCACGCGGCATTTTTCGAAGCCAGCTGAAACCGATCCCGCGGATACCGCTCGACCAGCGCTTTTCGAATGGCTGCTTCACTGCCGCCGTACGCCCAGGCCGTGTCAAAATAGGTGCCGCCAGCCGCCAGAAATAGATCGACCATCTCCTTGACCTGCTCAATGTCGATCGCTCCATCTTTCTGCGGCAGACGCATCAATCCAAATCCGAGCTTGAACGGATGAACACCCAGATCACTCATTGTAAGTCACCGCTCTGCACCGGTTCATCCGCAGACGTATACCGCTTTTCACCGGACAGAATCATCATGCTCTCCGTCTTCTTCAAAACCTGAGCTTTCATCACAGTTTCTTCCCAGTCTGCGGGCGATACTTCTTCTATGGAGATGGAAATGGCTTCCGGCGCGCATCCCCATTCTTCCAGAAACACCTGATTGATGCGTTCCACCACCCGCTGCTTGATGGATGCATCCTTCGGATAAGCCTGAATGGCAATATATGGCATATCAATTCCTCCTCAATATTCAGATGGCAAGCGCATCTGCTGCCTGAATGACCCGGTCGTCATGATCAATGTCGATCAGCCGATAGCGGTCGTGCCCCATGCCCAGCTCCTTCATGTAGCTGAGCTGACGCAGCCCGTGCCGGGATTCAATCCGTTCCACAAGTGCGTGACGATCCTGCGGTGCCATCGCGTAAAGCAGATCGACACAGGCCTGATCAGCTGCCAGCAAATCAGTCGAGGCACAGATGCCGACGTCCGGTGTCACAACCGGCTCCGCGGCCGTTCCTTCACAATCGCAGGATACGGACATATTCCGCATCACGTTGATGTATGCAATTTGCTTCCGGAAATGGTCCAATACAGCCTTGGTGGATTCGGTCATACACTCCATGAATTCCTCCTGGCAGACATCCCACTGGTTGTCCTGACCGGGTGTCGTGTGAATCAACGCCTTGCCAATTCGCCCGTCGGCGCAGCCGATGCCAAGGTTCTTGTTTGAACCGCCAAAACCGCCCATGGCGTGCCCCTTGAAATGCGTCAGCGCCAAAATGGAATCGTATCGATCGAGATGGCTGCCCATGTACATCTGGTCAAACCACTTTCCGTTCTGAATGGCGAACGGCTTCGCGCCCTCCTCATCCAGAATATCGACCGGCGCAAAATCCCAGCCGTTGACCTGTAGAGTTTTCCGATGCTGCTCTGTGGTGTATCGGTCACCGGCGTAATACGAGTTGGTTTCGATAATAGCCGCTTCCGGCAGAGATTCGGCCATCAGCTTCCGAACCCACTCCCGCGGAATGATGTTCGGCCCGTTCTGTTCACCAGTGTGCAGCTTGATACCGATTTTGCCGCGCAAGGATGGCGCAATGCGCAGAAAAATGCGCAGAAGCCCCTCAGCCGAAAGATCCCGCGTAAAAAATACGGCTGCTTCTTCACCGGTTCGCTGCTGATAGGGGAGATAGTGTTCTCCTCCGGTTCCTGCCAATGCGTGTCGTTTCATGAGAGTTCCTCCTGTACTGCTGCATTTTGCGACTTGACAGCCGGAATCATCCGGCGTATAATCATTGTACCACCTGAACCCAACTTCAGGTCAAGTACTTTTTTGGAAAGAGAGCGGTTTTTTATGTACACAATCGGCCAGGTTTCCCAAATGACGGGTTTGCCGGTTTCCACCCTGCGCTATTATGATCAACAGGGACTGTTCCCGGAGCTTCGAAAGGAATCCGGCATCCGAAAATTCACCGACAGGGAGCTGGACATTCTGAAAATGGTGGAATGCCTGAAAAGCTCCGGGCTGGAGCTCCGGGACATCCGTCAGTTTATCCGCTGGTGCGCAGAGGGCAGCGCAACGTATCCGCAGCGGAAGGCGATGTTCCTCAAACAAAAGGAAGTGGTGGAAGCCGAAATCCAGTCGCTGGAAAAAACGCTGAATATGCTGCGCTTCAAATGTTGGTACTATGAACAGGCCATTCAGGATGGCTCGGAGGACCGCATCAAGGCCATGCTGCCAGATCAGCTGCCACCGGATATTCAGGCGCTGTATGACCGGGGGAGAGCCTGAAAACGAAAGACAGCCGCCCCGACAGCAAAAAGCATCAGGCAGTTTGACGCAGCTGACGATCAGTTCGCCCAATCAGAAACACCGTGACGAAAAGGTCAGCAGATCGGAAAGCGGCATCGAATACAGAACGCCGTTCAGCCCGAACGAAATCGGCAGCAGCAGCGCAAAGCCGACACCAAATACGACCTCGCGAATCATGGACAACGCCGTCGATGCGACCGTCTGCCCCGTTGCCTCCAGGAAGATGAAGTACCCGAAGATATTGAGAAATGGATGAGCCTTGTTACACAGGTTCAATGGAAGTTCCCCGGTTTGGAAATGCAAGAGAACCTCGACAAGTCCATAAATAAGTATATTGGCAATGTCTGACTCTCATTTGCTGATTGGCTGATGGGACACACCGAGAATATCGGCAAGCTGCTCTTGCGTATAATTCAGATCTTTTCTTTGCTTTGCTATTTTTCGCCAAGTGTCATAGTCTTTGATCTAAAGCTGCGTTGCACTTATCATAGAACACTCAGCGAAAAAATACCACCAATCGGGCGTTTCCAAATGCAAACTTTAGGTTGCATTGCTTGATTTGGAAGATTATATTCACTCAATCAAACTGAAATTTACTTAACTGCTTTTATGGTATAGGTTGAACAGATGCAAAATATTTTGGGGTATCGTAAAGAGCGTAATACCACGGCATACTACGCTGCATTATTCCTTTTGACTTCCAACGAAGAATTACTTCAAAAGGTCATAAAGGGTTTTAACGAGAAGCGAATAGATTTCTCACGCATCAATTCAAAGGATAAGCTCAATGACCTCTTTGCAGACTGCCAGACCATGCAGACCGAAGAACAT
>CAZEUG010000049.1:0-3844 GCA_964515055.1 uncultured Oscillospiraceae bacterium | reverse complement strand
TTTCTGCCGCCACCCGCAGCTGCCCGACTTGCCCGAACCTCCAAGCTCCCTCTGACGAGGGAGCTGGCGCGAAGTGCCTGAGGGAGAGAAAACTGTTTCTGCGTGTTCACCTTCGTCCGCAGCTGCCCCACACGCAACGGCAATCCCTCCGGTACGGCTTCGCCGCACCACCTCCCTTTGCACAAGGGAGGCTCGCACTCTGTCCCATGTTCTGCGCTGCGCATTTCAGCGCGTAGCAAGGGAAAAACAGCGGGAGGAACCCCGCCCTACGCGTTCCCTGCGGTTTCTGCCTCCACCCGCAGCTGCCCGACTTGCCCGAACCTCCAAGCTCCCTCTGACGAGGGAGCTGGCGCGAAGCGCCTGAGGGAGAGAAAAGTGTTTCCGAGTGCTCACCTTCCCCCGCAGCTGCCCCACACGCAGCGGCAATCCCTCCGGCGCGGCTTCGCCGCACCACCTCCCTTTGCACAAGGGAGGCTCGCACTCTGTCCCATGTTCTGCGCTGCGCATTTCAGCGCGTAGCAAGGGAAAAACAGCGGGAGGAACCCCGCCCTACGCGTTCCCTGCGGTTTCTGCCTTCCCCCGCAGCTGCCCGACTTGCCCATACGTCTTGGCTCTCCCTCTGGGAGAGCTGGCAGCGCAGCTGCCTGAGAGGGTAAAAAAGAGGTGATACGCATCGTTCCATTGGAGCGTGTGATGCACGTCTGTGGCGTGGCTTCTCCACTTCCTGCTCATTTTTCAAAAAAAAGGGGCGGAAAACCCAGTTTTCCGCCCCCATTGGCTCAGTTCGCCTCTGTTTTGACCTCGGAATCCGACTTGGCGTTTCCGCCATTCGTCCCATGTCCGCGACGCCCACGGCGGTATCCGCCATGGGGTTTCCCGTTGCGCTGTCCGGCGGCCGGCCGATCATTTTTCGGTTGACCGGCTTTGCCTTCCGGTGCCACAATGACGCGGCGGTTCGGCTCCTGACCCGTCGAGAAGGTTGTCACACCGGGCATATCCTGCACGGCGGCGTGAATGATTCTCCGGTCATGAGCGGCCATCGGATCCAGTGCGATGCTGCGATTGTATTTCAGCACGCGGTCAGCCGTTTTGGCGGCCAGATGCTGCAGATATTCTTCGCGCTTCTCCCGATAGTTCTCGGAATTGATGGAGATTTTCGCGTAGGTCTCTTCCCCACGGTTCACAGCCAGCGCCGTGATGTACTGGATGGCATCGAGCGTTTCACCGCGGCGGCCGATGAGAATCCCCATATCGTCGCCTTCGAGCGTCACGTTGACGCGGCCTTCCTCTTCTTCGATTTTCATTTTGGCCTGTACGGACATCCGCTCAAACAGACCCTGCAGGAATTTCTCCGTGCGATAAGCCGGGCCCGCTTCGTAGAACACGCGAACCGTTACCTTCTTCTCGCCGAGACCCAGAAATCCGCCTTTTTTCTGATCGACGAGCTCCGTGGTAATTTCCTCCCGTGAAAGGTTCAGCTGCACAAGCGCTTTTTCAATGGCTTTTTCCATTGCTTCGTTGATGTTTTTCGCGCTGCCTTCCACATCAATATAATTATTCATCGTCGTCTTCATCCTCTTCATCCTGTTCGGAAGCGTCCGGCTCTTCATCGAGTTCTTCGTCGTCGAGTTCCTCTTCGACAGTTTCCTCAATCTCTTCCGGTTCCTCTTCCGTTTCGATTTCCGTCCCGACGGTTTCAATTACGGGTTTCTTCTTTTTTTCGCCTTTGACCGGCTCCGGCTCCACAACACCGTACCGTTTTTTGGCCACATACATGAGCAGCGGCTCCTGCAGACCGGACAGAATGTTGTTCACGATCCAGTACAGGGTCAGGCCGGCCGGCAGGGTAAACCCGATGACCAGCGACATGATCGGCATGAAGTAGAGCATGGTCTTGGAGGTATTCGCAGCGCTGGCTGCCGCATCACTCTGGACGGAGTTGCCGTTCAGCTTCTGTGTCAGCATACTGGAGAGATACGCTGTAATCGCGGAGATGACCGGCAGGATGGCCAGCAGGTTGATCGGACTGTAGCTCGGCTGCTCGCCGAGGTCGAGACCCAGGAAGTTGAAATCAATTTCAAACAGGTTCTGGTATTCCGGCTGGAGCGCCTTCAGCCGCTCCGTATTGCCGGCAAGAGCCTGTGCCAGGTTCAGCTCATTGACGGTATTCGCGCTGCGGACGCCGCTGTCGCTGACCGTGATCTGCTGGTTCAGGCGTTCCATCCAGGTGGCGGAATCCTCCGTTTTCTGGATATAAATGCCGTTTTCATAGTCGCTCTGGAGCTGCAGCGCGACATTCTGTACGACAGCCTTGTCCTTGTTGACCATCATGTAGTAGACGGGCTTGTAAATGACGCCGTACAGGCCGAGGATAATCACGAGCACCAGCAGCATCGGCAGGCAGCCGCCGAACATACTGACGCCCTCTTCTTTATAGAGTTTCTGAACTTCTTCGGAATATTTCTGCTTGTTATTCTTGTATTTCTTTTCGAGCTTGGCCATTTTCGGCGCAATACGCTGCTGGTCGATCATGCCCTTTTTGGATTTCAGTTGCAGGGGGAAGAGCAGCACCTTGGTGATGATGGTAAACAGAATGATGGCAAGCCCGAAGTTGTTCGTCAGGAAGGTCATGATGAATTTCATGATCGCGGCGAACACGTCGGTTACGAGCGGGATGTACATCGGCTTCCTCCAAAAAAGAAAAAATCACAGGCCGTATTTCTCAGGGAACCGGGTCGTATCCCCCCGGATGAAACGGGTGACATCGGCAGACGCGCTTCACCGCAAGCCAGCCACCCTTCAGCGCACCGTATTTCTCGATGGCTTCCAGGGCATAGGCCGAGCACGTCGGAATGTAGCGGCAGCATGGCATTTTATGCGGTGAAATATGGCGCCGGTAAAAGTGAATGGCTGCAAGCAGACATTTTTTCATCGCGACACCTCATTCAGCCGACAGTCCGATACAGACCGGCGGCTGCAAATGCTTTTTTCAATTCCCGTTCGAGTGTATGGTAATCAGCGGTTTTGGCCCGGCTCCGCGCCACAATGACGAGATCGAAGCCCGGCTGCAGCAGCGGCTCCTCCAGGCGATAAATTTCGCGGATGCGCCGTTTGATGCGGTTGCGAACAACGGCAGAGCCGATTTTCGTTCCGACCGTCAGACCGAGACGCGTGGAACGACGTCCGCTGCGCCGGTAATACAGAACGACAGAGCCCTGCACCGCTCTTTTTCCCCTGTTGTATAACCTTTGAAATACCCTGTTTTCTGTCAGCGACACGGTAAACCGCATACGCCGTTCACCCCTTCCGGCTGGAAATCCGCGTCAAAAGCTGCGCGGGCACGGCGGGGCGCATAAATCTGTGACGCATTTGAATGCTTCCGTTTTGTTGGTTCGCAGCCGCCGGTTGTCCCGGCGGCTGCAATCGCTTGGGGCAAAGAATCTGCCCAAACGGAGCTTCTGTCGGGCAGCCGACTAATGCGTCAGCCGCGCTCTGCCCTTTGCGCGTCTGCGCGCCAGCACCTTACGGCCGTTTGCCGTGCTCATTCTCTTGCGGAAGCCGGCTTCCTTGCTTCTCTGCCGCTTCTTGGGCTGATACGTTCTGAGCATTTTCTTCACCTCGCTTGTCCGTTCTCAAGGATATTCGCGTAGATACTAATTATATACCATTTGACCGCCTTCTGTCAATACATCTCCGGAAAAAAACCTTCCTTTCCCCCATCTCCTCCGCAGATTTCGAAAACCTGCCGATGAAAATTCACCGGAGTGCGCAAAAAAAACAGAGTGACATGGCCAAATATGGTATAATAGAGTCGGTAGCAGTCATCAACTGTGGCCGGAACGAA
>CAZEUG010000048.1:0-4224 GCA_964515055.1 uncultured Oscillospiraceae bacterium | reverse complement strand
CGTGGAGCGCCGCCAGCTGATGAAGGCCTACGGTGCCGAGCTTGTCCTGACGGAAGGCCGTCTGGGGATGAAGGGCGCAATTGCAAAGGCTGAGGCGTTGGCGCGTGAAATTCCGCACAGCTTTGTGCCGGGGCAGTTTGTCAACCCGGCCAATCCGGCAGCGCACCGTCGAACGACCGGGCCGGAAATTTTCGAGGATACCGATGGACAGGTCGATCTGTTTGTGGCCGGAGTCGGCACCGGCGGCACGATCACCGGCGTCGGCGACTATCTGAAATCGCAGAAGCCCGACATTCGTGTCGTTGCCGTGGAGCCAGCATCGTCCGCCGTGCTTTCGACGGGTGTAGCCGGTGCGCACAGGATTCAGGGCATTGGTGCGGGGTTCGTTCCGGCGGTTCTGAACACAGGTATCTTCGATGAGGTATTCCCCGTCTCTGATGCGGATGCCTTTGCAACCGGCAGGCTGATCGGCCGAACGGAAGGGATTCTGGTCGGCATTTCGTCCGGTGCTGCCGCCTTTGCAGCCATTGAGCTGGCGAAGCGGCCGGAGTACGCCGGGAAGACCATCGTAGTGCTGTTGCCGGATACGGGTGATCGCTATCTTTCCACCCCGCTCTTTTCCGACACGCATACCGACGCATAAACCATTTCAGGAAGGAGTGCTTGCGGGATGATTTCAACAAGAGGACGCTATGCACTCAGGGTGCTGATTGACCTGGCTGAGCATACAGAGGAAGGTTATGTGCCCATGAAGGAAATTGCGGAGCGTCAGGGCATCTCCCTCAAATACCTGGAGCGGATTGTTCCGGTGCTGTCCAAAAACGGATGGATTGAGGGCGTTCAGGGCAAAGGCGGCGGTTATCGCCTTCTGAAGGCACCGGAGGCCTGCCGTGTCGGAGATATTCTCCGACTGACAGAGGGCGATTTAGCGCCGGTAGCCTGTCTCGGACATGATGCGCATCCGTGCGAACGAACAGCAGCCTGCAGGACGCTGCCGATGTGGTCAGAGTTTTACGCGCTGATTCTGCATTTTTTCGACAGCAAGACGCTGGCCGACCTCCTCACATCCGCTCAACCTTCGGAGCAGGAACCGGTCTGACCCGTGATTCATTCAAAAAAACAAGGCGGAGCGCCCTTTTCGGAGCGTTCCGCCTCGTGTTTTACCGAGTATTTTGCAGAGCCGCCGTGCGGCTGTTCGCAGTACGGTGCAGAATCAGTTTTCGCCTTCCGACGACAGGAGGGCTTCAATCCGGTTGGCTGCGTCCTGCATCGGTGTATCGTCGCAGAGTTCGATCCCGCCCTTGTCGCCCGCCGCTGTAATCGCAGGCTGGAACGGAATCCGACCCAGAATATCCAGGCCGTACGTGGCGGCGACTTCTTCCAGGTGGCTTTCGCCAAAGATTTTGAACGGCTTGCCGCAGTCCGGGCATTCCGCATAGCTCATGTTTTCAACAATGCCCAGCACCGGGATATCCATCAGCTGTGCCATTTTGATGGCCTTTTCGACAATCATGGACACCAGCTCCTGCGGCGTTGTCACGATGATGACACCGTCCAGCGGGATGGACTGGAACACCGTCAGCGGGACGTCACCCGTTCCCGGCGGCATATCCACAAACATGAAGTCTACATCACCCCAGACGGTATCCGTCCAGAACTGCTTGACGACACCGGCCAGAACCGGCCCGCGCCAGACGACCGGATCCGTATCGCTTTGCAGGAGGAGATTGACGCTCATTACGCCGATTCCCGTTTTGCTGTGTGCCGGATAGAGACCGGATTCATCGACCCCGGCTTTTTCACGGATGCCGAACATTCTCGGGATAGAGGGGCCGGTGATATCGCAATCCATCACAGCCGTCCGATACCCGCGGCGCTGCATGGCAACGGCCATCATGGATGTCACAAGCGATTTCCCGACGCCGCCTTTGCCGGAAACAACGGCAATCGTCTTTTTCACTTCGCTTAGTTCGTTGGTTTTCGCTTTTTCCAGCGCAGACCGTTCGCTGCAGTTTTGTCCGCAGGACGAGCAATCATGCGTGCATTCTTCGCTCATTCGCTTACATCTCCACTCTTTGTGATAGGCATATTGTACCATGATGATTGACAAATGTCAACCGCTCTGCTATAATGAGTTTGTCCGGGTTGGCCGGGCTCCATTCTCTGACCGTCACGTGGAGGCGCTGATATTGATGTCTGAAAGCAGTTTTTTTGCCTATATTGACCGCATGAAATACATTCACCGCTGGGGACTGATGCGGAGCAGCATTCCGGAAAATGTGCAGGAGCACAGTATGCAGACCGCCATTCTGGCGCACGCACTCGCCGTGATCGGGCGGGATGTGTTCCACAAGGCACTCGATCCCGCGCAGATCGCCGCCGCCGCTTTGTATCATGACTGTTCGGAAATCCTGACCGGCGATTTGCCGACTCCGGTCAAGTATAAGAATGACCGCCTGTCCGGCGCGTACAAGGATGCGGAGCTGGACGCCAAGCAGCGTCTGTTCGACACGCTGCCGGAGGCGCTGCGCCCCGGTTTTTCCGAAATCATCTTCTTTGAGGAGCAGCAGCCCGAGCTGTACCGCTATATCCGTGCTGCCGACAAGCTCTCCGCCTACATTAAATGTAAAAACGAGCTGACCTCCGGCAACGGCGAATTCAAGCAGGCCGCCGCCACACTGCGTGAAACGGTGGACGCGCTGGCTGCCGACATGGAAGAGCTGGATTATTTTTGGAACCACTTTATGGGCGGCTACGGTTTGACCGTGGATGAGCTGTAACAGGCCGCCGTCCGTTTCATTCATTCAAAAAAGGAGACGAAATTCTATGCGTTACGCCGAAACACTGCCACGCGGCCTCTCCATAGGCCGTCTGCCGTCGGATGCCGCCGGTTATGCTCCGTATGCGGAGGCCGGGCTGCAATGTCTGGAGCTGTCCTTCACCTACGACTACTGCATGAATCAGATCGATTTTCCAGCCAACGCCGAAGCCATCGGGCGCGATATCCGCTCTGCCGGGCTTCAACCCTGGTCCTTTCATCTGCCGTTTTCCGGCCGCCTGGAAATTGCCGGTTCGGATGCGGAGCTGCACGCCGTCACCATATACACCTATCGTACCCTGATTCGCGCGGCAGCGCAGGCCGGTTGTCAGGTCATTGTCCTGCATCCGTCGAGCGAACCGATCGCAGACGATCAGCGTTCAGACTATCTGAGCCGTGCACGTGAAACCATCATCTCCCTGCAGGAGGAATGCGCCCGGAACGGGCTGCGGCTGGCGGTGGAAAACCTGCCGCGCACCTGTCTCTGCCGCACCTCCAGCGAGATGATTGCGCTCCTCACCGGAACGGGTGCCGGTGTGGTGTTTGACACCAACCACGCGTTGACGGAGGACAATGTTGATTTTCTGAAAGCGCTGACTGCCGCCGGGCTGCCGATTCACACGCTGCATCTGTCCGACTATTTCCCGGATGCCAACGGTGTGCTGGATGAACGCCATGTGTTCCCCGGCGACGGAATCAACCGCTGGCAGGAGCTCTTTGCAGTGTTGGCGCAGCACGGGTATGCCGGCCCGATGCTCTATGAAACCCTGTCGCTTCGCTCCGGGTTCCGGTCGGTTCCGGCAACGCTGCAACAGCTCGCAGACAATATGCGCCGTCTGGCCTCCGGCGAAATTCAATAATGGGACGTCTGTCCGCTTCGGCGGGCAGACGTTTTTCGTTTGGCTCCGTGCGGCGGGTTGTTTTTGTGCAGTCCGTGTAATTATATTCGATGGTAGAATTTTTTGAAATCAAACAATATTCCTTATTTCCGCTGGAAAGGAAGTGTGCTTTTCAGTTCTTCGCTGATGTATATTTCCTATTCCTTTTACGGACAAAATACTACTGTACATAGGAGTTTTGGAAATCCAGCGGAATGGAATCCTGTTGCCGCAGAGCAGTTGACCAACTACCGAAAGATTACAGGTTCTCAGAAGATCACAATGAATGGTTATCTCTACCGAACCGGTAATTTTCTCAGTCAACGGACATGGTTTGCAGCACCTTCCCCAGCCACCGCCGGACCAATCACCTGGTCTGCCTCCTATGATGGCAGCTTCAACTGACGCAACGCTCCCATAGCTCGGTACTCGTAAGACAGTAAAAACTGAATTTTGTGGAACAGGCATGATTACGGTCATGCCTGTTCTGCTTTTAGCAGCTCGTCCACGGGGATAAAGCCAACGAGA
>CAZEUG010000047.1:0-4953 GCA_964515055.1 uncultured Oscillospiraceae bacterium | reverse complement strand
CTGCTCAGCTTGGACAGCCCGACACTCTGTTCCATAAAGACCGACGACCACTGCTCCACACAGAGCTCCGCGGCGGAGCCGAAGGCGATTCCGCCGAGCGCAGCGCGAAAAAAAGGCTCCCGCAGCAGCTGACGCAGGCTGTACCCGGACGGCACGGACGTCACGGCACCCAACGGCACCCCGGCAAACAGGAGCCAGGTGATCAGCGGGAGCAGCGTCCACCCGGCCACAATCCATTGCCAGCACGGATGCCCAAGCAGCGCCAGCAGCCCGGCTGTCACACCGACCACGAGTACCTGACCCCACGCATAAAAGGAATGCAGAAAGCTCATGACGGTACCTCTGGACGTTTCCGTCAGACGATCCACAATCGGGCTGAGCGTGATTTCCAGCAGCCCGCCCGCGCCGGAAAACAGGACGGTGGAGCCGAACAGTCCGGCAAACACATGGTGCGGCATCACCAGCGGCGTCAGGGCGTAGCAGCCGAAGCCGACGGCGACGAGAAACGCGCCGCACAGCACAAACGGCCGGCAGCCGTATCGGTCGAGCCAGCGCGCAAACAGCAGGTCGCAGAGCACCTGCGTGATGAAATTGACAAAAATCAGCGTACCGAGCATGGACAGCGAGACATCGTACAGCCGGTAGAGCGGCATAAAAAGCAGGGGCGGCAGACAGACAACAGCCGCCTGCGTGATATAGGCAAAGCAGCAGGCGGCCAATGTGCGCTTGAAGGGTGTTCGCAGACAAATTCCACCTTTCCGGTTCCTTGCCAACTGCCGTGCGAGGTGACAAAGAGGAATTTTTTGTTTCATCCTATGCAGAAGTTTTCCAAAAGGCGAACGCATCACTTGCATCCGGACGCAAAGTGTGGTATCATAACAGAAACCGGTTCAAACTGGCCGGTGGAGGCTTGAATTGAAAGGAACGGTATGCAATATGTCGGAGACAAAAGTGAAAACCATCATTCTGGATACAGATATTGGCCCGGACTGTGACGATGCCGGTGCGCTGCTGATGCTGCTGAAAATGGAAAAGGCGGGGCTTTGCCGCATTGCCGCCATCACCCACTGCACATCCAGCCCGTTCGGCTGCGGCTGCGCGGATGCGATCTGCCGCGCAGAAGGGCGCGACGATATCCCGATCGGCACTCTGAAACGCGGCGGCGTGCTCTGCAATTTCGGGGACGGCCGCTACAATGAGGCGATCTGCGGCCTCTATCCGAACCGTTTTTCCAACGGCGAAGAAGCGCCGGATGCTGTGCGTGTGCTGCGGCAGGCCTTCGCAGACAATGAAGAGGTCACGCTGATTTCCATCGGCCCGCTCGGCAACATTGCCGATTTCCTGAAGAGCGGCCCGGACGATATCAGCCCGAAAACCGGTCTGGAGCTGGCGCGGGAAAAATGCCCGAAAATGATCAGCATGGGTGGTCAGCTGGAGGGCGATCGCCGCGAATTCAATTTCTACGTTGAAACGTCTGCCACGGCGGACGTGCTGGCCATGTGGCCGACGGAGATCTGTTTCTCCATCTATACAACCGGTGAAGACGTCAAAACCGGCAAGGATATGTCCCGCAAACTCGGACGCCTGCACCCGGTCGCGCTCGCCTTCGCGCTGTATGCGCCGGGCGGCCGCTGCAGCTTCGATGAAACCGCCGTTTACTACGCCATTTTCCCGGATACGCCGCTGTTTGAAACGAGCAAGCCGGGTTGGATGGGCATTGAGGCCAACGGCGCAAATACCTGGCGCTTTGCGGAGGATGGCCGCCATACCTACTTCGTCAAAACCTGCCCGCCGGAACAGGTGGCAGAGGAACTGGAAAACTGGATGTACCGCTGACAGACCAGAAACCTGTCAAAACGGAAATATCGGATAAAAGAGGGTCAATCACATGAAAAATATACTGACTGCACCGTTTGTGGAAGAAATGCGGAAAACAACCGCCAATATGTACCGCCTCGGCTGGGATGAGCGCAACGGCGGCAACATCAGCTACCTGCTGGATGAATCGGAGGTCGGCGAATATCTGGATCTGCAGCGCGTCCTCCGGACGATTCCACTCGGCTTTGATGCAACTGCGCTGGCGGGCAGGTATTTCATTGTCACAGGCACCGGCAAGTACTTCAAAAATGTCGATGCGGATCCGGAAACCAACCTCGGCCTCGTCCGCATTGCCGCAAACGGCGCAGATGCGGAGCTTCTGTGGGGCTTTGCAGACGGCGGACGGTTCACATCGGAATTCCCGGCGCACCTGATGAGCCATATGGCGCGCCTGTCGGTGGATCCGTCCAACCGGGTGGTCATGCACTGCCACCCGACCTATACGCTGGCCATGAACTATGTCCACGTGCTGGACGAAAAGCAGCTGACCCATACGCTGTGGGAAATGTGTACCGAATGCATCGTTGTCTTCCCGGACGGCATCGGCGTGCTGCCCTGGATGCTCTGCGGCACCAACAGCATCGGCGAGGCCACTGCGGAAAAAATGAAGGAGTTCCGCCTGGTGGTCTGGGGAATGCACGGGATTTACGGCGTCGGCAAAACCATGGACGAGGCCTTCGGCCTGATCGAAACCGTTGAAAAAGCGGCGCAGATTTATATGCTGACGGCACACCTGCCGCGCCTGAATACCATCCGGGATGATCAGCTGCGCGAGCTGGCCGAAGCGTTCGGCGTCGCATACCGGAAGGATTTCCTGAACGACCGCGCATAACCTGCTTCGCCGGGGGGAAGTGGACGGCGCCTATTGGCCGGACGCGTGATGCAGCTGCGCCTGAATGAACGCCCGGCGCGCTTCTGCCGTCTGAAGGGCGAGGATGGCTTCATCCACGTCCTCAAAGGCCACGGCCGCTTCAAACTGCGACTGCGCGGCGGCATACTGGCGTTCTGCTGCCTGCCAGTCCGCGAACAGCGCGGCATCCACCGCCGAAAGTCTGGGCTGACGGAGCAGAACCCGCTCCCGATGATATCGTAGCATCATGACACGACTCTCCCTTCTGCTCATTGCACTGTTCATAGAATATGCAGAAAAGGGATGTATGATTCGCACGCAGACTGCATACACTGTAAACGGACAAACGAAGGCTGAATCAGACGGTTGTCCGCCATCCGGAAGGAACAGTGCGGTTGCAGAACGCTGCACCCGAAAACGGAGCTGCATGACCGGCGCACAGAAAAGGGCTGCACAATGTGCCGGGCAGATGAGATGGATATTCGTCCGTTGCCGGAAACCGGCTTCGAATGGGGCTGACCCCACACTGTGCGCCGGAACCCGATGCAAAAACGCATCGGCTCAAAGAGAGGAGCTGCGCAAAAAAATGCACAGCTCCTCTCTTTTTTTTCATGCAGATACGAAACGTCTGATCTTGACTTCAAAACAGAAACAGAAAAAGCAGGGAAATGCGAAATTGCATTTCCCTGCTTTTGTCATTGCATTGAGGCTACAACCCCCCCGGCTTATCTGGCGAATTCCGTACACCAGCGGTAGAAAAGCACCGCCATTTCAATCCGGGTGATCTGACCATCCGGCGCCAGCACCGTGTTGCCCTCGTCATCGGCACGGCCGATCATCAGACCGGATGCGTTGGCCCACTTCATGGCGTCCAGTGCCCAGACGGAAACGTCGCTGCTGTCCGGGTACGCGTCCAGCTCAGTCGTCGCGCTGACGTCCATGCCCTGATGCTGCGCAAAGCGGTAGAAGATCACCGCGATCTGCTCCCGCGTGGCCACTTCGTCGGCACCGAATGTCCCGTCGCCGAGACCGTTCACAATGCCGTTTTCCGAGGCCCAGATGACCGCATCCGTATACCATGTGTCAGCCGGAACATCGGAGAAAGTGCAATCTCCGCTCACATCGGGCGAACCGTCCAGACGGTACAGAATCGTGACCAGCATGGCGCGGGTCGCCGTGCCGTTCGGCTGGAACTGGTTGTCTCCGACACCCTTCATCAGTCCGTTGTCGATCACATAGTTGGTTGCTTCCAGCCACCACGCCGTCGGATTTTCGCCCAGCGCAGCAGCGAGATCGGTGAACGCCCTGCTCGTGGAATCGTCGATAACCGGGTCGTCGTCGACCGGGTCATCAATCACCGGGTCATCGATAACGGGTTCGTCATAAAGCGGGGCACCCAGCGCAACATACAGCGTCAGGTTTTCGTTGATTGCTGTCGTCAGGTCGAATGCCGCCGTGTGCGCCTCGTCAGTGTACAGCGTCACATGGCGCTCGTAGAGCGCCTCAATTTCATCCAGCGACAGCGTCTGACCCCATTCGCACATGGTGCGCTGTGTCACGCCCGCTTCGTCAACCAGATCGACAAACGCAACATAGTACCGTGTTGCGGCGCGGAGGGCATTGTTGCCGTCCCACTTGATCGTGATCCTGTTCCAGTCGTCTGCTGTGCCGTTGTAATAGACGGCGGAAAGATTGCTACAGCGGTTGAATGCATACACTTCAATCTCTGTCACACTCTTCGAAATGATGACGCGTTCGAGACTGGTGCAGCCGTCAAACGCATTCTGTCGAATCACCGTTACGGTGTCCGGGATGGTGATGCTTACGAGGCTGGTGCAGCCGAAAAACGCAAGATTATGAATCGACGTCACACTGCCATCATCAGGAATCACGCTGGTTGAGCAGCCGACGATCAACTCCTTTTCTTTTGTTACGATCACGCAGTTTCCGCTGCTGTGATATCTTTCGTTGCCTTCTGCCACTTCAATGTGTTTCAGACCGCTGCAGCCTCTAAACGGATTTGCCTGAATCTCCGTCACGCAGGCCGGGATGGTGATGCGTTCGAGGCCGGTGCAGCCGTAAAATGCATTATCCCCAATCATCGTCACACTGCCATCAGCGGGAATTACGCTGTTTGAGCAGCCGAGAATCATTTTCTTCGTTGCTGTTACGATCAGGCAGTTTCCGTCGCTGTGATATACGGTGTTTCCTTCATCCACGCCAAT
>CAZEUG010000046.1:0-5508 GCA_964515055.1 uncultured Oscillospiraceae bacterium | reverse complement strand
GGGCGAGTTTTACAGAAAGGTGTACTTTCCTGTAAAATCGCCCTTTTGCCTATTCCATATTTATTATACTCTCACAGTCAGCACTTGTCAAGTAGTTCGGCGAAAAAATCGCCGTTTCCTGTCAAATTTTGCGCACTTTTCACCATAAAAAGTGCTTACAAGAATGCACAGCAAACTCCAATTCATTCTGCATCCTCCATTCCCTATTGCCCTCCTTCGGTATCTGGTCAAAGTGCCGCTGACGAACTGAAGAAATATAAGGAATTGAAGGATCAGGGAGTTATTACCGAGGAAGAGTTCCAAGCTAAAAAAGAACAACTTCTGAAACTTATGTAAGGGGGTAGCGTGATGAAAAAATCAGATAATAAACCATATGCCCTTTTGGCAGGAGCATGCTATGCAATTTACGGATTGTATAACATGATCAATCGCATTACTTATGTTCAAAATTCAGAGTACGCATCCATTACAGCACTAAATATTATTTTTTGGGTAGCCATGCTTGGAATGGCGGTAGCACTTTTCCTAAAAAATGAAAAAGTAGTTGTTGCGGCTGCAGGGGTAAATGCTCTGCTTGATCTATATGACCTTACAAGTTATTTTAGCCTTTGGAATCTTTTTGCTTTCATTGCTTATGCCTTGGTTGTCGCCTTAATCTTATTGACACTTAAGAAAAATGCTATTGCTCAAAAGATTTGGTTTGCTTCTGGTGCGGCTCTGCTGTTGGGAAACCTTATCGGTTGGATTGACCATAGATATTTTTCGTATATTTCTGGCACTTGGAAATCAATACTCTTTAGCCTTGTTGAAATCGGTGGACTGATACTGATTGGATTATGGGTAAAAGAGCATGATTTTGTTTCGACTCAAAACGAACCCATCAATGAGTATGCAAAGTTTAATCCCCAGACGGTTTATTCCTCATCAGTGAGTAATAACACTATTGGCGGAGCCGATAAGCTCAAGATGTATAGTGAATTACTCGAATCTGGAACCATTACACAAGAAGAATTTGATGCCAAAAAGAAGCAAATTCTCGGTTTGTAACTTGGAGGTGTATTATAGAGCAAAATACGGAGAACGCGAGTATCAAAAGACGCAGAATTAACAATCCCTTTGTCCCAAAGGGCGCACTTCTATACAGGGGAAATCCCCGTATGTGCGCTCTGCGAGGAAACAGCCCTGACATTTGAATGTCCGGGCTGTTTTGCGTCACTTCGTACCGAACAAGGGGCTGCATCCCTTACGACTTCGCTTTGCGCCAATCACAAAGATTTGAATCGATATCCAAAACCGTTTACCAACTTCCGGTAGGCGCTTACTGTCCTCTCACTTCATCATATCGCCGCCGAGCAGCTCACCGGTGTACAGATCGATGTACAGCTCCATGGCCGATTCAAACAGCTCGTTTTCCGGCCCGTGGTAGCGAAGGACATAGGCGTATCGTGTCACATCGGCATACCGAAGATGCCCCAATTCTATATGGACGTCCGTCGTGCCGCCTGCATGATCTTCCTCGGAATCCGTTGCATTTGTAAACATATAGTTGGGCGAAACAACGGCCAACGTGGCAGACGTCAGCGTCCAGTATCCGTCAGAAGCAATCAATTGCAGCTTCTCCGCGCCAATCTGAATGGCTTCCTTCTCGGTGAGCGGAACGTCACCCTCTGCGTGATCGTCCAGCAGCGGCGTGGAAAACACCACACAGTGGAGAAAGGCGCCGTTGAGCGGGTTGATGCTTACCTTCACCGCTTCATAGGCGGAGAGGACGCCGAACGGTGTTCTGCGCGCAAACTGGAAGGTCCAGAAGTCTTCATCATATTGGTCACAGCCACACAGCTCATACCCCTGAGGAACGGGAAGCGCCTCATAGAACCGGTTGGCACAGGCTTCCGCTTCCGAAACGTCAGCACACGGCGTACCGTCCTCATCAAAGATAAACCGCGTGGCACCGATCAGAGCGCCAGTGTCCGCGTCAAATTTCGCCTCAATGACGTTGCTGCCATAGGCGACAACGACCTCGTTGCGCTGGTATCCCTGATGAAACTGACGCGTGACGGTGATTGCCTGCGGGTCCTGTACCGCAACGCCCAGCTTTTCAAACAGGGCGAAGCCCTCCCGAATCAACGCTTCATCGGACTGCGGCGCAAGCGATTCCGGCGGCGTGGAGGAAATGTCACTCATATGATACGAGGACGGCTCACCCTGCTGACTGTACAGCGCCCCGGTATACGTCTGCGCGGCGGGGAGCTTCCATTTCTGATAGGATGCACCGGCGACAACGCATCCCGCTGTCAACACCGCAGCTGCAGCGATCAGAACGGGTAGACGCCAATGACGGCGCGGCTTTTCGGCGATACCGGCGCGGACGAGCTTCTGAATCCGTTCGAGGGATTCGCCGGTCATGTCCGGAACCGTGTCCAGATGCTGAAGCTGCTCCATCTGCAACTCGGATAACAGAGAACGATTCTGCATAAATTTTTCTCCTTTCAATTGTCTGTATTCAGTCCGTCGCGCAGCAGCTTTTTGCTGCGGCGAACCGCAAGATAAACGGATTCCACCGGCATCTGCAGCCGAAGCGCAATCGCAGACGGTGGCAGCTCAAAGAGAAACCGCAGCTGTGCAACTGCACGAAGCTCTGACGGGAACGACTGAATCAGACGGCACGCACACTCAAAGGTTTCCTTTGTCACGAACAGATCGGAGGGATCCGATTGTTCATCGGACAGCTCGCTGTCCATGGGCTCGGCCTGATGATGGACGGAAGCACGCAGCCGGTCAATGGCACGACTCTTGGCCAGCAGACACAGATAGGATTTCAACGACCCACGCGCCGCATTGAACCGCTCACTGTGCTGCCAGAACGAAATGAACACGTCAGCAACGCATTCCTCCAGATCTTCTCGCGGCAGCGCCGGAGACAGAATCCCGGCAATGACCGTCCAGACCAGACGGGAATACGCGGCCATCAGCTCCTCCAGCGCCGACGAATCGCCCCGACGAATGGCTTCGGCCAGCTGCTGATCCGAAATACGCATAAAGCGAAAAACACCTCCATTGATGATGAACTCGAAAACGTCTTCACTCTACAATACGAGAGTCGCAGACGTTTTGGAGCGGCTCCACGTCTGCGACTCAGATTTTTTTTGGCAATGTTGAGGATAAAAAATAGAGGGCGCTCAGATGGTCGGCTGCTGATACAACCGGACAGACAGCGGCATAGCATCTCCGGACGACTGGCACACCCACTCAGACGGACAATCCTCCGGCAGAGAACGGGTGATCAAAACAGCACCGTCACACGCAGAAAGCTCCAACAGGAAACGATCCACCGCGATTCGGATTTCGTGTAACGCGCACGGCAGCGGCACCTCTGCACCGGCGAACCGCAGAACGTTGTCGAAACAGCTCATGTCCACTCCGCAGATAGACCAGTCGAAGGATGCCGGCGGCGCTTCCAGCACCAGCGCAAACGGACAGACCGGCAGCTCAGCCGAAACGCGATCACCGTCTGTACGCCAGACGGGCGAAGAAACCGTCCAATCCGCATAGGGGCGAATCGGATTCGCACAGATGACCGGTACACCGTTGCAGGCGCGCAGCGAAAGGGTGGCCGGTATCGTCATACAACCGTGATAGGGCACCTTCGGCGAACCGGCGTGCGACCATCGACTCCACGCGATGCGGCGTCGGACGCCGTCCGTGCTGAAGAACGTCTGCGAGGCATAGCTGTCGTCGGCAGAACAGCCGATTCGGCGCGGCGGAAATTCGTCCGGTTGAAAGACGCCGTCACGCAAATCGCCGGTCAAATACCAGCCGGTTGCGCCGGACAGAACCCATTTGACACCGCCATCCCAGGGCAGGGGGTAGATATCCGGACACTCCGCATCACCCGGCAACGTGATTCGCTGCGTCATCTCCCAATGCAGCAGATCGGCGGAACGGAACAGGGCGAAATCGTGCTCCGACAGATACAACGCACAGACAAACGTGCCGTCCCCGGCCGGAAAGACCTTGGGGTCGCGATTGCCGCCTTCGACCCACGGAATCACAGGATTGTGCTCATATTTCCGGAACACCTGACCGCCGTCCGTGCTGTAGGCCAGACACTGCGTGGACGGCTGACCGGCAGACAGCTCACTGGAGCCACCGGCTGCCGTGTAAAAGAGCAGAATCGGCGGCTGCGTGCCATCGCCGAGCCCGCTGACGTTCTCCGAATCGATGATGGCACTGCCGGAAAACATTGTTCCCATTTCGTCCGGGAACAGCGCCAACGGACGCTTTGTCCAGTGGAGCAGATCATCCGATACGGCGTGCCCCCAGTGCATATTCCCCCAGGAGAAATCGACGGGGTTTGTCTGGAAAAATAGGTGAAACAGCCCGTCCGTGCCCAGAAAACACCCGTTGGGATCGTTGAGCCAGCCGTCTGCCGTAAAGTGCCAGAGTGGGCGCGGCCATTCAGCCACCTGCAGGTCATCCGACAGCGTCGGAGTGTAGGGCTGTCCATCCACCGTGATCTGCGAATCCGCCGAGGGGAGCGGGTAAAAATAGACATAATCCGGCTGTTCTGCGGAAAAACGGACATCCAGATCGCGTATCAGCCGATTTCCAGAAAAAATACGGAGTTTGACAGGAGCAGCCTCACGGGCAACAGGCACAGGGAAAAACAGCATACGTCACACAAACCTTTCCAGTATATCAGACTTGTTGGAGGTATTATAGCACGTTTGCGCGGACGCTGTCAACGAAATCGACAAACATTTACAAAAAACGCTTGCTCTATGATGAAAAATATGGTATCATATCAAAGAAAGCTCCGGAGGGTGTCCAAACAGGCAGAAAGCTCCGGAAATGTGCCAAACAACAGGAGGAACAAGCGATGAAAATTGCATTGATTACCGGCGCTTCCAGCGGCCTGGGTCGGGAGTTTGCTGTTCAGGCTGCGTCACAGAATCAGTTCGATGAAATCTGGGTGGTGGCTCGCCGGGCAGACCGCCTGCAGGAGCTGGCCAATTCTCTGCCGGTGCCGGTTCGCCCAATCCCGCTGGATCTTCAGAACGCAGAGAGCTTCCGGGTGCTGAAGATGCTCCTGAAAGACGCCGGTGCAGACGTCCGATTGCTCGTCTGTGCGGCCGGCTTCGGAAAGTTTGGCTCCTGCCTCGATCTCTCTGATGATGAGATCAGCAGTATGATTGACCTGAACTGCAAAGCAGTCGTCCGCTCCTGCCATACGGCACTGGATTTTATGAGCGAGGGCAGCCACATCATCGTGATGGGCTCGTCGGCCTCCTTCCAGCCACTGCCGGATTTCAACCTGTATGCAGCATCCAAAGCCTTTGTCGTCAGCTTCTGCCGTGCGCTCAATGTCGAACTGAAACCGCGCCACATCTCCGTGACGGCGGTTTGCCCGGGCTTCGTGCGAACCGAATTCTTCGCCGTCGCAAAGGATACTGCGAATCCGCAGGGCGAATTTGAAGATATAAGAAGTCGTGAGCAAGTTAAAGCAGA
>CAZEUG010000045.1:0-6003 GCA_964515055.1 uncultured Oscillospiraceae bacterium | reverse complement strand
CCAGCTCCCTCATCAGAGGGAGCTTGGAGGTTCGGGCAAGTCGGGCAGCTGCGGGGGAAGATGAACACGCAGAAACAGTTTTCTCTCCCTCAGGCGCTCCGCGCAAGCTCCCTCGTCAGAGGGAGCTTGGAGGTTCGGGCAAGTCGGGCGGCTGCGGGGGAAGGTGAAGCACGCAGAAACGGTTTTCTCTCCCTCAGGCGCTTCGCGCCAGCTCCCTCGTCAGAGGGAGCTTGGGTGGTTGCCTAAAGTCGGGCAGCTGCGCTATTTCAAGCGCTCAAATTTTCCCACACTTTTCGCACGATTTCTCGCGCTTTTTACGCGATTTTCATACACAAATTCTGACAACTGACAACAAAAATCCGACAGCAGGGGATTCAAACAGGGAGGGCACGGTATGCAAAACCGGGGACAGGCAGCAAACACACAAGCAGAAGAAGTGATGGAACGGGTCGTGATCGTCGGCCTGAACACGGGGGACGAGGCGTTTGCCTCTGATGACCGGACGCTGGACGAGTTGGAAGCACTGCTGATGACGGCGGGCGGCGAGGTGGTTGGCCGTGCGATTCAGAATCGGCCATCGCCGGAACCCGCCACACTGATCGGTGACGGCAAATGCACGGAGATCGCCAACGCCGTCCGCGATTTACAGGCGGAGCTGGTCGTTTTTGACAACGACCTCTCGCCGGTACAGATGAAAAACCTGGAGGAACGCCTGGACTGCCCGGTCATGGATCGGACAGGTGTCATTCTCGACATCTTTGCCGCCCGCGCATCAACGGCAGAAGGGAAGCTGCAGGTGGCGCTGGCGCAGTATCAGTATCTGCTGCCGCGGCTGGCCGGACAGGGGAAAAACCTCTCACGACAGACCGCATCCGGCGGGAAAAGCCCCATCGGTACGCGTGGCCCCGGTGAAACGAAGCTGGAAACCGACCGCCGGCACATCCGCGCCCGCATCACGCGGTTGGAGGAGGATCTGGAAAACGTGCGCCGTGTGCGCGGCGAGCAGCGCCGCCGCCGCGAAAAGAGCGCCATCCCGCTCGTGGCGCTGGTCGGGTATACCAACGCCGGAAAATCCACCCTGCTGAATGCGCTGTCCGCACCGACCGGCGGCGAACCCGTTCACACGGCGAACCGCCTCTTTGATACGCTCGACCCGACTACGCGCAGCATCCGCCTGCCGGATCGCTCCAACATCCTGCTGACCGACACCGTCGGCTTCATCCGCAAGCTGCCCCATCAGCTGATCTCCGCCTTCCGTGCAACGCTCGAGGAGCTGACCTACGCCGACCTCGTGCTTCACGTGGTGGACGCCTCCGACCCGGAGCATGAGGAGCAGATGCGCGTGACGGATGCACTGGCAGAGGAGCTCTGCGCCGAGGGCGTCGAGCGCCTGATTGTCTACAATAAATGTGACCTCTGCCCGCCGGAGACGATTCCGGCTGAGCATGACGATGCCGTCTGCATCAGCGCCGCAACGGGCCAGGGGCTTGACCGGCTGGCCGAACGCATTCAGGCGGCGCTCTCCGACCGGCAGACGGATTTCCGCTTCCTGCTCCCGTATGACAACGGCGGCATCCTGACCCGGCTGTACGACTGTGCGCGTGTGGATCATGTGGATTACCAGCCGGACGGCATCGCCGTATCCGGTCGCTGCGACCGCAAGCTCTACGGACAGATTTGCAAACAGATCGGAGTGAAACCATGAGCCTTCCCATTTATTCGACCGTTTTTCCCGGCGAAGCGGAGCTGATCGAGAAAAAATCCCGCTTCATCGGCACCCTCCGCCCTGTGGAACATGAGGAAGACGCCAAACGTCTGGTGGCGGAAATCTCCAACCGCTACCGCGACGCCACCCACAACGTCTACTGCTATCTGCTGCGCGAGCAGCACACCATCCGCTTCTCGGATGACGGGGAACCGCAGGGGACGGCCGGCCGCCCGGCACTGGAGGTGCTGACGCGTGCCGGTGTCACCGACTGCTGCCTGGTTGTCACCCGGTATTTCGGCGGTACGCTGCTCGGCGCAAACGGACTGGTTCGCGCCTACGCTGGGACGGCCGCCGCGGCACTCCGCGCGGCCGGCATCTGCGATGTGATGGAACGCGCCGCGATCGACTGCCGCATCACCTACGCCGACTGGTCACGCATCGAACCGGCGCTCCGCCGCACGCCGGAGGTGGTCATCGGCGAACCCGCCTATGCGGCCGATGTGGCCGTATCGCTGGAAACGCTGCCGGAAAGCGCGGACGCGGTCATCGGTATGCTCCGCGAAAAGACGGCGGGACGCGCCATCGTAGCCAGAGGCGAAGCCAGACCCGTCTGCATTCGGCGGGAATCGTAAAAAAGAGACAGGAGAGGGAGCTTTTATGAATCAGGAACAAATCAGCCGCTATCTGTTGCGCATCGGTCTGGAACCGACACCGCTCCGCCCGACGGCGGACAACCTGTCGCGGCTGCAATATGCCCACCTGCAAACGGTACCGTATGAAAATCTCGACATTCTGGCCGGAATTCCGATCTCGCTGGAGCCGGACGACCTGTTTGAAAAGGTAGTGGAACGCCATCGCGGCGGCTTCTGCTTCGAGCTGAACCGTCTGTTCGGCGAGCTGCTGCGCGCGCTCGGCTATACCGTGACCGACTACGTCGCCCGCTACTGGGACGGCGATGAAACCGTCATCCCGAAGCGCCGCCATCAGGTGCTGCGCGTCCGCGCGGAGGACGGCGAATTCCTCTGCGACGTCGGCGTCGGTGCCCGCATCCCGCTGTACCCTGTCCCGTATGAAATGGACTGCCCCGCGGAAAACTCCGGTCTCCTCTATCAGCTGCACCGGGACGAAACACACGGCGTCCTGCTGCTGGTGCAGCGAGACAACCGGTGGCGCCGCCTCTATTCCTTCGAAGAGGTACCGCAATTCCCGTGCGACTACCGGTTCGCCAGCTTCTGGTGCGAACGCGCACCGGACTCGATCTTCAACCGGCAGTTCATCCTCTCTATCCGGCATGGCGGCGAACGCCATACGTTTGACGGCCCCACCTACAAGATTTTTACTCCGACAGGTGTCACGGTCAGCACCCCGGACGCGGCAGAGCGCACACGCATTTTAGCCGATGTCTTTGGCCTGACAGACCCCGCAAATCAATAAACAGGGAGGAATATCAAAATGCGTGATCAGAAACGTGTAGTGCTCGGACTCTCCGGCGGCGTTGATTCTTCTGTCGCCGCAAAGCTTTTGAAACAGGAAGGCTATACAGTGCTTGGGGTGTACCTGAAAAGCCGCCGCTGCCGCGATGAATCGGATGCTGCGCGTCAGGCAGCCAATCAGGCCGGCATCGACTTCTGCACCATCGACATCAGCGACTCGCTCGAGGGCTGCGTCGTGGAGCCGTTCATCCGCGACTACCTGCGCGGCCGGACGCCAAACCCCTGCATCTACTGCAACCCGACAGTCAAATTCCCCCTGCTGCTGAAGGCGGCCTACGGCTGGGGCGCACAGACCGTGGCGACCGGCCACTATGCCCGCCTCGTATCCCTCCCCACCTACGGCGGAAGCAAGCTGATCGCGGCCATGCCGTGCGCCAACGACCAGTCCTATATGCTCTACCGCCTGCCGATGAATCTGCTGCAGCACCTCGTTTTCCCGCTGAGCAGCCTGACCGACAAGGACGCCGTGCGCGAACTGGCAGCGGGGCAGAATGTCGCCGCCTGCGACAAGCCCGACAGCATGGAAATCTGCTTCATCCCCGACAACGACCGGATTCGCTTCATCGAGAATGAAGCCGGTGCCGCCGCTGTCGATGCACTGCGCGGCGAATTCGTGGACAAAAATGGGAACGTGCTCGGCCGCCATGAGGGCATCCACCGCTATACTGTCGGCCAGCGCCGCGGCCTTGCTATGGCCTTCGGCGAACGCGCCTACGTCACTGCCATCGACCGCGACAAACGCCAGGTTGTCCTCGGCAACGCGGACGATGTCGTGAAAAATATCATCCGCATCACCGAATGCGTCTGGCACATCCCCATCAGTGTGCCGATTCCGGTTCGTGTCCGCGTGCGCCACTCCCGTGGCTTCACCGATGGCGTTGTCTATCCGGAAAACCGGAGCCGCGTCGCCTACATCAAATTCAAAAACGGCGTCCGCGCCCCCGCGCCGGGACAGTCCGCCGTCTGCTATATGGATATCGACGGCGTGCAGAACGTCATGATCGGCGGCGGCTACATCGACGAATGATCACACCCGGAAACCGGACGGAAGAAGGTGGAAACTGTGGCAAAAACAGCCGGACAAAAGCTGAAGCTGCTGACGCTGTATCAGATTCTGCACGAGGAAACCGATGAAGACCACCCGATGACCATTCGCAGGATGATCGCCGGACTGGCCGCCCGCGGCATCACCGCCGAGCGCAAAAGCGTCAGCGAAGACCTGAAGGCCCTCGCCGACTTCGGCGCGGAAATTCTGGAGCGGGACGGCCCACGCGGCTGCTACTACCTCGCCTCCCGCACCTTCGATATGACCGAGCTGCAGCTGCTCGCCGATGCTGTTGCATCCAGCCAGTTCCTCACCGAAAAAAAGTCGCAGCAGCTGATCGAAAAGCTCATGACCCTGACCAGCCGCCCCGCCGCCGGACAGCTCACCCGCCAGATCTATCAGCTCAACGGCCGCAAGCAGGAAAATGAACGCATCCTCTACAATGTCGATGCCGTCTCCCGCGCCATTACCGAAACCCGCGAGGTCTCCTTCCGGTATTTCGAATACACCGCCGACAAAGCCCGGCAGTACCGCCATGACGGCGCACGCTACACCGTCATTCCGTATGCGCTCTGCTGGGACAACGAAAACTACTACATGATCGCCGATTACCCGCGCTACGGCGGCATCAGCAATTTCCGCGTTGACCGGATGGAGGATATCCAGCCCGGCGAGATTCGCCCACCCGATGAACGGCGGCAGCAGTTCAGGGTCGAAGCGTATACACAGGGACGCTTCTCCATGTTCGGCGGCGACCGCGTCCTCGCTGCACTCGAATTTCGGGACTCGCTCGCCGGTGCCGTCCTCGATCGGTTCGGCCGCAGCGCCGCCATGGAAGCGGCCGACCGCCCGGGCTGGTTCCGCCTCTGGACGGATGTCGTTGTCAGCCCACCATTCTGGGGCTGGCTGTTCCAGTTCGGTGACGCCGCTCGCGTGGTGTCCCCACCGGCGCTTGTCGATGCTGCCGGGGCGGAAGCCCGCCGCATTGCCGCGCTGTACGCAAACACAAGCCAAGAACCCAATCAATTAAATGAAAACGGAGAAAAATGAGCCATGGATTTTCAGGAACTTTCAACACAGGTACAGAAGGGCCGCGCCAAAGCGGTCAGGGAACTCGTTCAAAAAGCGGTGGATGAGGGCATCCCCGCACAGGAGATTCTCGAAAAGGGTCTGCTCGATGGCATGACCGTTGTCGGGGAAAAATTCAAAAATAACGAGCTTTTCGTCCCGGAGGTCATGATCGCCGCCCGCGCCATGAGCCAGGGCACCGCCATGCTCAAGCCTCTCCTTGTTCAGGCCGGCGTTGAAGCCGTTGGCCGCGTCTGCATCGGTACCGTCAAGGGCGACCTCCACGATATCGGCAAAAACCTCGTGAAAATGATGATGGAAAGCAAGGGTCTCGAAGTCATCGACCTCGGCACCGATGTTGCACCCGAAACGTTTGTTCGCACCGCCATCGAAAAGGACTGCAAAATCATCGCCTGCTCCGCACTGCTCACAACGACCATGAACGCCATGGAGGATGTTGTCAAACAGGCCGAAGCTGCCGGAATCCGCGATCGCGTGAAAATCATGATCGGCGGCGCCCCCGTCAGCCAGTCGTACTGCGACCGCATCGGCGCCGATTCCTATACCCCCGACGCCGCCACCGCCGCCGAAACCGCCTACCGGTTCTGCATGGAGTAAACCAGCCGTAGCCACCAGCGGCTAACCTTGGACAGCCCCCAAGCTCCCTCTGACGAGGGAGCTGGCGCGAA
>CAZEUG010000044.1:0-6347 GCA_964515055.1 uncultured Oscillospiraceae bacterium | reverse complement strand
CTGGTGTAGCTCAGTTGGTAGAGCAGCTGATTTGTAATCAGCAGGTCGGGGGTTCGAGTCCGTCCACCAGCTCCATTTTCTCCGAACTGTTCAGCAGCCGGGCGAAACAATTTCATATGGGAGAGTTCCCGAGTGGCCAAAGGGGACAGACTGTAAATCTGCTGTCTATGACTTCGGTGGTTCGAATCCACCCTCTCCCACCAAACTGGACACCAGTTTTGATACGAAATGTATCGAAGCGGGTGTCTGTTTTTTTATCTCTGCGATGTATGCCCTGCATTTTTCGGCGGAGTCGCTCTGATGATCGGTTGAGCAAAGGGAGCTGGCGTGGCGTGCTTGAGGCGTTGCTGTTTTCTGCGGCATTCCTCCGGCTCAGGCGATCTGCAAGCCTCCCTCCGATATAAGGGAGTTGAGGGAGAGAAAATGCTGTCTGAGTGCGCACCTCCAACCGTAGTTTCCCTTTCAGTCACCTTCAGTGACGGCGTGAGGGGAAGGTGGGTGGCAGGCAGGGAAGGTTGCCCTGCATCGAACAGCAGTCCCGCCGGCGCGGCTTCGCCGCACCACCTCCCTGTACACAGGGGAGGCTTGTGGGTGGTTGTCCGCTGTCAGCCGCTGCGAATCCACAAGGGGCTTCCTTTGCAGTGGAAATTGCTGCATCAATGCCAGCTGAGCGCGGCGGGAGCGAGCCTTGTGCCCTACGCAGCTTCCGGGGTTTGTGCCTGCGTCAACAGAGGCTCGTCCCCTGCCAGACGAATCCACGCGGAAGGCTTTGGCACCGGCTGCTGTCAATCTCCTCCCCGCTCCGTTCCTCGCAGGAGCCGCATCAGGCCATTCCAGATACGAGTATCGTTTTTTCCATCCATTTTACCGGAATATCTATTTACTTGTCTGCCGTTTTATGCTATCCTGTTATAGGAAAATGTGGAGCTTTTGCCCATCCGAATGGGCAAACCGGAGGATGGCCGCTCGGAATCTCCCGGAAACGCCGCACGCAAGGCGCCTGCTGCGCTTTTTCCTGACGACAACGAATGAATAGAACGGAGGTGTTTTTTCCATGCGTCTTGGTATCGCTGCCACGCTGCCCCATGCTTCGCCGGAGGAATGGGCCATGCGCCACAAGGAAGCCGGACTGGATGCCGTTGTTTTCCCGCTTGCGTTTGATGCGCCGTTGCCTTTGATTGATCGCTATGTGCGCGCTGCACACGATTCTGATCTGACCATTGCAGAAGTCGGCGCCTGGTGCAACCCCATGGATCCGGATCCGGTCAAACGCCGTGAAAACCGTACATACTGTCTCCGGCAGCTCGAACTGGCCGAGTACATCGGCGCCTGCTGCTGCGTCAATATCAGCGGCGCGGCCGGTGCAGTCTGGGATGGCAGCTATGCAGAAAACTATGCGCCGGAAACCCGTCACGAGATCGTCACCATGATTCAGTCGATGCTCGACCAGGTGAAGCCGGTTCGCACCCGGTATACCCTGGAACCCATGCCGCATATGCTGCCCGATTCGCCGGACACCTACGCGGAGCTGCTGCGGGAAATCGACAGACCCGGCTTCGGGGTACACGTGGACATCGTCAATATGCTCGTCTCACCGCGCACCTATTACGATCACCGGAAGCTGATCGCAGATACGTTTCGGCTGCTCGGCCCGCACATCGCAAGCTGTCATATCAAGGACGCGGTTCTGTCTCACGGGCTGACCGTTTTGATCACGGAAACCGAATGCGGGACGGGTGGACTCGACCTGGGCTGCTACATTCAGGAGGCTGATCACCTCTGCCCCGAACTGCCCATGATCATTGAACACCTGTCCGACATCAACCAGTATCGGCAGGCCATTTCGTATGTGCGGGGGTTGTAGGATGCATACCGAGCCTGTGGTTCGCGTTTCCCGCTCCGGCGCCAATCTGTCCCGGTATCCGCTGCATTCGCACGTCTGCTGGGAGATTTTGTACTACACAAAAAGCAGCGGCGTTCTCTGCATAGAGCATGAAAAGCCGATTCCCTTTCAGGAGGGCACGGTCATCTGCGTTCCACCGCACCTGCCACACGGTTCGACCAGTCGGGAACCCTTTGAGAATATCTGCGTCGAAGAACCGGATTTTCCGGAAGAACTCTGCCGGGCGCGTACCGCCAAACGCAGCAGCGGAGGGTGCATCGTCTTTCAGAATGCAGGCGTTGATCTTTTGAATCTGTTTCGCCTCGTGTTCCGCACCTATGTGGAGAGTACGTCCGACCCCTCGCTCCGCATCCGCCATCTGATGACCTGCATCTATGACATTCTGCTGGCGCAAAGCGAAAGCGCCCGCTTCATCGATCTTCAGGTGGAAAAGCTGAAAAATGACCTGCTGGAGCATTTTACCACCCCGCAATACCGGATTGCAGATGCGCTGCAAGCGTGTGCCTATTCTGAATGCTACCTGCGCCGTGCCTTTCGCGCCCAGTGTCAGATGACGCCGGTGCAGTATCTTCGGATGCTGCGCCTGAAGAATGCCGCAGCCCTCCTGCTAAGTGATCAGCCCAACCAGTCCATCGCAGAAATTGCATACCATTCCGGATTTGCAGATCCGCTGTATTTTTCCAAATGCTTTCGCCAATTCTATCGGGTTTCCCCGCAGACGTATCGGGAAACCCGCAACAACCAGAAGTGAGGAGTCCGTCTGATGAACAAACTACGTGTCGGTATTTTAGGTGCCAGCCGCGGCATGGATTTCGCCATGCGAATGCTCTTTGATTACGAATACGCAGAGATCGCCGCGGTCTGTGAAAATTATCCCGACCTGCTCGAAAAATGCAGGGAGTTCTTCCGGGAAAAAGGAAAACAGGTTTTCTGCTGCAGCAACTTTGACGAAATGCTGGACGAAGGCATCGATATCGTGATCATTGCCAACTACGCCAACGAACACGCGCCCTATGCCATCCGTGCGCTGGAACGCGGCGTCCATGTCTACAGCGAGGTACAGCCGGTGCAGACGTTGGCAGAGGCCTGTCAGCTGTGCGATGCCGTGGAAAAAAGCGGGAAGGTCTATGCGTATGGCGAAAACTATTGCTATTTTGACAATACCTTTGCCATGCGACAGCACTACGAAGCCGGTGACATCGGGGAAGCCGTGTCTCTGGAGGGGACATTCTGCAACGACTGCTCGCCCAAATGGCATCTGCTGACGCGGGGCATTCGGGATCACTGGCGGAACTACGTGCCGTCCACCTTCTACTGTACGCACAGCATCGGCCCCATGTTCTTCGCCACCGGTCGGCGTGCTGTCCGCGTGAACGGTCTGGAAATCCCACGGATGGACTATATGGCGGAAAACGGAGCGCGTTCCGGCAGTGCCGCCATGGAGGCCATGGAGCTGGACAATGGCGGCATCGCACAGAGCCTGCACGGAAATCTGCGACATCCCAATTTGGCCTCCTATCGGATCATCGGCGAAAACGGCTCGATCGAAGCTGACCCATCCGGCATCACCATCCATCGTTATACCAGAGCCTCTCATTACGAACACCAACAGGAGTGTGCGCCGTATACGCCGTTTCTCTACCGTCCGAAAAAGGATTTTGGCAGCCTGAGCAACGGAGATGTGACCAGCTTTGGGTACATGATCGCCAAAATTATGGGTGACCCGATCGGTGAAACGTATTCGATTGACGTCTATCAGGCGTTGGATATGGCACTGCCGGGGCTTTTGGCGTATCGCTCGATTGTGGGCAGGGGAATGCCCTATGAGGTGCCGAACCTGCGGGATCCTGCGGTGCGGGATCGGTACCGGGCTGATCATCAATGCACCGACCCCAGAATGCCGGAGGCCTGTCGGCTGCCAACGAACAAAAACGGGACGCCCGAGGTCGCGGAGAGCGTCTATGATGCTGTCCGCGACCGCCTGGCACAGGTGGATCTGACACCCGGTATGAAATAGGTGAAAAGACGGCATCCGGCAAAAGCACCCTCTGACGATGGCGGCTGATGGCACAATTTCTGTCAGGTTCGGTCTTTTTTTCCGTCTCATAGAGTGTAATCACTTTATACATGGAAGGAGGCAATGCTTTGGACGACAGCTGCATTGTCGCGTTGTACTGGAGCCGGGATCCGGACGCCATCCGGGAGTCCGACAGAAAATACGGGGCGTATTGTTTCTCGATTGCCCATCGAATTTTGCACAGCAACGAGGATTCAGAGGAATGCGTCAACGAAACCTGGCTCAGAGCGTGGAACGCGATCCCGCCGCAAAGGCCCCAGAGGCTTTCGCTCTTTCTGGCCAAAATCACACGCAACCTTGCATTGGACACCTTGAGCGCACGTTCCTCCCAAAAGCGCGGCGGCGGAGACATCCACCTGCTTTTGGATGAGCTGGCGGAATGCCTCTCCTCAGAATCCGACCCCGCAAGCGAATACGAAGCCAGGGAGCTGGGGCAATTTGTCCGTCGATTCGTCAATCACCTGCCGGAAAGAGACCGAAGCATCTTCCTGCGACGCTATTTCTTCACCGAAACAGCCGCGGAAATTGCTGCGCGGTTTGGAATCACGGAAAATCACGTTCTGGTGATTCTGAGCCGAACCCGAAAAAAGCTGAAACTTCACCTGCAAAAGGAGGGCTTCATGGATGAATCGAAATGACCTTTTCAGGAGCTTCAACGACGTCGATGACGAGGTGCTGCTCCGCAGCGAACAGCCACTTACCCGCCGTACGCGCATCCGCAACCGGCTCCTGGCCGCCACTCTGGCGCTGTTTCTATGCGTCATTGGATGTGCTGTCCTTGTTGCATCCGGGCAATCCGGACAACGCCCTTCCACATGGTTCATCGTGACGGCTTATGCCATCAATGGTGACCGGGTGGAGCTTGGAGCAAACAACGTTTGTTTCAACTCCGGTGTCAGCGATGGCTCGATCTTTGATTCCCTTTTTCCTGCGGATGTGCCGCTGTTTCAGTTCACAGTGGAACCGACCTGGACGGACAACGACCGATATTATTCTTTGGACGTTACGTACAACGGCATCCCTTTGGAGTCCATGGAGAGCAAGCATCTCGTTGTCTTTCACATCATGCCCTTGTCCGGTTCCGAGGGTTCGTACTCCTACGAAATTGTCGGATGGTGTGAGGAAGAAGCTGACATTGCGATCACCGTCACGGACAAGGATCGCGGCAAAATCGTCGAAGCATTGACCGTCCATGTGCGCTATGACGCCGAAGCCGGGGCGTATCAGCTGACCACAGCTCCGGATGCTGTCGAAAATCCTTGAAATCCGGCGGAAAATAATGAGGTATCATAAGGATGCCTGTGGCGAATGAAATGAAGGATGCCCGGTCAGCATTTGATGATTTGGTCGCAACGCTGAAGCAGGAACCGGAAGACCGTTGAACGATGCGGTTGAGAATCCGGTAGGCCGCGCGGCCGCGTCGCGTATGCTGCCGCAGATAGCACCAACAGCCTCTGCCTGTGGATTGGAAAGATCAAAAACCGTGGATTTCAAATGAAATCCACGGTTTTTTGTCCATTTACGTATAAAGCTGGACGATTCTGCATAGGATGGAAAGCAGAACAGAAGGAATGGGCGGGGTTGGAATGGAACGCAACCGATCACTCTGGCAGCTGGCGGGCTTTGGTGTGACGGCGCTGGGCGGGACACTTTTGCATTTTGTATACGATTGGACAAACCAGAGCGTATTGGCTGCGCTGGTTTCTGCGGTCAATGAGTCGACCTGGGAGCATATGAAGCTGCTGCTGGTGCCCATGGTGCTGTTCGCTGTGCTGGAACACCGATTCTTTCCGGATGTCGCGGATTTCTGGTGCGTCAAACTGTGCGGGATGCTGGCCGGGCTGGTCACCATACCGGTGCTGTTTTATACGGGCAACGGCGCTTTTGGGAAAACGCCGGATTGGGTGAATATTCTGATCTTTTTTGTGGCGGCTGCCGTATCATATGCGCTGGAAACGGCACGGTTTCGCCGCCAACGACCCTGCCGTTATCCGAAGCTGGCAGCTGCGGCCATCGTCCTGCTGCTCCTGATGTTTGCCGGCTTCACCTTCGTGACGCCGCGCATCCCACTCTTTCGCGACCCCATCACAGGCACATACGGCCGCTCCACTGCTTGCAGGTATGGAACACACATCACCGTCCCCGCTTTGTCCAATCACCAAGGCGCCCTCTGATGAGGGCGCTGAGGGAGAGGGCAGTTTTTCCGTCGCGTCACTTTTCCACATAGAGGGAACTTCAGGCGGTCGTCAAAGACTCCCTTGTGCATTCGAAAGCAGCCGACTTCAGACAACCACCCAAAGCCTCCTTTGTGTAAGAGGGACGTGGGATTGCTGCTGTCTGTGGCATTCCTCTCCCTTTCATCGCCCA
>CAZEUG010000043.1:0-7779 GCA_964515055.1 uncultured Oscillospiraceae bacterium | reverse complement strand
GCTCCCTCTGACGAGGGAGCTGGCGCGAAGCGCCTGAGGGAGAGAAAAGTGTTTCTATGGAATCCCTCGCACCCCTCTGCTGCCGACTTTCAGACAGCCCACAAGCCTCCCTCGCACCCCGCAACAGCCGACTTTCAGACAGCCCACCAAAGTCTCCCTTGCAATCCGTAGCCGCCCACCTTTCCCATACGCCCTGGCTCTCCCTTTGGGAGAGCTGTCACCGAAGGTGACTGAGAGGGCAACGGCCGGTGAATGTGATTCCACAGGGATTGCTGGTACCTGTGGGAGTGGTACATTCGCGGCGGCGTTCGACGCATATCGCTGTGCCACAAGGCACAAGGCGCACACCCCACGCATTCCGCGTTCCTTTTTTTGAACCGCGACATCGATGCGGTTGCATTTTTCGACAATTTGTGATATGATGGTATGTACTTCAAAACCGCCTCCGGCATGGATCTCCTTCAATCTTTCTGCCGCCTGATGCTGCCGGAATCAGGCAAAGGACTGCATCATGAAGAAACCGAATTTTCACGCGATTACAACGCGCATCAAACAGCTTCCCACTGCCCTTTCCACGCTCTTTCGGGAGCGTCCCATACCGCTCTGTGTCCTGCTGGCCGTCCTGCTGAATCTGCTGATTGAGGCATTGAGCCGCCATTCGCTTGTCCAGGCTGTTCTCTTCCTCTGGGAAATGCCGTTTTCTTTTCTGTGCGACACCCTGATTCTGCTTCTGACGCTGATCATCGCCCTCTTTTTCAAGCACCGGATTTTCGTCCTCTCGCTCGTCTCCACCATCTGGACGCTGCTCGGTCTGGCCAACTGCATCCTGCTCGGCTTCCGCACCACCCCGCTTTCCGCGGTGGATTTCCGGCTGATGAAAACGGCCTTTCAGGTCATCGATTATTACCTGAATGTGCTTGATTTCATCCTGATTCTGCTGTTGCTGGCTGCACTGGTGCTGGCCGGTATCTGGGTCTGGCGCCATGCACCGAAATCCAAAACGAACCTCTCGCAGTCGCTCGGCGTCCTGGTGGTCGTCATCGCATCGCTCTTTCTCTCGCTGAACGGCATCTACCGAATCAACGGTCTGGAAAACGGCTTCGGCAACCTCGTCACCGCGTATGACGAGCTGGGCTTTTCCTACTGCTTCACCTACGGCATCTTCAACACCGGCATCAAAAAGCCGGAGGACTATTCCAACAGCGAAATTCAGAAAATTCTGAGCAAGCTGGAGGAACAGCCGGAATCGCCGACATCCGACAGCCGCCCCAACGTCATTTTCCTGCAGCTCGAATCCTTCTTTGACCCCAGCCACCTGTCCGGCGTCACCTTCAATACGGATCCGACCCCGGTTTTCACCTCCCTCAAGGAAAACTATCCCTCCGGCCTGCTGACGGTGCCAACTGTCGGCGCGGGGACGGTCAACACGGAGTTTGAAGTCCTGACCAGTATGTCCATCCGCTATTTCGGCGCCGCCGAATACCCCTACAAGACCATTCTGAAGGAGCAGACCTGCTCCAGCCTGGCCTATGACCTCGGCAGCCTCGGCTATCAGACCACGGCCATACACAACAACGACGGCCTGTTTTATGAGCGCTTCAAGGTCTTCCCCATGCTCGGCTTCGACCGCTACATCAGCATCGAATATATGCAGGACGTCAGCTACAACGCCATCGGCTGGGCGGAGGATGCTGTGCTGACCGATGAAATTCTGAACCTCCTGATCGCCACGCAAAAGCCCGATTTCGTCTACGGCATCACGGTTCAGGGTCACGGCAAGTATGCAACGGATCCGGAGCTGCTCTCCGGCACCATCCGCGCCACCGGTGTGGACAATGAGGAGGATCTGGCGGAGCTCAACTTCTACCTCAATGAGATTCACGACACCGATGCATTTGTCGGCGCACTGCTGAAGGCGCTGCAGCATTTTGATGAGAAAACCGTCGTCGTGCTCTACGGCGACCATCTCCCGGCCCTCTCCGTCATTTCCGCAGATGCGCTCGACAACGGCGACATTTACCAGACGGAATACGTCATCTGGAGCAACTTTGACCTGGGCGGCACGGATCAGAACCTGGCCTCCTACCAGCTCGGCGCGGAAGTGATGGAGCTGCTCGGCTATCCGGGCAACATCATGCAGCGGCTCCACCGCTCCCGCGAGGGCTTCTCCGCCCAGCAGTACAACCTGGCGATTCATTCCCTGCAGTATGACCTGCTGTACGGGAAACGGTATGCCGCCACACATACGCTGGAGCCGACCAACCTGAAAATGGGTCTGATCGATTCGCAGATCACCGGCATTCGCCGCAAGGGTGACGGCTTCGTCGTCAGCGGAACCGGCTTCACGCCGTTCTGCTGGGTCACCGTCAACGGACGGGAGTGCGAAACCGTTTATCGCGACGGCAGCCTCGTCGTGGAGGAGCTGATACCTGCGCGGAACGATGAAATCCGCGTCTGCTTCGGCGGCGAGGATCACGTCATCCTCTCGGAAACGGAGCCGGTGCGCTACTGACGGCAGCCGACACAATTCGTTTACAGACTTTTTACCCATGCGTCACCCCGTTTTTTGAAAAAAACGGTATGATACAGATAAATTTCCAACCCCTGCGATTTTTTACGGCCGTGCGGCATCCCCGTGCGGCCGCAGTCTGGAGGTCATTTTTTTGATCGAAGTTGAACATCTGACAAAAACGTACAACGGCCGCGTCAACGCCGTTGATGATCTGAGCTTTTCTGTGGAAAAGGGTCAGATTTACGGATTTCTCGGCCCGAATGGTGCGGGAAAATCCACGACGATGAACATCATCACCGGGTACATCTCTGCCACATCCGGCACCGTCACCGTGGACGGGCACGACATCTTCGCCGAACCGAAGGCGGCCAAGCGCTGCATCGGGTATCTGCCGGAGCTGCCGCCTCTTTACACCGATCTGACGCCGCGGGAATATCTGAAGATTGTGGCCGGTCTGAAAAATCTGCCGAAGGCGGAGCGGCCTGCCCATCTCGACGAGGTCATGGAAATGGCGGGCATCTCCGACGTCGCAGACCGGCTGATTCGCCACCTGTCCAAGGGCTATCGCCAGCGCGTCGGCCTGGCACAGGCGCTGGTCGGCTTCCCCGATGTGCTGATTCTGGACGAACCGACGGTCGGTCTGGACCCCAAGCAGATCATTGAAATGCGCGAGCTGATTCGCGGCCTGCGCGAACGGCACACCGTGATTCTGTCCAGCCATATTCTTTCGGAGGTCAGCGCCGTGTGCGACACGGTTCTGATTCTGTCGCACGGGCATCTGGTCGCTTCCGATACGCCGGAAAGTCTGAGCCGCCGCCTCTCCGCCCAGAATGCACTGACGCTGACGGTGCGCGGAAGCGCTGCCGCCGCCGAATCGGCACTGTCGCCGTTCCGCTCAGAGGCCGCGATCACCGTCCTGCCGTCCGAGCTGGAAACGGAAGCCGTGGACATCCGTCTGGACGTCTGCGAGCAATCGGACGATCTGCGCGAACGCATTTTCTACCGCCTCGCCGAGGCGCATCTCCCGCTGCTGGAAATGCAGCGCCCCCGCGCTTCGCTGGAGGACGTGTTCCTGGAGCTGACCGGCGATGACGCTGCTTTCACCGAGGATGCAGATGCAGACGAAATCGTTGATTCTGCCGAATCGGATGACGAACACGACGATGAGAAGGGGGAATGATTCATGTCGACTGTCTATCGCAAAGAGCTGAAGCAGCTGTTTACCGGCATGACCGGCTGCGTGTTCATCGCGTTTATCCTGCTGTTTGCCGGGATTTACCTGACGGCCTATAACCTGAAGGGCGCCTACTACTCCGGAATGGAATACATTCTCTCCCCGGTCAGCTTTATCTTCCTGCTGGCCATCCCGATTCTGACCATGCGCTCCATGGCGGAGGAAACGCGGCAGAAAACCGATCAGCTGCTGTTCACCTCGCCGATTTCCATGTGGGAGATCGTACTCGGCAAGTTCTTCGCCATGGTGACGGTTTTCGCCATTCCCGTCCTGTTTATGTGCCTGTATCCGCTGATTCTGGCACAATTCGGCACCATCAACTACGTCGCGGCCTACGGCGGCCTGCTCGCCTTTTTCCTGTTCGGCTCCATGCTGATCGCCCTCGGCCTGCTGATCTCCACCCTGACCGAAAGCCAGATCATTTCGGCTGTCGTCTGTCTGGCCGTGCTGCTGATTGTCTATTTCATGGACGGCATCCGCTCCCTGATGGGTGACAGCGCGCTGGCTGCCGTCGTGGTCTTCACCGTGATTGCCCTTCTGATCGCTTTCCTCGTCCGCAGCACAACCGCCAACCATGCCGCCGCTGTCGCGACCGGTGTGATTCTGGAAATGGTGCTGCTCGTCCTGTACCTCTGGAAGCCGGATATGCTGACCACGGCCGTTTCGTCCGTCCTCGGCGTGTTCACGGCGTTTGACCGCCTGGCCGCCTTCACACAGAACGGCCTGTTTGACATGACGGCACTCTTTTACTACCTGTCCGGCACGGCGCTGTTCTGCTTCCTGTCGGCGCAGTCGCTCGAGAAAAGGCGGTGGAACTGATGAAAAAAATGCACATGACACGCAGCCTCCGCTCCGGCAGCTATTCCATTGCGATTTCAGCCATCGTCATTGCGGCGGTGGTGGTGCTCAATCTGCTGGTGGCCAGCCTGCCCTCCTCGATCACCAAGCCGGAATCCTCCTCGATCAAGCTGTACGACTTCGATGAGCAGACGCGCAGCATCGCACAGGGCGTCGATGAGGACGTCACCATCTATGTCTGGGCGGAAAAGGAATCCGCCGACCAGACGATCGGCGAATTCCTGACGCGCTATGCGGCGCTGAACGACAAAATTCGTGTGGAATATGTGGATCCGGCGCTGAACCCGACGTTTATGAAGCAGTACGCAGAGGAAGACCCCTCGCAGAACAGCCTCGTGGTGGTCAGCGGCAAACGCGCACGCGTGGTCGATACGCTCGACATCTACACCTATTCCTACCCGGAATCCCAGCTGTATCAGTACTATTACTACTACGGCACACTCCCCTCGCCGGACGTCTTTGATGCGGAAAATGCCCTGACCAGCGCCGTGGACTATGTGACGACCGACGTGCTGCCGACCGTCTACACGCTGACCGGGCACAACGAAATCGCATTTGGCACGAATCTCAGCGCGCAGCTGGATGCGGGCAATCTGGCACAGAAAACGCTCAGCCTGCTGACGGAGGACGTTGTGCCGGAGGACTGCGACCTGCTCGTCATTGGTGCGCCGAAGCAGGATCTGACCGATGAAGAGCTGAGCAAAATCCTCGCCTATCTCGAAAACGGCGGCAATGTCCTGCTGTATACCAACTACGCAGCCGCTGCGCCGGACAACCTGGCCGCGCTCTGCGAAGCCTACGGGATGCGTGCGCTCCCCGGCGTCATCTTTGAGCAGGACAGCGCGGCCTATGCCTACCGCTACAACCTGATCGCCAACCTGAATGCGCACACCATCACCGATCCGCTCATTTCGGCGAACAGCTATGTCATTGTCCCGGCGGCACACGCCATTCTGGAAATGGACGCCTACCGCAGCACGCTGACGGTTTCGCCGCTGCTCTCGACAACGGACGGCGCGTATCTGAAAAATGTGGAAACCATGACCAGCAGCGACAGGGAGGACGGCGATGCCACCGGCCCCTTCCTGCTGGCGGCCATTGCGTCGGAGACCGTTAATGGGAAGACTGGCAATCTGATCTGGGTCTCCTCGGATACCCTGTTTGACGACAACACCGCCATTTATGGCAACACCGACTTCGTCCTGAACCTCTTCAACTACTGCTGTGAAAAGGAAGACGCCATCACCGTCCGCTCCGTCAGCCTGGCCATTGATCCGCTGGTCGTCAGCGAATCGGAGAGCCGCTTCTGGTCGCTGCTGCTGACCATTGGCGCACCCGCCGTGGCCATCGGCATCGGGCTGCTGATCTGGTTCAAAAGGAGAAGCCGCTGATGAAAAAGCCGTTGAAACTGCTGCTTGCATTGCTGGCGCTTGGAGTGATCATCGGTGGATATCTGCTCGTCAACCGTCGGGTCAACGATACGGAGCCCGCAGGTACAGGCGACAGGCAGCTGTCGAAATACCTGACCTTTGACGGCGACATTGTTTCCATCGACTACACGTTTGACGGCGTCCGCATCGCGTTGACCCGGTCGGAGGACGGCAGCTGGCACAAGTCCGATGACGATACCTTCCCGGTTTCCGCAGATGCGGCCAATGCGCTGGCTGCGGCGCTGAAAAGCGTCTCCGTCCTGCGGGAAATTGACCCGGCCGACGCGGATACTGCGCTGTTTGGGCTGGATGAAGCGTCGCTTTCCATCGCGGCCACCGCGAAGGATGGCACCACCCTTTCCTACACGATCGGGATTGCCAACACGGCGCTCGGCGGGTATTATGCCCGATACAACCAGGACGCCACCATCTATCTGATCGATGACACCATGCCGCCCGCATTCATGGGCGGGCTGTATCACATTGCAACGCTGGACAGCTATCCGCAGATCAGCAGCGTGAACGTCACACGGGTGCAGCTGGAGGCCGGCGACCGCTCGCGGGTGCTCAGCTACCTGGAGGGCGGCTCGGCAGACTGCTATACCCCGGCTTATGAGTGGTTTGACCAGACTACCGGTGAACCGCTGCGCTCCACCGGCGTCACCGTCCTGGCAGGACGGATGACCGGCCTGGCGCCCGGCGACTGCGTCAACCATGCGCCGAATCTGGAGGAGCTGGAGGCGTATGGCCTGGCCACGCCGGAGATGACCTGCCGCCTGCAATACAGGCTGTACGGAACCGATGAGGACGCGGAACCGACGATCGAGGACTTTACCCTCAGCATCGGCCACGCCACGGACGACGGCGTCTATGTGACATGGAGCGGTACGTCCATGATTTTCCTGGCCGATGCGGCGGCGATTGATGCGATCCGTGCGGGGCTCGAGGAAGACCTCTCCGTGCGCGATGTCTGCGCCATGACGCTCGACAACGTGACCGCTGTGGAGCTGACGACAGAAAATCACTCCGTGCGCGTCGAACGCACCGTCAAATCGGTCGAAACCACCAGTGACAGCGGGGAAACCACGACGACGGAAACCGCCGTCTACACCATTGACGGCCTGATGGCAGACGGCTCCTCTTTTGAGAGCATGATGAAAACCATCACCGGCCTGCAGGTGGAGGCCACCGCCGAACACACCTGGGATACCCCACCACTCCTGACCGTCCGCTTCCTGCGCGATCAGGCTGCGTTCGGCGATATGACGCTTGCGTTCTATGCGTATGACGTCAACTTCTGCCGCGCCGAATTCAATGGCCGCACCGATATGCTCGTCTCCATCCGCACCGTGCAGTCGCTCGTCGATCAGGCAGCTGCACTCGGACAGTAACCGACCGCGAAGGCGGCGCAACAGCCACACGTGCCTTCGCCAAAAAACGAAAAAAGAAAGAGCCTTCGCAAAAAAAGCGCGATAGCTGAAAGAACCTGCACAAAAACAGCTCGGCATCCATTGATGGGATGCCGAGCTGTTTTTGTACTTGTGCATTCACCCGCAGCCACCCACAGCGGGCAAACCACCAAAGCTCCCTCTGACGAGGGAGCTGGCGCGAAGCGCCTGAGGGAGAGAAAAGTGTCTCCGTGGAATCTCTTATACCCTCCGCTGCCGACTTTCAGACAACCACCCAAAGTCTCCTTTGTGCAAGAGGGACGTGGGATTGCTGCTGTCTGTGGCATTCCTCTCCCT
>CAZEUG010000042.1:0-7964 GCA_964515055.1 uncultured Oscillospiraceae bacterium | reverse complement strand
CCAGTACTGTGTTCCGATGTAGCCGCAGGTGCGCCGGGCGACGTTCATGGTATCCTGATCCTGATTGCCGCATTGCGGGCACGTCCAGACCAGTTTGCCACTCTGCTCACGAATTTCAATTTCGCCGTCCCATCCGCATTTCTGGCAGTAGTCGCTCTTGGTATTCAGCTCGGCGTACAGAATGTTGTCGTAAATAAAGCGCATCAGCTTCATGACGGCTTCAATGTTATTCTGCATATCCGGAACTTCTACATAGCTGATGGCACCGCCCGGAGACAGCGGCTGGAACTGCGCTTCAAAGCCAAGTTTTTCAAATGCATCGATTTCCTCCGTCACATGGACGTGATAGGAATTGGTGATATATCCCTTGTCCGTGATGCCCGGAATGACGCCGAAGCGCTTTTGCAGGCATTTTGCAAACTTATAGGTGGTGGATTCCAGCGGTGTGCCATAGACCGAATAATCGATATTTTCTGCGGCCTTCCATTCCTTGCATTTGTCATTCAGTCGCTGCATGACTTTCAGTGCAAACGGTGTGGCAGTCGGGTCGGTATGGCTGTGGCCGGTCATATATTTCACGCATTCGTACAAACCGGCGTAGCCGAGCGAAATCGTGGAATAGCCGTTATAGAGCAGCGCATCGATCGTTTCGCCTTTTTTCAGTCGAGCGCAGGCGCCGTACTGCCAGAGAATCGGCGCGGCATCCGACAGGGTTCCCTTCAGGCGGTTGTGGCGACATTGGAGCGCACGGTGGCACAGCTCGAGCCGTTCATCAAGAATCTGCCAGAATTTGTCAAGATTGCCGCCGGAAGACAGTGCCGCATCCGGCAGGCTGATCGTCACGACACCCTGATTGAACCGGCCATAATATTTATGGCGTCCCGGTTCGTAGTTCTGGGCATTGGCAACGTTGCCGACACCGGCATCCGTAAAGCGATCCGGCGTCAGGAAGGAGCGGCAGCCCATGCAGGGATAAACGTCGCCTTTCAGCTCCTGCATTTTTTTGGCGGAGATGTAGTCCGGCACCATGCGGCGAGCCGTACATTTGGCGGCCAGCTCCGTCAGGTAATAATACGGTGCGTCCGGTGTGATATTGTCCTCTTCCAGGACATAGATGAGTTTCGGGAAGGCCGGCGTAATCCAGACGCCCTGTTCGTTTTTGACGCCCTGATAGCGTTGCAGCAGCGTTTCCTCAATAATCAGGGCGAGATCCTTCTTTTCCTGTTCCCCGTTTGCTTCACCCAGATAGAGAAAAACCGTCACGAACGGTGCCTGGCCGTTCGTGGTCAGGAGTGTGACCACCTGATACTGGATGGTCTGAACGCCGCGGCGGACCTCTTCGCGCAGACGTTCCTCGACAATCCGACAGATCTGGTCTTCGCCCGGCTGGCCATTCAGCGTGGCCAGCTCCGCCTCCACCTGTTTGCGAATCTTCTTCCGGGAAACATCGACGAATGGTGCCAGATGGGTCAGCGAAATCGACTGGCCTCCATACTGGTTGGAGGCGACCTGTGCAATGATCTGGGTTGCGATGTTGCAGGCGGTCGAAAAGCTGTGCGGCCGTTCGATCAATGTACCGGTGATGACCGTGCCGTTTTGCAGCATATCCTCCAGATTAACCAGATCGCAGTTATGCATATGCTGTGCGAAATAGTCGGCGTCATGGAAGTGGATGATGCCCTCATTGTGTGCATCGACAATTTCTTTCGGGAGCAGAATGCGGTTGGTGATATCGCGTGAAACTTCACCGGCCATATAATCGCGCTGCGTTGAATTGACAACCGGATTTTTATTGGAGTTTTCCTGTTTGGCTTCTTCGTTGTTGCATTCGATCAGGCTGAGGATTTTGTCGTCTGTTGTGTTGGATTGACGAACCAGTGCGCGGACATACCGATATGTGATGTAATTTTTGGCGACCTCGTATGCGCCGTGTGCCATGATCTGCTTTTCGACCAGATCCTGTACTTCCTCGACGTTGGGCGAGCGCCCCAGCTTTTCGCAGGCCAGCACGACATTTTCTGCAATGCGCTGAATCTGCACAGGTGTCATGCGGATGGATTCATCGACTGTGTCATTGGCGCGACTGACCGCAGATAAAATTTTGGTGAGATCAAAGTCATTCTCTGCGCCATTGCGTTTGATGATTTTCATATTGTTTCTTCCTTTCGAATCGTCCCTGACCGGTTGGCCGGAAGGTACGCCCTCTCCCTGTTTCAAAATGAATTGGATATGAAATCGCGTTCCTGCACCCGCTCTGATCGTACGGCCGGCAGATCAACAGATGAACAATGAGCCCGTTTTTTCTGCAGATCAGCCCAAGGAAAGAGCGAACGCTGTCACGTGTGTTTTTGGATCGGTTGATATTATACCACAGCCAGAAGGCCATGTCAACATCTTGTGTGATAAAAACATTGTCGCCACAAGATGTTGTGTTTCGACCAATTTGTGCAAGGACGCCTTTGCAGAACACCTGCCTGTCAGTTCGCGGCCGATTTCGCACAAAAACAGACGACACCCAACGGAAGTTGAATGTCGTTTGTTTGAAAGTGTATCTTGGGCGATTTGGATCGATTGCGTCCGGACAGTCGGAGGGCGAATCAGTCGATCTCGCTGGCTGTATACAGACAGGCCAGTTTCAGAATGTCTTCGCAGTCCTGCCACGACACAACGGAGGCCGGTGCGTGGAGGTAGCGAACCGGTGCCGAAATGCCTGCGCACGGAATGCCCGCACGCGAAACCGAAATACTTCCCGCATCGGTACCGCCTGCAACGATCATTTTTGTCTGTGTCGGGATGTTCTGCTCAGAGGCCAGCCGCATGAGCTTGCGGAACAGGACAGGACTGTAAATGGTGGAGCGATCCATATAGCTGACGACCGGACCCTTCCCGGCACAGCAGACGCGTTTTTCGCCTTCAATTCCGACGACGTCCGCCGCCGTCGTCCCCTCCAGAACCAGAGCTTCCGTCGGGTTCAGGGCAAAGCTGGCCGCCTTGGCACCGGCACCGCCAACCTCTTCACGCGTGGTAAAAACGAACCAGGTATCGTATTTGCACGGTACTTGGGTGCGCAGCATTTCAATCATGACGGCACAGCCAAGGCGGTCATCGATGGCTTTGGCCTTCAGCATTCCTTCGCCGAAATCCGCCGGTTCCGTCACAAACGATGCAAAATCGCCGACCGAAACAACCGCTTCGGCTTCTTCCCGGCTGGTGGCACCAATATCCAGATACAGGTGCTTCGGCGTCGTCCGGCGGTCGGACTCCTCCGTCAGGTGAATTGGTGTGATGCCGGTCACGCCATAGACCGTACCATTTCGGCCATGAATCCGGAGCGTCCGGCCAAGTGCGACGCGGAGGTCGATGCCGCCGACCGATTCAATTCGCAGGTAGCCCTGATCATCGATATGGGTCACGATAAAGCCGACTTCATCCATATGGGCGCAAATCATGCGGACGAACTCACCGCTGGACTGGCCGCGGCGTAACACACAGAGATTGCCCTGGCGATCTTCGCGCAGTTCATCCGCCCAGGGCTCGACCATGGTTCGGATACAGGCGCGAACGGCCGATTCATCGCCGGAGACGCCGTCTGTCCGGCATAAGGTTTTCAGGATGGATTTCATAACAGGTCGCCGCCTTTCAGGTTGGTCAGGAGTTCATTCATCAGTTGAACCGCATGATCCGCTGTTTTCAAAGAAACCATTTCAACCGGCGTATGCATATTGCGAACCGGGATGGAAAGCACGGCAACCGGCACACCGGCGCGTGAAATCTGGATATCGCTGCCGTTGGTGCCGGTCGAGCGCGGGCAGACTTCCGAGCGAAGTGGGATGTTCAGTGCTTCAGCGGTGCGTCGAATTTGTGCGGTCAGCGGGCGGTCACATTCCGGGCCGACACATACGGTCAATTCGTCCATGGGAATTGTGCGTTCCGAAGGAATGCCCTTGGCGTCGGCAAATGTCACATCCAGAACGATGGCAGCATCCGGTTCCAGACCAAAGGCAGCCGTCCGGGCGCCTCTGCCTCCGACCTCTTCCATCGTGGTCGCGGCCATGACGATGTCATAATCGAGTGCGGCGTCCTTCAGCTGATGCATCACACACGTCAGAATGGACATGGAAATCCGGTTGTCCAGCGCCTTGGAGACAAACCGCTGGTTCAGAAGCTCAGACGGGTGATGGCAGAAAACGACCGGGGTACCCGGCTGAATGCGGTTTCGAGCTGTTTCTGCCGAAAAACCGCAGTCGATGGCCAGATCCGTCAGTTTTGGGAAGGATTTCATTTCATCTGAAGATTGCACATGGGGCGGCAGACAGCAGACGACACCGGCCAGTGGCGGGTCACAGAGGACGGTTACTTCACTGTCCGGCAAGGTGCGGACATCGACACCACCCAATGCGCCAAAATGCACAAAGCCCTGTTCGTCGATATGGGTGACGATCAGGCCGATTTCGTCCATATGGGCATCCAGCATCAGAAGGGGTGCATTGGCGACACCGCATTTGCGAAGAGCCAGCAAGGAACCGAGCCGATCCCGGCGGAGCTCACATCCGGCTTCTGTCAGAGCGGCAGACAGTACTGCTTCTGCCGGGGTTTCGAATCCGGCAGGAGCCGAAGCATCTACCAGATCCTGCAAAATCGTTTGTAAAGTCATGGCAGCCTCCCATTCGGCTGAGCGTATCGTTGTCAGCCGATTATTCTTTGAGTCTCTGTTCCTATTATACCACGTTCCCTCATCTTTCGCAAGTCGACAGCCGCTCTGACTGTTCTCCGTTTTTTCTCGTTTGATTCTTGACATTTGCCCGTTGACATGCTATCATACAACCAGCGATTTCCGGAATCCCTCGGTGCGGTACGAACCGTCCGGACACGGGAAAAGGGAATGTATTTACACACAATCAGGAGGTTGATTGAATGTCAGCACCCCAAAAAATCAGGCTCTTCAATGGGAACGATCTGAGCGACTGGACAGCGCGGGACGGGTCCTCGCCCGTGGGCTGGTCCGTTCAGGACGGTATTCTGACGGTCGTCCCCGGAGCCGGTGATATCATGACGCGAACGGTTTTCGGCGATGCGTTCATTCATCTGGAGCTTCGGATTCCGGATATGCCGGAGGCTCACGGACAAAACAAGGGAAACAGCGGTGTGTTCCTGCAGGGACGGTATGAAATCCAGGTACTGGATTCGTTCGGACAGGACAGCGGCCGCGGTGACTGTGCCGCCATCTACGATAAATATGCGCCGCTGTTCAATCAGTGTCTCCCGGCCGGTGTCTGGCAGACCTATGAAATTGTCTTTCGTGCGCCACGTTTTGCTGAGGATGGCTCCGTGGTGGAAAAGCCGCGTCTGACGCTCCTGCACAACGGTTTGCCGGTTCACAACAACCTGATTCTCGAATCGCTCACCGGTGCGCCGCTTACCGATGAAATGACGCCGGTCGGCCCGCTGCTTTTGCAGGATCACGGCTGTCCGGTCAGCTATCGCAACATCTGGATGTGCCATCTTCCGGCCGTCGGCGCAGATCATTATTGATGCCCGTCCGGTGATGCAGACAGCAGCACTGGGGCGTTGACGGATTCGAAGGACGCAAAAAAATCAGCCTGTATGTTGTCACAAGCAGCATACAGGCTGATCTGATCATTTGTTTCAGATAGAGCAGATTTGTCCGGATGCTGCGCTCCGAAGTGCTGCATCCATCACGCGCTGGATATACGCGCCTTCCTCAAACGAAGGACTGCCCGGTTCGCCATGGTAGACGTGGTCGACAAAGGTGTACACACTGTGGCAGTGGGCGCGAATCCAGCCCACCCCGTTTTTCTGGGACGGGAAGACGTTGCCCGGCGGTGCATAGCGCGCTGTACATTCAATCGCCGTAAAGCCGCGTTCGCCGCCATATACGGCTTCCGGCCGGGTCTGGTCATAGAAAAACAGCGTATTCGGCTGCATCAGATTGAAGCGGATTGCACCCTTTGTGCCGTGAATTTCGACGCGCAGCTCGTCATCAATTCCTGTCGCAATTTTGGAGGCTTCCACCGTCCCGTTTGCTCCGTTTGGCAGCGTCAGAATCATGGAGACATGGTCTTCTGCCGTAATCGGATGCATTTGTCCGTCTTTCCCCGGCCGGTTCGGATACAGCACACGGCGCGTGCAGAATACGGAGTCGAACCCGCCGAGAATAGAATAGAGCAGATCAAGAACATGAGAGCCGAGATCTCTCAGCACACCGCCCGATTCCCCCTGCTTCCACCCCATCGGCTTGTCCGGATCGACAGAGCCTGAATGCAGATATTCCGCACGGAAGCACAGAATGTCTCCCAAACGTCCCTCCTCTGCCAGCTGTCTGGCGCGCAGGGTGGACGGGAAGAAGCGGTTTTGGAATGCAACCTGCGCCGTCAGGCCGCTTTCCTTTGCGAGTGCTGCCAGTTGGTCGGCCTCTTCGACCGTCACCGTCAGCGGTTTGTCGCAGTATACGTGTTTTCCGGCGCGCAGGGCTTTGGCCGCCTGTGCAAAGTGGCTTTCATTGGGTGTGCAGATATGGATCAGCTGAATGCGTGGATCGTTCAGGAGCACATCTTCATCGGTAGTGGCATATTCAAAATGCAGGGCATCCCGTGCAGCTTCTGCCGCCGCAGGCGAGCGATTGCACGCGCCGATCAGGCGTGTTCTGTACGGAAGGCCCGGGTAATAAAACGGCAGAACCGTATGGGCAAAGGTATGAGTTTTTCCCATGAATCCCATTCCGATGACGCCGACGCCAAATTCTGTCATTCAGAGCACCTCTTTCTTCGCAGTGATGTTTGTTCACGCGATACATCATAGCATATTTTTCCGGGCGATTCAAGTCCCGGAGCACGATTTGTCTGAAATTGCTTTGCATTTTTGAAAGGAATGATCATTTTGAAGCTCCTTGTGGCTCCCGACTCTTTCAAGGGCACGCTGTCCGCTTTTCAGGCGGCCTCGATCATCGCGGAAGCATTTCAAAAGGTTCTGACGATTGAGTCCGCAGTCCTTCTACCGCTGGGCGACGGCGGCGAAGGAACGGCGGAGGCGCTGATTGCCGCCGGTGGTCAGGCGGTCATCTGTCCTACAACCGATGGCTACGGCGAACCGGTGAATGTCCGATACTGCATCCTGCGTCAAACGGCCATCATCGATTCCGCCTCGGTTGTCCCCATGCACGCAAAGCAGCGGCATCCGGAAATCGCTTCCACCTACGGTCTGGGTGCGCCCATCCGAGATGCGATTCAGCGCGGCTGCCGGCGAATTCTGCTTGGGCTCGGCGGTACCGGCTCCAACGATGGAGGATGCGGTGTGGCCGCGGCACTCGGCGTTCGGTTTTTCGATTCGGACGGTACGGCTTTTATCCCCCGTGGAGAGACGCTCAGACAGATTCATGGCTATGACACGACCGGCATTGAGGCGCTTCTGCATGGGATTACGATTCAGGGCTTGTGCGATGTCCAGAATCCGTTTTACGGCGCAAATGGCGCTGCCCGTGTATTTGCGCCGCAAAAAGGCGCGACGCCGGAAACTGTCCGGTTGTTGGATCAGGGCATGGAATCGCTCGCTGGTGTGATTCTCCAAACGTCTGGCATGGATCTTCAGCAGTTCCCCGGTTCGGGTGCTGCCGGTGGTCTGGGCGGCGGAATCGCCGCATGGCTGAACGGCACACTCACCTCCGGCATTCAGGCCGTTCTGGAGCTGCTTTCCTTCCGTGATCGTGCGGCCGAAGCAGATTTGATCATCACGGGAGAAGGCTGTTCGGATGAGCAGACGCTGATGGGAAAGGCCGTCTCCGGCGTTTTACAGGCAGCCGGCTCGACGCCGGTGCTTGTCCTCAGCGGCATGGTTCGATCGGTAGATGAAGCGCTTCGTGCTCAAGGCGCCGCAGCCGTCTGCGCCGTCAACCGTGTGGAAGCCGATTTTCAATCCGTCGCCCGGACGGCTGCCGCGGTACTGGCGGA
>CAZEUG010000041.1:0-8610 GCA_964515055.1 uncultured Oscillospiraceae bacterium | reverse complement strand
AAAAATCTCCGGATGGTTGCAACCATCCGGAGATTTTTTTTCTGTGTCCAATGCGGTCAAAACGGAAAAATTGCCTGCATAAAATCCAACCGAAATCATAGCATTCCCCAATTTTCTTTTACAAATACCGTGTATTTGGCAAATTGGTACTTGACAAGCGATGAGTGAATTTGTATAATATAGCCAAAGCAATGCGCTGCACGGCAAAAAATCTTTTATTGCCCGGTCTAACCCTCTCCCAAAATAAAAAATACTTTTGCGGTGCATGAAAGTACCCCACCTGGTTTCCATAAGTCAAGTCACCCTGATCACACAGATAATTCGATTTCCAGAGAAAAAAGGAGGAATTCATATGAAAAACCATATGAAACATTTGATTCTCGAAAAAACCGGCATTTGCAGCCTTCTGGTGCTCTGCGCTGTGGCACAGGTTCTGCTGCTCGGCGGATGCGCATTGTTCCCGGAAGAAGAGGAACCGATTTCCGTACCGCTGCTCGAAGTCAAACAGGTGGAATATCTGACACGTACACCGGAACGCATGACGATTGAAAACCGCGTCGAAGGGCGTGCGGAAATTGTTCCGATGCATAGCAAGCAGGTTGCGTTTGAAAATAGCTCCGGCGCGATTGCCAAGCTGTATGTGAATTATGGGGACTATGTCGAAGAAGGCGATCTGCTCTGCGCACTCGAATCGCCGGATATCGGCGAGAAATTGACCGAAGCGGAAATGCGTGCGGAAATTTCGGAAATGGAATACGCCCAGTCCGCAAGACGCTACAGAAACGGCGAAATCAGCGAAATTGAATGGAAAAGCGCAGAACTCTCTATTTACATTGTTCGCCGCGATCTGGCAAAGCTCCGGGAGCAATTTGAAAATACACAGCTGTACGCACCGATGTCCGGTCAGATTACATACCGTGCAGACGTTGCAGAGGGTGAAAAGATTCAGGCCAAGGACACCCTGTTCACCATTTCTTCTCTTGATCAGCTCTGTGTCCGCTACTCCGGCATTGACTATGCCAAGCTGCCGCTGTATGCCGAATGCGAAATCACCCTGACGCGTGGCAGCGAATCCGAGACGTATCAGGGAACCGTAATTCAGACGCCGGACAATCTGCCGGAAACTGCACTGAGTGCCGATCGATATTCGGTTTTGCTGGAGCTGGACGGCACTCTGCCGGAAGGAACGGAAATCGGCACACAGGTGACGCTTTCGTACCTGATTGAACGCAGTGAAAATGCACTGGTGATCGCCAAAAGCGCCCTGAAAACCTCCGGTACACGCACCTATGTCTACGTGCTTGAGGACGGATATCGCCGGGAACGCGACGTGCAGACCGGGATTTCCAGCGCTTACAACATCGAAATTATTTCAGGCCTGAAGGATGATGATCAGATCATTTACTGAAACCGATGAATCTTAAAAGAAACGGTTGGTGGATACTATGATCAAAACGGTACTTCACAGGCTGAACAGCAACCGCTGGAAGGTGTTGTCTCTGCTGGTTGGCCTGATTCTGGCGATTTCCATCGCTTTTTGTATCCCTGTCTATTCGGATGCCATTCTCCAGCGCATTCTGATCAAAACGCTGGAGGAGGTTCAGCAGAATACAGGGAAATATCCGGCACTCCTGAGCTATGACTATCGAATGGCCGGCGTCAAAAAAGATGCCGTCTCAATTGAAGCGACGATAGATGACGTGATGAACGAGCTGCATGAGTCCCTGCCGATGTCCACACTGACCCGGGGAAAAATGCTGAAGTATGAAATGTTCCGGCGCACCGTGGAAGAAACAGGCAAAACGGAAAATCTGGTTCTGACCTACCTGGAGGATTTCGAAAATCACGTGCATCTGGTCAGTGGCCGTATGTTCCAGTCGAACCGCTCGGACGGTGTTGTCGAGGTGGTTGCGAGCAACCGTGTCATGGTGAAATCCCTGCTGACGATGAATACTGTCTACGAATATAACAGTATGTACACCGACGAAAATGAGTCCGTTCGTGTGGAAATCGTCGGCGTGGTCGAGCCGAACGACGCATCCGAACTGTACTGGCTGACGCCGTTCGATGACATCACCGGCGGCCTGTTTACCGGGCGGGAAGTGTTCGACCAGAAAATCGCTGCCAATCCGGACTACGCACGCCATGTCACACAGTTTACCAACTTTGAAGCGTTCGACTATTATGATCTGAAAACCGACACGGTCGAAAATGTCCCCCGGCTGTTTTATCAGGCAGAAGAGCGCCTGAACGCATCCTTCCCCAAAGACCAGCTGTCGTTGGGGATGCTTGCTGCCGTTGATGAATTCGTCGAAGAATCCGCGGTAGTGGAGGTCAGTATGTATATTCTGACCATCCCGATATTCATCCTGCTGGCCTTCTATATCATTATGGTATCGCGCCTGAAGCTGCAAAGCGAGCAGAACGAGATCTCCGTCATGCAAAGCCGCGGTGCAGGGCGGGGCTATATCCTGAGCCTGTACCTGATCGAATGCCTGATGCTGATGGCCTGTGCCGTGCTGATCGGACCGATGCTGGGACTGTTCCTCTGTAAAATCATCGGCGCATCCAATGGCTTTATGGAATTTGTCAACCGGAAAGCACTGGACTACCGGGTGGTACCGACCGCACTGCTCACCGTGGCAGGGTCGGCACTCCTGTTTATTCTGATCACCATGATTCCGGCGTTCTTTGGCGCTGGCGTCAATATCCTGGAAAGCAAACGGGGGAAAAAGAAGAAAACCATACCGTTTTATCACAAATACTTCCTGGATATCCTGTTCCTCGCAGTCGGTATGTACGGATACTACACGATGGAAACGCAGCGCCAGCTGATGGTGTCCATGCTGGCAGAAGGGACGGTCGGTACCCGGACAACTGACGTGCTGACCTATCTGTCCAGTACACTGTTTGCGCTGGGCGCTGGGATGCTGTTCCTCCGGGTCTATCCGCTGCTGGTTCGGCTGATTTTCCGGATCGGCCGCCGCATCTGGCCGGCCTGGGCTTATTCAACCATCAACCGCGTCGCCCGCAACCGCGACTGCTCCTACATCATGCTGTTCCTGATTGCCACAATGTCCGTCGGCATTTTCAGTACGGATGCCGCGCAATCCATCAACAGTCACATCGAAAACAATGCCCGAACGACCATTGGCTCGGATATTGACTATATGCCGGTCTGGAAAAAATACGACAACAACGGCAATGAAATTAAAATGGAGGCCGACAACAACGGCAACATCATTAAAATCTATGATGAGGGCGTCCTGGTTCAGAGCATCCGCGTCACATACCCGGAGCTGCTCAGCTCGTCCTTCCAGGAACTCGATGGCGTTGAGGCGGTTTCCAGAGTCTATCGGGAATCCGGTGTCACCGTTCGCGGCAATCAATCCAATCAGGATGATGTTGACGTCATGTACATTGATCCGTATGATTTCGGCACAGTCGCATTCTCCGTTCCGAACATGAACGACTACCATCTGAATGCATACCTGAACGTTTTGATGCAGAACGAAGACGTTCTGATTCTTTCTAACAACCTGATGAAAAGCCTGAAACTGGAACCCGGCGATTCGATCACCGTCTCCAACGCCGCCGGCAGCCTCAAAGGCACGGTACTGGCCGGTGTCGATGCCTGGCCAGGCTTTGACAAATATCAGGAATCCGAGAAAGGCCGCGTCACCGAGACGTATTTTGTGGTTGGCAATCTGTCGTATCTGCTTCGGGACAATGAAATCCGTCCCTATGGCTTCTGGATCAAACGAGCAGACGGCGTGACGGATGCCCAGCTTTATCAGACACTTGCCGAAAGCGAATTTGGCATCAAAACCATCGAAAGCGCCACGCAGGCCGTCATTGAAGAAAAAAACAGCCCGACGCTTCAGGGAACGAACGGATTGCTGACGGTCTCCTTTTTGACGTCGCTGCTCATCTGCGCACTTGGATTTATGATCTACTGGATCATCTCGATCAAGTCCCGGACACTGCAATTCGGTATTTCCCGCGCACTCGGCCTCTCCAAGGCCGGCGTCATGAAAATGCTGATCTGTGAACAGCTGCTGGTTTCCGGCGTTGCAGCGGGCATGGGTATTCTGATCGGCAAAATCGGCAGCACCCTGTACGTGCCGATGCTGGCCATCAACTACACATCGGCAGAGGACGTCATTCCGTTCCGTGTCATTGCAACGCGCGGTGACCTCCTGCGGATTGGAGCCATTTTGGGCGGAATGCTGCTGATCTGTATTGTCATTCTGTCGGCCATGGTGATTCATCAGAAAATTGACCGTGCGGTCAAAATGGGCGAAGAATAGGGAGGTGCGAATCGATATGGAACATACCATACTGATGCGGGGCGAGCATCTCACACGGGTCTATCACACGGGCGCAGGCTCGTTCTATGCGCTGAAGGATGTCAATCTGGAAATTAAAAAGGGCGCATTGACGGTGCTGCGCGGCCGGTCGGGCTCCGGCAAAACCACGTTGCTGAATATTCTGAGCGGCCTGGATACGCCAACAGAGGGTCAGGTGTTTTTCGAAGACAGAAACATCTCCACAATGGCCACCGGAAAACGGGATCGCCTGCGTGCCAAAAAAATGGGCTTCGTTTTTCAGGCGGTTGCCCTGATGCCGGACATGAACGCCGTTGAAAATGTGGAATACGGCCTGCGAATTGCCGGAAAATTCAACCGCGAAAGCCGCCAAAACGCAGAGGAATGCCTCCGCATGGTCGGCCTGGGCAAACGAATGAACCACCTGGCACAGGAGCTCTCCGGCGGGGAACAGCAGCGCGTGGCCATTGCAAGGAGCATTGCCCATTCGCCGGAGCTGATTTTCGCCGATGAGCCGACCGCTGCACTCGATACGGCAATGGGCATTCAGGTAGTGGACGTCTTCAAACGCCTGATTCAGGAACGTGGAATGACAATCGTCATGACGACGCATGATCCGAATATGCTTGAGCTGGCGGACTGTGTCTATACACTGTCGGATGGGGTGATTGTAGATGGCAATGATTGAGTGTGAAAACCTGGTCAAAATCTATAAAACCGATGAAATCGAAGTCATGGCGCTGCAGGGGCTGGATTTGACCGTGGAGAAAGGCGAGCTCATGGCCATCATGGGCAAAAGCGGCAGCGGCAAATCGACACTGCTGAATATGCTGGGCGGATTGGATACCCCGTCCGCCGGACGCCTGACAGTCAACGGGCACAATATGCTCCGCATGAAAAAAAGAGAAATGACCGACTACAAGCGCAACGAAGTCGGCTTTGTCTGGCAGAACAATGCCCGCAATATGCTCCCGTTTTTGAGCGCATATGACAATGTCCTGCAACCCATGATCTATGCGGGCAAACGCAGCGGCCGTGAACGGCGCAAACGGGCAGAAATGCTGCTGGAACTGGTTGGCCTGAAGCACCGCATGAAAAACAAGGTCGATCAGCTTTCTGGTGGGGAACAGCAGCGCGTGGCCATTGCAATCGCCATGGCAAACGAACCGTCTCTGCTGCTTGCGGATGAACCGACCGGCGCTGTGGATACCAAAACCGCCGATCAGATTCTGGATATTTTCCGTGCCCTCAATGACGCCCTGAACCAGACGATCGTCATCGTGACGCACGACTACCGGATGTCGGAAAAGGTCGGGCGCGTTGTCAACATCCGGGACGGCAAAACGAGCAGTGAGATCATCCGCACCATCAGCTACGCCGATGAACTGAAGCAGATGCACCTGCATGAAGCGGAGGTCGTCCGCACTGAGTGGATTACGTTGGATCGTGCCGGTCGGCTGCAATTGCCCCAATCCTATGTGGATGAGCTGAAAATCGCAACGCCCGGCAAAATCATTGCCGAGCGCGACGGCGAGAAGCTGATTCTCCGAAAAGAATAACACGCACCTGTGCAAACATGCAAACAGCCCCTGAAGGCTTTGAAAAAACCTTCAGGGGCTGTGTTTGTCGGTTGGGGAAGTGCAGCAATCAACGTGGCGGGATGGATGCGCATGGCATCATGGCATCCAGACGGTGTTCACCAGATGAATGGGCTGGCCGGCCAGATAGGCGCGGACATTTTCAGCAGTTGTAGCCATCAGACGCTTCCGCGCCTCAAAGGTGGCCCAGGCGATGTGCGGTGTGAAAAGGATATTCCTGGCCGACAGCAGCGGATTGGAACGCTCCGGAGGCTCCGAGGACAGGACATCCAGTGCAGCTCCGGCGAGCGCACCGCTGTTCAACGCGTCGGCGAGTGCCTGCTCATCGATGAGCCCGCCGCGTGCTGTGTTGATCAGATACGCCGACGGCTTCATTCGGCGCAACGCGTCTGCATTGATCATGCCCAGATTGTCGGCCTTCTGCGGACAGTGCAATGTGATGAAATCGGCCTGTGCATATAACTCATCGAGCGAAACGAACGCAAAATCGGGCAGCTGCGGTGCGGGACGCGCCGAAGGGTTGTAGGCGCGAATTTTCATCCCGAATGCACTGCCAATCGCGGCAACCTGCTGCCCGATGGCACCGAAACCGACAATGCCGAGTGTCTTTCCGGCCAGCTCCGTCAACGGCTGAACCCAATGCGAATAATCCGGAGAGGCGCACCAGTTGCCGCTGTGTACCCAATGGCTGTGCTGTGCAGCGCCGTGACAGAGCTCCAATATGAGCGCAAACGTCAGCTGAGCCACCGACATCGTGCTGTAGGTCGGCACGTTGGAAACCGGAATCCGCAGCGCAGCAGCCGCTTCGATATCGACAATGTTGTACCCGGTCGCCAGCACCGAAATGAATTTCAGATTCGGCAGCTGCCGAAGTGTTTCGCCTGTCAGAACGGTTTTGTTGGTCAACAGGATCTCCGCTCCTTCTGCGCGCTTCAGGACATCCTCCGGAGCCGTCCGATCATACACTGTGAGTGAACCCAGCTGCGCCAGCTCATCCCACGAAAGATCGCCCGGATTCAAAGCGTATCCGTCTAAAACAACCATTTTCATGTTTCATTCCGTCCTTTCTGTTGAAACCGTGGAGGGCAAATCCGTTCAAAACCACCGGGTGCTTACCACAGCGTGTCCACCTGAACCTTGCTCCATCCGGCCTTTGTATAATCGCCGTGAACCGGCATTACCTTGCGCAGCAGCGCAGCGGATTGTGTCAAAAACGGCAGCATATCGCGAATCTCGCGGGCTTCAAAACCGGCTACGGCGGCCGCTGCCACATACGGCATCCCACTGGAAAGCGTGTGCCAGGTGGTATGCAGCATCCCCATCAGCGACTGCTCCGCAACGGTGGTGCGAACTGCGTTCATCTGTGCAACACCGCGATCCCATGGACAGAGCAGACAATCAAAGCCGGCCTGCCGGAACACAGCGGCCGTCTCGACAGGTGTGTGCGCGGCGTTGTATTGCCAGTCCGCAATGATTACATCCCGGCTCAGACGCGCCAGCATCATCTGCTCGGCTTCCGGGGAGGGGGCATTGCAGGTGTACCAGTTCTTTGTGTTGTAGTGCGCATGGCGGTACAGGAACATATCACCCCACACAAGAGCCCTGCGGTTCTGTGCAGACAGGTCGGCGCTGATCTCGTTGATAAAATCGCATACCAGCTCCATGTTTTCCTGCGTGAATTCAAAATTGTAGGCTTCATCACAGCCAATGTGAAAATAGTGACCACTTCCGCAGAGCTCGATCAACTCACTGCGAATTTGACGCAGAAGCTGCCGAACCTTCGGCTTGCGAATGTCCCAGCACCAGCCGTCATCGCTGAAATAGGTCTGCAAGGCGGAGTTCTGATCGAGCACGACGTGCTTCCCGTGCATGACTCGCCCGGAGGAAGCGTGTCCCCAGTGATTCCACATGGGGATGATCTCCAGCCCGGCATCGGCCGCCTCCTTGAGAATTGGGCGCAGCTGTTGACGGGTGAACGCGTGCGGCCATGCAAGCTCCCGCATACAGTCCAGCTGAACCATGCCCCAAAATTCCAAAACCACATGGGTGTATCGCAGTGCGGCGCAAAAGCGGAGAAATTTCTGCAGCTCCCAAAGCTCTGTTTCTGGGAAAATGCAGAAATGCACCATCCGGTTTTGAACGACCGCCTTGTCCCAAATCTGACAGCAGTCGAGCTGAACCGCAGAACCGCCATCGTGATCAATTGCCTGAAACCGGTCGATCAGCGTCAGAAACCCGTACAACAGGTTCTGTTCTGTTTCCGCATGGATGCATAAACCGTCCGGCTCAACGCAAATGCTGAAATCTGCGTCGTTCAGAGGGAGCGACTGTGCAGAACCGATCACAAATGTGCAGTCGTGGCACTCTGAAAGGTGCAGTGTGGACGCCTGAAAGGTGAAATTGTGCCAGAACTCCCGAAAGATGTCCTTGTGAAGACAGGATGGTGCCATGGCATGGACGTCGCCTGAAAGAACCAGATGACCTGCCTGAACCGTCAGATGCTGTGGTTGATAGAGCATTTCAAAAACCTCCCGCTTGTGCGAACGGCCACGAAAAACCGCCGTACCCAAAACCCATCAAAATTGGTTGGAAAAAGAAAAAATCCCAGAAGCTCAACTTCTGGGATTTTTTGGCTGCGGAACTAGGATTTGAACCCAGACAAACAGAGTCAGAGTCTGTCGTGC
>CAZEUG010000040.1:0-9478 GCA_964515055.1 uncultured Oscillospiraceae bacterium | reverse complement strand
AGCGATGAGGACAATTACCGTTCGAGGCGTGGGAAATGTCTCTGCAAAACCGGATGATATCACGATTTCAATGACCATCGAGTCTATCCGAAAGGACTACGACAAAGCGATGCAGGATGGTGCTGAACGCATCAAAAAATTACAGGATGCGGCTGTCCGTTCCGGGTACAGCAAGGAAGACCTGAAAACCACGAGCTTCCATGTGGATACTCGATACGAGAGCGTCAGGGATCGTCAAGGCAACCATAACAGAGAGTTTGCAGGATATGCCTGTGTGTATCGGCTCAAGCTGTCCTTCGATTTTGACAGTAAACAGCTGGCCAGGGTCATCTCAAACATTGCCCAAAGCGGAGCAAACCCCGAAATCAGCATTGCGTTTACGATCAAAAATCCAGCAAAGGTTCGCGAGGAACTGCTCGTTTCCGCCGCGGAAAACGCAAGAGCCAAGGCAGAGATTCTTTGCCGTGCATCCGGCTGCCAATTGGGCACACTCACGAATATCGATTACAACTGGGGCGAAATCAATCTTCTGTCCCGGACAACCTATGTGGTGGATGAGGAAATTCAGCCGATGATGATGGCAGACAAGTGCATGGCGCCCGAGATTGAGCCCGAAGAGATTGACGTGACCGACACGGTTGCCTTTACATGGGAAATCGAATAACGGTCACGGAGACGGAACGCGGTTGTCGATCAACACGGGACAGCAGGTGGAACGAAAAGCCTGATGTGACTGACCGGACACATCAAGGCCAAAACGGCAGAACAAAGGGAATGGGATCTTCGGAAAAACGGCCGAAACAGCGCATTCCTCCCGCCGTTTTTTGCCGACGCCCATTGACATTCCTTCGAAAATGAGTATAATAGAATCAACGTTGCAGAACGTGTATCTTGCAAATGGAGGATGAAAAATGGACAGGGAGACAGCGATTCGACTGTTGTTCACCGCCGGGGTGCTGATGCTGCTCTCCGGCGGCATCTTCGGCTTGACACGGCAGTGGGCGTATGCGGCGCTGGTGTGGGTCGGCGCATTTGGCTGCCTGATGGCGGCGCTTTGCTTCCGGAACTGGCACAGATGAGCCGGGGAATCCGGAAAATGTCAACCGAAGGGGAAAACGAAAATGGAACGAACAAACAGCCAGATGACCGATCTCACGCTGAGACAGCGGCCGGAGCTGAAGGAGCAGGCCGCCCTGTGGTTTCATCAGAAATGGGGCGTGCCGATGACCGCCTATCTGGAATGCATGGACGATTATTTGCGCGGTCAAACCGAGTACGGCTGGTATCTCTGCCTGGACGGCAGTCGAATTGTCGGCGGCCTGGGCGTCATTGCAAACGATTTTCACAACCGAAAAGACCTGACGCCGAATATCTGCGCGGTGTATACCGAGCCGGACTGCCGCTGCCGGGGCATCGCGGGACGGCTGCTGAAGCTGGCCGTCGAGGATTTGCGCCGCAGCGGGATTTCCCCGGTCTACCTGCTCACAGACCATACCGGCTTTTACGAACGCTATGGCTGGGAATTCCTCTGCATGGTGCAGGGCGACGGAGAAACCGAGCTGTCCAGAATGTATCTGCATCGGTAAAACGCATCCGGTGATCAAATGACGGGAAAACCGGTGAAATCCAACAGAAAACTTGAATCGAGGTTCGAAATCATGTGGAATGAATTGTACCGCGCCGCACGTCAGGTGCAAAACAGCCGAACAATTTCACCGTTCATCGAGGCTGGCGGCGTTGCTGCGGCCATCCGGACAAAGGCTGGCAATCTCTATGTCGGCGTCTGCATGGATACAGCGTCCGCCCTTGGAATGTGCGCGGAGAGAAACGCGATTGCCAATATGATCACGCACGGCGAAAGCCAGATTGCTCAGCTGGTTGCCGTTATGCCGGACGGACGAGTTGGTACGCCCTGCGGCGCGTGCCGGGAGTTGATGATGCAGCTGGATGCAGACAGCGGCAACATCGAAATTCTGCTCGACCTGGAAACGCAGAAAACGATTCGGCTGAAGGAATTGATTCCGGACTGGTGGGGGACAGAGCGGTTTGCAGCGTCAACCGGTTCGAGTTCCGAAGCGCAAACGAAAGGAGCGGTTTGAACGATGAAGCAGGACACTGTGCTTGTCTATCTTCATGGCAAGGGCGGCACAGCCGAGGAAGCCGAACACTACCGGCCGCTGTTTCCCAACTGCGATGTGGTTGGGATGACCTATCACGCCGACACGCCGTGGGACGCGAAAGCGGAATTCCCGGCGGTATTTCAGGCGATTGTAGCGGGCTATGACCGCGTGATGCTGATCGCCAACAGCATCGGCGCGTATTTCGCCATGTGCGCATTGCCGCAGGAAAAGGTGGAAGAGGCGTATTTTATTTCACCCGTTGTGGATATGGAAAGGCTGATCGTCCAGATGATGCATGGAGCCCATGTGAGCGAGGACGAGCTGCGCGAGCGGGGAACGATCGAGACGGAGCCTGGCGAAACGCTGTCGTGGGCATATCTGACCGATGTCCGCAGCCACCCTGTGTGCTGGAAGGTGCCGACGCATATTCTGTACGGCGGACGGGATTCGCTGACCGACCGGGCAACCGTCACAGCCTTTGCCGATGCACACGACGCGAGCCTGACGGTGATGGAAACGGGCGAGCACTGGTTTCACACGCCGGAGCAGATGGATGTTCTCGATCGCTGGGTGACGTCGGCGCGAACGTCGGTGCTACGGACGGAACGGCTCATGCTCAGACCGTGGCGGACATCAGACGCGGAGAGCTTGTACGAATTTGCAAAGAATCCGGCCATCGGCCCCATTGCGGGTTGGCCACCGCATACATCCGTCGAGGAGAGCCGTTCCACCATTCAAAATGTCCTGAACGGCGCGGAATGCTACGCCATCTGCGAAAGAGGCGTGGGCAAGGCGATTGGCTGCATCGAGCTTCGGCTGAACGGCCACACGGATATGACCGAGCGGGACGATGAATGCGAACTGGGATACTGGCTTGGCCAGCCCTTCTGGGGCAGAGGCTATATGCCCGAAGCGGCAGAGGCCATGCTTCGCCGTGCGTTTGAGACGCTTGGCATGACGAGCGTCTGGTGCGGGTATTATGACGGGAATACGAAGTCCAAACGGGTACAGGAAAAGCTGGGGTTTGAACCGCACCATACCTGCCGGGAGGTTCCGGTTCCGCTGATGAATGAGGTGCGCGTCGGACATACAAATGTGATGACGCGGATGCACTGGCAGAAGTTGCAGGGAGAAGAAAAGCGCGCGTCGAACGACGCTGCGCGGGAAGGGTGATACGCCCCCTCAGTCACCTTCGGTGACAGCTCTCCGGAGGGGGAGCCAAGGTGTTGGAGGAAGTAGCCCGCTACGGATGAACCGCGCCCACAGATACCGGCATTCCCTCCGGCGCGGCTGCGCCGCACCACCTCCCTTTGCACAGAGCAGGCGCTGGCGATTGCCTGTGTATGCCGATTCCATCGACCAAACCGCAATTATTTTTCGGACATCCTATCGATTTCGGCAGTTTTGAGGGGGACAAACACCGGGAAAAGGGATAGAATAAACCTCGAATCACAGGGAACTCTGTACTTCAAAGGAGATTGTAACATATGAAGCTTCGTACCATCCGGGGAATTTTGACGGCGGCGATTCTGCTCCTTGGCCTGAGTGGTTGCACCGTGACCGGCATCAGCGACCCGATATCGACGTTGGGCAGCAGCGGAACGTCCGCTCCGGCCGCTTCGTCCACGGCGGAGAGCACAACTGATGCGCCGTTCCCACTGACAGCCGCTCAGCTCTTTTCCGGCGATGCCGGGACGTCCATCGATGTCCTGCGGGAGGAAATCGGCCAGTCCACGGCGGTGTTCGGCGTCGCCTACGTCGGTCAATGGAGCGCGGCAGCTGCCGCCGATTCCGGCATCGCGTTGGAACAGTGGCTGGAGTCCGCACTGTCTCCGCTGGCAGCCAATTATCCGTTTGCGTCGGAGATCGATGCGAGCCACACCATCGGCAGCGATGGGACACTCTTCTGCATCGTCGCCGGGGACTTTGCATCGTCCATTGCCGTCTCTGCGACAGACAGCGGTGAACAGCTCTACCGCTCGGAAAACGGTGACCCGATTCTGCTCTTTGCCGGTTCGGACGACCTCACCGTTTCCATCACCACGGCGGACGGCGCTGAATACCTCTGGCATCCGATGCTCGATGCGAATCAGGAGCACCCACAGCTGTTGATCGGCGATGAACGCGAGCTGCTGTCCTGGGACTTCACCCCGACCTCAATGTGGGACGAGCTCTTTTCCGAAGGCTGGGCAGGGCCGACCAATGCGGGACTGGCACTGGACGCCAACGGTATGGACTGGTGGTACACCACGGCGGATGCGCGTGTCAGCTACTGCCTGAGCTTCTACCGTCTCGACGCCGCGAGCTATGACGGCGAGGTGGTGCTGCAATGCTTCTATGCCGATGATACGACCCTTCAGGCGGAATGGCAGGGCTGGTGGCGTCTGGAAACGGAAGAAGGGCAGCCCAGCCGACTGTCCATCGATATGATGCTGCTGAACGGCGCAGATACGGCGTCCTTTCAGGCATCCTCGCTGGTGGGGGAAACCTGCCAGGTGCTGATTCATCCGTCCGGGGAGTTTCTTCTGCTGATGAGCGACGAAGGCGGCAGCGTTCTCCCGTTCCTTCAGGAGGGCGTGCAGATGGTCGAGTTCACCTGCGCAGCGGGCTGATCTGCGCGGTCACGGCCGGAAAATTCAATTGGGGAGGACACAATGATGCGTCAGACAAAACGAATCCACAACTTTTTTCTCTGCTTTCTGCTCCACCTCGTCCTGAATTTTGAAGGGCTGCTGCCTGCCGCCCTTCTGCTGATTCTGCACTTCTGGCTGCACATCTCGATCTGGTGGTTTGTGGCGGCACTGTCCGTCTGGATGGTCTGGATGCTGCTGCACACCCTGCTGATCGTCTGGGCAAACCACTGCGGCAATGCGCCGGTGCGCACCCAGACCAATAAAAATCCCTATTCATTAACGAATCAGGAGACATTCCCCGCATCTCGACCAACGCCCCGGGACGCATAAATCCCGTTCGCTGCGGGCGTGTGCAGTCGTTCCGCGCTCCGTTGCGACACCAGTCCATCTGTCCGGAGGAACATGAACATGAAAAAGTATGCCCTTCTCCTGCTGGCATTGCTGATGATGGTCATGGGGCTTGCGGCCTGTGGCCGGGGCAATGACGGCGGTGATCCATCGGACAGCACACCTGCCGGCGACAACACGTTACTCACAGATTCCGGCGAGAACGCAGGCAGCGATGTCAACGGCGTATTGCAGGGCTACGGCGATTTTGCCGCGCTGCTGATTCCGGAAAAGTTCGAGCTGGTTCCGGATACACTGGTGGAAGGAAATCTGCACTTTGTTTCGGTGAAAAAGTCCGATTTTACCTATTTTGACTTCAGAAACTATACTGATGAGGCGGAAATGGCGAGAGACTACGAGTCCGTCAAAAAAACCTATACCTATGAACAGACGCCTGTCAGCGCCACATGGCAGGGCATTGTCTGGGAAGGCTTTCAGTATGGTGACGGCTTCGGCGGCTACGCGTTCGAAGTCTACACCGTAATCGGTACGAATTATCTGCGTGTCTCATCGGCCGGACTTGCCTTTGACCATGAGACGGTCAAGGCCGTGCTGGGCTCTGTCACTATGGCCGACAGCAGCTCCACCGGCGATATCGACACGAGCAACAACTGGCTGGATGGCTGGAGCGGCGACTGGTACGGCTGGTGGCTGATGATGGACGGCGCCGGTGCCTATGAAGCGGTTGGCGAAGGCGGCCAGCTCCTCAGCGATATGCCGGAATCCGGCGACTGGATTGTTGACCCATCCGAGATCTCCGTGGAACACCTGATCGAATTCAGCGGGGAATCTGTGGACGAAGCCGGTACGTTTTCGTACCGCGTCGTGCTGCGCCCCTGGGGAACCGTCTGGGACGATCTGGACGAGGGCTTCCTCCCTGCCTACTATGCAGACTGGTATCTGCCGCTGATTCAGGCCGGAAAGCCGATGCCGGAATCGATCGGCTGAATTTTGCTGCACGTAAAAAGCTGCTTGTTTCGGCAAAAAATGCTTGCCCTCCCGCCGGATTTATGCTATAATGATCGTGGATAAATCCGGATTTTTTCAAATGGGAATTGGAGAGAGGAGCGTTTTGACGCATGGAACGACAACGCGTTTTGCAGGAATTTGACCGGCAAAGTGCTTTCTTTGGAAAGCGTGCCGCTCAGGGAATCGAACAGCACCGCAAGGGATTGGCCACCCTGATTCTCACCGATCAGGCCGGACACGCCATCCCGGATGCACACGTTGCCGTCCGGCAGAAGTCTCACGCCTTCCGGTTCGGCGCCAACCTGTTTATGCTGGACGAAATGGAAACGGCCGAGAAGAACGAGCTGTACAAACGGTATTTTGCCGGGCTCTTTCAGATGGCGACGCTTCCGTTCTACTGGGATGCGCTGGAGCCGGAGCGCGGGAAGCCGCGCTATGCTGCGGACAGCCCGAAGATTTACCGCCGCCCCGCGCCGGAGCTGTGTCTGGCCTATTGCAAAGAACACGGCATTGAGCCGCGGGAGCACGCACTGGCGTATGATTCGTTCTTCCCGAAATGGCTGTATGATGCGCCAGTTTCCGAGGTCAAAACGGCGCTGGAACGGCACTTTGCCGAAATTGCCGAGCGCTACGCCGACCAGATTCGAACCATCGAGGTCACCAACGAGATGGAGTGGGACGCCGGGAAGACGCGCTTCTATGATGAACCGGATTTTGTCGAGTGGTGCTTCCGCACGGCAGAGCGCTATTTCCCAAACAACCAGCTCGTCATCAATGAGTGGACCGGCCTCTGCTGGGAGGATCGCTGCCGCGCCACGGATAAGTATTATGCCTACACGGAGGCGGCCATCCAAAAGGGTGCCAGAATCGATGCCATCGGAATGCAGTACCATCTGTTCAACCCCAGAGAGCGCGAATTCGAGTGTACCAGAAAGACGCTGAATCCGGAAAACCTCTATCGCCACATGGATTTGTATGCCGGTCTCGGACGACCGCTTCAGATCACAGAGGTCACGGTGCCCTCTTATTCCTGGAACGATGAGGATGAGGCGATTCAGGCGGAAATTCTGGAAAATCTGTACACCATCTGGTTCTCTCACCCGAACGTCGAACAGATTATTTATTGGAACCTCGTGGACGGCTATGCGTTTGTCCGGGATGCCACTCCGGAAAATATCCGTGCCTCTCAGGGCAATATGACACTTGGAGAAAACTACTACCACGGCGGCCTGCTGCGCTTTGACCTGTCACCCAAGCCCGCCTACTACGCGCTGAAAAAGCTGACACAAAAGGTCTGGCACACCGAAGAGGTTTTGACCACAGACAGCGACGGTGCCGCCTCTCTGAACGGCTTTTACGGCGATTATGAGCTGGAAATTTCCACGCCGTCCGGCACCTGCTTCCGCTCCGCCACACTCACCAAGGGTGAACGGAACTGCTGGACCGTCACCATCTGAAAAACGGCCGACGCCCACAGCGAACGCCATACCGGAACAATCAGACCGCCTCTGCAATCGAAGATGATTGCAGAGGCGGTTTTTGTCACTTTGTATGAGAAAAACGGCAGAACCTTGCTATAGCCGGAGCAGACGGTTCGCCAGAGGTACGCAGGCGTCTGGCAGATACGCGCTCTCCGCACCGATGATCGCATCGAACAGCGCGCCGATGGAGTCCATCAGCGACGCATTCTGCGCACGGGTCATTTTGAGCCCCAACGCATGAATCAGCCGGGCGCGCTGCAACACCGCCTCCGAACGCCCCGCAGATCGCTCATCACGACGTTGAACCGCACACGGGGCGATTGGGCATCGTATACGCAGTCGGCCGCCTTCATCGCAGCCCACAGCACGAGATCGCCCCGACAGCTGGCCTGCAAAACGCCCATGGGAAACGCTTTGTTCTGACAGGCCGTCAGAAACGGCTGCTTCGGGTAGGGCAGCTTCATGGCGTCCCTCCGCTTTTACAAAAATTCGCGCAGCGCGCAGCGCAAATCATCCAATCCGTCCTGCGACAAAACACCGCGCTTGAGCGTCGGCGGCAAAAGGCGCTGCTCATCCAGCCCGTAGTCGTGCAGCCATTCGCCTGATTCGACATAGTCGGTGAGCACTCGGACAGCGTCCTGCATCGCCTGTGTCTGCAGCTGCTCCGGCGTATGCTGCACCGCAGCGGTCAACGCGTCAAACAGCTGCTCCATGCGGCTGATGCGGAGAATGGCCGCGTGAATCGCAGGGTCCACCTGTCCTGCCGGAGCGGGTTGGCCGGGAAACGTCCCCGGCGCAAAGCAAGCCGTTTCATAGTCCCTGACAAAGTAGCGCACAAGCTTGCGCCCTTTTTGCACGATGGTATGCCCCTCGGTTTCCAGACGTTCCTTCTGTGCCAGCGCACCGCCGGGGTATTTGTCATTCAATTCGCCGCCTGCTTTCAGTGTGCGCCAGTAGGGTGTCAGCTCCGTTTTGCGCTGATGACTGGCCCAGGCTGCCAGGACAGTAAAGATGCCCGCGGTCGTCGGTTCCGTGAAATCCGCACCGTTCTCTGCAGCCAGCCATGCGCGGATGGCGGGGACGGTACACACCTTGCCGGCCGGCACCAGCTTCATCACGCAGTCATACTCGAGCGGTGACGCCACATACATCTTCCTGCCACCGTATCGCGCAATGGTTTTCGCGTCCGTGATCACCTGCATTCTGGGCAGATCCCTGCTCTGATGCAGCATGGCGTTGAAATCCTTCGATGCTTCGTTTGACATCACGTTATCGCCTTTCTTGTGAGGTTGGGAAAGCTCGCCCCGATGGGCAATCAGACAAGCGTATCATCCAAAATTTGGCCTCCATTGAAAACTGACCGGATCAATCCTGCTGCTTTTCAATGGATATGATACACCACCTGCAGCCAAAAATCAAGAAGTTCATTGAAATGTTGCCCCAAATATCCGACAATATCTCAATGAAACCCCGAAAAACACGACCTCCGTCATAGCTGCGCATCGTTGCTTTTGGCGAATGGTGTTCCGATGAAGCAAATTCAGGAGTGGCCTGGTCACAGAGACTTTTCAACAACGGCAAACACTTACGCACATCTGGATGACAGCTCAAAGCTGACCGCTGCTGATGCAATGCTCAATGGCCTGGAAGTCAACAGCTCCTCTCCCCAAAATTCTCCCCTTGGAAAAAAGGGGAGAACGAAAAAATGGCGAAAAATCACACAGGGGATCAAATGGAGCGTAAAAAGGCAAGAAAAAAGCCTGTAAACATATCGTTTACAGGCTCAGATGGCGGAGAGGGCGGGATTCGAACCCGCGTGCGCGTGAACGCAAACTGATTTCGAGTCCGCAGTGCAAAATGGAAGTCAACAGAAAAAATCGGACTTTAA
>CAZEUG010000039.1:0-10790 GCA_964515055.1 uncultured Oscillospiraceae bacterium | reverse complement strand
CCGATGGCTAAGGCTCTGAATGACCTGGCTCCGATCGAATCCGGCATTATGTGCACCATCCACGCCTACACCGGCGACCAGATGCCGCTCGATGGCCCGCAGCGCAAAGGCGATCTCCGCCGCTCCCGCGCCTGCGCAGTCAACATTGTTCCGAACTCCACCGGCGCCGCAAAGGCCATCGGTCTGGTTATTCCGGAACTCAAGGGCAAGCTGATCGGCGCTGCACAGCGCGTTCCGACCCCGACCGGTTCGACCACCATCCTGAACGCTGTTGTCGATGGCAACGTGACTGTCGAAGAAATCAACGAACAGATGAAGAAAGAAGCAACCGAATCCTTCGGCTACACCACCGATGAAATCGTTTCTTCCGACATCATCGGTATGCGTTACGGCTCCCTGTTCGATGCAACCCAGACCATGGTTCTGCCGATCGACGGTGGCAAGACCCAGGTTCAGGTCGTCTCCTGGTACGATAACGAGAACTCCTACACCAGCCAGATGGTCCGCACGATCAAATACTTCGCCGAACTGAAGTAAGTTTTCCCTTCAAAGCCGCTCTTCCTCCGAAGGAAGGGCGGCTTTTTTCCATCCATTCCCCAGTCAAACCTTCCAAAAGGAGTCGATTCCATGAAGCTTGCCCATCTGCCGGTGCTGATTAAACCGGTTTCCGGCTGCTGCGACCTGCGCTGCGCCTATTGCTTTTACCGGGACAAAGCCCACCTGCGCGGACAAATGTCCGATGCAGTCATGCGGGCGGTGATCGACCATGTCCTTGCAGCCGCACAGCAGAGCGTGTCGTTTGCATTTCAGGGGGGGGAACCGACACTGGCCGGGCTCGATTTCTTCCAGCGCTTTGTGAACCATGTGGGAGAGGTGAATATCGGTCACCTGCCCGTTTTCTATTCCATTCAGACCAATGGCTGTTCCGTCGATGAAGCGTGGGCGGATTTTTTTGCGCAGCACCACTTCCTCGTCGGCCTGTCGCTGGATGGTACCCAGCCGATTCATGATCGATACCGGCGGACAGCCGCAGGCGAACCGACCTTTCAAACGGTGCAGCACGCAGCCGAATGCCTCCGTGCGGCCAACGTCGAGTTCAACATCCTGACCGTCGTCACCCGAGAGCTCTGCCGTCATGCCAAAAGCGTGTATGCCGCCTTCAAAAAACAGGGAAATTCCTGTATTCAGCCGATTCTCTGCCTTGCACCGGAGGAAAGCCCCGATGCCGCATTTGTACCCACCTCGGCAGAATATGCGCGCTTCCTCATCGACCTGTTTGACGTCTGGTACGCCGACTGGCAATCCGGCCAATACTACTCCATCCGCTATTTTGACAATCTGATTCGCCGCTGCATGGGACAACCGGCCGAGCTCTGCTCCGTCCGCGGCAGCTGCACGGCGCAACTGGTTGTGGAATCAGACGGCTCCTGCTACCCCTGCGATTTTTATGTCACAGAGGTGTACCGCCTCGGCAACCTGGCCGAATCCTCACCGGAATCCCTCCTGAATAGCGACGCCGCCCGCAAATTCCAAACCCCGCCACCGATCCATCCGGATTGCCGCGGCTGCCCCTACTTCTCTCTGTGCGGCGGCGGCTGTCGGAGAGAACGCTTCGGCGCAGCCAAAACGACCTACTGCGAAGCCTACCGCCTGTTTTTTCAGCGCTGCCTGCCCCGAATTCTGGCGGCAGCAAAAACCGTGCAAAACAGAACCCGTCCGAAAAATACCTGATTTTTTCGACTTGCGCGCTTTTATCCGATTGACATGGGCTGGAAGATGTGTTATACTTAATTAGTAAGGAAACTAACGAAAAATAGAGGAGGAATTCAAATGCCGGAGTCCGACGAAAAGGCCTGCAAACGCGCTTGTCCGCCGGAAAAAATGACGCCTTCCATGCTTCTGAAAGATGTTTCGCGGCTGGTGGAAAACAAAATGCGCCGAGAATGTGACGCATTTGGAATGCGCCAGGGCTATCGCCGCATCATGTTTCAGCTCTCCCATGGAGACGATGGCGCCAAACAGCAGGAACTTGTCCAGCACACAAAGCTCAGCGCACCAACGATCAGTGTCGCATTGGCTCGAATGGAAGAAGAAAACCTCATCAGACGCCAGTCGGATCTCCGTGATATGCGCGTGACCCGCGTTTTCCTGACAGAACACGGCAAAAACGTCAATGAAAAAATGCAGCACCTGCTGCATGAAGTTGAAGATGACCTGACCGGCAGCATCACGTCCGAAGAACAGGCACAGCTCAAAGCCATCCTCCTGAAAATCCGCAACAGCCTGCTGGAAAAAGGCGCAGCCATCGATGAAAAAATGTAGACTGTCATCTCCTCATACATCCTGTTGAACACAAAAAAGGACAGAAAACCATCCGGTTTTCTGTCCTTTTTGAATGCTTTTGGGATGCAGCGCCTACAGCAGCGCTTCATCATAGACCGCACGTGAACCGCCGACAAACTTGGGACGGGTTCGTGCACACAGAATATGCGCCGCTCCGATTTGCTGAATGGAGAGTCGAAGCGGGACGGCAACCGGCCGCAGATGCATTCCGATCAGCGTGTCACCGATGTCCATCCCGGCAGCGGCCTGATGGCAGAGCGACTCCACCGCGACTGGATGTGCAAAGGTGCGGTAGGCCGCCGTTGCAAATGAACCGCCCGCCTTCGGCTGCGGAACGACGTTGACCGGCGGAAGCCGGTAGGCAGCAGCTGCTTCCGCTTCCAGAATCACAGCACGGTTGAGGTGCTCACAGCACTGCGCCGCCAGATAAATACCGCGCTCCGCAAGCAACGGTGCAATGGCGTCAAAAATCGCCTGCGCGGCCTCCGGCGAGGAATTCTTTCCGATTTTTCCACCGCAGACTTCGCTGGAGGAACAGCCGACAACCAGTACATCACCGGCAGAAAGATGCGCAGCGTCCAAAAGCTCGCGGACAGCCTGCGCAGCCTGCCTCTGAATTTCTTCAAACATCACAAGAACCACCTGTCATTTCTTTTGTTCAGAATTTCCGCTATTATTATATCACGCACCCCGAAAAAATGCAAACCGTCAGGCGGGCGGCGTGAAAATCGCCGATAAAAGCGCTTCTGTCGCATCCGACTGCACGAGGACGGCACGGGCATCCGAACTCATCTGCTCAACCACACGGCGCGTTTCTTCCGACAACCCGCAGTCAATGATCAGCGCAGGCTCCCCGCGGGACAGCAATCGATCTGCCCGCAAACAGGCGCGCAAAATCCATTCGGCGTCCCGATCCTCCGGCTGCAGCAAAATGACGGAACGGCAGCGCACCTGATTCCGACTGTAAAACACAAGGACAGAAAGCGATACAACGCCGAACAGAATCCCGACCGCCGCCAGAAAATAAAACAGATAACAAACAAACTCCATCAGTATGGTCTCTCACCTCCGCGTCTACCGCATCGTATGCGAAATGGTCACTCACTGTTCATCCCGTCAAAAGACACTTGTCATCCCCCCCTATGCGGAAAGGAATTTACGAGGTTTTTTTGTGCAAACTGCTTGGCAAACTGATGAGGGTGTGCTACAATAAAATCAGATCACAGGATTCTGCTGTCGGTACCCTGATCTGTGGGAGCGGTGGCTTCTGACAGTGGAATCAGAAACAATTCAATATGGGGGGTCTCGAACGTGAAACAGTATCAGCGCCCGGATATGGAAGTTTATTCCGGTCAGCATCTGAAAGATGTCATGCAACAGGACAGATTGTTCGGACACGGACAACCATCACAGCAGGAGCAGGACGGTGAAATGCTGCCGTTCTGTATCAGCTCTGCGGCATCTTCGCTTGGCCTGGATGAAAACATGCGGATGCATATTTGTGTCACCAATGCTGCGCCGCCGGCTTCTGCTGAGGCGAACCCCCGGCAGAAAACAACCTGTTCCGCTGTGGCTGTGCCGCCGCGCTGCCTGACCAATGTAGGTCCGGCGCGGATCAGCGGAGCCGTTTCTCAGCGCAGAGAAACGGCTGAAAACCCGAACGTTCAGGGGTGAATGCTTTGCTGTCCTGTTTTTTATGGCGGCTTTTGAACCAAAGTACAACCTCATTGATCAGAACGAAAGGGGATCTTTCTCATGAAACAGTATCGGTCTCCGGATATGCAGGTTTATGAGCAGGATCTGCTGGCACAGTATGAAGCGTTTGCTTCTTCCTCGCCAACGTGTATCTCTGGTGCGATTGCCGTTTGTGAATCTTCTGCGGTTCATACCTGCACAGCCAATTCAAAAGGCTGTGGAAAAGCATCCTACTGTACGACAAAGAGCAGCTGATGTTGCCTGAAAAGAACAGGCAGCAAAGCAGAATTTCTGCAATGGGGAGGGATGATATGCTGAAAGTTCATGAGAATCTTTGGCTCATTCCGGATCAACTGATTCTTGTCCAGGGCGAAACGGTGACGGAAGATGACGCGTCCAAACTGCAACGCACAGACGGATTTTCCTTCCCGGAACCGACAACGCCCAAAGAAACGATGCAGAATATGCAGGATCCCAACCACGTGGACTACGCCAAATGCTTCCCGGTTTCCGGCGGCATCTGCGTATCGGATAAATGCCAGCTCCGCTGTAAGTACTGCGCATTTGAATCGGCCGAGCAAAACCGTCAAACGGTCACGATGGAACGGGTTCGACCCTTCGTGGATTTTCTGGTGTCCAACCTGATTATGCGACGCCTGGTCAGCAGGGAAACCACGGAAAAGCTGGATCTCTATCTGGCCGGCGGCGGAGAACCAACCTATGCGTGGGATATGCTCGAACAGATTGTCGGATATGTGCAGGAACAGTGCGGAAAGCATCATCTGGACTATACCCTGGGAATCACGACCAACTGTGTATTGACGCCGGAACAGGTGGAATTTCTCCGAACCCATTTTAACCTGATTACAGTCTCCTTTGACGGATTGCCGGATGTACAGGATCGCAATCGCGGATTTGCGGGTGGTAAAGGCTCGTTTGAAATCGTGAACCGTACCCTGAACGATTTCAAACGCACCAACACGCCAATTGTGATGCGGTCAACCATCTGGCCCGAAGATTATCATCGTCTTCCGGAAATGGTGCGGTTCGTGACCGAACACTATCCGAATGTTTCGGTGATGGATGCCGAACCGATTAACCGGCGCGGTCGTGCCGCCAAAAGCCACAATGCCACGCTGGCGGATGATTTCATGGAGTATTATCTGCAGGCGAAAGAATGGCTGGGTGCATCTCGTGAAGACTGGCTCACCTGCGGCAAATTCAAAGATGAGGTGGCCGGTTTCGTATGTGGCACCTCATACGGCAAAAACCCCTGGCTGCTGCCGGACGGACGGGTTGTTTCCTGCATCGATGCAAAGGAAAACGCCACGCTGGTTGCGGAAGTCCGGAATGGTGAACTGAAAAAATATGTGTTTCAGGATCGGATGCTGGAAATCTATCTGGAACATTTACAGGATTGCAGAAGCTGCTTTGCCTATCGGTTTTGCGGCGGCGGATGCCCTTTGCGTTACCTGAATCCGGAAGAATCGGAAAATAATGAACTGGAATGTCGGATGATCCAGCGTTACTGGAGCAACCTGTTTGACAGACTGCTGACAGAAACGACACGGCTGGGCTGGCGGATTGATCCGATTCAATCAACCGCGCCGGGACAACAGGCCTGGCAGATCAGGAGGGAAACATGGAAGTCCGAATCTGTTTGAAAAACGAAGCGGCCTATCAGATCAACGAAGCCATGGATTTCGAAGAGATGGACGGTCGTGCCTATTTCTACATCCATACGACGGATAAAGTCGTTGTGATGGATGAACCATCCTATACGCTGTGGCAGTGCATCCTGCAATGTGCGCAAAATCAGGAAGTCATGACCATCCCGGTGATGAAAGCCTTCTATGACCGGGAATATACGTTTGATGAAGCCGGAGAATCGTCTTTTGCAGCGGATATGGCAAAAACCGTTCATTTCCTGGCGCACGAAGAGTTTCTCCTGGATGTGCTGTAATCAGAGTCTCGGCGTACAGTATGTTCTGAACATTGCCGGACAATCGATTCTTCTTGCAATTGATGTTGATCTGGAACGACAGTTTTCCGCATTCTTCCGGCAATTTTTCCCGGACAACCGACGGGAACCGGTTTCGGAAACACCATGCATTTGGATTGGCAGAACCGAACGGACAGACCTTCCAACGGGCGTCCGACAGGTGGTCTGCAGGACGGATTCGGAATCATGGCCGTTTGAACTCCTGACAACGTTGGAAGACCATCTGCTGCAAATCGTCCGGCAAACCGCATTGCATGGCGCGGCTCTTGCGAGAGGGGACAGAACGCTCTTGCTTCTGGGTGAACGAAAAAGCGGAAAAAGCACGCTGACCCATTACCTGACACTGCATGGCTGGTGTCTGGTGGATGATGACTGTTGCTTTTATGCGCAGGGTATTCTTGCGGGTACAGGCTTTCCGCTTCGATTGCGTCGGTGCCAGTATCCCGAATCGGATATCTTCTGGCAGTGTGTGGATGCCGATGGGGAAGAACGTCGGTTCATTCTCCCAAAACAGCGCATCATGCAAAGCTCAGCGCCTTTTTTTCTGATTTTTCCACATTACGAACCGAATGCCGAATTCCATACCGAAAAAATCGACAGACAAGCCCTGTTTTCACATCTGATTCCCAATGTCCGGTATACCCCGTCCGGACTTCACAGAATCCGCGATCTTTCGGATTTCATTCGCCGGACGGCGTCAGCTTATCATGCCACCTATTCTCAATGTGAATCGGTGGCAGCATGGATCCAAAATATCACAGAAAGGTGGTCTCCGGAATGAGTCAAACATCCAAAAAAGAAGGAACGGGCAAAGAAGGATAACCGGAAATCCCGTTTTCTCTTTCTTCTTCGAATTTATCTGCAAAACAGCGGCTCGTGGTTTTGGGTGGTCGCAGCATCCTGTGTGGTCGAGCCGATTCTGGCTTATGTCAATGTCGTCATGCTGCGCGATGCGGTTGATTTCCTGAGCACAGGCAAGCCGCTTTCGGCGATTCTGTGGCGGTTGGGCATCTGCCTGGCAACGCTCCTGATTTTTGCTACGGTCAATGTGCTGGAAGAAGAATACTTCGGCGAAAATCAGTTGATTTTAATCCGCAACCGCATCAACCGCAAAATCTATGAACGGGTATCACAAACCGATTACCGCTACTTTGATGACACATCATTTTATGATGATTATACCTGGACGCTCAATAATTTCTTCCGCCAGACTTTTTCGGCGGCGCAGACCATCTGGCGCCTCCTCGGCGCAACATTCATAATCGGAACCATTGGCGCACTGGTGATTTCCATGGATGTGGTGGTGCTGGGTGCAGTTCTGGTTCTGGTGCTGTTGCAGCTGCTCCTGCAAAATGGGATCAACGCGCAAAATTACCGCAAAGAACGGGCATCGCTGCCATACAGCCGACTGCTCGGTTATGTTCAGCGTGTTTTCTACATGAAGGACTATGCAATGAGCATCAAAACCACGAAAATTAAAGACGGCCTGCTGGAAAAGTATGACTCAGCCACTCAGAACCTATCCAATACCGTCAAAAAATACCGTGGCAAAGCGACGTTCCTCACCTTCCTGAGTACGCTGCTGTACTATACCATCAATGTGGCAACGCTGGCCTATCTGGTTGTCCGCGCATATTATGGAAAAATTACGATCGGTGAACTGTCGACCTTGTTTGTAGCGTTTGGAACCTTAAAAGGCCATCTGGAACAGTTTACCAGTCTGCTCTCCGATCTGAAGAATCTGAATCTCTATACAGAGGGCATTCAGAAGTTCTTTACGCTGCCCTCGGCGATTGAAAATGCAACCGGTGCGGTCGCACTGCAGGAAGGACCACTGGGGCTGTGCTTCGAGGGCGTGCATTTCCGGTATCATGAGACGGAGAAAGATGTCCTCAAAAATGTCAGCTTCCGGATTCAGCCGGGACAGAAAGTGGCAATTGTCGGTCGAAACGGTGCAGGCAAGAGTACCATTGCCAAACTGATTCTTCGCCTGTATGATGTCGATGACGGCAAAATCCTCGTGAATGGCGAAGATATTCGCAACCTGAACACCGGTAGCCTTCGCAATCAGGTGGGCGTGGCCTTCCAGGACAGCAAGGTTTATGCCTTCAACGTCCGTGAAAATGTGGACGTTTATGACGGTTCGGTCAGTGATGAAAAACTGGATGCCGTGTTCGCGCAGCTGGGTCTTGACCGGATTATGGAGAAAAAAGAAGCCACCTATGATACCGGCATTACACGCGAACTGGACGAAAACGGCATCGAGTTGTCCGGTGGCGAGAAACAGCTCATGGCCGTTTCCCGCGTGCTGACAAGGCCGTTTGGTCTGCTGATTTTCGATGAGCCTTCCTCTGCGCTGGATCCGGAAAAAGAACATCGGCTCTATGAAATTATGATGAAGGAAACGGGCGATGCCACGGTTCTGCTCATTTCCCACAGATTGTCTGCTGTGAAAAATGCAGATCAGATTCTGATGGTCGAAGATGGTTCCATCATTGAAGCCGGGACGCATCAGGAATTGATGCAGCTGGGCGGGAAATACAGCGAATTTTATCATCTGCAGGCAGACGGCTTCAGCGAATAAGTGAATGCGGTGATCAGGCAGGTACCTGTGTTTGAGTACACAGGTACCTGCTTTTCAAACGTTCGATCGGAGGAACCAACATGGAGACAGAGGCAATCAGGCACCTTCATAAAGTGTGGCACATGAAATATTTCGCGGCAGGTAAGTGTATGCCTTTGACCGTGCGGGGCGACAGTATGCTCCCAGGCATCCAAAACGGAGACGCAATTGCCATCCAAACATGCGAAATGTATGAGCCGGGGGATGTACTTGTTTTCTGGTATGAGGGTGAGCTGCTGGTGCATCGAATGGTGCAGAAAGAAGTGGATGGAAACCTCTGCAAAGGAGATCACAGCTTCCGCCTGGAACGGGTACGCACGGAATTCATCATCGGAAAAGTTGTTTGCTGTCGCGGTCAACCACTCCGGCAGCCGTCAGATGCTTTGATACAACTGTCACTGCAAATCGGCATCCGCTATCAGCAGGGCGATCTGGATCAGAACGCTCTGAAAAAAACACGATTGTATGCTGCTTATCAGGAGGAACTGGACAGGCTGTTCCGAACGCCTCAACCGTAAAACTTCCGTCGATCAATTGGTTCCAATGCCCCATGATTGAAAAATCCAAACCGACGTTTCTTCTGATATGCATACCCCCAAACGTGTTGAGCGTTTTGAACACCGATTACAAGCACCCAGCAGTGCCTTTGCTTCGCTTTTTGCTGCGTTACATAAAAAACCTCTGCCTGCAAATAATAGCTGCACAGGGACAAATACAGACGGAGGTTTGAATCGATGAAGGCAACAGGCATAGTCAGGCGGATCGATGAACTTGGTCGTGTCGTCATTCCGAAAGAAATTCGACGCGTACTCCGCATTCGAGACGGAGATCCGATGGAAATCTTTACAAATCGAGAGGGAGAAGTTATCTTCAAAAAGTACTCGCCGGTGGGCGAATTGACGCCCTTCGCAGAACAGCTCTGCGAGACAATGGCCAAAACGGCGGGCTGCACGGTGGCTATTTGTGACCGCGACACAATCACAGCCGTATCCGGCCCCATGCGCCGGGAACTGGCTGATCGGAAAATCGGAGCCGCTCTGGAGGAGCTGATGCAGGAACGGCGCTCGCATTTTTCCACGGAACCGGGCGGCGGCATCCGAATCAGCGAAGACTGCGAATGCAGAGCCATGGCGGCAGTTCCAGTCATCGTCCTCGGCGATATCACCGGATGCACCCTGATGGTCGGCACAGAAACCGACGTGTGCAGCGACGCCGAAAAAAAGCTCTGCCAGAGCGTCGCACTGTTTCTGGGCAAACAGATGGATGCATAAATCGCTCCCCAAAACAAAACACCCGTGCAAGCCGATTTGAAGGCTTGACACGGGTGTTTTCAGTGCATCTGAGTCTGTCAGTTGGCAAAAGACGGCGATTCGTTCAGGACGGATGCGGCGCGTTCCAGCTCCTCGCGGATGTGGATGTGCTGCGGACAAACCGCTTCACATTTCCCGCACCGGACACATTCGCTGGCCGGACGGAATCCGTGCCCGCCAACCAGCCAACCCTCCTGATGCTTCGCTGCGGCCAAATCGCCGTACAGCGTGAAATAGTTCATCGCCGTAAAGGAACCGGAAATTCCGATGTGCAGGGGACAGACCTTTGCACAGTACTGACAGGTCGTGCAGGGAATCATCGGGGTTTCCCGCAGAATCTGCTGTGCCGCAGCCAGCGTGCTTTGCTGCACGTCTGACAGCTCCCGGAAACTCTGCATCGAGGACAGATTATCTTTCATCTGCTCCACATTGCTCATACCGGACAGAACAGTGAACACGCCGTCCAGATCGGCAGCAAAGCGAAGTGCCCAGGAAGCGGCCGACATCTGCGGCTCGGCTGCCTGAAAGAGCGCCTGCACCGGCTTCGGTGGATTGGCAAGCATCCCGCCCTTGACCGGCTCCATCACAATCACGGGCTTGCCGTGCTTCCGGGCGACCTCGTAACAGCGCCGCGCTGCAATGGCCGGGAAATCCCAGTCCGCATAGTTGATTTGCAGCTGGACAAACTCCATTTCCGGATGCGCCGTCAGGACAGCATCCAGCTCTTCCGGCGTCGAATGGAACGAAAAGCCGACATGGCGAATGATATGCTCCCTCTATGAGAGACAGTGAAAAAAAACACTGTCATCATGGAGGG
>CAZEUG010000038.1:7090-10863 GCA_964515055.1 uncultured Oscillospiraceae bacterium | reverse complement strand
ATCAGGCGCTGAAGTGGGATTCGCCCTGGGGTGTCGGCTATCCCGGCTGGCACATTGAGTGCTCGGCCATCAGCCTGAAGCACTGCGGCGATTCGCTGGACATCCACTGCGGCGGCATCGACAATGCGTTCCCGCATCACACCAACGAAATCGCGCAGTCGGAAGCCTATCTGGGGCACAAATGGTGCCATTACTGGTTCCATGTGCTGCATCTGAACACCAATTCCGGAAAAATGTCCAAGTCGGCCGGGGAATTCCTGACGGTCTCCCTGCTCGAATCGAAGGGCTATGACCCGCTGGCCTATCGCTTCTTCTGCCTGCAGTCGCATTACCGCAAATCCCTGCTGTTTACCTATGAAAACCTCGACAATGCCGCAGCCGCCTATGAAAAGCTCCTTGCGCGCATTGCCGCACTCGGCACGGAGGAGGGCACGGCCGATCCGGAAGCCGAAAACGCGCTCCGTGCCCGCTTTGTCGATGCGCTGAATCACGATCTGAACACGTCACTGGCCATCACCGCGCTGTACGATGTCCTGAAGTCCTCTGTCAGCGATGGTGCCAAGCGCCGCCTGATCGATGAATTTGACCAGGTGCTGTCGCTCGATCTGCTGGCCGCCGCCGAACGCGTCCGTCAGAGCGAACCGGATGACGGCCTGACGGGTGAGCTGGCCGACTATGTCCATGCACAGGTCGCTGCCCGCACGGCGGCGAAAAAGGCCAAAAACTATGCGGAGGCCGACCGCATCCGCGATGAACTGAAAGCACGCGGCATCCTGCTGGAGGATACGCCGACCGGCGTTCGCATCGTTCGCAATTCCTGATTGCGTGAAAATCGGACAAAACCGGTTCACCGGACATATTGGCCCGGTGAACCGGTTTTTCAATGATCCGATGCATCAGGCAGAGGCACCGGTTTCGCCGATTGTCAATGCATTTGATGCGTGCAGATTGCTTCGGGGCGGCACGGCTGCTCGCGTTATGCATGACGCGAGTCTGCATCATGCGTGCCTGAAAGGGCACGGCCCCATTTTTGTTGTTTCCAGATTTGATTTGAAAGGTGAGCTGATTCATGGCAGGTAAATCCTCCACAGGCTACGGGAACGAAAGCATCAAGCAGCTGAAGGGTCCCGACCGGGTTCGCAAGCGTCCTGCCGTCATTTTCGGTTCGGACGGCATTGAAGGCTGCGAGCATTCCTTTTTTGAAATTCTCTCCAACTCGATCGATGAGGCGCGGCAGGGCTATGGCAAGGTGATCACCGTGACGCGGTTTCTGGATCACGCCATTGAGGTCGAGGACTGCGGCCGCGGCTGCCCGGTGGACTGGAACCCGGTGGAAAAACGCTACAACTGGGATCTCGTCTACTGTGAGCTGTACGCGGGCGGCAAATATCATACCAACGAAGGCGAAAACTATGAGTATTCGCTCGGCCTGAACGGCCTCGGCTCCTGCGCGACGCAGTATTCCTCCGAGTTTATGGACGTCATCAGCTGCTATGACGGATATCAGTACACGCTCCATTTTCAGAAGGGCGTCAACGTCACACAGGCGGAGGGGCAGCTGATCCGCGAACCGGCCGGGCGCAAGAAAAACGGCACCATCCACCGCTGGCGGCCGGATCTGGAGGTCTTCACGGATATCGACATTCCGTTGGATTATTTCGTGGATACGCTGAAAAAACAGGCCGTTGTCAACGCAGGAATTCGGTTTCTGCTCAAGAATGAGGTATCCGCCGGAAAGTTCGAAACGACGGAATACCTGTATGAAACGGGCATTTCCGGCTATGTCGAGGAGCTGGCGTCGTTTGATTCGATCACGCCGGTTCACTTCTGCCAGTCGGAGCGGCGCGGCAGAGACCGTGCCGACAAGCCGGAGTACAAGGTGCGCCTGTCTGCCGCCTTCTGCATGACACGCGGCACGCCCTCCATCACGTATTTCCACAATTCCTCCTGGCTGGAGCACGGCGGCGCACCGGAAAAGGCGGTGAAAAGCGCGTTTGTTTCGGCCATTGACGCATACTGCAAGCAGAGCGGGAAATACCCGAAGGGCTCTGCAAAGATCACGTTCAACGATATCGCCGACAGCCTGATTCTGGTCGCGAACTCCTTTTCGACCATCACCTCCTATGAAAACCAGACGAAAAAGGCGATTACCAACAAGTTCATTCAGGAGGCCATGACCGATTTTCTCCGCTCCGCTCTGGAGGTGTATTTCATCGAAAATCGGGAGGATGCCGACAAAATCGCCGATCAGGTGCTGCGGAACAAGCAGATTCGCGAATCGGCGGAGGCGGCGCGGCAGAACACGCGGAAAAAGCTCTCCGGCAACATGGACATCACGAGCCGCGTGGAAAAGTTTGTCGATTGCCGCAGCCGGGACGTCAACCGCCGCGAGCTCTACATCGTGGAGGGCGATTCCGCTCTCGGCTCCTGTAAGCTCGGACGCGATGCGGAATTTCAGGCCATCATGCCCGTCCGCGGGAAAATCCTGAACTGCCTGAAATCGGAGCCCGCCAAGATTTTCAAAAGCGAAATCATCATCAACCTGCTCAAGGTTCTGGGCTGCGGCGTGGAGCTGAACACCCGCTCCAAGGAGCTCGGTGCCTTTGATCTGGCCTCTCTGCGCTGGAGTAAGGTCATCATCTGCACCGATGCCGACGTCGATGGCTTCCACATTCGCACCCTGATCCTGACCATGCTCTATCGCCTGGTGCCGACGCTGATCACCGAGGGCTATGTCTATATCGCAGAGACGCCGCTCTATGAAATTACCTGCAAAAACGAGACGTTTTTTGCATATGACGACCGCGAAAAAGCGGAGATTCTCGAAAGAATCGGCGAAAAGAAGTATACCATTCAGCGCTCTAAAGGTCTCGGCGAAAACGAGCCGGAAATGATGTGGGAGACGACCATGTCGCCCGCGACGCGCCGTCTGATTCAGGTGACGCCGGAGGAAAGTGAACACACCTCGATCATCTTCGACCTGCTGCTCGGCGACAATTTGCAGGGACGGAAGGACTATATCGCCGAAAACGGCGCTGCATACCTCGAACTGGCAGACATCTCCTGATGTCTGCGGCTTGCCCGGATCGGAAGCATCCGGATTTCTCGGAATAAGGAGAATGACCCCCGATGGCCAGGAAGAAAAAGGAAACGCGGCAGACGTCTCTGCCGCCCAAACCGGCAACGCCCATGCCCATTACCCGGACACTCGAAACGAATTTCATGCCCTATGCCATGAGCATCATCGTTTCCCGCGCCCTGCCGGAAATTGACGGCTTCAAGCCGTCCCACCGCAAGCTGCTCTACACCATGTACAAAATGGGGCTGCTGAACGGCGCACGCACCAAATCGGCGAACGTTGTCGGCTCCACCATGAAATTGAACCCGCACGGCGACGCCGCCATTTATGAGACGCTCGTGCGCCTCAGCCGCGGCTGCGAAGCGCTGCTGCACCCCTTTGTCGATTCGAAGGGCAACTTCGGCAAGGCGTATTCCCGCGATATGGCGTATGCCGCCGCCCGTTATACAGAGGTTCGCCTCGAATCCATCTGCGCGGAGCTGTTCCAGAATATCGACGCGGACGCCGTGGACTTTGTGGACAACTACGACAACACGCTGAAGGAACCGGCGCTGCTCCCCACGACCTTCCCCAATATCCTCGTCAGCGCCAACCTGGGCATTGCCGCCGGGATGGCCAGCAACATCTGCAGCTTCAACCTGACGGAGGTCTGCGAGACCGCCATTGCGCTGATCAAAAATCCGGACGCCGATCT
>CAZEUG010000038.1:0-6990 GCA_964515055.1 uncultured Oscillospiraceae bacterium | reverse complement strand
CTGCTGTATGACCGCAACGCCCTCGGCGACATTTACCGTTCCGGCCGCGGCAGTGACGGAGGTCTGCGAGACCGCCATTGCGCTGATCAAAAATCCGGACGCCGATCTGCTGGAAACGCTGAAAGCGCCCGACTTCCCGTCCGGCGGCGAACTGCTGTATGACCGCAACGCCCTCGGCGACATTTACCGTTCCGGCCGCGGCAGTGTGCGCGTGCGCGCCGTCTGGTCGTACGATGCCGGACACAACTGCATCGAAATCACCGAAATCCCCTACACCACCACCATTGAAGCGATCATCGACAAGGTGGCGGAGCTGATCAAGGCGGGCAAAATCCGCGAAATCGCCGATATGCGCGACGAAACCGACAAGCAGGGGCTGAAGCTGACCATCGACTTGAAGCGCGGCGCCGACCCGGACAAGCTGATGGCGCGCCTCATGAAAATGACGCCGCTCTGCGACAGCTTTTCCTGCAATTTCAACGTCCTGATCGCCGGGACGCCGCGTGTGCTCGGTGTCCGCGAAATTTTAGAGGAGTGGACGGCGTGGCGCTCCGAATGCATTCGCCGCACCGTGTATTTCCGGCTGCAGAAAATGCAGCACCGTCTGCACCTCCTGCGCGGCCTGTCCAAGATCCTGCTGGATATCGACAAGGCCATTGCCATCATCCGCAACACCGAGGAGGATGCGCTCGTCGTCCCGAACCTGATGATCGGGTTCGGCATTGACGAGATTCAGGCGGAATTCATCGCGGAAATCAAGCTGCGCAACATCAACAAGGCGTACATCCTTTCAAGGCTCTCCGAAATCGAAGAGCTGGAGCATTCGATTGCCGATGCGGAGGAGACACTGGCCAGCCGGAAGAAGCTCCGCGCCATCATTGTTTCGGAGCTGAAGGAGGTCATCCGCAAGTACGGCCAGCCCCGAAAAACAAAAATCGTCTACGACCACGTCCTCGAAGCCGATGCGGAGGAGGACAACGCGGTGGAGGATTATCCGGTTCACTACTTCCTCACGCATGACGGGTATTTCAAAAAAATCACGCCGCAGTCGCTGCGCATGAGCGGCGAAAACCGCCTCAAGGAGGGCGACTCGCTCATCTTTACGCAGGACGGCTCCAATACCGATGAGCTGCTCTTCTTCACCAACCAACAGCAGGTCTACAAGGTGCGCTGTTCGGAGCTGCCGGAGACGAAGGCCGGGGCTTTGGGGCAGTATCTGCCGCAGCACCTCGGCATGGACAGCGGGGAAGAAGTGCTCGGCATGGCCGTCGCTGCCGGTGGCGATTACAGCGGCAGTCTTCTGTTTGCCTACGCTGATGGGAAATGCGCCCGTGTGCTGTTTGAAAGCTATGCCACCAAAACCAACCGGAAGAAGCTGATCAACGCCTATTCCGACAAAGCGCCGCTGGTCGGAATGCTGCACCTCCGGGAGGACACGGAGCTGGCGCTGTATTCCAGTGCCGACCGTGCGCTGATTTTTGCCTCGGCGCAGCTGACACCCAAGCCCACCCGCGACGCCGCCGGTGTTCGTGTCATGAGCCTGAAGCCCAGGCAGACCGTTGTCCGTCTGGATGCTGTCAGTCAGACGACGATTCAGAACCATGCGCGGTATCGGGCGCGCACGCTGCCGGCTGTCGGTGCCATTCTCAAACCGGAGGACAACGGCATCGTCCAGACGACGCTGGAATAGCGCATCCATTCGTTTGCTGTGAAAAGTTCACAGAACGGAACAGAATACCTGGATATACGGCGAATACCGCCAAAACAGCTGCACGCACCGGTTGTTGCACGAAGCGCCCGACCGGCGTTCACACGCCGTTGATGGCGGCGCAGACGGCGGCCTCGGCGGCCGACCGGAACGCGGCGGCGCAGCGCTGCCATGCGAGATAAGTCACCAGTGAACGGATGTCGGCGGCATTGGCAGCTGCACGGCCATAGGCGCGGTACGCCTCCGAGGCGCACCGGCGCAGCGCTGTGACCAACGGCGAAAACCGCTCCGGCTGCCGGTAGAACGGCAGCTCTTTCGTCACGGCGCGCAGTGCAGCCGTACAGGCGGTAATCGCCGTCGGAAGCGGATGAACGCCCGGCTGCAAGTCGATGGCATCGGCCAGGCACAGGCAGACCGCCGCAATGCGCTCCGCCAGCGCCGACAGGTCGCGGCGATCGAGCGGCGGCAGAAATTCCCGCTCCAAACGCCGGAGAAACGCATCCCGCCAGCGAACGGCATCCTGCCGCAGCCGCCCGGGGCTCTGATCGGCGCATTCGGCCAGCCGGACGCCCTCCGTCAGGCTTTCAAAATCGCGGTGACGTTTGACCATTTGCTCACCTCATGCTCAGAAAAATCCGTGCGGCCAGGTATCCGAGTGCGCCGCACCCCGGAAACGTCAGAAGCCATGCCCATGCCATCTCCCCTGCTACGCGCCAGTTCACGGCGCGCAGCCGCCGTCCCGCCGTGGCACCCATCAGCGCCGTTGTCTTTCCGTGTGTCGTGCTGACCGGAATACCCAGCGCTGCCGCGCCGCTCAGCAGCAATGCAGCGGACGCATCGGCCGCAACCACCTCACACGGCTCCGGGTGCGCCATCCGGACACCAACAGTCTGGATCACGCGGCGCCCGCCCATGGCCGTTCCCGCCGCCATCAGCCCGGCCACCATCACGCTCATCCAGAGCGGCGCACGGCTCACGCCCGCCACCTGCCCGGCGGCCAGCAGCAGGACGCCAACGAATTTCTGCCCATCCTGCACACCATGCGCAAACGCCATCGCCGCACCGCTCACAAGCTGCACCCGGCGAAACGCACCGGCTGTTTTGCGCCGGTCGGCACATCGCACCGCCCGCGCCAGCAGCCGTTCGGCTGCAAAGCCCATCGCAAACGCCGGGACAGTCGAAACGGCAAGGCCAATCAGCGTCTTTGACCATGGTGCCCAACGGATTCCGGCGATTCCGCGGTGAACGGCAATCGCCGCACCGCTCAGCCCGGAAATGAGCGCATGGCTTTCGCTGGTCGGGATTCCGAGGAGCCAGGCACCTGCCGACCAGACGACAACGGCGGTCATCCCGGCACACAGCCCTGCCACGGCAGTCGAGCCGCTCCCGAAATCCGCAAGGCCGGCAATTGTTTCCGCAACGGCCGGTTGCAGCGTTGCTGCCAGTGCGCCCAGCAGATTGCACACGGCCGCCAGCCATATGGCCGAACGCGGTCGTATCGCGTGAGACGCGATGCACCCGGCAATCGCATTCGGCGCGTCTGTCCCGCCATTGACGAGCACCATGAAAACGGCCAGCAAAACGGCCGCGCCGAACGGCGGGCAGCGGACGGCCAGCTGCAAAAATTCACCAGGCGTCAGCGCCATCCATCTCCCTTCCGTTCATTTTCCGGGCGCAGCGCCCATATGGTAACCATATGTCGGCGCGGACGCTTTATGACGACCCATCCCAAAATTTCCGCTCTGCGGAGAGAGGACTGATTTGTATGAAACCCTCCACCTCAGAATCGCTGTTTTCCCTGCTGAAAAACATCCTCTACGGCCTGATCATCGGCGCCGTGATGCTGATTCCCGGCGTCAGCGGCGGAACCACCGCCATCATTCTCGGCATCTATGACCAGCTCGTTACAGCAGTCGCTTCGTTCTTCAAAAATGTCAAAAAGAACCTGCTCTTTCTCGCCTCCGTGGCGCTCGGCGGCGTCATCGGGCTTGTTTTCTGCGCCAAGCTCCTGCTCATGCTGGTGGAGCTCTGGGAGGTGCCGATGCTCTGCCTGTTTGCCGGAGCGATTGCCGGCAGCTTCCCGCTGCTCGTCCGCAAATCACACGGCGGTTTTTCCGTCCGCTCCATCCTGTTTCTGCTGATCGGCTTCGGCCTCGCGCTGGCCACCGCATTCGTCCCGTCCGATCTGTTCGCCATCGACGGGCACGGCGTTCGGGATTTCTGCATCCTTTTCCTGCTCGGACTGCCGCTGGCCGTTGCGCTGATTCTGCCCGGCATCAGCTTTTCCTCCATCCTCGCGGTTTTCTCCCTGCACACCCGCTTTATGACGGCGCTTCAGCCGAAAACCTTTGACCTGATGTTTCTGCTCCCGCTGGGGCTCGGCCTGGTCGCCGGTGTGCTGCTGACAACGCGTCTGCTGGAAAAAGCCATGAACCGCTATCCCGGCCCGACCTATTTCTGCATCATCGGCTTCGTCCTCGGCTCCGTGCTGGAAATTTTCCGCAGCATGCCGCACCTTCCGGGCGGTCTGGAAATCCCCGCCGGGATTCTCCTCTTCCTCCTCGGCGCCGTCGGCGTCTGGTTCTATTCGCGAAACGCCGAATAGCCGCTCCAACACATTCAAAAAAAGCCCCCACTGTCATGTTTTCTTCGACAGTGGGGGCGCTTTGCTATTCGTCCGTTTCGCTTCTTGCCTGCTGAATCCGGCGGAAAATCGCCTGCATCTGCCGATCCAGCTCGGCGACGCGCTCGGAGCAGTCCAGCAGCTCCGCATCGATGCCATTCGGGATTTCCTCCTGCGGCTTATAGCGCAGCGAATGCTCCAGGCTTGCCCAGAAATCCATGGCGACCGTTCGAATCTGCACCTCGACCGGCACATAGACCGTCTGCTCCGACAGGAAAATCGGCAGCCGCACCACAAGGTGCAGGCTCCGGTAGCCGTTCGGCTTCGGCTCCCGGATGTAGTCCTTTCTGGCGATCAGCTCAATATCCGTCTGGCGCAGCAGCATATCGGACAGGCGGTAGATGTCGTCGATATAGCAGCAGATCACGCGCACACCGGCGATGTCCGTCAGGTTTTCCTGCAACGATTCGAGCGTCAGCGGGAAGCCGTTTTGCTTCAGCTTGGCCGTGATGCTCTCCGCCGATTTCAGGCGGCTCTCGATGTGGTGAATGGGGTTATGGTGATGCCGGACGCTGAATTCGTCATCCAGCACCTCCAGCTTGGTTGTCATTTCCCGAATCGCTGCCCGGTACATCTGCAGCACCTTCAGAAAGTCATACATCCGTTCCCGAAGCCACTGGTTTTCTGCAATTTTTGGCAGCTCCCGCAGCAGCTGTTGCGCATTTTCTTCTTCATGGGTCATATGACCGACACCTCCTGTCTCGTCAGGCCAACCGCCTGCTTCCTTTTCAATTCGTCTGTTTTGGCTGACGGCAGAGCGTCAGCCGATGCTGAAAGTCCTGTTCCAGCGCCGCGGCGTGCCTCCCGCCGGTTCGGGCTTCTATACATGGGACGCGTCCTCCTGACCGGCGTTTTCGGCGATGGCCTGCTCGAACATGGCCTCCACCTGTCGGACACACGCATCCAGATTGTACTGCTTTGCCAGCTCCGCATAGGCGATTTCCATTTGGGCGCGCTCCTCCGGATGCTCCAGCCAGTAATCGATGCGGTCGGCCAGGTCGCTGCTGTTTCCGGCCTCGAACAGGCTGCGGCGATCCAGCGCGAACTGCGGCGTGGCGCTTTTGGAGCTGTCGGCAATCACCGGAACGCGCCCGCAGGCGAACGCGAACGCCTCCATGCAGCTCATCGCCTCAATTTCGGCATCAGATGTGTGGACGTAGAGGTCGCTCATCGCAATCAGCTCCAGAAGCTCCGGCTTCGGGTAAAAGCCAAACCGCACCGAGAGCCCCAGCCTGTCCGCCAGAAGCTCCGGCGAGCCGGTGGAGGCGATGCGGACGTCGTGGCCGTGTTGTCGAAGCACCTGCACAAAGCGACGCGCCGAGATCGTCATACCGTTGTTGGCGTCGTAAAATTGGTCGATGACCATCAGGATTTTCATTGAACCGCCTCTCTTGTGTCTGCGGCTTCGATGCCTGCAATCGGATTCAAAAAGCGCAAAATTTCCTGATACACACGCTGATGTCCCGTTTCCAGAAGAATTTCATGGCGCATTCCCTGAAACAGGCGGGCAGATACGTTCTGGTACCCGGCGAGACGCATCCGCCGGACGGCATCCGTAAAGCGACGGCGATTGCCCAAGCAGACGTCCTCTGCGCCGGACAAAAAGCGAACCGGCAGCTCCGGGCAGGCCGCCGAGCCACGCGGCATATCATACGCCTCGTGCATCAGCCACAGAATCGAACGATAGCCGTTGAGCGTCAGCGAGTAGGCGCAGAGCGGGTCGTCATTGTGCTCCGCGACAACGGCGGGGTCGGAGCAAATCCACGAATTCGGCAGGTTTTCACTGCGATAGCGGCGCTCAAAGAATGCTTCAAAGGCGCGCTCCATGGCATCGCTCCGGCGGTGCCCGTCCCGCGAGAGACGCCCCAGCATCCGCTCTGCCGTGTCGCAGCCCGACTGGCGGCTGGGCGAGCCGAGGAGAATCAGCCCATCGAGCGCACGACTGTAGTGGCGGACATAGACACGCGCCGCCAGTGAGCCCATGCTGTGCCCCAGCAGGAAATACGGCGTCCGGCCGAAGCGCCGCTTCGCCCAGCCGGTGACCTGATACAGATCCCGCACGAGCGCATCGCCGCCGTTTTCGCCGAAATAGCCCAGCCCATCCGGCGATTCCACGCTTTCGCCGTGGCCGCGGTGGTCGTGAATCACGCAGGCGTAGCCATGCTCTGCCATCCACTGCATAAACGGCAGGTAGCGCATTTTGTGTTCAAGCATACCATGTGCAATCTGCAGGACACCGCACGGCACGACGTGAACCGGGCGAACGGCGATCCCCGCCAGCGCCAGCCCGTCCTGCTCTGAATGCACAGTGAAGCGTTCCATTGATATTTCAGTCACGGATTTCATATTCAGCCTCGCCGGGTAAAATTGGAATCTAAACTTTCTTGTTTAGACGATGTGGCTCGTGGTGGTTTGAATTATACAGATTATCTTTATTCTATGGTCTATCCGAGATTTTGCTATCAAAAATCTATCACCACCCGGCTATCAGCGGTTACGCTTGATGGCATAGTATGGATGGCTTGTATGTATTATAGCATAGAGTATGTAAATAATCCAGAAGGAATCGGTATTGTCGAGAACTTTTTTGATTACAGAT
>CAZEUG010000037.1:0-11296 GCA_964515055.1 uncultured Oscillospiraceae bacterium | reverse complement strand
CCTCCAAAAGCTCCCTCTGACGAGGGAGCTGGCGCGAAGCGCCTGAGGGAGAGAAAACATTTTCCGGCTGCTCACCTGAATTCGCAGCCACTCACAGAGGGGCAATAACGGCTCCATCCTGTACCACGTTTCGGACACATTGCCAACCAAAAAAGAGCGTATCGAAATCGATACGCTCTTTTGATTGCTTCCACCGCATTGAGCTGATGGGTCAGCAGTGGTCAATGGCAAAAATGGCCGTATGATAAGGTTGCAGCGCAAACGAAACTGTTTGACCGGAGCAGGCGGGTGCTTCACCGTCCAGCGGTGTCAGGCGAACCGGCTCGGGGAAACCAAGCGTTTTCACGCCGCCGGTGCAGGCGTGCAGCGCGAGAAAGCCGTTGCCGAAGAAAAGCAGATCCTCCGACCGGCAAATCCGGTGGACATCGGTTCCTGCGAGTGCTGCTTTCAGCTCCGCAGCAGAAAAATGACACCCGCAGATCGCGGGCAGACCGGCGCGCTGCGCGCAGGTACGGACGGCCTGCGACAGTACGGAGTCCGCGGCGCCAAACCCGATCAGAAGGCCGTATTCCCGGCCGACACGTGACAGATCGTCCAGCAGGTACACATCATAGGGCATACCGAGTTCGGCCAGCTGACGGCAATCCTCGGAGGCGGAAAACGCGCCGGCGCGCGCCGACTCGGTCTCATCGAGAAAAACGGCGGCCTTGCATCGCCGCTCATTCCACGAGCCGGGCGGCGTGCGAAGCATCTGACGAAATGCGGCCATCTGCCGCATGACATCCGGATGATGGTACCACCCGCCCCACATATCAAACCACCAGAACGCGGGACTTTCGCAGAGGCATTTTGCGAAGGCAAGGCGCAAATGGAGAATGTCATCGGCAGCATCGGGCCCGCCCTTCCAGATCGGTTCGCGATAGGGGACACGGCAACGAATCTCCGGCCGCGATTCGTCCGGAAAGCGCGACCGGTGCGTCCGGATATCGGCCTCCGTCACGAACAGCTTGCCGTGCGCGAGTACAGATGCTTTGGGCACCATGTCCACCCAGTCCGTTCCGAGCGCACGGCCATGCCGGTAGGAAATCGGGGAACAGAAGAAATCGAGGTCGGGGCAATCGAGCAGCGCGGCGAGCGCGTGGGTGCCCCATTTCGGGTCGGCGACCTCCAGCGAATAGCCGTAAAAGGCGCCGACGATTTTCTGATGGTTGAGCAGCGTTTTTGCAGTTTTGGCAAGCATCTGAATCGTTTCTGCGATGGATTCGCTGCAAAAACGCAGTTCTTCCTCCGTCTGCGGGAAATCATCCGAGATAGGGACAGGCGCTTGTCCGCGCCGTTCCTGCCATTCGGAAAAAGCAGCCTCCGCCGCGGCAGAATACCCGCCACGCAGGTCATACGGAAACCACTCCTGCGTGTTACCGCCGGAGAGCTGATAGCCGATGACGTGATCGGCAAAGTCGCTTTGCTCCACAAAGCGAATGAAATCCGTCAGCAGCTGCGCGGCAGTCCGCCGAAACGACGGACTGTACAGCGCCTCCCGCCCCTCCGGCGTCGTGGCAGTTTGCACCACATCGTCAGGGTGGGTACGGAGCCACCAGCGCGGCATGGAAATGTGAATCCGAGGAAAAAACAGAGCGTCCGGACAGGCCTTAAGCAGCGCATGGACATCCGCCAGAAATTCTGAGGCATCCAGACGGCCCTCCTCGTCAAAAATGCCATTTGTACGGCACGGAATGAACCCGGAGCCCTCGTTGATCGGCAGAGCGGAAAAATAGGCGCAGACGGAATACAGCGTATAGCCCGCCGATGCAAAATCGTCATAGCAGGCGTTTTCCGTGAAATACGTCATGTACGCGCAGAAGTCCTGCTGCCGGCCGTTGACCAGCAGGCGGTGATTCTCAATCCGGCTGGTTGTCATGCTGCAGCACCTCCGCGACGGCCTGCTCTCGACCCAGGAAATAGTCCTCAATCAACTCCCAGCGTTCGGCGCTGGTCATCTCATGCGTGAAAAATGCGCCGAGCAGCTTCTGGCTGTTTTCGTGCCGCTGGTGAATCGACTGCAAAATCTGGTTCACGTACTTGCCGTCGGCCAGCGCCTGGATACAGGTCGGTTCGTTGATACGGACGAAAACCTCCGACTTCTCGCCGCCACAGACCTCATAGGTGGCCAGCCCGGCCAATTCCAGCAGCCGCAACAGCGACATGATTTCCAGCGGCTTGTTGGCGATCAGCGGATAGAACCGGCGGAACAGCCCATCTGACTCCGTGTTGGGTGCGCACTGCTCCAGCTGATGCATCAAAAAGCTCTCCAACGCGGAGAACGTGGCTGTGCTGACAAAGAAATGCGGCTCGGCCGCGGTGGGCTGTTTGCGGCGGCGCAGCACACGCACCCGACTGCGCCCACCGGAAAGTGCGGAATTTTCGCCGGGATCCTCGATGAAAATATCCATCAGCAGCCCGACCTTTTCATGCGCAACGGGCTTTTCGCCGAACTGCTCCACGAGATCCGCTTCGAAATCGGCGCGGGAAAAATGCTTGACCTCCGCGTTCCGATGTCGGGAAAAAATCCGCACAATGCCGGACAGCAGCGCACGGACGCGCTCCAAAACGTCCTCATACGGACAGGCGTAGTGGATATCGACGCGGACACGCGGCATGACATTGCTGGCACTGTTGCCAACGGTGAAGGTTTCCGCGAAAAAGGCCTGCCGGAACATTCCAAACGTCAGCTCCGGGCGGCAGGCAGCCCAAGCGGCAGCCATATCGACCTGATAGGTGTTGCCCGAGCTGTAGATGAGCGTATCCGAACAACGCTTCAGGTTGGAGGAGGCGATCCGGCGCATCCCGGTGCCGTCCTGCAGGACGGCGAACGCCCCGTATTTGCGGAGCCATGCGTCTTCAATTTCAGCGGGAACATTGACAAAGGTCTTGGAGAGCGCCGCTCTGGGGCGCACCACCAGAATCGGATAGTGGAATCTGTCGAACAAATCCCTGGCCAGCAGCATCAGGCCGGTCTTGGTTCGGTTCTCGATGTCCTCATCGGGGAACAGGTAGGCGAAGGCCTCCGGTGCGACGAGCAGATTCTGAGAACCGCCGGACGCATACAGCGTACACAGCTTCCGGAGCATATCGCGCAGCTGATACTGGCGCATTTCGGAAATCTGGTTCAATGTGCGGACGTAATGGAGATCCGTGTCAAAATAGTCCACATGGGCGACCCCGCGGATTTTCTGCTCCCGTGCGATTCTGCCGATCTCCTGAATGTAATCCGACAGCGCACCGGTGGGTGCGAAATGAATGACGTGCTTGATGTCCGGGACGTCCACGCCCATGCCGAAGGCCTTGGTGCAGAAAAGCCCCAACGCGTGACCGGTGCGGTAATCGTGCTCAACCTTGAGCCGTTCGGGGGCAGCCAGCTGCCCGTGATAGCGGCGCAGACGCTCGTGATCACTCGAATCCGTCATGGAATAAATCTGATCGACCTGACTACGGAACGGGAAATACGCCAGAACCTTTTCGCGGCGGCTGACATATTTGCGGACACGCTGCAACATCAGCTGCAGCTTCTGCCCCTCGACCGATTCCTTGCCGTTCTCCGGCTCATGACGGCGGATATCGAAGGAGATGTTGTCCCGCCGAACGCGGCCGAGATGCAGCAGTGTGCGTCCCAGCCCCAGCTCACGAATGGTATCGTTGACGACGTCATCCGCACCGCCATAGACGGCTGTGGCCGTCAGACAGAGGACAGGGAAGGAATAGCCGTCACGGTTGGCTTTTTTCAGAAAATCGCCCAAAAACCAGTAATCCGAGCGGAAGTCGCGCCCCCAGCTGGTGACGGTGTGCGCCTCGTCAATGACGACCAGACCGATGCGGCGATTGCCCAGGAAGGATTTCAGCTGGACGTTGAGCAGCAGCTCCGGCGCAACGTACAGCAGCGAACGGGAACCATCCTGCAGCGAACGGACGGCCTCCATGCGCTCGTTGATGGTCATGGTGGAATTGATGCAGACCGCTGTATCGATGCCGCGCTGCTCGCGGAGCTGATTGACCTGATCGTTCATCAGCGCAATCAGCGGGGAAATGACAAGCGTGACCAGCCCGTGTTCCTCAGCCAGATGCAGCGCAGGCAGCTGAAAGAGCATGGATTTCCCGGCACCGGTCGGCGCAGTGATGAAAATATGCCGGAACTCCTCTCCTGCGTAGGCACGTTCACACTGCTCGACGATTTCTGCGACGATCTGCCCCTGCGAGATGCACTCCGTTTCGTGCGACACCTCCGGATCCCGATAAAAGAGCAGCGGACGGAACGAGGCATCCTCACCCCAGTAACGGCGCAGCAGCGGGAGACAGGCCTCCTCCGTGCCGATGGTGTCGCGTTCCCGGACACAGGCAAACGGACAGCCGCAGGCTGTCAGCGCGACCGTCAGCGTCTCCTGCTCCGGCGTGGGCGCTGTGCCGTAGAACGGCAGCACGGCGGGCACCGCGTCACCGCCGGTCACGGACAGGCGAAACCGCCAGTCCATCGGGGAGCCCGGCTCGATGCGTTGCCAGTCCGGCGCGGCGTCTGATGGTTCGGCATGCCCCGTCCAGAAGGGCAGCACCTCCAATTTGGGGACATCGACCGGCGCAGGCAGCAGCAGGAACTGCTGCTCCACCATCCGGACATCACCGTAAAAGGAAAGCAACGCCTGGATTTTTGGGTCGGAGGTCTCATAATCGGCCTGCAAACAGTCAAAGAGCGCGAGTGCATCGCCCGTGGAAATGCAGGCGGGCGACCAGGGTGATAGCAGATTGTTTTCGACAATCAAAAGGTGATCCCAGGTTGACTGCGGCAGAATGTCCCGCAGCACGAGCAGCTCCTCATAAAAGCCGACACGGGGTGTGTCGGCCGAGCGGAACGCCTGAGCCAGCGCATCATGCGCAGCACAGAGCGCATCCGGACACAGTCCGTCCACGCCGAAAAAGCCCTGACCGGGATACAAACCTGCCGGATGATCGGCCAAAAAGCGAATCTGTTCCGGCAAAAATCCCTTCAAAAAGAAAAAAGTCCGGCCTTTCGCAGAGGCGAGCAGCGTCTCAACCTTCTGCTGAAAAAAATCCATCGTCTTCATAAACGGTATCATAAACTCCTTTGATTTGCGAAAAGCATCGTTCATCCCACAGCTGGGAGCAGTTGAATCTATGGTATATTATATCATGTGCCTGTTTTTTTCACAAGAGAAAAAACGCAGAAAAATGATCGGTTTCAGCGGCTTCAACAGAACAAAACGTCAAAAAGTCGCAAAAAACAGCGCATTTTTGACAAAAACGGTATGTACTTGACTTTTCAGATACCATATGTTACAATCAGCATGGAAACGGGCGGCAGCATGGCGCACCAAATCCAAATGAATGCTTTCGAAAGCTGAAAGCGATGGAGGTCATGATCGATGGAAAATACGTTTCGCAGCGCTCTGGAATCGGGGCGCAAACTGATCGGCACACACGTCAACCTGACGGATTATCGCATCTGCGAAATTCTGGGCGCGGTGGGCTTTGACTACCTCTGGATTGATATGGAGCACGTGACCACCGGCTTTGCCGACATGGAACGCCATCTGATCGCCGCAAAGGCCGCCGGAACACCATGCATGGTGCGCGTCCCGTGGAATGAAATCCCGCAGATCAAACGCGTGCTGGAGGCGGGGCCGGACGCCATTGTCGTCCCGATGGTCAACAGCGCGGAGGAAGCCCGAAAAGCGATCGATGCCTGCATCTACCCACCGGAGGGAAAGCGCGGCTTTGGCCCGTGTCGTGCCGCCCGGTATGGGCTGGACAGCGCACAGACCTACATCGAGCATACCAGCAAGCAGCTCTGCCGATTCGTGCAGATTGAAAGCCGGGACGCAGTGGACGCGATGGAGGAAATGGCCGCCATCCCGTACCTGGACGGGTTCATTCTCGGCCCAATGGATCTGAGCGGCTCCGTCGGCGAGCTGGGGCGGATTCTCGACGGTCCGGAGACGACGCGCCTGATCGACCTGGCCATTCAAAAGGCACAGTCCGCCGGAAAGCCCATCGGCGTGTCCGTCGGAACGACGCGGCCAGACGAGCTGGCCATCTGGCTGGAACGGGGCGTGAACCTGATTTCCGCCGGCTCCGACATTGCGGGCATCCTGAACGGCGCACAGACGCTGGCCGCCAATCTGCGTCACCTGATCCGTCAGCAGGAAGAAAGGAACGAAACAAATGAAGACTGAACAGCTGCCTGAGCATCTCTATTCCGGAAAATACGGCCGCTGCCACGTGCAGGGCATCGCGACAGACGGCGAATTTTTCTACCTGTCCTTCACCACCATGCTCCTCAAAACCGACCTTGCAGGGAACGCTGTCGGCTCCGTCACAGGGCTGACCGGCCACCTCGGCTGCATCGCACTGGCTCCGGACGGCTCGGTCATCGGTTCGCTGGAATATAAAAACGATGAAATCGGCCAGGGCATCCTGAAAACCATCGGGCAGGAGCGCCGACAGGACGATGCCTTTTACGCGGTGCGCTTTGCACCAAACCGGATTGACCGGATGAATATGGACGCGCTGACAACCGGCGTCATGAGACGCGCAAGGCTCACGGACGTCTGCGAGGACTACGCCGCACTCGTCGAGGAAAACGGCACAGCCGTCCCGCATCGCTACGGCTGCAGCGGCATTGACGGCATCACCTGCCTGCCGGAAGCGGACGGCACAACGTCCGTTCTGGTCGCCTATGGCATCTACGGCGACACGAACCGACAGGACAACGACTGTCAGGTGCTCGTCCAATACCGGTGGGAACGATTGCTGGCGGCGATGTCCGCACAGACGGAGCTCCGCTGCGACGATCAGATTTTCGTCCGAACCGGCAACACGACGTACGGCATCCAGAATCTGGAATATGACCCCTATACCGGGCTGCTGCTGGCGGCGGTTTATCCGGGGCGCAAACCGTCCTTCCCCAACTATGAGCTGTTCTGGATTGACCCGAAAAAACGGAACCGGACACCAGACGGGCGAACCTGCTTCGGCCTGTCCGATCAGACGATTGTTGCCGGAGACGGGCTGACGGTCGATTCGTTTCTGGAGCAGGATCCGTCCGGCGAAATCACCGGCTGCCGCTTTCCGCTCGGCTCAACCGGCATCATTGCACTGGGCGATGGCACCTACTATTTCTCGGAGGATGGCCGGGAAGGCGACGGCGCAGATCAGTGCTATACGCACATTCGCCGCTTCCGCCTGACGAAGTCCGGCTTTCAATGCCTGACCGACACAGCAAACTGAAAAAAGCGCCGTATGAACTCCGGTTCATACGGCGCTTTTGTGCGGTCGGGCTATTTTCCAACACGAGCCATCTCACTGGCCTTGTTGTTCTGAATCTGATACGGGAACGTCAGCGTGGTCATATCCGCATCGGAGAACTGGACGTCCTTCGCATATTGCAGCGCAATGTTGATGGATTTCCAGGCGGAGCTGCTGATCTTGTCCGGCGTGGACACCGTGGCATAGGTGTTCGGCCAGAGCAGGACTTCAGCCTGCACCGTCTCATACAGGGAGTTGTTCACCGGACCGTACCCATGGTGCGCCAGCTGCATGATGTCGGATTTCAGATAGTCGCCGAACTGATTCTTCAGAATGGTGCCGGAGGTTTTGGTTGTATCCGCAAGGAAGAGGATGGTCTGCTTACCGGTGTTCAGGCGAATCACCATGGAGGAGGTGTTGAACGCATCAAATTTTGCAACGGGCAGCAAATCCTCGACTGTGTAGAGGATTTCCACGCTGACCGAGCCGAAGACGAATGTCTGGCCGGTGTGAGCCTTGATCACCTGGGCATCCGGAATATAGGTTTCCACATGGGCATAGACGGAGCGGACGTATTCCGCGTCCCCAGCCCAGTCGATGGTGTATTCTTCCGGCTGGATGTAGTTGAAAATCACGCGTTCCACTGTGACGCCTTCGTCTGCACCGTGGTTTTCGACGAATTCCTCAAAGCCGAGCTGATGATCCGGGTGAGGATGCGAAATGAACCAGGCGGCGATGGTAATATTCGACGGGTCGGGCGCCACCGCAGTCAGCGCCTTATAGAGATAGTCCGGCTTATCGTTGGCGCGATACCCGCCGTCGTGAACCAGAAACCGGCCGTCCGGCAGCAGGAAGATGTAGCCCTGGCCGCAGTCGATGTTGCCCGGCTGGTTGACAAACGTCAGCGTGGAGGTGTACTGCTCCGGTGCGCTGATGGTGCAGTCCGAGGTGCCGAGCAGGGCGGTTGGCCCACAGACGATGCGGATACTCCGGGCATACGCCGTGTAATAGAGATAGACGGCATCATCGCCGTTGACGAGCGTTTCATAGCGGTTGCCCTGCAACTGCGTCGAGGAAATCGCCTGATATCCGGCGCCTGTCAGCAGATCGCGGTAGGCGAGCAGATCCTGCTCACTGCCGTTTTTGACGTACAGGAGGAAGGTGTCCCGGTCGCAGTTGATGACCTCAGGCAGGGCGAACGGATACGCCGGGATGCGCAGCAGCCGTTCGCTGACCAGATAGCTGTGGTTGATGTCAGCCGACGCGGTGACGGAGCCGTCTGATGCGGGCTGCAGCACGGCGGCCAGCTCCTGTGCGACGATGTCGGCGTCGAGCTCTGTGGAAAACGCCAGAACGAGCTTGTTGCCGACCATCTGCATCCGGAATTCGCCGTAGGCCAGCTCCTGATACACAGCTGTGGATTCGTCGTAGATGGTCTGGCCGATCAGAATCGCCGGGTCATCGCTCAGTTTGCCCTGCTCATCCGTGGCCAGAAAGTCGGTTGCAAGCTCCGGCAAAACGCCGGTAATGCCTTCCAGCGCTTCGCGAATGCGGGTATACATGGTTTGTTCCAGCGCGGTGGGTGCCGTCGGACACATGACCCGGCAGCAATACGCACCGTCAGCAAAGACGTTCAGAGCTTCTGCAGGCGGGAATACGAACCCCGTGACGGCCGGTGTGGTGGTCGGCGCACTGGAAGCAGTGGTGTCATCGGTTTCCGGAACGATTTGCGGCTCTTCCGAACTGCACGCAGCCAGCGAGAGCAGCATCAGACCGACCAAAAGCAGACAGATGACGGACTTGACAGGTTTCATGAAGATCCCTCCTGAAAAATCGATTCGACGGCTGATCGCCGCCCAATATGGAACAGGCAGCGCAGGGTGGTTCCGGGAACGGGAAGCCACGCATCGCTGAACTCCGTCCCAACAGTGATGAGTTTATGATAGCACATTCGACCGGAATTGTCAAGAAAAAATCAAAAGGATTTGACAGCGGTTGCACTTGGATTTTTTCGCCGGTGCGGAAAATTCCCGAAAAACCATTGACAGGAAAAAGCGTTGTATGGTATAATATCTGACGGAATCGTTGGCAGAAGCGGGCGATTGGCCGGCAGAAGCGGGCCTCTTGGAGCATTTTGAACAGGACGAATTTTCGAAACCAGGAAGGATTCGGCACCCACAGAAGGGGTCTGCGGAGTCCTTTTTTTGTACCCCGAAAATGCGGAAAACAGGAGGAGACACCTTTGAAAACGAACGAAAAAATGAAAAGCGGTTCCAAAAAATCTCAATCTCTGCGGAACCTGACCTGGTCGGCCATGTACCTGGCCATCGCCATGGTACTCCCGCTGCTGACCGGGCAGATACCGGACATCGGGCGGGCACTCAGCCCGCTGCATATCCCGGCGCTGCTGTGCGGCTTTTCCTGCGGCTGGACATGGGGGCTGGCTGTCGGCTTTGTATCCCCGCTGCTGCGCCATTTGCTGTTTGGAATGCCGACCATGCCGGGCGCACTGTTTATGGCATTTGAAATCGCCGTGTACGGCCTCGTGACCGGCTGGCTCTACCGTCTGCTGCCGAAAAAACCGTGGAATGTGTATGCCGCGCTGCTGACAGCCATGCTGTCCGGCCGCGTTGCCTGGGCGATTGCTCGCACGGCGTTTGCCTGGCTCAACGGGGAATCCATCCCCTTCCGACTGATTCTGGACAGCACTGTTCTGACCGCCGTACCGGGCATTGTCCTCCACATTGTCCTGATTCCTCTGCTCGTATTTGCAATGGAACGAGCCGGGCTGATTCTTCCAAAACAACGAAAAAAGAGCGAAAACGGGGAGAAATGCAATGATGAATGATACACAAAAAACGATGGACTTCCTGCGGACGCAGTGCTTGCAGTATCCGGCGCTGCAGCTGCAGGATCTGTATAAAGCGCTCTATCAGAGCGCACGGGGCTGCGGCCACCTGATTCAGGACGCGTCGGCAGCTGCGGCGTATATCCGCACGGAAGCGGCCAGCGCATCGACCGCGTCTGCCCTGACGGAACGGCTGGACGGCGACTTCAGCCGCATTTACCTCCCGGCACTGCATACCGGCCTGACAGCTGAGACGCTGGCGCGCATGATGCAGTGCTCGGCCACACCGGTACCGGACGGGGAAGCACGGCTGCGCGAAAAGCTCGCTGCGCTCAGCGGTGCAGCCGAGGCGGGCATGATTCCGTTCTCCACCGCAGAAACGGCTGATGCTGTCCGGCAATGGTCAGCGGCGGGCTATCCGGCCTGCCATCATTCCGAAGCGTACCGTGCCGCCTACCACCCGGCCTATCGCGTTGTCCACCATGCGTTTGCAGATGCACTGCCGCTGCTGGCCGCCATTGACCGGATGCTTGCGGAACGGCCAACGGTCACACTGGCCATTGAGGGTGGGAGCGCCGCCGGAAAATCAACGCTCGCCGACCGGCTGGCGCAGGTCTATGGCGCGACGGTCTTCCACATGGACGATTTCTTCCTCCGCCCCGAACAGCGCACGGCGGAACGCTATGATGAGCCGGGCGGCAATGTCGATCGCGAACGCTTTCTCCGGGAGGTACTCCTGCCGCTTGCGAACAGGCAGACAGTCGCGTATCGGCGGTTCAACTGCGCCGACTGGACACTGCAGGAGCCGGTGATGATGCAGCCGGGACGACTGAACATCGTCGAAGGCGCCTATTCCATGCATCCGGAGCTGGCAGAGCAGTATGACCTGTCCGTGTTTTTACAGCTGGAACCGGAGCTGCAACGCCGCCGCATTCTGCGTCGCAATTCGCCGGAACAGGCCGAACGCTTTTTCACCAAATGGATTCCGCTCGAAGCGAAGTACTTCGCGGCGATGCAACCGGCAGACCGCTGCACGCTGACGTTGACACAGACGGAATAAAAAACAGCCGTCGGATGGTTTTTGATATGCTCCCTCTATGAGAGACAGTGAAAAAAAACACTGTCATCATGGAGGGA
>CAZEUG010000036.1:0-14694 GCA_964515055.1 uncultured Oscillospiraceae bacterium | reverse complement strand
CTGTTTCGGTCACAGTTGCGGCACTTCCCTTGATGTTTTCAAGGTCGTGATTGCTGTTATCCACTTCGCCGTATTCAACTCCGCAATGCTTACACACCGCTTTTTTAATACAAGTTGCAGGGGTATCGGTTTCGTGTCCGTCATTTACGGTAACAATCATTTCCGCAGATACATTTCCTGCTTTATCCGTTGCAACAACGGTCTGTGTGCCGCTTGCGGGAGACAGAGTGAACTGTCCGTTTGCGTCAAGTGTAACAGAAGTACCGTCTACCTGAACTGCAAAGGTATCAAGTGTCGAATATCCCTCTTTTAATTCGAATGTAAGGGTAACACTATCGTTCCAAACAAGTTCGGTTTTATTTACAGTTAATGTATATCCCACCTGAGTTGTCGGAACGGTTACCGTCAGTTTTCTGCCTTTTGCAATCGTTACTTCCGTATCGGCAGAAGCGTTGTGATTGGCGTCTGCCTTATAGCGAACATAGTATTTTCCGTCTGCAAGACCGGTAATTTCCGTACCGGCGATGGCAGTATAGTCTGTAGTGCCGTCCTTACGGTACTCCATTGCGGATGTAACACCGGTGATTTTACCGTCGGCTTTTCCGTCAATGGTTTCGGCTGTGTTTGTAATTCCGCTCGGGGCGGATTGACTTGCTTTGACAATTTTGAAAGTTACACTTACACGACCTTTGTAAAAATCACCTTTTCCGGTAACAGTTGCAGTAGCAGTACCTACATTCTTATTATTCTCATAGGAAACGGTATAGTCCGTACCGGAAATAAGTGTATAACTGCCACAGGTAATTGTTATTTCAGGTTCTATATCAGTGTTTGTATATTCCTGGTCTTCAATTGAAGCTATCATAGCTTCTGTAATTGTGCAGGAATCCCAAAAAAGACGAAAAGTCGTCGTTTGGCTATTACCAAGGTCATAAGTATAGGTAACACTCTCTGTAGGGTCAGAAACTGTTAGTATATTATCGTCAACAGTTGCATTTTTCCAGTTCCTTGCGTTTTTAATATCAAAACCCGTAGGTAATTTAGAAAGGTCAAACGTGTCACCTATAAGGTCAATTTTATAACGGTTGCTATGGCAGCTGCTCTGTGAGGTTAGTGCTGTATTTTTGCTCAAATCCAAAGAGGTAAGTTGGTTGCTATGGCAAATTGCTTTGCCGCACTGAACTGACCGGAAAACATAAGCTTGACAAGCTCGGCAAGCAGGCCTTCCTTATTGCGGAAAAAGTTTTGCATACTGCTGACCGAAACATCCGCCGCATTTGCAATGCTCAATTTTCAGCCGTTTTTAAAGCAAAAAATCGGAGTGCAAGGTATTCTGTACCGGCTCTCCGATTCTTAAGGGACAATCATCATTTGCCAGCGGACTCCTTGTCTGTCTTTTTCCCTCCAAATAATCGCGATACTTTTTCCGCATCTTTCCCGGCATAGTTGTAACAGCTTCTTTTTCCATGTTTTTCACTGTGGACCCGGTATCCGCGGTCAAGCGATACGCCCCATTGAATGGCAATCCCTCTCCCTCCTGCACGGGGGGGAGGCTTTGGGTGGTTATGAACGATTCAGATCAATGGCAGGAAGTGAGAAAAAAGCGGGGTGGTTTCCTGCGAATGGAGTGGAAAAAGATCATGGAATATGATATAATGAAAAGCTGAGAAGAGAAGCGTTGCGAATGGGAGTGAAGCGGGATGGCTGTGAAGGATATCCGGCGGTTGGAGACGGCTGTCTGTGCGCTGGAGGCGCAGCAGGTCACGCCCGGCGGCATCGTTTTATACGGAAGCTCCACCGTTGCGCGCTGGCCGCGTGAACGGTTGGTCGCCGCGCTGCATCCGTTCCCGGTCACTGTCCGCGGATTTGGCGGCAGCACGGCGGAGGAGGCCTACTTTTACTATCCCCGGCTGGTGCGTCCCTGCGCACCGGAGGTGCTGGCGCTCTATACCGGGGACAACGACCCGCTGCACGGCTATTCGCCGGAGCGCGCCTTCCTTATAACAGAATGGCTGCTGCGTGCGGCGCGGGCGGATTTCCCAACGCTGCAGGTGCTGCTGATCGGCGTGAAGCCCGTCAGAGGTCAGACGGACGAAAACCGTCTGCGCCTGCGCTACAACCGTCTGCTGCGCCAATGGGTCGAACGTCGGCCGTTTGCGGCGTATGTCGATCTGCCGCGGCTGGTACAGAAGCCGGACGGCACACCAATTCCCGAAGCCTATCAGGCCGACGGCGATCACCTTTCCCCCCTCGGCTATGAACGTCTGACCGCCGCGCTCGCAGAGGTGCTGACATCGGTTCATCAGAAAGCGGCGGCGTTCCGCTGCTGATCAAATCTTGGAGGATGCTCAAATGAAAACAGATTACCGTGCTGTCCGCCTGACCGGCGGATTCTGGAAACAAAAGGAAGATCTGAACCGCGATGTGACCATTCCGGCGGTCTATCATCGCTTTGACGAGACGGGGCGAATCGAAGCCTTTCAGTGCAACTGGAAGGAGGGGATGCCCAACCAGCCGCATATCTACTGGGACTCCGACGTCGTCAAATGGATGGAGGGCGCGGCCTATTGCCTCTCCCGCCAGGAGAATCCGGCGCTGCAGGCACAGGTGGAATCACTCATTGATGCCATGGAGCAGAACCAGGGCGCTGACGGCTATTTCAACACGCACTTCACCGTGGTGGAGCCGGACAAACGCTTTACCAACCGCGACTGGCACGAGCTGTACTGCGCCGGGCATCTGATCGAAGCCGCCGTTGCCTATTTTGAAGCCACCGGGCGGGATCGCTTCCTGAAAATCGCCGAAAGGTACGCCGCCTACATCAAGGCCGTCTTCATGGACGGCACCGCAGGCCCCAAGCCCGCCTTCCGCACACCGGGTCACGAGGAAATCGAGCTGGCGCTGTACCGGCTGTACCGCTGCACCGGCAACCGCGACTGGCTGGAGCTGTGCGCCCATTTTATCAATACCCGCGGAACCGACCCCGCCGAAGGCACGTTAAGCGAAATTCAGGCGCATCTGCCGGTGCGTGAGCAGTTCTCGGCAGAGGGGCATTCCGTTCGCGCCGGTTATCTGTATACGGCTATGGCCGACCTGGCCGCCGAAACCGGGGATGAAGCGCTCCTGTTTGCCTGCAGGCAGCTGTACAACGATCTGGTGGAGCGCAAAATGTACATCACCGGCGGCCTCGGCTCCACCTGCCACGGGGAAGCCTTCACGGTGCCCTACGACCTGCCGAATGATCAGGCCTATGCCGAAACCTGCGCCTCCATCGCGATGATCTTCTTTGCCCATCGGATGAACCGCATTGAGCGCGATGCAAAATACGCCGACACCATCGAAAAAGAGCTGTACAACGGGATGCTGTCCGGCCTGTCGCTGTCGGGCGATGCCTTCTTCTATGAAAATCCGCTGGAAATCAACCGGGCGCTCAACACCATCCCGTCCAGACGCCACCCGATCACGCAGCGCAAAAAGGTCTTTTCCTGCTCCTGCTGCCCGCCGAACCTGAACCGCGTGCTCTCCTCGCTCGGACAGTATTTCTATGGTTGGGACGGCGACACCGTCTGGGTGAATCAGTTCGGCGACAGCGTCCTGGACAACGGCCAGGTGAAGGTCAGCCAGTCGACCGCATATCCGTCAGACGGGAAAATCGTGCTGCAGGCGGAGCACACCGGGACCGTCTGCGTCCGGATTCCGTCCTGGTGCCGGAAATTCACAGCCAGCCGCCCGTATGTCGTTGAAAAGGGCTATGCCGTGTTCTGCGGCGACGGTGAGATCGTGATCGACCTGCATATGGAGCCGACGCTGATGCAGTCGGCTGTCGGCGTCTTTACCAATCAGGGCAAGGCCGCACTGCAATACGGCCCGCTGATCTACTGCGTTGAGGGACTGGATCACGAGGACGATGTTCACACCCTCTGCTTTGACACCCGCTCCGCCAACTGGCAGAAGGAATTCAGCGGCCTGTACGGCTGCCCGATCTTCCACGGTCACGGCTTCCGCCGCATGAACCCGACCGGCTCGCTGTATTATCCGCTGTCGGAAAATTATGCCGAAACAGAGCTGACCCTGATTCCCTACCACGCATTTGCCAACCGGGAAGAGACCGATATGCTCGTATTTTTGGGTTATCGATAAAGAAAGCGGGCTGCAAACGCTTGAAACGAGACGAAATTCTGAATCTGGCCGCCACGCCGGAGGAACGATTGCTGGCCGGGCAGCTCTGGGACAAAGCACGGCTGGCCGATCAGGCTGGTCGTCTGTCCGGAACGAAATTTCTTTCCCCGGCAGAAGCCGACTTTGCGCTGCGGGTCTGTGAGCGTGCCGGGTTCCCCGCCGTTCCGGACGGCGGCTACGACGGTGCGGAGCGCTGCGTGATGCTGCTGCTTCCGGCCTGGCTTGAGCCGGAGGACGCCCTGTCCGCGCCGGACAACCCGATTGCCGTCCTGCGGCTGGAGCCCCACGGCCACACCGCCCTTTCGCACCGGGATTATCTGGGCGCTCTGATGGGTGCCGGGCTTCAGCGGGAAGCGCTGGGTGACATTCTTGTCCAGCCGGACGGCGCATTTGTCTTCTGTCTGTCGGAGCTGACACCCTATCTGCTGCAAAATCTGACGCAGGCCGGGCGCGAACGGCTGACCGTATCCCTTGCGGAGCGCACAGAGGCGGCAGCCGCCGCTGCTGCACAGGACGGTGAAGACATGGAGGCCACCGTCATGTCGCTTCGGCTCGATGCCGTACTGGCTGTCGGGTTCCGCATGGCGCGGGAAACGGCCAAAAACGCCGTACTGCAGGGGCTTTGTACGGTCAATCACAGACCCGTCAACAAGCCGGAACGAACGGTATCGACCGGCGACCTGCTCTCGCTGAGGGGGTACGGACGCCTCCGGCTGGAAGCGCTTTCCGGCGAAACGCGCAAGGGGCGCACCCGCATCCGTCTGGTGCGGTTCCGATAAATCAACCGAACATCATTTTGAACCAATCAGGTTTTTGAAACAGGAGGAAGCATTATGAAATTTGGTGTCGTCACCGATGTAAAAAACAGAGCATTGCTGGAGGAGCTGGGATTTGACTATCTCGAATGCCATGTGACCGCAATTGCCGCCATGGAGGAGGACGCGTTTCAGGCGCTGGCCGCCGAGAACGACGCGGCCAGCCTCAAGATTGAAGCAGCCTGCGTGCTGCTCCCGTCCACGGTGCGCGTGACCGGGCCGGATGTGGATCCGGCGCAGCAGGCCGCCTATCTGGAGCGCGCCTTTGCACGGCTGGAACGGCTGGGTGTCGGCCCTGTCGTGTTCGGCAGCGGCGGCGCACGGTGCATCCCGGACGGGTTTGACCGGGCAGTCGCCTGGCATCAGCTGATCTCGTTCGGCCGTCTGGCGGCGGAAACAGCCGCACGGCACGGTCTGACCATCGTGATGGAACCGCTGAACACCATGGAAACGAACGTCATCAACACACAGGTGGACGGGCTGCGCCTGATGCAGGATATCGATCGGCCGAGCTTTGAAATCCTGTCCGACTTTTATCATCTGTCTCTGGCCGGGGAAGGCCGCGCTGAGGTGGCTGCCTGCGGCGGCCATCTGAAGCATACGCACATCGCCAACCCCGAAGGCCGCGTCTCCATGACGCACGGCGATGCTGCCGACTACGATGCGTTCTTTGCCGGTCTGGCCGACTGCGGCTATCATGGCCGCATGAGCGTGGAGGGCAATCTCGGCGAATACCGTGAGACGCTGCCGGAAGCGCTGGCACTGATGAAGGAAAAGGCCGCAGCCTACAGCCTGTAAGCGCCGTTTCATTCTGAAAAACGACCGACTTTTTTGAAAGCGGTCGCTGTATGGGAGAGACATTATGAAGTCCATTCGCACCAATTTTCGTCATACCATGAAGGCCTGCTACCTCGGCTACATCGGCAGCGCCGCGGTAAACAACTATGCATCGTTGCTGTTTCTGACCTTTCAATCCACGTTTGGCATCTCGCTGGAAAAGATCTCGCTGCTGGTCACGCTGAATTTCGGCGTGCAGCTGCTGGTCGATCTGCTGTCTGCCAAATTTGTCGATCAGATTGGCTACCGCATTTCTGCCATCGCCGCACAGCTCTTTTCGACAGCCGGTCTGCTCGGTCTGGCCACGCTGCCGTTCCTCTTTCCGAACGCCTACATCGGCCTGGCAACCGCAACGGTTCTGTACGCCATCGGGAGCGGGCTGAACGAGGTGCTGATCAGCCCGATCATTGAAGCCTGCCCGACCGATCAGAAGTCGGCGTCCATGAGCCTGCTGCACTCGTTCTACTGCTGGGGGCACGTGTTCGTCGTCGCCGCCTCGACGCTGTTCTTCACCGTGTTCGGCGTGGAAAACTGGCGGATTCTGACCGTGATCTGGGCGCTGATTCCGCTCGTGGATGCGTTCTATTTTGCGCTCGTGCCGATTGCCCGCCTGAATGACGGAGAGTCGCCGCAGCCGGTGAAGCGGCTGCTGTCCACGCGCCTTTTCTGGGTGTTCGCCGTGGTGATGGTCTGCTCCGGCGCCGCCGAACAGGCCATGGGGCAATGGGCCTCCGCCTTTGCCGAAGCGGGGCTGAAGGTCTCCAAGACGATCGGCGATCTGGCTGGCCCGTGTCTGTTTGCCGTCTGCATGGGCGTGATGCGGGTGTTTTACGCCAAATTCAGTGAAAAGGTCAACCTGACGCATTTCATGATCGGCTGCGGTATTTTGAGCATCTTCGGCTATCTGCTGGCATCGCTGGCGCCGATTCCGGCGCTGGCGCTGGCCGGATGCGCCTGCTGCGGCATTGCCGCGGGCATCATGTGGCCCGGCACGCTCAGTCTGGCGGCTGCCTCCTGTCCCGGCGGCGGCACGGCCATGTTTGCACTGCTGGCGCTCGCGGGCGATCTGGGCTGTTCAACCGGCCCGACGCTCGTCGGAACCATCGCGGATGCGGCCGGCGGCAACCTGAAATCCGGCCTGACCGCCGCGATCATCTTCCCGATGCTGCTCTGTGTCGGGCTCTTCCTGGTTCGGCGCTGGTGCCGGACAAAGCCTGCCAAATAAACAAGGACGCGGTGCCCTCACTGAGGGCACCGCGTTTTTGCATTCATCGGGTTCGCCTGCTCCGCAGCAGACACGTCAGCAGGGAGGAGAGGACGGCACCCAACGCAGAGACACCGAGACAGACGAGCAGCAGCCGTGCAGAGAGCGGTGTGAGTGAGAAAAAGGCGGCCAGCGCCGGCCAATACAGCACGGCAAACAGGAGCAGGAAGGAGGACAGCACCGCCAGCAGCAGATACGGGTTGTTCCAGACGGTGCGTGTGAACATCCCCTGCCGTTCGGATTTGCATTCAAAGACGAAAAACAGCTGACTGGCTGCCAGTGTCACGAACGACACCGTGCGCGCCAGCGACAAATCGCTGCTCTGGCGCCAGGCCAGCCGGAACATGGCCACAGTGCAGCCGCCGATCAGAAGGCCACGGAGCAGAATCTGAAGTCCCAGACCATGGGCAAAAATGCTCTCGCCGCGCCCACGCGGCGGGCGGCGCATCACGTCCGGCGCGGATGGTTCCATGCTGAGCGCCATGGCGGGCAGTCCGTCCGTTGCCAGATTGACCAGCAGAATATGCACCGGCAGGAGCGGGAGCGGCAGTGCAAGCAGAATCGCCGCCAGCATGGTCAGCACCTCGCCGAGGTTGGAGGACAGCATATAGCGGATGAATTTTCGGATGTTGTCGTAGATCATGCGCCCCTGTCGGACGATGCTGACAATGGAAGAAAAGCGGTCGTCCAGGAGCATGACGTCGGCGGCCTCCTTCGTCACGTCCGTGCCTGTTTTGCCCATGCAGATGCCGATGTCGGCCTCCCGCACGGCAGGTGCGTCATTGACGCCGTCACCGGTCATGGCCGTAACGAGGCCGCGCTGCTTCAGCGCCTGCACAATCATCAGCTTGTGACGCGGCGATACCCGCGCATAAACGCTGACGGTTTCCACGAGCTGCGCAAGCTCCTCCGTGCTGAGTGCATCCAGCTCCTCACCGGTCAGAATCCGGTCGCCGCTCCGGGCAATCCCCAGCTGCTCCGCGACGGCCTGCGCCGTGGCGCGGTGGTCACCCGTGATCATCACCGGGCGAATGCCTGCTCTGTGGCATTCCGCAACGGCTTCCCCCGCATCCCGGCGCGGCGGATCCATCATCCCGATCAGGCCGATCAGCACTGCGTGTGACTCCGCCTCCGCAAGGCTGACGTCCGGCAACTCCGGCCGATAGGCCACCGCCAGAACGCGCAGCGCCCCTTCGGCCATCCGGCGCACCGCCGCGGAAACCTGCGCGGTGTGCTCCGGCGTGAGCGGTACAATGGCACCGTTCCACAAAATGCGGTCGCAGCGGCGCAGCAGCTCATTCGGTGCGCCCTTCATATGTGAGGTCAGTCGGCCGTCCCGGCGTGTTACGACGCTCATGCGCCGCCGTTCGGAGGTGAATGGGAACTCGCGCACACGCGTTTCCACCGGTGCCAGCGCCTTTTCGGTGATGCCGAACGGCTCCGCCGCGGCGAGAATGGCCACCTCGGTCGGATCACCGATTCGTTCTGTCTGCCGCCCTCTGCGAATCAGGTGTGCATTGGAGCAGAGGACGCCGGAGCGCATCAGCTGCACAACCGTCGGGGACGGCGGACAGGTCGCCTCATGGAAGGTGCCGTCCAGCCAGAGCCGCGTGGCAGTCATGCGGTTTTCGGTCAGCGTTCCGGTTTTGTCCGAGCAGATCACATCGACGCAGCCGAGCGTTTCCACCGCCGGGAACCGGCGAATGACCGCGGACAATCGCGACATTCTGGAAATGCCCATGGCCAGTGAAACCGTGACGACGGCCGGCAGTCCCTCCGGAATGGCCGCAACGGCCAGGCTGATGCCGGACAGCAGCATTTCCAGCACGCGCTCTCCGCGCAGAATCCCGGTCACGGTCACGCAGGCGCAAATCACCAGACATCCAACCAGAATCACGCGCCCCAGACTTTTCAATCGTTTTTGCAGTGGTGTCGGCTCCATACCGGTACCGTCCAGCAGCGCGGCGATTTGCCCCATCTCCGTTTTCATTCCTGTCGCCGTCACAAGAGCTTCGCCGCGCCCTGCCGTCACCAGCGTACCCATGCAGACCTTCCCGGCGCGGAGGCTTTTCGGAACCGGGACAGATTCGCCGGTCAGCATGGATTCGTCACAGGTGAGCCCGGCACAGACATCCAGCTGACCGTCCGCGCCGACCCGGTCGCCCTCCTCCAGGAGCATCCGGTCACCAGGCACCAGCAATGCGGACGGAATCGTGCAGACCATGCCGTCGCGCAGGACACGCGCTGTCGGCGCGTTCATCGCCTTTAACCGTTCCAGCGCCTTTTCCGTCCGGTATTCCTGAAGGACGCCGAGCAGCGCGTTGATCAGGACAATGGCCAGGACGGAAAAAGCCTCCGTGAACTGGTGCATCAGCGCACTGACAATCGCCGCGCCGATCAGCACAAGAATCATGTAATCCTTGAATTGCTCCAGAATGATTGCACCGAGCCGGGAACGCTGTCCGCTCGAAAGCTCGTTGCGCCCGGTCTGCTCCAGACGCGCAGCCGCCTCCGCAGCAGTCAACCCTTTTCTTGCCGTCATCATTGTCCAGCCTCCATCCGTCCTGCATTTGTATCAGGATATTCGGACAGGCGTCGAAATATGAAAAGGCACCGCAGAATCTTTGTCTGCGGTGCCTGAATGCCGCGAGCATCGCGGCGGCGAATATCGCTGCTTATTCCAATTCAAATGCGCCGGTATAGAGCTGGTAGTAGGAGCCGCGCTCCGCAATCAGCTTTTCATGGTTGCCGCGCTCAATGATGCGGCCATGGTCCAGCACCATGATCACGTCGGAGTTCTGAACCGTGGACAGCCGATGGGCAATGATGAAAACGGTTCGACCCTTCATCAGCTTATCCATGCCGTCCTGCACCAGTGCTTCGGTGCGCGTATCGATCGAGCTGGTCGCCTCGTCCATGATCATGACCGGCGGATCCGAAACGGCGGCGCGGGCAATGGAGAGCAGCTGCCGCTGCCCCTGCGAGAGGCCGCTGCCATCGCCCTGCAGCACCGTCTGATAGCCGTTCGGCAGCATCCGGATGAAGTGATCGGCGTTGGCCAGCCGTGCCGCCGCGATGCAGTCCTCGTCCGATGCGCCGGGGTTGCCGTAGCGGATGTTTTCCATGACCGTTCCGGTAAACAGGTTGACATCCTGCAGGACAATACCAAGGCTTCGGCGCAGATCGGCCTTTTTGATCTTGTTGATGTTGATGCCGTCATAGCGGATTTTGCCGTCCGCGATGTCATAAAACCGGTTGATCAGGTTGGTGATCGTGGTCTTGCCTGCGCCGGTCGCGCCGACAAACGCAACCTTCTGCCCCGGCTCCGCGTAGAGCGAAATGTCGTGCAGCACTTCCTTTTCCGGCACATAGCCGAAATCGACGTGGTCAAAGACGACACGCCCCTCCAGCCGGGTATAGGTCAGCGACCCGTCACCGTGCGGGTGCTTCCACGCCCACAGGCCGGTGTGTTCCGCTGTTTCCACGAGTTGGCCGTCTTCCTCTTTGGCATTCACCAGCGTAACATAGCCGTCATCCGTCTCCGGCGCTGCGTCCAGAAAGGCGAAAATCCGCGCCGCACCGGCCAGCGCCGTGACGATCGAGTTGAACTGGTTGGAAATCTGGGAAATCGGGTTGACAAAATTGCGGGACAGTGTCAGGAAGGAGGCCAGCATCCCCAGCTTCAGGGTGTTGACGCCGGTCAGACTGACGTTTGTCAGGCCGGAGACGGCCATATAGCCGCCCACAACGGCGATCAGGACGTACAGCAGATAGCCCATCGCGTTCATGCGCGGCCCGAGTGAAAAGGCCTGACCGTTGGCATTCGTTGCATTTTCCTGCCAGTTCCGGTTTTTCTCGTCGAGCATTTTCTGCGCCTCATCCTCATGACAGAAGACCTTGACCACCTTCTGGCCGTTGATCATTTCCTCAATGTAGCCGTTCAGGTCGGCCAGAGCATTCTGTTGTGCAATGAAGTAGACGCCGATGCGCCCGGCTGTCCGTTTGGCGACGCGCAGAATACCGATCAGCGCCACGCAGACCAGCAGCGTCAGCCAGATGCTCGTGCAGAGCATACAGACAAACACGGCGGCAATGGTGAAGCACGAGGTCATCAGCTGCGCCATCGACTGCGCAATCATCTGGCGCAGTGTGTCGGTGTCGTTGGTATACAGGCTCATGGTATCGCCGTGCGTGTGTGTGTCGAAGTAGCGAATCGGCAGCGTCTGCATTTTTTCAAACATTTCATCGCGGATTTCCCGCAGCGTCTTCTGCGCAACGCGAACCATCAACCGGCTGGACAGCCAGTTGGAGACAATCCCGACCAGATAAACTGCGCCGATGGTGATCAATGCGTGAATCAGGCCGGTAAAGACCGGGTTTTCCATGCCCAGCAGCCCGACAATGTGGTTGTCAATCAACGTCTGCAAAAACATGGCCGATGCGGCACCGGCTACTGCGCTGAGGAGAATCAGGAGCGCCACGCAAATCAGCGTCACGCGGTGCGGCTTCAGATACGTCATCACGCGTTTCAGCGCGTTCCAGTCCGGTCGGCGCGGCGACGGCCCCATTTTCGCCGAACCTTTTTCAGGCATTCCCGGCATTTTCCTGGTATTTGCATTCATTTCAGGCATTTTCTTCGCCTCCCTGCTGCTGGGATTCATAGACTTCACGATAGATCGCGCACGTCGCCAGCAGCTCCTCATGCGTGCCGATGGCGTCGATGTGACCGTCATCCAGAACCAGAATCCGGTCGGCGTCCTGCACGGAGCTGATGCGCTGGGCAATGATAATCTTGGTGGTATCCGGGATATCCTCTGCGAACGCCTTGCGAATCATCGCATCGGTTTTCGTATCGACCGCGCTGGTGGAATCGTCCAGAATCAGCACCTTCGGCTTTTTCAGCAGCGCACGGGCAATGCAGAGGCGCTGCTTCTGACCGCCGGATACGTTCGTTCCGCCCTGCTCGATGTGGGTTTCGTACCCGTCCGGCATGGCTTCAATGAACTCCGCCGCGCAGGCCAGACGGCAGACGTGGCGCAGCTCCTCATCGGTAGCCGATTCGTTGCCCCAACGGAGATTTTCGGCGATGGTGCCCGAAAACAGCTCGTTTTTCTGCAAAACCATGGCGACCGCGTCCCGCAGCGTTTCGATGTCGTAATTCCGGACATCAACGCCGCCGAGCGTCAGGCTGCCGCCGGTCACGTCGTACAGGCGCGGAATCAGCTGCACGAGCGAGGTTTTGGCAGAGCCGGTGCCGCCGAGGATGCCGATCGTTTCGCCGGAGCGGATGTGGAGGTTGATGTCGTTCAGGACTTTTTTGTCTGCCTTGGAGGCATAGACAAAGTCCACATGATCAAACTGCAATTCGCCGTCCCGCACCTCGTAAACCGGCTGCTCGGGGTTGCGGATGTCCGTCTGCTCCTCCAGAATTTCTACAATGCGCTGCGCGGAGGACTGTGCAATGGTGATCATTGCGAAGACCATCGACAGCATCATCAGGCTGGACAGAATCTGTGTCGCGTAGGTAAACAGTGCGGTCAGACTGCCCGTTGTCAGGCCGAGCGCGGCATTGTTCCCGCTGGCTACAACTGCCCTGGCGCCGAGCCAGGAAATCAGAATCATGGTGGTGTACATACACATCTGCATGATCGGCGTGTTGAGCGTGATGATCTGCTCCGCTTTGACAAAGCCACGGTAGATGCGTTCGGAAACGGCGTGGAAGCGGCTGATCTCGTGCTGCTCCTGGTTGAAGGATTTGACCACGCGGATGCCGCGGACGTTTTCCTGCACGACATTGTTCAGCTCGTCATATGTCCGGAATACGCGGACGAAAATCGGATGCACCGCCCGGACAACGAGCGCGAGCAGTGCGCCCAGAATCGGGACGATGAGCAGGAATATCATGGAAATGCTCTTGCTGATCCGGAACGATGCAATCATTGCAAAAATCAGCATAAACGGTGCGCGAATGGCAATCCGAATGAGCATCTGGTACGCATTCTGGACATTGGTCACGTCCGTTGTCAGACGCGTAACAATGGAGGAAGTGGAGAATTTGTCGATGTTGGCAAAGGAATACGTCTGCACGCTGGCATACATATCGTGGCGAAGGTTCGCCGCAAAGCCGACGGAGGCCTTGGCGCCGAATTTGGCCGCCAGAATGCCGGTGAGCATTTGCAGAAGCGCCAGCGCCAGCAGACAGATTCCGTATGTCCAGACGGCAGACATGGTACCCTGATCAATCCCCTTGTCCAGCATCTGCGACATACAGAGGGGGATCAGAATTTCAAAGACCACTTCAATCATGGCGCAAAACATGGTGGCCTTTGCGGTCTTTTTGTACTGGCGCTGCGATTTCGCCAGGGTTCGAAGGATCGTCATATCTCGATGGGTTCCTTTCCGGCCGGTTCGCGCTCTGCGGGCTGCTCGGCCTGCGGCGGTTCCTGCCTGTTCAGATTTTCAAGAATGGTGATGAGCATGGCGGTCAGCGCATCGATCTGCTCCGGGGTGAGCGTTGACAGCATCTGCGCCTCATGCTTTTCAGTGACATCGGACATCTGCGCGTTCCAGAGACGGGCTCTTTCTGTCAGGGAAACGAGCTTGTTTCGGCGATCCGTCTCGTCCGTCTCTGCACACAGGTATCCGCTGCGCTCCATCCGCGCAACAATTCCGACAACCGTCGGATGGGAAACACCCAGAAATGCTTCAATTTCCTTCTGGGCTGCGACCCCGCCGTGGGCGTTCAGAAACTTCAGGACACGGCTCTGCGCAAGTGTCAGATCGTCTGCCCGCAGATTCGCATCTGCCCGGGCGCGGATTTTGTCATTGATCTGTTTGATCAGGTAGCCGACGTGCGGCGTCATCGCCTGTGCCTCCTTCCTGCTGATTTTGTAGCATGCTACACATTATACTGCATTTCCCCGCCCTTGTCAACGGCCAATTGATGAATCCGACAGTTATTTGAGCCTCCCCTGTGCAAGAGGGACGAGGGATTGTTGTTTTCTGTGGCATACTGTTTGATTGTAGGGAACGCGGTTACCCGAAGAGTATTGTTTGGCAGTACGGAGCGCCGTTGCGTGAGGCACATCGTTTGGCCGTAGGGAGCGCCGTTGCGTGAGGCACATCGTTTGGGCATAGGGAGAGCCGTTGCGTGAGGCACATCGTTTGGCCGTAGGGAGCGCCGTTGCGTGAGCCACATCGTTTGGCCGTAGGGAGAGCCGTTGCGCGAGGCGTATCGTTTGGGCGTAGGGAGAGCCGTTGCGCGAGGCACATCGTTTGGCCGTAGGGAACGCCGTTGCGCGAGGCACGTCGTTTGGCCGTACGGAGCGCCATTGCGCGAGGCACGTCGTTTGGCCGTAGGGAGCGCCATTGCGCGAGGCACGTCGTTTGGCCGTAGGGAGCGCCGTTTTTCTGTGTTCCGGCATTCCCCGCAGCTGCCGACTTTGTCCAAAAAACAAGCTCCCTCTGACGAGGGAGCTGGCGCAAAGCGCCTGAGGGAGAGAAAAGTGTTTCTGTGGAGTCACTTGCACCCCTCCGCTGCCGACTTCAGACAACCACCCAAAGCCTCCTTTGTGCAAGAGGGACGTGGGATTGCTGCTG
>CAZEUG010000035.1:0-15581 GCA_964515055.1 uncultured Oscillospiraceae bacterium | reverse complement strand
AAACCTCATCGCACTCAACCAGGACGAGGAGTGCAGACCGCCCTACATGGCGTGTGAACGCGACGACCTTTACGTCTTCATCCGCCACCTGTCCGGCCACGAATTCGCCATTGCCGCCTTCAACCTCAGTGAGCAGGAAAACAAGACCTGGACGTTCAGCGGCTGTACACTGGATGAGTTCGGCGTTCCCTGCGAATCCGGCTACGGCTTCCGCATGACCGACTGCTTCACCGGTGAATCAGCGGGATTTCTGCGCGATGTGCTCGACTTCTCCGTGGAACCGCACGGCTGCCGCCTCTGGCGCGCCACGCTGGAGCACGCATGAGCACCTGCTTTCGCTGTGGGCAGACGCTCTCCGCAGATGAAATCGCCATTTACCGGCGCATGGTCAACCGCGGTGCGGACACGTTCCTCTGCATCCCCTGTCTGGCGGAGCATTTCCAGGTTTCGGAGGCGCTGATTTTCGAAAAAATCGAGCACTTCCGCGCCATGGGCTGCACGCTGTTTGCACCGGCTGCTTCGCCAACTTTTTCCACACATTCACAATCCGGTGTTTCCACACCAGAACAGCCGTCCGTTTCCGCATAAAACAATCTCATCTTTCAGCCCCGGAACCGTCGAATTCAGACGGTTCCGGGGCTTTTTTGTACCTTTTCGACCGTGTGCTTTTTCCGGCAAAACCCCTGTTTTCAACAGGCACTTCCACCTTTTCCACAGAGTTTTCCACACCCGCTCTCAATTTTTTTCCGTCCGTTTCTCTCTTTTTTCTCACTTGCATTTTCCCGTTTTCTCATTATTTTCCCGCATTTTTCACTGGAAATTATCCATTTTTCGAAAATCGGGTGAGAAAAAACGTTCGTTTTGGATTTGAAAGCTGTCTATTATTCCCTTGCAAATCGCGTGGAAATCTGTTATTATATATAGTAGTATATAATCGCGGCAGGAGTGCCCTTTCCGTGGCACACCGTTTTCCACCGGTTCTGTGGATGTTTTTCGCTGCCGCTTTTTTTCAGGATCCCTGATGATCATGCGCGCACAAATCGCGCAAGAAGGAGACGTAAGGAGCCGTTATGAATTCCGCCGACGACGTATTGAAAAGTCTGTTAACCCTGATGGAGAAGGAAATCCAGAAAATCACGATTGATATCTGGTTTTCGGACGCCTCTGCTGTAGATTTGCGGCAGGACTGCTTCATCATCCGCACCACCACCCCCTACAAAAAGGAGATCATTCTGACACGCTACGGCGATCTGGTTCGCAAAACCCTCAGCCAGATTTTCTCCGCCGACATGGATTTTATCGTGCTCGACGCCGATGAGCCGATCCCCGGTGAAGAAAATGTCCCGCTCCCCGCTGACAATCTGCCGCACGTTCCGAAATTCACCTTTGACGATTTCATCGTCGGATCCTCCAACCGCTTCGCCCATGCCGCCGCGCTGGCCGTCGCCAAAAATCCCGCCCGCGTCTACAACCCGCTCTTTATCTACGGCGGCTCCGGACTCGGCAAAACGCACCTGATGAAGGCCATTTCCAACACCGTTCAGGTCGATCAGCCGCACTTCCGCGTCCTGTACCTGAAAAGTGACGATTTCACGAATGACCTCGTTTCTTCGCTCCAAAAGGGTAATATGGAGGAATTCCGCAACAAATACAACCTCGTAGACGTCCTTCTCATCGACGATATCCAGTTCATCGCCGGGAAAGAGCAGACGCAGATTGAATTTTTCAATACCTTCAATACGCTGTACGACGCGCACAAGCAGATTGTGCTCACCTCCGACCGTCCGCCCCGCGAAATCTACACGCTGGACAAGCGCATTCAGTCCCGGTTCGAAATGGGACTGCTCGCCGACATTCAACCGCCGGATTACGAGACCAAAATTGCCATTTTGAAGCAGAAATGCAGCCTGATTCACCTCGATGTCCCCGATTCGCTGCTGAAATACATCGCCACCAACGCCACCGCGAACGTCCGGCAGCTGGAGGGCATTCTGAACCACCTCAAGGCCGACCATGACCTGGAGGGCGGCGAAGTCTCCATGGAAACGGTGCGCCGCGCCATCAAGGATATCCTGATCGGGACGGGCACCAAGCCGACGCCCTCACTCATCATCGAGGAGGTCTGCAAGTACTATAACATTAAACCCGACCGCATCCGCGTCAAGAACCAGTCCAAGGACGTGGTCATGCCCCGCCAGATCGCCTGCTACATTCTTCAGCAGCTGACCGACCTCTCCCTGAAGGAAATCGGCCAGGAATTCGGCGGCCAGCACCATACCACCGTCATCAACTCCATCAATAAAATCAAGACCGAGATGCGCGACAACCCCGAAATCGCCAACATCGTCAAGGACCTCATCAGCAACCTCTCTGACGCTGAAGCATCCACATAATCCTCAACCTTCCACATTTTTATTTCCACACCGATCACATTGAAAAAACAGCCTGTGGAAACGAAATTCCGGGACGGCAATTCTTCCACACCCCCCTGTTGACGGGTTTTTCCTTGTCTCCCCTGGACTTCCAGACTTTTCCACACGCTCGACAGCCTCTACGACTACGACTATAAAACAATACGGGAAGAGAGAAAGAAGCGCCTACCGGTTTCGCTTTCCTCCCGGAACGCTATTTCCCGGCGACCTGCGCCGGCCGACAACCGGAGGTTTGATACACCATGAAATTCAACTGCACCAAAGCCGCACTGCAGGAGGCGATTTCCGCCGCCGGCCGTGCCGTTGCTTCCAAGAGTACCATCCCTGCACTGGAGGGTCTGCTGATCCGCGCGGATGAAACCCTTCGCATTACCGGCTTCAACCTGGATCTCGGCATTACCTGCATCGTCGAAGCGGAGATTACGGAGACGGGCGTCGCTGTTTTCAACGCCGCTACCTTTACGGATATCGTCCAGAAGCTGCCAAACGATGTCGTTTCCATCGAGGTGGACGAGGATTTCAAAATTTCCGTCCGCTGCGGCATCGCCCGCTTCAACCTGATCGCCATGCCGCACGACGAATTCCCGGAGCTGCCCGTTGTCGATAACGGCGAAGGGCTGACCATCGATTCCGCCACGCTCCGTTCCATGATCAATCAGACTGTTTTCTCGGTCTCCATTCTCGATACAAAGCCGGTGCTGACCGGTGTGCTGTTTGAAGTCTCGGATATGGTTTTCCGCGCCGTCGCTTCCGACAGCTCCCGCCTCGCCGTCCGCCAGGAACCCGTCAATGAAACCGATGACAAAGACAAGAAATTCAACTTCATCGTCCCATCCGGTGCGCTCCGCGAAGTCGAAAAGCTCCTGAAAAAGGACGAATCGCCCGTCAAGCTGCGGATTTCCAAAAAGCACATGACCGTCCAGACGGAATCGGCTGCACTCGTCACCCGACTTTTAGAGGGTCAGTTTATCAAATATGAGCACTTTTTGACGTTCTCCCACGCAAACTGTGTCACCGTTGACCGTGAGGCGTTCGCCGAAAGTGTCGCCCGAATGGACGTCAAGAATTCCGACCGCGTGAAGAACTCCATCCGCTGCCGCTTTGAGGACGGGATCATCCGCTTCAACTACGTCTCCTCCCGCGTCACCGGGTACGACGAATGCCGCTATGAAGGCGAATGCGAGCCGATCGAGATCGGCCTCTCCAACAAATTCATGTCCGATGCGCTCCACGCCATCGAGGATGAAAAAATTCGCCTCTGCTTCAACTCCCCATCCTCTCCGTTTGTGATCAAGCCGCCGGAGGGCGAAACGTATCAGTACATCATTGCCCCGGTGCGGCTGAACTGAAAGGCGGGAAAAATATGCAGGAAAAACAACCGACTGTCATTGAAATTCACACTGATTTTATCCGTCTGGATGCATTTCTCAAGCTTTCCGGTGCCGTCATCACGGGCGGCGAGGCGAAGCTGGCCATCACCGGTGAGCAGGTCTGCGTCAACGGGGAACCGTGTACGATGCGCGGAAAGAAGCTCCGGGACGGGGACACCGTCCTCTATCAATCAACGTCCTATATCGTGAGGTATGCTGCCGTATGACGATCACTGAACTTCGACTGTTAAACTACAGAAACTACGAAAATGAGGTCATCAACCTCCATCCGTCCGTCAACATCATTCTCGGCAACAATGCCGAGGGAAAAACCAACCTGATCGAGAGCATTTTCTATATCTCGACGCTCCGCCCGATTCGCCCGGCCAAGGACAAGGAGCTGATTTCCCACGGCTGCGGCTTTGCCAAGGTTGAAACGACGCTGGCCGGTGCCGATCGTCGCTGTGCGCTGGAAATCACGCTGAGCCAGACCGAGCGGAAGCAGGTGCTGAAAAACGGTGTTTCCATCCGGAAGGCCGCCGACTTTATCGGTCTGCTCCGTACCGTTCTCTTCTGCCCGGACGATATGAACCTGCTGCGCGACCCCAGTGTTCGCCGCCGCCGCATGATTGATATCGCGCTGAGCCAGCTCCGCCCGAAGTATATGCTGCACCTGCAGGAATACAACCGCGCACTCGATATGAAGTCCCGCCTGCTCCATTCGCTGGAGGAAAAGCCGTCCATGATCGAGATGCTCCCCGCCTATAACGAGCAGATCGCCGTCCACGGCGCCATGCTGATCAATTTCCGTCATCAGTACCTTCGCCAGTTAGAGGAGCATTCTGCCGCCATGGCGTCCTCCATCAGCGGCGGGAAGGATCACCTGCAAATCAAATACCAGTCACTTTCCACCATCGAAGACACCGGCGCCTCGCCGGAGGAGCTGGCGGAATGCATCCGGATTCACCAGAAAAGCCATCATCAGGCTGAGCTCGCCTCGAAAATCTGCCTGACCGGGCCGCACAAGGACGATTTCGATGTCCTCATCAACGGCACACCGGCCAAGGGCTTTGCCTCACAGGGACAGACGCGCACCGCCGTTCTCTCCATCAAGCTGGCCGAACGCGACATCGTCAAGGAGGAGACCGGAGAATACCCGGTGTTGCTTCTGGATGACGTGCTGTCCGAGCTCGATGCCGACCGGCAGAACTTCGTTCTGAACCGCATCAACTCCGGACAGGTGATCATTTCCAGCTGCACGATGGACCGCTATACGGAAATCACCAAGGGCCGCGTCTTCAAAATCCGCGGCGGGACGGTCATTCAGACACAGGATCTCTGAGCAGGGGGAAATCTTCATGTACCTGCACCTCGGCGCCGACACCGTCGTCCGGACGGACGAAATCATTGCCGTATTCGATCTGGATCGTGCAACCGTCAACTCCAACAGCCGTGGCTTTCTGGCGGCGGCTGAAAAACAGAAAAAAGTCGTGAATGTCAGCGATGAACTGCCGAAATCCTTCGTCGTCTGCTCAGACGGGCGAATCTATCTCTCTGCCGTTTCCTCTCAGACCATTGCCAGGCGAAACGACCGCTGACCCATCGGGTTTGCAGAAGCGAACCGAAATAAAACCGGAGGTTTTCAATGATCGAACAATATGATGAGAAACAAATCCAGGTACTCGAAGGCCTGGAGGCCGTCCGGAAGCGTCCCGGTATGTACATCGGCACCACTTCCGTGCGTGGTCTGCATCATCTCGTGTATGAAATCGTCGATAACGCCATCGATGAGGCACTGGCGGGTGCCTGTGATACCATCACCGTCACCATCCTGCCGGGAAACGCCATCCGCGTCACCGACAACGGCCGCGGCATCCCGACCGGTGAAAATGAAAAGCTGCACATTTCCACGGTGGAAGTCGTGTATACCGTCCTGCACGCGGGCGGTAAATTCGGCGGCGGCGGGTACAAGGTCGCCGGCGGTCTGCACGGCGTCGGCGCAAGCGTCGTCAACGCGCTGTCGGAATGGCTGGAGGTCGAAACCAACTTTGACGGCCAGTCCGTCATGATGCAGCGCTACCAGCGCGGTATCCCCTGCTTCCCGCTGAAAAAAATCGGCGAAAGCGAGCACCGCGGTACGAAGGTCACGTTCCAGCCGGATCCGGAGATCTTCGAGGAAACCGTATTCGACTATGAAACGCTCCTCTCCCGCCTGAGAGAACAGGCGTTTCTGAACCGCGGCATCCGCATCATCCTGGCCGATGAACGCGAGGAGGAGCGAAAGGAATCCGATCTCTTCTACGAGGGCGGCATCTGCTCGTTTGTCGAATTTCTGAACAAGGGGAAGGAGGTTCTGCACCCGGACGTCATCTATGTTTCCGGATCAAAGGATACCTCTTTTGCCGAAATTGCATTGCAATACAACGCCAGCTATAACGAAAACATCCTTTCCTTCGCCAACAACATCCATACGGGCGAGGGCGGTATGCATGAGCTGGGCTTCAAAAATGCGCTGACCAAGGTCATCAACGACTACGCCAGAAAGCGCAATTTTCTGAAATCGGATGACAAGAACCTGCTGGGCGAGGATGTCCGCGAGGGGCTTTCCGCCGTCATCAGCGTCAAGCTGACGGATGCACAGTTCGAAGGTCAGACCAAGACGAAGCTCGGCAACTCCGAAATCCGGACGCTCGTGGAGGGCATTATCAACGACAAGCTGGAAGCCTTCCTGGAAGAAAATCCGGCCGTCAGCAAGGCGATTCTTTCGAAGGCCGTGGATGCCTCCCGCGCAAGAGAAGCCGCCCGCAGGGCGCGGGAAAATACGCGCCGGAAGTCCGTGCTCGAATCCGGCAACCTGCCGGGCAAGCTGGCCGACTGTCAGGAGCGCGACCCCGCCAAGACAGAGCTCTACATCGTCGAGGGCGACTCGGCAGCGGGCAGCGCGAAGCAGGGGCGCGACTCCAAGTATCAGGCCATCCTGGCGCTGTGGGGCAAAATGCTGAACGTCGAAAAGGCGCGTGTCGATAAGATCTACGGCAACGACAAGCTGTCGCCGATTATTCTGGCGCTGGGTGCCGGAATCGGTGCGGACTTTGACCCGCAGAAGCTCCGGTATCATAAAATCATCATCATGGCCGATGCCGACGTCGACGGAATGCACATTCGCTGCCTGCTGCTGACGTTCTTCTACCGGTTCATGCGCCCGGCGGTCGAGGGCGGCTACATCTACATCGCGCAGCCGCCGCTGTATAAGCTGACCAAGGGCAAGAAAATCTGGTACGCGTACAACGAAAAGGAATTCACCACCCTGCTGGAGGAAAACGGCCCGTTCAAGGACGAGGACATTCAGCGGTACAAGGGTCTCGGTGAAATGGACGCCGAGCAGCTCTGGGAGACCACCATGGATCCGAAGCACCGGACGCTGCTGCGCGTGGAGCTGTCCGACGCCGTCGCAGCCGATCAGATGTTTACCATGCTGATGGGTGACGAGGTCGGCCCCCGCAGAGAATACATCGAAGCCAACGCAAAATACGTGGAAAATCTGGATATTTAACCGGGTTCGCCCAATTTCCGATTCCCGATTTTTGAAAGGATCAACAGAAATCATATGGAATTTGATTTTGAAAATCAGAAAGTCATAGACGTCGATATTGAGCGCGAAGTCAAGAAATCGTTCATGGAATACGCCGTCAGCGTCATCATCAGCCGCGCACTGCCGGATGTCCGGGACGGGTTGAAGCCGGTTCAGCGCCGCATCCTGTATACGATGCATGAGACCAGGCTGACGCCGGATAAGCCGTACCGCAAATCCGTTACCGCCGTCGGTGACGTGCTCGGCCGGTACCATCCGCACGGGGATTCCTCCGTCTATGATGCCATGGTTCGTCTGGCACAGGATTTCTCGCTCCGCTATCCGCTGGTGGATGGGCACGGCAACTTCGGTTCCGTCGATGGTGACCCACCGGCTGCCTACCGTTACACGGAAGCCCGTCTGCAAAAGCTCAGCCTGGAAATGCTCCGCGACATCGAAAAGAATACCGTCGAGTTCATGCCGAACTTCGATGGCCGTCTGAAAGAGCCGACCGTTCTGCCGTCCCGCTTCCCAAACCTTCTGGTCAACGGCTCCGTCGGTATCGCCGTCGGCATGGCGACCAACATTCCGCCGCACAATCTGGGCGAGGTCATTGACGGCGCCATCTGCCTGCTCGACAACCCGGATGCCGGGATGGATGAGCTGATGCAGCACATCAAGGGGCCGGACTTCCCGACCGGCGGCATCATTCTCGGTATGTCCGGCATCCGCTCCGCCTATGCGACCGGCCGTGGCCACATCAAGGTGCGCGCACGCACGGAAATCCAGGAGGAGCCGTCCGGCAAGAGCCGCATCATCGTCACGGAAATCCCGTACATGGTCAACAAGGCAAAGCTCTGCGAATCGATTGGCACACTCGTCAAGGAAAAACGCGTGGAGGGCATCACCGCCATCCGCGACGAATCGAACCGCAACGGGATGCGCGTGGTCATTGAGCTGTCCCGCAGCGCCAACGCGAACGTCGTTCTGAACCAGCTCTACCAGTATACGCAGCTGCAGGACACGTTTGCCGTCAATATGCTCGCCATTGTCGATAATACGCCGAAGGTGCTGACGCTGCGCGAAGCGCTCTCCTACTACATCGCCCACCAGAAGGAAGTCCTCCTCCGCCGGACAAAGTTCGATCTGGAGCAGGCCATGGCGCGGGCACACATCCTGCAGGGTCTGCGCATTGCCGTCGATCACATCGACGAGGTCGTCCACATCATCCGCGCCTCCGCCTCCGTCAATGACGCGAAGCAGGCGTTGATGGCGCGCTTCTCCGGTGAGGATGTCTCCAACCTGCTCCGCCGCGGTGACGCGTATGACGATGAGGCCGACAACACCGTCGGTCTGACCGAAGAGCAGGCATCAGCCATCGTGGCCATGACGCTCGGTCAGCTCACCGGACTGGGCGTTGACAAAATCGAGAAGGAACTGGCCGAAAAAGTGGCCATTATCCGCGAATGCCGCCTCATCATCGGCAACGAGGCACATATGTGCGAAATCCTGAAGAAGGAAATGAACGAGATCAGGTCCCGCTTCTCCGACAAGCGTCGGACGGTGATCGAGGCCGTTGACAATGAAATCGACGTCGAGGATCTCATCAAGCAGGAAACCTGCGTCTACACGCTGACGCGGCTCGGCTACATCAAGCGTCTGCCCGCCGATACCTATCGTGTCCAGCGGCGCGGCGGCAAGGGCGTTTCCGGCATGACCATCCGCGACGAGGATACGGCGGACACGCTGTTTGTCGCCGGAACACACGATTATATCCTGTTCTTCACGGACGCCGGACGCGTTTTCCGCATGAAGGGCTATCAGATTCCGGAGGCCGGGCGCACCGCCAAGGGCACCAATATCATCAACCTGCTCCAGCTCGACCAGGGTGAACATGTCACCACCATGCTCCACATCGGCGAAAGCTCGTCGGAGGAGCAGTACATGGTCATGGTCACAAAGAGCGGCATTGTCAAGCGTCTGTCCGTCTCGGAAATCCGGTCGTTCCGGAAATCCGGTCTGCGCGTGCTGACGCTCGGCGAAGAGGATCAGCTGATCAGCGTCCTCCTGACAGACGGCTCGAACGACATCCTGCTCGGCACGAAGAACGGCCAGTCCGTCCGCTTTGCGGAATCCGCCGTCCGCGCCATGGGTCGAACGGCTGCCGGTGTCATCGGAATCCGCATGGACGAGGGCGATGAGGTTGTCGGCGCATCCGTTGTTCGGCCGGGCGATTATGTCCTGACGCTGACGGAAAACGGCTACGGCAAGCTGACCGGGGAAGACCGGTTCCCGACGCATCACCGCGGGGGGAAGGGTGTTGTCATGCACCAGCTGACGGAGAAAACCGGCACGCTGGCCGGCATGATGATCTGCAAACCGGACAGCGGCGTGTTCATCGTGACGAGCGAGGGCACCACCATCCGGACGGAGCTGTCTGCCGTGCGCGTCTGCGGCCGCAACTCGCAGGGCGTTATCATTATGCGGACGCAGGCCGGCGAACGCGTCATCGGTCTGGCTCCGGCACCGAAAGAAGATTCGGATGACAAACCATCTGAGGAAATTGAGGAAGTCCAAACGGCCGAAAATGAGACGATTTTGGAAAATGCAATCGAAATCGACAAAAACGGCGAAGAATCAACAGATTCCACGGAAAATTAAAACCTGAACAAATGTGGAAAACTGTGTGGAAAATGTCAGCAACCGGAAATCAGGCCGGGAGAAACGGGAGAGAAGCGCATGAGAAAACATGTTGATATCTATACAGATGGCGCCTGTTCCGGCAATCCCGGCCCCGGCGGCTACGGGGTGATTCTGATGTACGGGTCGCTGAAGCGCGAGCTGTCCGGCGGCGAAAAGCAGACGACCAACAACCGGATGGAGCTGAGCGGCGTCATCCGCGGGCTGAGTGCGCTGCGCGAGCCGTGCGAGGTGGCACTGTACACGGATTCCCAATATGTCGTCAACGCCATGACCAAGGGCTGGGCGAAAAAATGGCAGGCCAACGGCTGGATGCGCAACAAGCGCGAAAAGGCGCTGAACCCGGATCTCTGGGAGAAGCTGCTGGCGCTCTGCGAACAGCACGAGGTCACGTTTCACTGGGTCAAGGGGCACGCCGAAAACGCCTTCAACAACCGCTGCGATGCGCTGGCGGTTGAGGCGGCAAGGTTAGCCGCAAATAACTGACCGGGTGATATCCACCCCGAGCGGGGTTTTCAGATATCTGGCAACTACAAAAGAAAGGAAATGACAACAGTTTTATGGATCAAAACGGATATGTTTATGCAGACAATTCCGCGACGACGCGTGTCTGCGACGAGGCCCTGGAAGCCATGCAGCCGTATTTCCGTGAGTATTACGGCAATCCGTCGTCAATCTATTCGTTTTCCAACAAACCGCGTGAAGCGTTGAACGAGGCGCGCAAAACCATTGCGGAAATCATTCATGCCGAGCCGGACGAAATCATTTTCACAAGCGGCGGAACCGAGTCGGACAACTACGTTCTGCTGGGCGCGGCCTATGAAAATGCAAAGCGCGGACGCCATATTATCACATCGCAGATTGAGCATCATGCGATTCTCCATACGGCAAAACGCCTGGAAAAAGAGGGCTTTTCCGTCACCTATCTTCCGGTTGACAGCGAGGGCTATGTGTCGCCCGCTGCGCTGGAGGCGGCGATCACCCCGGAGACGACGCTCGTTTCCGTCATGATGGCCAACAACGAGGTCGGCACGATTGAGCCGGTCGCGGAGCTGGGCAGAATCTGCCGCGAGAAAAAGGTGCTGTTCCATACGGACGCCGTACAGGCCGTTGGCCATATCCCGGTGGATGTCAAGGCGATGAACATTGACCTGCTCTCCGCCAGCGCCCATAAGTTCAACGGGCCGCGTGGCGTGGGCTTTCTGTATATGCGCCGTGGCTCGAAGGTTCGGCACCTGATCGAGGGTGGCGGACAGGAGCGCGGCCGCCGCAGCGGGACGGAAAACATCCCCGGCATCGTCGGCATGGCAGCGGCACTGAAGGCCGCAGCCGACCGGATGGAGGAGGAGACCAAACGCCTGACCGCCATGCGGGACAACCTGTTTGACCGGCTGCTGCAAATCCCGAAAACCATCCCGACCGGCAGCCGTACCGATCGCCTGCCCGGTCTCGTCAGCCTGACGGTTGAGGGGATTGAAGGCGAATCCATGGTGCTGCTGCTCGACATGAACGGCGTCGCCGCCTCGACCGGCTCGGCCTGCTCGACCGGTTCACTCGACCCGTCGCACGTCCTGATGGCGCTCGGCATGAAGCATGAAACCGCGCACGGCTCCCTCCGTCTGTCGCTCGGCCGCTACAATACGGAGGAAGATGTGGAAAAAATCGCAAAGGTTCTGCCGGAAGTGGTGGCGCGTCTCCGTGAGATGAGCCCGGTCTGGAACGGCTGAACCTCAAAACGGACAGCAGATCAGAAAGGAATGACAATCGATGTATTCGGAAAAAGTAATGGATCATTTTACGCACCCGCGCAATGTCGGTGTGATTGAGGACGCCAACGCAGTCGGTCAGGTCGGCAACCTGAAATGCGGCGATATCATGAAAATCTACATGAAAATCGAAGATGGCATCATTCAGGATATCAAATTTCAGACATTTGGCTGCGGCGCAGCCGTGGCCACCTCGTCCATGGCGACAGAGCTGGTCAAGGGCAAACCGATCGAAGAAGCGCTGAAGCTGACCAATTCGGCCGTTGTCGAAGCGCTGGAAGGTCTGCCGCCGGTCAAGATTCACTGCTCCGTGCTGGCGGAGGAGGCCATCAAGTCGGCCATTGCGGATTATTATCATCGGCAGGGCATCGACCCGACACCGATCATCGGCTGCACGGGTGACTGCGCCACCTGCCATGGCCACGAGCACGGCGAGGAAGAAGCCGAATAACAGGCGACAATGGAAAACCGGCGGCGGGCTGCCCCGCTGCCGGTTTTTCTCCGTGCCCTGTCCTGCATAATTGCACGTCCCTGTGCATACGAAACAGTAGAAAGCAATCCGAAAGGATCAGGGAACGGAGCTGAGAGCATGCAGTTCACCGGGACGGAATGGTGGGTCGGGTGGACGTTTCATTCAGCCGCAGCGGCGCTGGCACCGCTGCTGGCCACTGTCGGCAGCGCCACCCATCCCGACGCAGGCGCCCGAAGAGAACGGAGACGGACGCGCTGCATCCAGGGAGCATTGGTGCTGGTCGTGCTGTTGAGCATGGCACACCAGAACGGAATTCCGCGAATCGGCATCAGCCTGATCGGGTTTGCGGTCGGCTCAGCGATTCTCTGCCTCCACGGCCGATGGACGGAACGGACGGCACCGGCCGCCGCCGCGTGTATGGCGTATGTCGAGGGACTGCCGCCGGAGGTTGCAGCCTGCGGTGCGCTTGTCGGTTTTTGCATGGCGCTGGCCGTCTGTCGGCTGATTTGGCATGGAAACGAGGAATTCTGCAATATTTTGCAGGGAATGTGCGGCGCGGCACTTTTCTGCCTCTCTGCGGCAGAACTGCTGATTCCGTGAAAAAACGGCGTTTTTCAGGCGGTCTGGTATTGCCAACGGAACAAATATCCAACAAAACGGCGATTGAATTGGAGGGGATGATGGACATGACGGAGCTTCACGGGATGATTCCCGCGGTCAATGATTTTCCGCAGCTGCGCCGGTTTCTGGAAAGTGAATACGCGGTCTGCGTGCTGATGCACCTCCACATCACCTGTCTGGAGGAGATTTTTGCCCGCCTGAATGCGTCCGGCAAGCGTGCGCTCGTGCATATCGACCTGATTCGCGGGCTGGCCGCCGATGAATTCGGCGCGGAATACCTGTGCAGCCGCTGTTCGCCGTGCGGCATCATCAGCACACGCCCCACGATGGTGGCCACCTGTCGGCGGCTGGGCGTGACGGCTGTTCAGCGCTGCTTCCTGATCGACAGCAGCGCGCTGGAAAAGAGCATGGCGGCCGTGGAAAAAGCGAGGCCGGACTATGTGGAGCTGCTGCCCGCGCTCTGCACACCGCTGTTCCCCATGATTCGGCAGCGGCTGGGCATCCCGCTGATTGCGGGCGGCCTGATTCAATCCCGCAGCATGGCGGCGGAAATCCTGCAATCCGGCGTGAACGCCGTCACGATTTCCATGAACACCCTGATCAGAGAGGAGACGGAGCCGTGAAATGCAAAATCCGCGAGGCTGTCGCAGTGGAAGGGCGGTATGACGCCCATGCCGTCCGTGCGGCAGTCGATACGCTGGTCATTGAGCTGAACGGCTTCTCTGTGTTTCACAATGCCTCGCGCCGCAGGCTCCTGCGCGAGGTGGCCGAGACACGCGGCCTGATTCTCCTGACCGACAGCGACGGCGCCGGTCTGCTGATTCGCACACGGCTGCGCGACCTGCTGAAAAGCGACCGCGTCCGGATGGCATATGTTCCGGCGATTGCGGGGCGGGAGCGGCGCAAGAAAAAGCCGGGGCGTGCCGGAATTCTGGGCGTGGAGGCGATGAACGTCGAATGCATCCGTGCGGCGCTGCTGGCCGCCGGAGCCACGGTCGAAGCGGACGAGCTGCGACCCGCACAGCCGACGTGCGAACCGGTCACACGGGCTATGCTGTATGAGCAGGGCTTTTTCGGCCGACCGAACAGCGCGGAACGCCGGACGGCGCTCCTGCAATCGCTCGGACTGCCGCCGGAGCTTTCGGTCAATGCACTGATCGAGATGCTTTCCATGCCCGTGTATGCAGAAAAATACAGGCAATATCTTCAAAATACGGAAGAATCGGAACGAGAAAACGGGGGAAATCCGGTATGAATCAGGAAGTTTTAGAACAGCTTCTCACATTGTTTGTTTTGATGGCCATTGGCTTTGGCGTGACGAAAACGGGGCTGATGGACAAGGTTGCGTCGGACAAAATTTCGGCTCTGATCTCCCGCGTGGCCATGCCGGCCATGTACCTCTCAACGTTTATGTCCCAGCAGTTTTCCGCCGACAGCCTGAAACGGAGCGGCATCCTGATTGCCATCAGCGTGGGGTACTACCTGCTGGCAACGGTGATCGGCTTTTTCTATGTCCGGCTCGTCCGTGCGGACGAAAAGAGCCGCGGCGTGTATCATTTCATGGTAATCTTCGCCAATGCCGCCTACATGGGCTTCCCCGTGCTTCGGGCGGTGCTCGGTGAGGAAGCCATTTTCTACGGCGCGTTTTTCAACCTGCCGTTCAATATTCTCGCCTATTCGCTCGGCATCTGGCTGCTGCGGCGCGGCCGATCGGATGTCACGCTGCGGAAGCAGGAGATGTTTTTGAATCCGGGGACGCTGGGCGTGCTGCTGGGCGTTGTGCTGTTCCTGCTGTCGCCGCTGTTTGAGGGGACGGCTGTGTATTCGTATCTCTATCAGGGTGTCCTCTGGAAGGGTCTCGACCTGATCGGCGATATGACGGTGCCGCTGTCCATGCTCGTAATCGGCAGCGTGCTGGCAACGGTCAAGCCGGGTGCCGTGGTCAAAAATGGCCGGGTCTGGGGCGTCTGCGTGCTGCGGTTGCTGGTTATGCCGGTCATGATGTTCCTGCTGCTGCAGCCGCTCCACCTCGATGCGATGACGCTGGGCATCCCTGTGCTGATTACGGGTATGCCGTGCGCGGTGTTCTGCGTGATTCTGTCGAAGGAATATGGCGGGGACGAGAAAACCGGCTCGGTCGGTGTCTTTTTGTCGACACTCTTCTCCGCCGCCACCATCCCGCTGATTACCTGCCTGCTGAAATAACCGGTCGCACGGCGAATCAACGGGAATGCAGAGCGCGGTGTTCTGAAGAAGAGAAGCATCACCGGTCGGATTTTGTTCATCCGACCGGTGATTTGTTTTTTTGTGAAAAAGGAGCATCGGGTGGAGGAATTCCGTTTGGAATGTACTATGCGCCACCGCGAATGCAGGTGAGCGTTCAGATAAACTCTTCTCTCCCTCAGGCGCTTTGCGCCAGCTCCCTCGTCAGAGGGAGCTTTGGTGGTTTGCCCACAGTGGGCGGCTGCGAAGGTAACGGGAACGGTGGGATACCTGTAGGGCACATGGCTCGCTCCTGCCGTGGTTCAATGGCAGGAGACGTTGCAATACTTGTTGAAAACGTTCAAAGCTGGGCAGTTTCCGGGTATTTCTGTTGCAGCCGCAGCCATCCACATCGGGACGCACATGAGCCTCCCTTGTGCAAAGGGA
>CAZEUG010000034.1:0-16248 GCA_964515055.1 uncultured Oscillospiraceae bacterium | reverse complement strand
AAAACCATTGGTTTTCGCCATTTTTTAATTTTACTGTTTTACGACCACCCAGCATCAGAGGGAGCTTGTTTTTTGGACAAAGTCGGCAGCTGCGGGTGAATGCCGGAACACAGAAAAACGGCGATCCCTACGGCGCGGCAGCGGAGGGTGTAGGAGATTCCACGGAAACACGTTTGTCTGAGTGCGCACCGGTACCCGCCGCCACGCAGAAAAAGCGAGCCTTTCTACAGCTGTTCTGCGCCTTCAGCTGCCCAGTGCTCGTAGAAGGAGGTTCCGCGCCACAGTCCGCGCAGCAGCGCTTTATGCGTCGTTTCACGGGAAACCCACTCATCGATCCGGGTCAGGCCATATGCCTGCCAGTCGGCGAAAAATTGATTGATTTCCTCCGGGTCATAGTCGTTTTCCAGCTGCGTCTTTCGCTTCAGGCGCACCCAGCGCACGGAAAGTCGCACCTTGCCGACACGCCAGAGCCGCAGCGGATCTCCGGCCACCACCTGTTCTGCCTGTTCCAGCAATGCATCCAGACGGTCGAGGATTTCACTGCGAAAGAGCGGCGAATCCGGGTTGTCGTTGAACCCGACATGGAGATTCTCCTGCTCGGCTGTATCGCACAAAACATCCATGTATTGTCGGATATACGGCGCTGCTGCCCCGTAAAATGCATCGGTGAACTCCTGAATATGCCGGTCAACATCGGTTTCTGCATCCCACATCAGCTTGGCCAGCACATAGGCGCGCAACTCGTTCAGATCGGTTCCGCCGCGGCTGGCTCCGTTGGCCTGTTCAAAAACGCCATGGACATGGTTTCGGACAAAGGCGCGCATATTCGGCTGCAGACAGCGCCAGTTGGGGTGAGGTGTCGGATAGTGAGCGAAGCAGGTCGTGTAGTCCCAGATATACAGGCGGTCGCAGCAGAGACCCCAGTCTGTCAGATCACGGATGAAGGAGGAACGCGAACCGTCCGGCCGCCGAACGTCGCGCTCCTCGTCACACGTTTCGAACGGATGCGAAAAGCACGCCTCAATCGAGCAGAGGCGCACGCAGACGTTGTGCCGTGGGCGAATTCCGGTCGGAACCGGCCGTGTATAGGTGTAGGCGAATGTGTCAAAGAGGATGTCCGGGAACTCCGGCTCCAACTGTTCGGCGATGGCGTTGACAAACCGCAGCATGGTTCCTGCCGGGCTGTGCGCCGCTTCGTCTGATGCCCGGCAGGCGTCACACTGGCAGCTTGCGCTGTTGTCATTCTGTGTAATGGAAATAATCCGGGCTTCCGGGTGCGCTTTCAACGCCTTCCGGACGTTTTCAATGGCGATTTTCAACACATCCGGGTTGGTCAGGCACAGCTGACCAAAGCGCGGATCCGTGATGCGCTTGCCGTCCCGGAGCGAAAAATATTCCGGATGGCTCTCCGCGTACAGCGCTTCCGGCACCAGATTGGCAAACGTGTGGCAGAACCAGACGTAGGACAGATGCCCGCCGCATTTTTCCGGAATGTTGGACGATGCGCCGTTCAGACGGAGCTTGACGGCAAAGCGGGGCTGCGTCACCGGTTCATAGTAGTTATGGTCGCGGTATTCCAGCACCGGCACCTGTCGGATGTCCAGATCCGGAACCGTCAGCACCGGACGTGTCGGCACCTGCTCACAGTTCGCCGTGAAAAACCGGCAACCAAGCCGCTCCAGCAGCTCATACACGCCGTAAATCACGCCGCGCTTGCCGCCGGTCACGGCGATGGCTGCGCCCACCGTCCGAATCAGAAATCCATCCTCGCCCAGTGCATCATCGGAAATTCCAAGTGCTTCCGATGCCTGACGACCAATGGCAAACATTCGCCCGTCGGACGGAATGTCCGTTGTTACCGTGATCGGCGCGGCGGTCATCCGTTCCAGGTAGTAGCGCAGCTCGTCGGCAGCGTACTGCTCCGGTGCGGGCGCACCCTCAGCTGTGACAATGACAAAGTTTGCCGTTCTGTTCTCTGCAATGCATCGTTCCATTTTTTTCCACCTCTTTGAACTGATTCAATGTGTCAGGACGGTTGTCCTGCGAAAAATAACAGGGCGGTACGACCGGCTGCCGCCGACTCAAAAAACACCCTCTCAGTCACCGTTGGTGACTGCGCTCCCCCAGATGGGGAGCCAAGGCGTATGGGAAGGCTTGGTGGCGAAGGGTTGAAGGTGAGGATATTTAGGAGCTGACAGCTGCGGCGGGAGCGAGCCCTGTGCCCTACGAGCGCTCTACGGCTTCCGACTACGTTCGTAGCCACTGACTTTTGGCAGCCACCAGAGGCTTCCCTGCGCAAAAGGGACGAAGGAATGCTGTCTTCTGTGGAATCACCTCATCCGCAGCCGCCCGGCTGCTGTCAGCAGGTCAGCGTCATTTCGATATGCGGGATGCCGTCCTCTAAAAATTCGTCGGACGTCTGGCGGAAGCCGACTCCTTCGTAGAACGGTTTGGCATAGGTCTGCGCTTCAACGCGCACGGTCGTTGCGCCGAAGTGTTCTTTGGCCAGGCGAAGTCCCTCTCTGAGCAGCTGCGTTCCCAGCCCGGCGCGGCGGCGCACGGAGATCACGCGGCCGAGCCAGGCTTCCCCCGGCACGCCGTGTGTCAGCACACGCAAATAGGCGATGATTTCGCCCGCGTCCTCCAGCCAGACGTGCAGCGCGTCTGCGTCCTGTCCGTCAATTTCCGGGTAGGGGCAATGCTGCTCCACCACAAAGACGTTGACGCGCAGTCTGAGAATTTCATACAATTCCGTGACCGTCAGCGCCGCAAACGGCTTGACGGTCAGCTTCTGATTCGGTTCCATTCGATTGCTCCTCTGTATTTCGATGAAAAAAGCGCCGAAGCGAAGCATCGGCGCTTTGAGTCACTCAGTCTTCCTGTTCCCAGTTGTGCCAGACGTTCTGGACATCGTCATTGTCCTCCATCATGTCCAACAGGCGCTGCATATTTTTCAGCGCATCCTCATCCGACAGCGTGATCATGGTCTGCGGGATCATTTTGATTTCCGCTTCGACAAACTCATACCCGGCGGTTTCGAGCGCTTCGCGGACATCGCCGAAGCTGTCGGGCGAGGTCAGAATCTCGAACATCTCCTCATCCGCCGTGCAGTCATCGGCACCGGCATCCAGTGCTGCCATCATGATTTCGTCTTCGTTCTGCCCGTCATTCTCAATGACGAGGACGCCCTTCTGGTCGAACTGCCAGGAAACACAGTTGGCCACGCCCAGGCTGCCGCCGTTTTTATCGAAGTAGTGGCGCATTTCTGCTGCCGTCCGATTGCGGTTATCCGTCAGCGTTTCGACAATGACCGCAACACCGCCCGGACCGTAGCCCTCATAGGTGATCGGTTCAAAATCCGCGCCGCCGCCTTCGCCGGAGTACTTGGCGATCATGCGGTTGATGTTGTCGCTCGGCACGTTCTGCGTCTTGGCCTTTGCAATGATATCGCGGAGGCGGGAATTCGCCGCCGGATCCGAGCTGCCTTCCTTGACGGCCAGTGCGATTTCACGGCCGATCTTGGTGAAGATCTTGGCGCGCTTCGCGTCACCGGCTTCTTTCTTATGCTTGATGTTATTCCATTTGGAATGTCCGGACATGGATACTTTCCCCTTATATATTCAAGTTGATGGGTGCTTTCATCGGCACCTTATTGTATCATATTTCTGTGCGTTTTTCAAGGTGGTCAACCGGTTTTCAGAACTCGCGCATCTCCGCCAGTCCATCCTCCGTGAGCTGAGCCGGATGAATGTCGGAATGCGTGTAGCGGATGATTTCCTTCAGGCGGCCAAACTCGACCACATCGTAGAAAATGAACGCTTCGCCCTGCCGCCCGGCGCGTCCGGTTCGGCCAATCCGATGGATGTAATAGGCGTTGTCCTGCGGGACGTCGTAGTTGAAGACAGCGTCCACATCGTCCACGTCGATGCCGCGGGCGGCTACATCCGTCGCAACCAGGATACGCAGCTGATGCTTTTTGAAGCGCTCCATGATCTTTGTCCGGATGCTCTGGCTGATGTCGCTGGACAGTCCGTCCGCGTCGAAGCCCTGACGGCGCAAATCGCCGACGAGCCGCTCTGTCATGCGCTTGGTGTTGCAGAAAACCATGACGCGCTTGTAGTCAAACCGGTTGAGCAGCCGGAACAGCATCGGCGTTTTATCACTGCGCGCCAGGCGGAGGGCGTACTGCCTGATCTTCGGCTCATTGTCCTTTGCGCGCTCCACCGTGATTTCAACGGCATCCCGCTGGTACAGCCACATGATATCCATGACCTCCCGCGTGATGGTCGCAGAAAACATCGCCAGCTGCTTGTCCTTCGGGAGCTTATCCAAAATATTGGAAACGTCCTTGAAAAAGCCCATATCGAGCATTTCATCCGCTTCATCGAGCACGGCAATGCGAACGCTGTGCGGTTTCACGGTGCGGCGGCTCATGTGGTCGAGCAGGCGCCCCGGCGTGGCCACGATGATCTGCGGTCGTTTTTTCAGAAGCGTGATCTGTGCGCCAATTGGCTGGCCGCCGTACAGCACGGCGATGCGGATATCGGACGTATACGCAGTCAAACGGCACAACTCCGCGTGAATCTGTGCGGCAAGCTCTCTTGTCGGCGCAAGAATCAGCGCCTGCAGCTCGGCCTTTTCCGGATCGATCTGTTCAATGATCGGAATGCCGAACGCGAACGTTTTTCCCGTCCCGGTCGGCGCCTTGACAACCAGATCCGCGCCGCTCCGCATTTCCGGAATCGTTTTGAGCTGCACCTCGGTCAGCTCCGTAAAGCCCATTGCGGTCATGGCCCTTTCCATGGCGGGCGACATGGAGACGCCAAATTTTCCGTTCTCCTGTGACAGCGTGTTCTGTTCCTGTTCAGTCCTGTTTTCTGCCATATTGTTCCGTTTCTACCTCATTCTTCCGTCAATGTCAATTCTGTCCCTCTGAGGATTTTTTCCTGTTCCTATATATCATACCTCTTTTTTTCGCATTTGTCAAATTCCACGATGATTTTTCGGCATCCAAACCATTTTTTTGCGCTTCTTTCGCAGCGTGCAGCTGTCAAAAAGGGCGATATCCGGTGGTTTCAACCGAATATCGCCCCTGTTTTCTTATGCGTTCTGACAGAGCTTTGCCAGCTGTGCTCTGGCCGCAGCAATCTGCCGTGCGGTTTCCTCCGGCGCGGGTCCGCCAGTCACGCTGCGTCCACGGACGCAGTTTTCCAGCGCAATCGCCTGATAAACCGCTTCGTCAAACCGGTCATCGAATTGCCGGTATTCCTCCAGTGTGAGCGTTTCCAGCGTCTTTTCATGCTCCACGCAATAGCGAATCAGCTCACCGGTGGTCTGGTAGGCATCCCGGAAGGCACGCCCCCTGCTGACGAGATAGTCCGCACAGTCGGTCGCGTTGATGAAGCCCTCCGCCGCCAGACGGCGCATCCGCTCCGTGCGAACCTTCATCGTTTCACACATCGGCTTCAGTGTTTTCAGGCAGATCGTCACGGTGTCCACGGCGTCGAACAGCGCTTCCTTGTCCTCCTGCATATCCTTATTGTAGGCCAGCGGCAGTCCCTTCATGGTCGTCAGCAGCGCCATCTGATCGCCGATGACGCGGCCGGACTTGCCACGCACCAGCTCGCAGACGTCCGGATTTTTCTTCTGCGGCATGATGGAGGAGCCGGTGGCGAACGCATCGTCCAGCTCCAGATAGCCGAACTCGTGCGAGCACCAGAGAATCACCTCTTCGGCGAAGCGGGAGAGATGCACCATCAGGATCGACAGCGCACCGAGCAGCTCCAGCGCAAAATCGCGGTCGGACACCCCGTCCATGCTGTTGTCGCACGGGCGGTCAAAGCCGAGCAGCTCAGCCGTCATGGCGCGATTGATCGGATAGGTGGTGGAGGCGAGTGCGCCGCTGCCGAGCGGGCACGTATTCATTCGCGCTGCGGCATCGCCCAGACGATCGACATCGCGCAGCAGCATATTGACATACGCCAGCAGGATGTGTGCAAACGTCACCGGCTGTGCGCGCTGCAAATGGGTGTATCCCGACATGACCGTTTCCCGGTGCTTTTCCGCCAGCGTGAGCAGCGTTTCGGCAAAGGAGGCCGTGAGCGCCTGCAGCTCATACGCCGCGTTGCGCGTCCAGAGCTTGAAATCGGTTGCAACCTGGTCATTCCGGCTGCGCGCCGTGTGCAGCTTTTTGCCGACGACGCCGAGCCGGGCGGTCAGCGTTTCCTCCACGAAGGTGTGGATATCCTCTGCGCCGGGGTCGATGGCAACCGTTCCGTTCTCGATTTCCTCATACAGCGTTTTCAGCGCGTTTTGCAGCGTTTCGCCCTCTTCTGCCGTCAGAATGCCGCAGGAGGCGAGCATGGCGGCGTGTGCGATGCTGCCCTTGAGGTCTTCGCGGAACAGGCGGCTGTCAAAGGAAATGGAGGAGTTGAAATCGTTGACCTGTGCGTCAACATCCTTGGTAAAGCGGCCTTTCCAGAGCTTCATTGCTTCTCTCCGCGAGCCTTTTCCAGCAGCGCGCTGATCTTGATCGGCAGGCCGAACAGGTTGATGAAGCCTTCGGAATCGAACTGGTCATAGACCTCATCCTCGCCGAAGGAGGCGAATTCCTCACTGTAGAGGGAGTACGGCGACTGAATGCCGGCGTTGATGACGTTGCCCTTGTACAGCTTCAGGCGGACAGTACCGGTCACGGTCTTCTGCGTGCTCTCCACGAAGGCGCTCAGCGCTTCTCTGGCCGGGGTGAACCACTGACCAAAATAGACGAAATCGGCGAATTTGCCGGACAGCTGCTGCTTCAGATGCATGGTCTCGCGGTCGAGGCAGAGCATTTCCAGCATCTCGTGTGCGGCGTACAGGATGGTGCCGCCCGGTGTCTCATAGACGCCGCGGGACTTCATACCGACCAGACGGTTCTCAACGATGTCGATGATGCCGATGCCGTTGGCGCCGCCGACCTGATTCAGCGCAGTGATGATGTCCAGTGCGGACAGCGCTTCGCCGTTCAGGGAGACCGGAACGCCCTTCTCAAAGCCAATGGAGACGTAGGTCGGCTGATCCGGTGCTTTTTCCGGCGTCACGCCCAGCTCCAGAATCTTATCGTACATCGGCTCGTTGGCCGGGTCCTCCAGATCGAGACCTTCATGGCTCAGGTGCCAGAGGTTCTTGTCCTTGGAGTAGCTCGTTTCGTGCGTCATGCCGATCGGCACATTGTGCGCCTGGGCATAGGCGATTTCATCGTCACGCGAATTCATTTCCCACGTCCGCCACGGCGCGATGATGTCCAGCTCCGGGGCGAAGTGCTTGATCGTCAGTTCAAAACGCACCTGGTCGTTGCCCTTACCGGTGCAGCCGTGTGCGATGGCATCGGCACCCTCGGCCTTTGCAATTTCAACAATGCGCTTTGCAATGACCGGACGGGCAAAGGATGTGCCCAGCAGGTAGGTGTTTTCATATTTCGCACCGGCCTGAATCGTCGGCACGATGTAGTCGTTGACGAATTCCTCTTTCAGGTCTTCGATATACAGCTTGGATGCGCCCGTCTTGATGGCCTTTTCCTCCAGACCGGTCAGTTCTGCGCCCTGACCCACGTCGGCGGCGACGGCGATGACCTCACAGCCGTAGTTTTCCTTCAGCCAGGGGATGATGACCGATGTATCCAGGCCGCCGGAATAAGCCAGAACGACCTTCTTGTATGTCTTCTTTTGTGCATTCAGATGATTCATATTGTAAACCTCCGTGTGTGTTCCAAGTTGATGGTATAATTATACACGAGTCCTTCTGTTTTGGCAATAGTGAATTTTCACGAAATAGCTGTGGATATTTTTGGATACCTATCAATATAGCTCAAAAGCACCAGCGGAATCCCGGAATTCAGCCGATTGCGCCTTTGCATTTTCCAATCGCGGTGATGGATGTTTCATGCATTCGTATGCATATTTATGTGCATGGAGAGGATTTACATTTTGTGCCTTGACCCGTTTGACAATTCGGTATATAATATAGAGGTAGAAGAGGATTTCTTTTTGATTTTTTTTGCAACGTCAGGAGCCTGCCGATGTACGGATATATTCGACCGCTCAAGCCGGAGCTGCGCATCCGCGAAGGAGAGCGGTATCAGTCTGCCTATTGCGGCCTGTGCCACGCACTTGCGCACCGGTTTGGCCTGCTGGCGCGTTTTTGTGTCAGCTACGACATGGTGCTGCCGATTCTGCTGCTGCCGGAGCCGCCTGCAACCTGTCGGAAGCGCTGCCCGGTTCACCCGTTTCGCCGCCGCTGTGTCGTGTGCGAATCTGCCGCGCTGGAGCGGATCGCCGCCATGACCGTGATCCTTGCCTGGCACAAGCTCGACGATGCCGTCCGCGACCATCGCGGTGTGCGTCATCTGGCGGCGCGGCTCGGCCGATGTCTGATGCGCCGTGCATTCCGAACCGCAGCGCGACAGGAGCCCGCCTTTGCAGAGGCCGCCGCAGGCCATTTGCAGGCGTTGACCGCGCTGGAAGCAGCCCCCGGCGACGGCCCGGCGATTCTCGATCAGGCCGCCGACTGCTTTGCCGCTCTGACGGCGGAGCTGGCGATGCTCGTTCCGGAGGAGGCGCGCATCCGGCGGGAGCTGTTCTATCATGTCGGGCGGTTTGTCTACCTGCTTGACGCCGTGGACGATTTGCAGGACGATTTTCATTGCGGCCGGTTCAACCCGCTCATCCCCCGGTTTTCCCTGACGACGCCCGTACTCTCCGAAGCGGACCGCGATGCGCTGACGGAAACGATGGAGCTGTCTCTGGCCGCCGCCGCCTCGGCATTCGAGCTGCTGCCCGTCCGGCCGGATTCGGCCATCTGCGCCAACATTCTGTACCTCGGCCTGCCGGACGCCATGCGCGCCGTTCTGGCCGCCCCTGCGGAGGACGGACACTGACTGTATTAAAGAAAGGCAACCGACATTTATGGATCCCTATCAGGTTCTTGGCGTCAGCCCGAACGCCACCGATGATGAAATTCGCCAGGCCTATCGTTCCCTGGCGAAAAAATACCACCCCGACAACTATGTGAACAGCCCGCTCGCCGACGTCGCTGCGGAGAAAATGAAGCAGATCAACGCCGCTTATGACGAAATCCGGCAGCTGCGCTCCGGAGGACAACAGAACGCACAGTCCGCCCGCCCAACCGGCGGTGCCGCAGCCGGCCGCGGCACATCGGAGGTCTATGCGCGCATCCGCACCTGCATCGCGTCCGGCTACCTCGACATGGCGCAGGAGCTGCTGCAAAAAACGTCCGCACGCGAGGCCGAGTGGTTTTTCCTGGCCGGGAGCCTCTGCTATCGGCGCGGACAGTTTGACCGCGCTGTCACCTATTTCCGTCAGGCCGTCTCCATGGAGCCGGGCAATGCGGAATATGCGACCGCGCTGGAGCGGCTGAATATGCGCCGCAGCGTCTACCGGGAGCACACCCCGTCCGATGCAGACCGCACGCTGGAACTGTGCAATTCCTGCGCCACCTGCCTCGGCTGCATGAGCTGCTGCCAATGCACGGGGCGCTGGTGCTTTTGAGGAATCGCCATGAAGCCGGTCAAAAAATTATCGTTTACATCTCTGATTGCGGCATTTTCGCTGATTCTGCTCTTTGCCGCCGGCTTTTTCTCCACTCTGTCTATCACGCTGGCGGTTTTTACCAGCCTGCTGGTGGCGATTGTTTTTCTGGAATGCGGGCGAACCCATGCCATGCTCTGCTACCTGACCGTTGCGCTGCTCTCCGTGCTGTTCGTCACGGACAAATCCGTCCCGCTGATGTACATCCTGCTGTTCGGCCCGTACCCGATTTTCAAATCTGTCGCCGAATCGGTTCGCCTCGCCTGCGTGGAATACCTGCTGAAGCTGCTCTTTTTCAACGCCGCCCTCGCCGCACTCGGTCTGCTGCTGAAGGCCTTTGCCGCGTTCCCTGCGCTGCCGGACATTCCCTGGGTCTATCCGCTGACGCTCCTCTTTCTGAATGCCGCCTTTTTCCTCTATGATTTCTGCTTTTCACGGCTCGTCTCGCTGTACCGGCACCTCCGCCGCCGCTGGAAATAGCGGCGCACGGCCCTCCTTTTCCGCCGCACGTCGGGCGCGCATGGCCGCAAAAAAGTCCTTCAGCACGGCAACACACGGCTCCTGACAGATGCCGCTGACAATCTCCGGCTGATACTGTCCCGCAAGCGTCAGACCGCTCAACGCACCGTTTTTGTCGTCGGCCGCACCGTATACCACGCGGCGCAGCCGCGCATTGATGATCGCACCGGAACACATCAGGCAGGGCTCCAGCGTGACATACAGGTCGCACTGCCAGAGCCGCCAGCCGCCCAGCCTTTTGCAGGCGCGGTCAATGGCGCGGATTTCCGCGTGCGCCAGCGCATTGCCGTCTGTCTCACGGCGGTTGTAGCCGCGTGAAACGATGACCCCGTCGCGGACGATCACGCAGCCGACCGGCACCTCACCCATGGACGCTGCCTTTTTCGCCTGACGGAGCGCTTCCTTCATGAAGCGTTCGTCCCGCTCGCGCTGTGCCTCCACCTGGTTCATTGAAATCCCGCCCTTTCTGCTGCAATCGCCTGTGCTGATTTTGTAAAAAAGCCGAAACCCCCGGAAACCGGGACTTTCGGCAGAAAACCTGGCGCGCCAGAAGGAATTCGAATCCCCGACCTTCCGCTTAGGAGGCGGACGCTCTATCCAGCTGAGCTACTGGCGCATATCATATTGGGCTGCCCGGCGCAGCTGCACCGGACGACTTCCCATATCCTTTATATTGTAATACAATCTGCCGCATTTGTCAACCTTGTTTTTCCGGAACGCAGCCGCGTTCCTGCTGATTCTGTTTTTTACAAAAGAAAGGAGCCCTTTTTATGCAGAAAACCACGGAATCCGCCGACGTTCGGCGCTATCTGCTGCGCGCACTGCTGATCGTTTTCGGCGGTGCGATTTACGCGTTCGGCGTGGAAATGTTCTATGCTCCCGCCGATCTGACCACTGGCGGCCTCACCGGCATCGCGCTGATTCTCAACAAGCTGGCGCACCTCCCCGTCGGTGTCATGACGGTTGTCATGAACATCCCGCTCTTTCTGCTCGGCTACAGGACCATGGGGCGCTATTTCTTCATTCTGAGCGTGGTCGGCGTTCTGGCCGTTTCTGTCTGGATGGACGTGTTCGCCGTGACGCTGCCGGTTGTCGCCGATTTTGAAAATGACCGGATGCTCTGCTGCGTACTCGGCGGCGCCTGCACCGGTCTCGGCATGGGCATCGTCATGGCCGCCGGCGGCAGCACCGGCGGAACCGATATCATCGGCGTGCTGCTCAACCGCAGGCACGAGGAGCTGTCGCTCGGCCGCGTCATCCTGATCGGCGATGTGCTGGTCGTCATCGCCAACACCGTCATTTTCCACGACATCGCCGCCGCCGGCTATACAGCCGTCGCCATGTATCTGGCATCTGTCGTGATCGATGCGGTCATGTACGGCGCCAACATCGCGTCGGTGGCGTTCATCATCACCAAACAGGCCGATGTGATTTCCGACGTCCTGATTCATTCGCTGCAGCGCGGCGTGACCATCCTGAACGGCACGGGTGCCTACACGCAGACGCCGCAGTCCATGCTGGTCTGTGCGGTTTCCCGCCGCCAGCTCTCGCATATGAAGCAGCTGATCCGGATGCACGACCCCGACGCCTTCATCATGGTCACGGAGGCGCGTGAGGTGCTCGGCCGCGGCTTCAAGGCCATGTGACCGGCGTATGTTTTTCCACCGTCCCGGTTGATTTTTCCATGCAAATATAGTAAAATATAGGAGAACATCCGCTCCATGCGGATCTGCTTTTGGAGGATCAGAATGGATACAGATAAAAAGAAAGCGCTTGAAACGGCGCTTGCTCAAATTGAAAAAACCTACGGCAAGGGAAGCGTCATGCGTCTTGGCGACAATCCGGTCATGAACGTGGACTGTATTCCGACCGGCTCCCTTGCGCTGGATCTTGCACTCGGCATCGGCGGTGTTCCCCGCGGCCGCATCATCGAGATTTACGGGCCGGAATCGTCCGGTAAGACGACGCTCGCACTGCATATCATTGCAGAGGCGCAGAAGCGCGGCGGGGAAGCCGCATTCATTGACGCGGAGCACGCGCTCGACCCGGAATGGGCGCGCACGCTCGGTGTCGATGTGGACAGTCTGCTCGTCTCTCAGCCGGACTGCGGCGAACAGGCGCTGCAGATTACGGAGGCGCTCATCAACAGCGGCGCACTGGATGTCATCGTTGTGGACTCCGTCGCAGCGCTGACGCCGAAGAGCGAAATTGACGGCAACATGGGTGACGCCTACGTCGGCGTCCTCGCCCGGCAGATGTCACAGGCCATGCGGAAGCTGGCTGCGCCGGTTTCACGCTCCAATACCGCCGCCATCTTCATCAATCAGCTGCGCGAAAAAATCGGCATCGCCTACGGCAACCCGGAGGTGACGACTGGTGGCCGTGCGCTGAAGTTCTATTCCTCTGTCCGCATGGATGTCCGCCGTGTGGAAAGCCTGAAGTCCGGCTCCGAAGTGGTCGGCAACCACGTCCGCGTGAAGGTCGTGAAAAACAAGGTGGCTCCGCCGTTCCGGGAGGCCGAATTTGACCTGATGTTCGGTCAGGGCATCTCCCGTGAGGGCGAGCTGGTCGATATCGGCGTCAAGCTCGATCTGGTTCAGAAGAGCGGCTCCTGGTTCAATATGGGCGAAACGCGCCTCGGCCAGGGCAAGGACAACGCCAAAATCTTCCTGAAAAACAATCCGGAAATCGCCGATGGGCTGGAGGCGGAAATTCGCCGCCGAATCGCCGAGAGCGGAATGCCCCGCGGCGAAAAGGCCAGGGCTGCAAAGGGACGGGACAAGGCCGAGGCCGAAGCCCCGGCTGCACCGGCTCCTGTCCTGGTCGAGGACTTCGAAGAATAACCGGAGGCGCGTATGCCTGTGATTCTTTCCGTCAAGCCTGCCCGGCGTGGCGGGCGGCTGCTTCTGCATCTGGATGACGGCACACTGCTCCGCGTCACGCGGGACATCGCGGCAGAGTGGAATCTGCGTGAAGGCACGGCGCTGTCCGCTGAAATGCTGGAAACACTGGCGGCGCACGGCGGTATCCGTGCGGATGAAGCCGCCGCCCTGATTCTGGGACGGCGCGCCTGCTCCCAATCGGAGCTGTCTGATCGGCTCGCAGAGCGCGGGTATCAGCCGTCCGAAATCGAAGAAGCGCTGGAAAAGCTCTCCGACTACGGTCTGGTGGACGATGCGGCCTATGCCGCCGCACTGACGGAGCGGGCGGCTGCCCGGCATCAGTCGCGCCGGGCGCTGCTCTTTGAGCTGACAAAACGCGGCATCGACCGGGAAACGGCGCTTGCCGCCGCCGAAGCGCTGCCCGAACCGGCAGACGCACTCGATGAGCTGATCGCTGCCCGACTGCGCGGCGCAAGGCTCGACCGCGCAGCGCGTGACCGGATGTACCGGTTCCTCGCAGGCCGCGGCTTTTCCTCCTCCGATATCAGCGCCGCGCTCAGCCGCTATGCACAGCAGCAGGGCGATGAGGACGCGGCTTCTCTTTTCAATTCGTAACATGAAAGGTCGTACAGATTGTATGCAACAAACCATCGGGCTTGTCTCCCTCGGCTGCTCCAAAAATCTGGTGGACAGTGAGCAGATGCTCTATCTTCTGGATGAAGCCGGATACGCGCTGACCGCCGATCTGGATGAGGCCGACGCGGTCATCGTCAACACCTGCGGGTTCATCGATGATGCCAAATCGGAAGCCATTGAAAATATTCTGGAGCTCTGTGAAATTAAGCGCGACCGCGACAGCCGCCTGAAGGCCATCGTGGTCACCGGGTGTCTTTCCGAGCGCTACCGCGAACAGCTCTACACGGAAATGCCCGAAATTGACGCCGTTCTGGGCTGTAGCGCACACACGCAGATTGTCGCCGCCGTGCAGGCCGCACTGGCCGGAGAAAAGCCGCTGATCTTTGGCGACAAGCAGGCACCTGTCGCTGAGGTCGGCCGCATCCCGTGTATGCCGCCGTATACGGCCTATGTCAAAATCGCCGAGGGCTGCAACAACCGCTGCTCCTATTGTACCATCCCCTCCATCCGCGGCGATCTGCGCTCCCGCCGCGAAGAGGAGATTCTGGCCGAGTGCCGCACACTCGCCGAAAACGGCGCGCAGGAGCTGATTATCATTGCGCAGGACATCACGAAATACGGGCTCGACCTGTACGGCGAAAGCCGCCTGCCGCAGCTGCTCCGGCAGATCTGCGCCATCGATTCCGTCCGCTGGGTGCGGCTGCATTATGCCAACCCGGACGGCATCACTGATGAGCTGATCGATGTGATTGCGGAAAACGAGAAAATCGTCCGCTATCTGGATATCCCCATCCAGCACATTGACGATACCATTCTGAGCGCGATGAACCGCCACTATGTCTCGGCAGACGTCCGCCGCCTGTTCCGCACGCTGCGGGAGCGGCTGCCCGGCGTCGTTCTGCGCACCAGCCTGATCGTCGGCTTCCCCGGCGAAACGGAGGAGCAGTTCGAGGCACTCTGCACGTTCCTGCGCGAGGCCAAAATCGAGCGGGCGGGCGTCTTTGCCTTCTCCCCGCAGGAGGGGACACCGGCGGCGGAGCTGCCGAACCCGGTTGATGAGGACGAAAAGGCGCGCCGCGTCTCCCTGATTACGATGCTGCAGGGCGAAATCATGGACGATTACCACAGCGCTCTGGTCGGCCGGACACTGGACGTTCTCTGCGAGGGCTATGACCGGCTGTCCGAGGTCTGGTTTGGCCGCAGCTTTGCGGATTCCCCCGATGTGGACGGCAAGATTTTCTTCACCGCGGACAAGGGCGCTGTCAGTGAAGGGCAGCTCTGCCGCGTTCGGATTGACGAACTGCTGGACGGCGAACCGCTGGGCCATCTGGACGGCGCCGCCCCCACGATCTGAGAGAGAGGAATTTTGAAGATGTCTACTGCCAATATTATCACACTGGTTCGGCTGGCGCTGATCCCCGTGTTCGTCCTGTTCATGGAGCTGGACGGCGTCACCGCACAGGCTCTTGCACTGGCGCTGTTCGCGCTGGCCTCTCTGACGGATCACCTGGACGGGCACATTGCCCGCAAATACAATCAGGTGACGGATCTCGGCAAAATTCTCGACCCGCTGGCCGACAAGCTGCTCGTGATGTCCGCATTTGTCCTGTTTGTCTCGGACGGACTGATGCATCCGATTGCGCTGCTCCTGATTCTGGCGCGGGAATTCGCCATCACCTCCATCCGTGTCGTCTTCGCCTCCGGCGGTAAGGTCGTCGGTGCCGCGTTCTCCGGGAAGCTGAAAACCGTCCTGCAAATTGTCTCGATCCTCTGCATTCTTGCCATGCCGCTGCCGTGCTTCCGCACGCTGATCACGGAGGAGACGTATCGGCTGGTGGCCAACGTGCTCGGCTGGGTACTCGCCGCAGTGACCCTCTGGTCAGGCATCGACTACTGTACGCACAGCCTGTCCCTGAAATCCATAAAAAAATAAGCGCAGAAGAGGAATCCGTTATGACGTCCGAACTTGTATTGTATAATTCTCTCACCCACACCCGTGAGCCCTTCCGTCCGGTCACGCCCGGCCGTGTCCAGATGTACACCTGCGGGCCGACGGTTTATCACTTTGCCAACATCGGCAACCTTCGCACCTACATTATGGAGGATGTGCTGGACAAATTCCTCCGCTATTCCGGCTATGACGTGCTGCGCGTCATGAACATCACCGATGTCGGCCATCTGGCATCGGATGCGGACACCGGCGAGGACAAAATGCTGCAGGGTGCCCGCCGGGAGCACAAGTCTGTTATGGAAATCGCCCGGTACTATGCGGATGCGTTTTTCTCCGACTGTGCCAGGCTCCGGATTCGCCGGCCGGACGTTGTCGAACCGGCAACCGGCTGCATCCCCGAATACATCCATCTGATTGAAACGCTGCTCGAAAAGGGCTATGCCTATGCAGCCGGCGGCAACATCTATTTTGACACCGCCAAGCTGGAGCGCTACTACGTCTTCAATGACCACGACGCGGACGATCTGGCCGTCGGCGTCCGGGAGGGCGTGGAGGAGGACAGCAACAAGCGCAACAAAAACGACTTCGTCCTCTGGTTCACCAAGTCGAAGTTTGAGGATCAGGCGCTGAAGTGGGATTCGCCCTGGGGTGTCGGCTATCCCGGCTGGCACAT
>CAZEUG010000033.1:0-17016 GCA_964515055.1 uncultured Oscillospiraceae bacterium | reverse complement strand
CCTCTCAGTCACCTTCGGTGACAGCTCTCCCAAAGGGAGAGCCAGGGCGTAGGGGAAAGGTGGGCGATGAAAGGGAGAGGAATGCCACGGAAAGGTTTTTCACTCCCCTCACATATCGCAGCCCTTACCTTGCAGAAGTCGCAAATCTGGCACCTCAGCTGTATGTGTTGGGTTTGACTTTTTTCGTGCCGTGTCGTATAATACAATCATTCCAACAACCAATGACAGGCGGTGATCCATCATGGTTCGACTGATTCTTGGCCGCGCCGGGAGCGGCAAAACTACGCGATTACTGGAAAACGTCCGCGCCCGCTCGGCGGCCGGTGTGACCGGCCAGATTTTTCTGGTGCCGGAGCAGTTTTCCCTGAACGCTGAACGCGCACTCTGCCGCGTCTGTGGAAACGCCATTTCGCTTTCCGCAGAGGTGCTGACCTTCCGCAACCTCGCCACCCGCGTATTCGAGGAGCTGGGCGGCTGTGCCGGCACTTTTCTGGATGCGGGTGGCCGGATACTGACGATGTACCTCGCGGTGCAGAACGTCCAGAGCCTTCTGCGCGTATATGGTCAGACCGGTCTTCGGCCAGAGTTCCTGATGCGGCTGATTGCCATGTCGGACGAGCTGAAGGCCTGCCGCATCGATCCCGCCATTTTGATGATGCCGGTCGATGCAGGCGGAACGCTGTCGGACAAGCTGCACGACATCGTCTGCATCACCGGCGCGTATGACGCACTGATGACGGCTGAGCTGCACGACCCGGCAGACCGCATGACGGCGCTGGCCGATGTCCTGCGTGGAAGCGGATATTTTCGCGGTCGAACCGTTTACCTGGACGGCTTCAACGGCTTTACGGAGGCGGAACTGGACGTTCTGGACGTGATCTTCTCCGAAGCGGAACAGGTCGAAATCGCACTCTGCACCGACAGCCTCCACGATACAAAAGCCGGTGCCGATCTGTTTTCGCACGTCCGACAGACCATTTCCGCGATCTGCCGACGCTGCGAGCAGGCGGGGATTCGCTGGGAGGCCGACCTGTCCGCCGTCGCCAGCCGACGCTTCCTCCGGCCGGACGGCGATCTGGCTACCATTGAAAAGAGCCTCTACGATTACGCAGCCGCCGGGCGCGACGCAGAACCGGACGGCAGCATTCGCCTGTATGAGGCGGATTCCGTCTATACCGAATGCGAAGCGGCAGCAGCACAAATCAAGGCGCTCCTAATGCGCGGCTGGCGGCAGCGGGAGATTGCCGTGGTGACACGCGATTTGAACACCTATGGCCGGACGGCGCAGATTGTCTTTCAAAAATACGGGCTGACCGTCTTTTTAGATGCCGCACAGGACGTCTCGCAGACGACACTGTTCCGTCTGCTGGTCACGGCGCTGGAAATTGCCGCAAGCGGCTGTTCTCTGGCGCGGATGCTCCGCCTGATCAAAACCGGTCTGGCCGGTATTACGCTCGAAGAAGCCGACCGTCTGGAGCAGTATGCCGTGTTCTGGAACATCAACGGGACCGCCTGGCTGTCCGAAACGGGCTTCACCGCCAATCCGTCGGGCTATGGTCAGGCGATGGACGACGACAACCGCGAAACGCTGGCGGAAATCAATGCGCTGCGCCTGCGCGTTGCGGAGCCGCTGCTCCGGCTCATCGATGATGGGCAGAGCCAGACTGCCCGAGCCCGCGCAACCGCTCTGTACGCCTATGCGGAGACGCTTGGCCTGCCGGATGCGGTCGAAGCGCCGCTGTGGGATGCGTTCTGCGCCTGCCTCGATCAGATGGTGATGATTCTCGATGAAACACCGCTCCGGGACGATCAGTTTGCCGCGCTGTTCCGCCTGCTGATCACGCAGTATTCGGTCGGGCGGCTGCCGACAACGGCTGATTCGATTTCCGTGGGCGACGCACTGCGCAGCCGTGCCGACCGTCCGCGTGCAGTGCTGGTTCTGGGTGCCGCCGATGGCGTTTTTCCGCCGAGCCTGCCGGAGGATGGCATCCTGACGCAAGCCGATCGGCGGCGTCTGGCCGACGATTACGGCATCCGGCTGGCACCCGCCAACGAGGAACGCGTGGTCTGGGAGCAGCTGATTGCCTATCAGACGCTGGCTGCACCGAGTGAATTTCTCTGGCTGTCCTGGGCAAAGCCCGCGCAGCCTTCCTATTTAATTAGCCGCATTCGAACGCTGCTGCCACAGCTGCCGATTGCGTCCGAAGCTGCCGGCGGCGCTCTGTTCCGGACGTTTGCACAGACCCCCTGTGAAGAGCTGGCAGCCGCTTCGCTTCGCCCGCACGGCGCCGATGCCCTCTCTGTCTCCGCGCACGCCGCCTTACAGGACGTGAAAGGCCGCGACGTCCTGCAGCGTGCAGAGCTGGCGGCCTATGCCGAACGCGGTCAGCTGCGCTCACCGGAAACGACCCGGCTGCTGTATGGCACGGAGCCGGTTCTGACGGCCTACCGCGTGGAACGCTTTCAGGGCTGCCGGTTTTCCTATTTTGCACAATACGGGCTGAAGCTCCAACCCGATCTGCCCGCATCGTTTGATGCACTGGAAACCGGCAACTTCCTCCACTATGTGCTGGAAAAAACGTCCGGCGACATCGTCGCATCCGGTGGCTTCGCCGGAGACCGTGCGGAACTGTTGGCGCGGCTGGAGGAATCTGCCAGACGCCACATTGACGAATACATCGAAACCTGTCTGGGCGGTGCGACCACTTTGTCGCCGCGTCTGCAGTATACGCTGGAACGGCTGACCCGCACGGCGCTGAACGTTCTGCGCGGGCTGGTGGACGAATTCTCGGTCAGCAAATTCCTGCCGGTCGGCTTTGAAGTCCCGCTGGAGGCCAACGATCAGCCGATGCGCTGGGACACCGGTGGAGAAACGGTGCTCATTTCCGGCCGGGTCGACCGCATCGATTTGTGGGAGGTGGACGGGGTGCGCTACGTCCGCGTCGTCGATTACAAATCGGGGGCGAAGAATTTTTCCTATTCGGAGATCGAAAATGGCGTCGGCATTCAGCTGCTGCTGTATCTGTTTGCGGTGGCTGCAAAGGACAGTGCCATGCGCCCGGCCGGTGTGCTGTACAAGCCGATCGGCGGCCGCTCGACACCGCTGCGTCCGGGGCTCTCGACGGAAGCAATGGCGGACGAGGCGCGCAAAGCGCATCGCAGCAATGGGATTCTTCTCGATGATGACGGCGTGATTCTGGCGATGGAGGCCGTAGCACCCGGCGAGCACGAACGCTTTCTCCCAGTCTCCATCGATGGTGGTGTCGTGAAACGGAGCCAACGCTCGCCGCTCGTCAGTATGAAGCAATTTGGCATCCTGAAGGGGCATATCGCCCGCCTGCTGCGCGAAACGAAGCACGAAATTCAAGCGGGCAGCATCGATTGCAATCCGACTGAGGAAGCCTGTCGGTTCTGCAATTTCCGCAGGCTGTGCCGGTTTGACCCGACCAACGGCCGGGATTTCTGGCGCACACGGCTCGGCGCAAAATGCGATGACTTCTACAAACGCCATGAATCGGAAGAAATGGAGGTGTGATCATGAATTGGAACGACCGACAGAAACAGGCCATCGACAGCAAAAAGCGCCGACTGCTCGTGTCCGCCGCCGCAGGCTCCGGCAAGACCGCCGTGCTTGTGGAACGCGTCTTTTGCCGCATCACCGATGAAACGGACCCATGCGACATTTCCCGGTTCCTGATCGTCACCTTTACCAACGCCGCAGCCGCCGAAATGCGGTCGCGGATTCTGGCGCGCATCACCAGTGCGCTGGCAGAGGAACCGGAAAACCGTCATCTGCGTCGGCAGATGAACCTGATTCACACCGCAAAAATCACGACCATCCATTCCTTCTGCCTGTCGCTGGTGCGTGAAAACTTTCATCTGCTCCACCTGCGGCCGGATTTCCGTCTGGCCGATGAGGAGGAGACGGCGCTCCTGCTGGAGGAAGCGGCCGAACAGCTGATGGAGGAGGCACATGCCCGACACGATGCGGACTTTGACGCGCTTCTGGACGTTGTTACGCGTGGCGCAAGCGACCGGGAGCTGCAAAGGCTGCTGCAAAACGCATGGAAATGGCTGGAATCCGAAGCAGACCGCGACGGCTACATCGCATCGCGGCTGGGCGAAAATGAGATTGCCGGTGTGACGGATCCGGGGCAGACGCCGTGGGGGCGCGTTCACCTGTCCGAGGTCGCCCTGCAGACGGAGGCTCTGATCGCCGAATACCGCCAGGGGCTGGCGGCGCTGTGCTATGCGCCCGATACGGATAAACGCCACAATGCGGAGCAAACCGCCGGGGCGGAGCTGACCAAAATTGAAGCCATTCACGATGCGGCGGTTCGGGAAAGCTGGGAGGACTGCCGCCGTGCACTGCAAATTTTTGATGACGGGGCGCGGAAGATCTCCATCCGTTCCTCCAAAAACCTGCCGGAGGATGTGCTGACGTCGCTGACCGCTGCCCGCGCAGACGCATATGCCTGGCGAAAGGCGATGCGCGATGATATCCTGCCCGTGCCGGGTGATCAGATTCTGGCCGAGCTCAACGCATCCGCACCCGTCCAGCGCGCTTTTTTCCGGCTGCTGGAACGGCTGGGGACGCTCTTTGAAGCGCGTAAGCGGGAGGCCAATCTGCTGGACTTCTCCGATCTGGAGCATCTGGCCGTCCGCCTGCTGGCAGAAAAGGACGAGACCGGCACCTTCCGGCCGACGCGCTTTGCCGAAGAAAAGAGCGCGGAGCTGGCAGAAATCATGGTGGACGAATATCAGGACACCAATGGCCTGCAGGATCTGATCTTCCGGATGCTGTCTACGCATTGCCGACTCTTTGTGGTCGGGGACGTCAAGCAGTCCATCTACCGCTTTCGCGGCGCAGACCCCACCATTTTCCTCCGTCGCAGACAGCAGGCCGAACGGGATACCGAGCAGCAGTCCATCTTTTTATCGGAAAATTACCGCTCCCGCAGCGAAGTCCTCGATGCCACCAACCTGATCTTTTCGCACCTGATGAATGAGCGGCTCGGCGAAATGGACTACACGGAGGAGGAACAGCTGAACTGCGGCAGAAACAATCTGCCGGATGAGCGCTACCGCACCGAGCTGGCCATTCTGACTCTCACCGCGCAGGAGACGCCGAAGGCATCGAACGAGACGTTGGAAGATGCGCCGGAGGAATCGTCAGGGGAGGACGATGCGACGGCTGATGCGCTGACACGGGAGGCCGCGTTCGTTGCTGAGCGGATTCGCACCATGATTGACGAGGGCTTCCCGGTCGGAACCGGCAACGGGACCGAGACGCGCCCCTGCCGCTGCGGCGACTTCGCCATCCTGCTCCGGTCCACGAAAAACCGTGCCATGGTCTATCAACAGGCGCTTCAGGCGTATGGCCTGACCACGGAGCCGCTCGCCTCGGAGTCATTCTTCGATACCACGGAAATCACCGCGCTGACGGCGCTGTTCCGAACCGTGGACAATCCGACAGGCGGTCTCGACCTCCCCGGCTGCATGGCTTCACCGCTGATCGGCTTCTCGTTTGATGAGCTGGCGCAGATTCGTGCGGCCAACCGGCGAAGCGGATCGTTTTTCGAATCGCTGCGCACCTGCGCGGAGGGCGATACCCCGATGGCTGAACGCGCCGCCGACTTCCTCACACAGCTGACAACCATGCGCACCGCCATTGCCGGACTCTCTGCCGGGGATGCCGCAGCCTGCCTGATCGAAAAGACATCAGCTGTCGCCGTCTTTTCGGCGATGGAGGGGGGCGACCTGCGCGCTGCCAACATTCGCCGGCTGCTCGGCATGGCACAGAGCTATGAGTCCATCGGCAGCTTTGGCGATTTCGTGCGGTACCTGCGGAAGCTGGAAATGCGTCAGCAGCCGATGCGCCAGCAGTCGGCCGCCAAGCAGAGCGACGGCGTCCGCGTGATGACCATCCATGCGTCCAAGGGGCTGGAATTCCCGATCGTCTTTCTGGCGGGGCTGTCCAGCCCCATCCGAAAGGATCGGAAGGAAGATGTCGTGCTGCACCCGACACTGGGTCTGGGGCTGATCGATTGCAGCAGCACGGACGGCGTGGCGCTGACCACACTGCGCCGGGAGGCCATTTTCGATGCAAAGCTGTCCGAACAGCTCTCGGAGGAGCTGCGCCTGCTGTATGTCGCCATGACACGGGCGCGGGAAAAGCTGATTCTCGTTGCGCGGCTCGGAAAAAACCGGAAAAGCCTGCGCCGTGCAGAGGAGGGGCTCCCGCCCGTTCCGGCGGCCTATTGCCGGAATCACAGCTCGCTGGCAGAATGGGTTGCAGCGGTCGCCATTCCGGCAGGCGGGTCGCTGATTCAGATCGACCGCACAGAGCCGCCGCTGGCGATCTGCGCGGCGGAAACGGCTGCGCCGGATGCACCGACAGCAGATGCTGCACTCTGCAACGATATCCGCGACCGGCTGGCGTTCCGATATCCGCAGGAGGCCGCCTGCACACTGCCCGCCAAGCTGACCGCTACCATCTATAAACGGATGATGACGGAACCGCCCGAATCGGCACAGCTGACGATTCCGGCGCCAACCGCCGCATCCCACACCGTCCCGCGCTTCTGCACGCCGAACCGAACGCTGCGCCCGACTGAGCGGGGTACCGCCACGCACCTGGCCATGCAGCTGCTGCCGATGCACGCCTATGATACAGAGGACGAGGTTGCCGAAGGCATCGACACGCTGCGCCGCCGAGGCCAGCTCACTTCGGCACAGGCGCAGGCAATTCGCAGCGCCGATCTGCTCCGCTTCTATCAGTCTCCGCTCGGCCAACAGCTGACAGCGCTCCCGCCGGAGCGGATACGGCGCGAATTCAAGTTTTCCATCCTCACGGATGCCGCACGCTACTTCCCGACCTCCGGCACAGGCGAATCCATGCTGCTGCAGGGCGTCATTGACCTGTATTTCGAACAGGAGGACGGCTCGCTCTCCATCCTCGATTTCAAGACGGACGCCGTCACACCGGCCACATCGCCCGGACGGGCAGCAGCGTATGCGCCGCAGCTGGCCATTTATGCGGATGCGCTGGCGGAAATCACGGGGCGCCCCATCCGTTCGCGCTCGGTCTACTTCTTCGCAACAGGCGAATGCATGGAGGTCTGAAGCGTATGAACATTCCACTGAAATACCGGCCGGATGGGCAGTTTACCATCCTGCAGGTCAGCGATCCGCAGGATCTGCATTTTGTCCGCCGGACGATGTTCCGGATGCTGAACCGCGCATATGACCGGGTGCAGCCCGACCTGATCGTCTTTACCGGGGACAATGTCCTCGGCAACCATCTCGGTGACGCCCGCTTCGGCCATTGGCAGTCGGCGGTTTCGCACAGGGCGATTCACCGCCGGATGAGGCGGGCAATTCGCCATCTGCTGCGCCCGATCGAGCGGCGCGCCATCCCGTTTGCCTATGTGCTGGGCAACCATGACGACATGAACCGGCTGTCTGCCCGCGAAATCGCGGCCATCTATGCGGAATCGCCCTGCCTGGCCGGGTGGAACGCGGACAATCCGGCGCTGCCACCCGACACCTGCCTGCTGCCGATTCAATCGTCGGACGGGAGCCGGACAGCCTGCTGCCTGTGGCTGTTCAATTCCGCCGGGTGCGATGCAGCGGGGACGCCCTCCTATGCGTATGTCTCGGCGGAAGCCGTGCGCTGGTTTGAGGAGACGTCGGAACGGCTGCGTGCGGAAAACGGCGGCAGCCCGGTGCCGGGTCTTGTTTTTCAGCACATCCCGCTGCCGGAAACCATGGAGCTGCTCGAAGCAGCCACTGCGGACGATCCGGAGGCCGTCCCGATGCAGGGGCGCCTGCTGCGCCTGAACCGGAAGCTTGCTTCCGGCCGCCTGAAGATGGACGTCCACGCCTGCGTGGAAAACTTCGGGGAATTTCAGGCCTTTGTCCGGCAGGGCGGCGTGATGGCGGTCGCCACCGGCCACGACCACCGCAACTGCTTTGTCGGTCACCTGCGGGGCATCGACCTCGTGCAGACGCCCTGCGCGAGCTTCCGCTGCTACAGCGAGCATATGCGCGCCGTCCGCGTATTTCGACTGAATGAGAACCGGCCGGACACCTATCAGACGGATGTCCTCACCTATGAAGACCTGATGGGAAACGGCTGGCTGTCGCGGCTGCGCTATTTCTGGGATGCGGACGAAACGGAGCAGAAAAAAGCCCGACTCCTCCGCAGCGCCGTGCTGGCCGTGGCGGGTGCAGCGGTTGCTGTCGCCGCAGCGCTGCTCCTGCTCCGCTGAGAGGACCGCCCGGAGCGGCCTCTGAAGCCAATGACCAAAAAGACCTGACGCCCTGTGCTTTCTGCACAGGCGTCAGGTCTTTTGTATCAGGTCGATACGGAACGATATGGATATGGCAGGAATGGCGAACTTCGGGCAACGGCGCCGCCCAGCAGCGTCAGGCTCTGGCCGTCACGTCCGGCGCGGGCTTCATCGAGAGCTGATAGGCTTTCACGCTGTCCATTCCGAGGACGGCCAGGACGCGCTCCCAGCGGGCGCGGGCATCATCCGTCCAGAGCACCGGCAGGTAGCCCATGGACAGGTACGTGTGCAGAGCGGGTACACGGAAATCGTCCGTCGTCAGATAGCAGCCGGACAACCCGTCAGCCGCGTGTGTCTGGAGAACCTTCGCAATCAGCGGCTTGGCCAGCCGGTTGCCGCGGCGATCCGGACGAACAGATATATAATGTAGGAACGGCTCACCGTTATGCACACGCGCCGTAGCGGTGGCAACGGGAACGTCGTTTTCACAGATGAAAAAGATGCGATCCTGCGGAATGAGCAGCATGCCCTTTTTGGCAAATGCTTCCTCGCAGGCCTCCTCAATGCCAAATTCTCCCAGACAGCAGGCCGCCCATGCGGTCGCCTCGCCGTCGCGCATGGTTCGCATGGTAAATCCGTCCGGCACAGGGAAGGAAGGAACCGGGACGTCCGCCGGACGCCACATTTTTAATTGCATATCAGCGCACTCCTTTGTCAGTTGAGAGGGAAATCATCCAGACGACGCCCTCTGTCAGTCTTTTTTATGTAGTATATCATATGCAGAGAGGCTTGTCAATGCCCTCACTGTAACCGATTGTAACCATTTGTAACCATGCGGTTTTCCGGGAAAACCGGGGGAAATCCGCAAAAGAGTGGGTAAAATTCAACAAGGGAAAGCAAAATTGAGACAGACGCATCAGACAGAACAACCAAAATTTCTCCGGGCGCCTCATTTTTTTCAGAAAACACATTGACAAACCGGTAACAGAGTGATATACTACTGATGCTGGCTGTAACCGAATTGTAATCCAGGCCAGTCCACAGAGCTGAAACTCCTGCGGAGGAACACACATGAAAAACAAACTGAAGATTCTGCTGACAGCAGCAGTGATGATGGTTGCGGCATTCGTCCTGATGACGGGGGCCTACGCAACGGAAGCCCGCTCCGGCAATGTGACCGGCAGCGTGGTCAATATCCGGGAGACGCCTTCCGCCAGCGGAAAATGGCTGATGAGCGTTGCCAAGGGCGAAAAGGTCATTATTCTCGGCCAGACCAACAACTGGTTCAGGGTCGGCTATAACGGCACGGTCGGCTACATGATGGCGGATTACGTCGAGCCGGTCTGTGACGATGAGGGCACCTACGGCTCCGGCGTTGTCACCGGGTCGTTTGTCTACCTCCGCGCTGAGCCCTCCTCCACCTCCGTTGCCCGTGCAACGCTGAGCGAAGGTCTGAACGTCCAGATCAAGGGCATCAAGGACGGCTGGTATCACGTGAAATACGGCAGCTTTGACGGCTATATGCATCCGGACTATGTGGAGCCCATCAAGGTGGCCACCACCACCCGGGTGACGCGCACCACCGTGACCGAAGGCCAGAAGATCGTCAACATCGCGAAAAAATACATCGGTACGCCGTACGTCTGGGGCGGATCCACACCGAAGGGCTTTGACTGCTCCGGCCTTGTCACCTACGTCTACAATGAATGGGCCGGGTACAAGTTCAAAATGAGAACGCGGCTCTACCTGAACGGCACCAGCATTTCCTACGCCAACCTGACAGCCGGTGACCTCGTCTTCTTTGACACGGCCGGGCGAGGCAATATTACCCACGTCGGCATCTACGTCGGCAACGGTCAGTTTATTCACGCCCCCAAACCGGGGACAACGGTTCGAATCGAGTCCATGGCATCTGGCTCCTATTACGCCCGGACATTCGTCTGCGCACGGCGTATTGCCTGACAGTTCGAAAAAACCAGAAAATCGAGGTGATTCTTCATGCAGAAGTGCATGAAACTGTTTGTAACGTGTAGTCTGTTGATGATGCTGATGGTTCTGATCGGCGTCACCGCCTATGCAGACGAAATCCGGTCGGCCACTGTGACGGGCTCTGCGGTCAATCTGCGTGGAGATTCCGAGCTGGACGCTCCCGTACTCGCCAGCGTCAAAAAAGATACAACCGTTGGCGTGATCGGCCCGGAGGATGACGGCTGGTACCGCGTGAGCACCAACGGCAAAATCGGATATATGTCTGCGGAATATCTGAAAATCGCGGAGGATTCGACGGATGTCGTTGGCACAGTCACCGGCTCCTACGTCTACATCCGCGCTGCTGCCAGCGGCAGCGGTAAAATCCTGGGCGGCCTGAGCAGGGGCGCGGAGGTTCGCGTTTCGGGTCTGGAAAATGGCTGGTATCGTGTTTCCAGAAACGGCGTCAGCGGCTATATGAGCGCCGACTATGTCGCGCTGGGCGAAGCAGCTGCACCGGTCGGCGGCGAACAGGTCGTCGCGATTGCAAAGCAGTATCTGGGCTACCGCTACGTGTACGGTGCATCGTCGCCGTCCGTCGGCTTTGACTGCTCGGGTCTTGTGACCTACGTCTATAAAAAGTACAACGGCTATACCTTCAAATGCCGGACGCAGCTCTATCTGGACGGCGTCAGCGTGCAGTATGCCAACCTGCAGCCGGGCGATCTGGTCTTCTTCGACACCGTTGGCCGCGGCAACATCACCCACGTCGGCATCTACATCGGCAACGGCCAGATGATTCATGCGCCGAACTCCCGCTCCTGTGTGAAAATCGTTTCCATCGAGCCGGGCACGTACTATTACCAGAGATATAAGGGCGCACGCCGCGTTCTCTGAGTCAGCCTTTCCAAACGGGCGGAGTATTGAACTCCGCCCGTTTTTTGCTGCCGTTTTGCGTGCAGCTGTGTCGATGCATGGATGCTGCGCCGCCCGCATAGAGATAGCGGGAGGGGGGATGCTTTGTGTTGTCTGTGATTTGGGTGCTCATGGTCTGTACCGCACTGGTCACCGGTCTGTGTACCGGTCGGCTGGAGGCGGTGGGTGCTGCCGCACTGACGGGCGCATCGGAGGCGATCACGCTGTGCCTGGCCATCGCCGGGCCGATTTGCCTCTGGTCGGGCGTCATGGAGCTGTTGCAGAGCGCCGGAATCGCCGCACGGCTGAGCCGCTGCCTGCGCCCGCTTCTGCGTCGACTGTTTCCGCAGGCCGCAAAGGAGCCGGAGACGCTCGACAAAATCAGCGCAAATGTCAGCGCCAATCTGCTGGGACTCGGCAATGCCGCAACGCCGCTCGGCATCGCAGCGGCCAGAGCGCTGCACCGACCGGGTGGAAGCGGTGCAGCTTCGGATGAGCTGTGCCGGCTGGTGGTGCTGAATACGGCGTCGCTCCAGCTGATTCCGTCCACAATTGCAGCTGTCCGTGCCGGGCTTGGCGCAGCATCGCCGTTCGATATTCTCCCGGCGGTCTGGCTGTCCTCGTTGGCAGCGCTTGTGGTCGGGCTGGGAACCGCATGGTTCTGCGGCCATATCGACAAACGGGTGAAACCATGCTCCTCACACGTCTGAGCGCGCTGACGCTCCCACTTCTGCTCGCGCTGATCGGCGTGGCTGCGCTGCACAGAAAGCAGGACGTCTTCGGAACACTGACACGCGGCGCGGCAGCCGGGCTGAAAACCGTTGCCGGTCTGGCGCCAACGCTGGTCGCGCTGCTCTGCGCCGTGCAGATGCTGCGAGCATCCGGTGCGTTTGATCTGCTGGCATCGCTACTGCGCCCGGCGGCGGAGCGATGCGGCATTCCGGGCGAGCTGATTCAGCTGATTCTGATTCGCCCATTCTCCGGCAGCGGTGCGCTGGCTGCGGCAACGGATATCATGCAGACCACGGGCGCCGACAGCCTGGCCGGACGCATGGCGGCGGTGATGCTCGCGTCCAGCGAAACCGCGCTGTATACGGCGGGCGTCTACTTCGGTGCGGCCGGTGTTCGCCGGACGCGCTATGCGATTCCGGCAGCCTTCGCGGCGGAATGCACGGCGTTTCTGGCAGCTGCGGCGACTGTACGCCTGTTTTGGGGCTGAAAAAAACGATTGGAAATGTAAAAACTTTCCGACAGGTCAAAAAGTGCTTTACTATTTGCGGAAAATGGTGTAAAATATAGAGAGGTGTTTGTCCGCAGACGGACAGCACCGGGAATACAGCCGCGCCTGAACCGTTGGACAGGCAGCTGCGCTACCCATCCGCCGGTTCGATGTTCGTGCCGTCGGGGCTGCCGCGGCGCGGGGACATTCGGAGGTTAACAAAGTGGGAAAAGCTGACAGAATTCGCGAAGAAAGAAAAACCCGTCAGGCGGATATGGCCGCCACTCAGTCCGGCAAAAAAGGCATGAGCCCGAGACTGAAGCAGATTCTGATTGGTGGAATCTGCATCATCCTGGTTGTCGCATTGGCAGCGGGCATCGTCGCCAACACCCGCCGCAAAAACGGCACCGCGCTGAAGAAATCCGATGCCATCACGGTCAACGACGTCGATTACAAGGCGCTGGATGTAAGTTTCTATTATAACGTATTCAAAAACCAGTATGCAAGCTACAACGACCAGATTTATGCATCATACGGCTTCAAGCTGTATAACGTCGACTTCTCCAGGTCTCTGTTCGATCAGACCTATGATCAGGAGACGGGTCTGAGCTGGGGCGATTATCTGGTCGATCAGGCCGTTGAAACGCTGTACAACTACATCGTTCTGGAAACGGCCGGTAAGGCTGCCGGCTATGAAATGCCGGAGGAGGCCTATACCTCGATCGATGAAACCGTGAAAGCGCTCGAAGCGTCCGCTTCCAACAACAACGTGACGGTTGCCTATCTCCTGACCGCCAATTACGGCACCGGCGTCACGCTGGAAAAATTCCGTGAAATGGCCGAACGGGAAGCCTATGCCTCCTATTACGGCCAGTATGTGCGCGACAACATCGAAGTGACGCAGGACGATATCGACAGCTACTACGGCGAACATACCGACGATTTCGACGGCGTGACATACCGGAGCTTTGTGCTGGAAGTCGATCTGCCGGAGCATCTCGATGAAAACGGCAAGGTCGTATCGGACGATGCAACCAAGGCCGAGGATGAAGCCATCATTGCCGAAAAGCTCGCCGAGCTGAAAAAGCGCGTCGATGCCGTGACGTCCGAAGAGGATTTCACCGACCTGGCAGAGGAAATGACACGCTCCACCGACAGCGAAGGCAAGGAAGTTGACGGCGTGACGCCGGAAGAAACGCTGACAGAGGATGTCTCCTACTCCTCCATGAGCGAAGACCTGCAAAAGTGGATGTTTGCGGCGGAGAGAAAGGCCGGCGACACGACCATTCTGGAAAATTCCGCCAAGCTGACGGCCTATTACTTTGTCGAACGCGACACGCATGAATACCTGACGCGCAACGTGCGCCACATTCTGTTGACCTCCGATGAGGAAAGCGAAGAAGTCAAGACCAGGGCGGAAGAGCTGCTGGCGCAGTGGGAAGCCGGCGACAAGACGGCGGAAGCCTTTGGCGAGCTGGCCAAGGCCAATTCGGCGGATACCGGTTCTGTCAATGAGGGCGGCCTGTATGAAAATGTCGGCCGCGGCGAAATGGTCGAGGAATTCGACGCATGGCTCTACGATGAAGCGCGCAAGCCGGGCGATACGGGCATTGTTTTCACCGACGATTTCGGCTATCACATCATGTACTACGTCGGCGAAGGCAGAGCCTACCGTGACGTTCTCGTCGATTCCACCATCCGTGACGAGCGGTACGAAGCTTATACGGAAGAGCTGGAAAAGACCTATCCGCTGACGCGGATTGAATCCGGCCTCTCCAAGATCAAGTAAATTCCCCTCAAATCCAAAACAGAAAAAGGAATGACACAAATGGATCACAACGAAGCAGTCCTGCTCCAGAATCGGGCGGATGATATTCGTGCGCTGGCACTGAAAATGTTTCAGAAGATCGGCAAAGGCCACGTTGGTGGCGCCATGTCGATTGCAGACGTGCTCAGCGTCCTGTACTTCAAACAGATGAACATTGATCCGGCCAACCCGCAGTGGGCCGACCGGGATCGTCTGGTGCTTTCGAAGGGTCATGCGGGCCCCGCTCTGTATGCGGCGCTGGCGCTGCGCGGCTACTTCCCGGAAGAGGAATGCCTCACGCTGAACCAGCCGGGCACCAACCTGCCGAGCCACTGCGATATGCGCAGAACCATCGGCATCGATATGACAGCCGGTTCCCTTGCGCAGGGCTTTTCCGCCGCAGTCGGCATGGCGCTGGCCTGCCAGCTCGACCGGAAAACCAGCCGCATCTATACGATCATCGGCGACGGCGAAAGCCAGGAGGGGCAGATCTGGGAGGCCGCTATGCTGGCGGGCAACCGGAAGCTCTCCAACATCACCGCATTCTGCGACAACAACGGAATGCAGATTGACGGCTACACCAATGACATCAACTCCATTGAACCGATTGCAGACAAATGGCGCGCCTTCAAGTGGAACGTCATTGAATGCTGCGGCCATGATGTCGCCTCGCTGGATGCGGCGATCGAGCTGTCCAAAGCCGAAACCGAACGCCCGACCATGATTGTCATGAAGACGATCAAGGGCAAGGGTGCCAATTTCTGTGAAAACACCGTTGCGTCGCATAGCACAGCCGTGTCCGCTGAGCAGCTGGAAAGCGCATTGGCGGCGCTGAAGCGATAAGGAGAGGAATCCGGAAATGAAGATTGAAAAAGATGCAAAAGAGCTGCGTGCGGTCTATTCCGAAGGCCTGATTGCACTGGCTGAAAAGGATGACCGGATTGTTGTCTGTGAGGCAGACCTGATGAATGCCAACGGCACAAAATCCTTCCTGAAGGCTTTCCCGGAGCGGACATTTGATGTCGGCATCGCTGAAGCCAATATGATCGGCGTCGCAGCCGGTCTGGCTGCCTGCGGCAAAATCCCGTTTGCAAACAGCTTTACGCCGTTTGCAACGCGGCGCTGCCTCGATCAGGTCACGATTTCCTGTGCCTATACCCGTCTGCCGGTCAAAATCGGCGGTACGGATCCGGGCATCTGCGCACAGCTGAACGGCGGTACGCACATGAGCCTGGAAGATATGGCGCTGATGCGCGCCATTGCCAACATGGTCATTTTTGAGCCGACCGATGCGGAACAGTTCCGTCAGGCCATTCCGCAGATCGCCTACAACGATGCACCGACGTATATCCGCATCCTGCGGACGGCGGCTGATCGGGTGTACGGCCCGGATTACCAGTTCCGTCTGGGACAGGCTGATGTCCTGCGCGATGGCAGCGATGTTGTCATTTTCTGCAGCGGGATCATGGTCATCCGTTCGCTGGTCGCGGCAGAAATGCTCGCGGAAAAAGGCATCAACGCAGCGGTCGTCAATGTTCACACGCTGAAACCGCTGGACGAAGCGACTGTCCTGCAATATGCGGCCAAATGCCGCGCCGTTGTCACGGCGGAGAACCATTCCGTTGTCGGCGCACTGGGCGGTGCCGTTGCGGAGCTGCTGGGCGAAAAATGCCCGACCGTGATGCGCCGTGTCGGCGTTGCCGGTCACTTCGGCGAAGTCGGTAAGCTGGATTATCTGGAACAGAAATTCCACATGACTGCGGCCGATATCGCCGCTGCCGCCGAAAGCGCCATCGCATCCAAGAACTAATTGCACCGAGCCCCCGCCGCAGTCCAGCCGACTGCGGCGGGGTTCATCGATCATTCGATTGATAGCGCTATGCGGGTATGGCGAAATTGGCAGACGCGCAGGATTTAGGTTCCTGTGAAGAAATTCGTGTGGGTTCGACCCCCATTACCCGTACCAGCCTGCGAACCATCCAGAGATCGGATGGTTCGCTTTTTATCGAAAAAAGACGGTATTTCGTTGCGCACCTGCAAACGAATGTACCGTCTTTTTTGCATCTATGAGGTTTTGAAACGCCATGCACAGCTTCCGAACGGTGGAAGCTGAAGAAAAAGGTTTCGCGTGGAATAATCCGGCTCGCAGCGCCCCCGCCTGCCCAGCCGCCAAAGCACCCTACGCCGAGGGCGCTGAGGGAGCGTGCAGTTTTTCGGGTCGGTGGAAATTGCGTGGAACCGTTTTCCTGCACAGGAGATTTTGACTCAATACGCAGCTTTGCGGCAGGGGCAATTGCGGTTTGTCTGCCTGTGTGATTACAAGTCAAACAATTTGCGCATTTGATCTTCCATCGTTCCGTTTTTTGCATACTCCTGTGTATCACAAAGGCGGATATTGTTCTTTTCGATGTGTATCTCATCGCTGAATCCGAGAATGTAGCGCAAGCAGATGCGGTATATGATCTCTGTCGGCGCGCATCCGTATACCTGCTTTGCAAAGATGTGATTCAACCTTTCCGCATGATCCGGGAACAGTGATTTCATCTGTTTGCTTTGATAGAGCCTCGTCACAATTTCGGCAATATACATTCCTGACTTCATATAGAGATCGGCAAATGTTGCATTCGGATCATCAAAGCAGCCTGGATTTTCCTGCTCAAGCCTGTCAACCATGTCTTTTACGACCTTTTTCGGCGTGAATATCTGATTGGTGCGCTGCGGCGGGATAAAATCGAAGATGTCACCTTCGTGATCCGGTTCGAAATAATTCGCCAACTCGGCACGTCTTTTCATAAACTCCTGAACGGCATCGT
>CAZEUG010000032.1:0-19234 GCA_964515055.1 uncultured Oscillospiraceae bacterium | reverse complement strand
CCTGAAATTTTTTCGATTTTTTTCTCGACCGTTTTTCAGGTGCCTTTTGAACCGCCTCGCGACCAACGTCTTTGCCGGTTTGAATCAACAGGACGCTGGGCTTTCAGGTTCCGCCTTCCAGCCCGGCCATCCAGCGATTACTTCATGCCGAAACGCTTCTTGAACTTATCGACACGACCGCCAGTATCAACCAGCTTCTGCTTACCGGTAAAGAACGGGTGACACTTCGAACAGATTTCAACGTGCATATCCTTTGCCGTAGAGCCGGTCTCGATCACTTCGCCACAGGCACAGTAGATCTTGGTCTGGCTGTAATTGGGATGGATTCCCTGCTTCATTCAGTATTCACCTCATTCTTTCATCTCAGCATTGGCGCCTTTTTACGGCGCATGAGATATGATACCACACTTTCCCGAAAAATGCAAGCCTTTTTTCGGTTTTTCCAAAAAAAATTTTTCTCACCCCTTTTCCTGCTCTGTTCTCTCCCTCTTTCTCCGCTTCACTTCCCCATTGTCCGGATAAATATGGTATAATATATATTGCAGGTTTTTCAGTCACATTCCGCAGAAGGAGGTTCATTTGCTATGCGCAGGCTGTTGCGGGCGATTTCCTATTCTCTGGTTCTGTTCTTTCTATTGGTATCCTGGGTTTCCGGTGCGCTCTGCTGCGTCCTGGGGTGCGGCTATTTCTCCGCACAGGTGGACAACCGCACCAATGTCTCCAACTACACCCAGACTGCGATCTTCCGCCGGACGCTGCGTGAGACGTTTGACACGCTGTACGAGACTGCCGTTTCCGGACAGCCTCCGACGAACCTCCCGGACGGCACAGCATATTTCGTCTATTCATTGAATACGAACCGCTCCTTCTGCTCCGAACCCGGTATCGCTGACATCCCGTCGTTCGAAGCATCGTTTTCCGGCAACGAATCACTCGCCTGTTTCTGTCGCTACACCTCCGGTACCTACCGCGGCACGTCCTTCGCCTCCGGTGGAGGTGTTCCCTTTGAGTATTCGGCCTTCAACGCTGCCATCGAGCTGTTTGACGGCAGCGCGCACAGCTTTGAGGACGCCGCCATTCTCGTCGCAGTACGGCACCCGACCCGCATGACGTTGGACGGGTTCGGCGCGTCGCTGCTGGAATGGTACCTCCTGCAGAACGGACTGCCCGCTCTGTTTGTTTCAATCGGTATCTTCCTGCTCTCGCTCTCTGTCGTTCTGGCCAACAGCCCCCGTCGCCGCCGCATCGAGCGCCGCATTTCCGACCTCGTTTCCTGGCTTTACCTGGAGGTGCGCCTGGCGCTCCTGCTCACCGTATTCGTGATCTGCGTGCGGTGCTGGTCGTTCCCGCCGTCCTTCCTGACGACCGTATCGCTGACGTTCCTGCTGCTGCCCACTCTGTACGTTTTACGCTGCTCCGTCCGCTATCGCGGCAACGCCCCGTTTTTCGCGCACAGTGCCATTGCGCAGCTGATTCGCTTCATCCGCACGCAGCTCGACCTCGTTTTGCCGATCACCCGTGTGCAGCGCGACCTCCGTTTGGAAGCGGTGCGGCTTCTCCTGTTCGGCCTCTGTCTGCCAATGCTGCTCTTCTTCCTCGCCGATCTGCTCATCGGCGTCTCTGTCGTCCGGCTCCTGCTCCCGTTCTATCTGCTGTATTTTGCTCTGCTGCTTGGCCTGTTTTACCGCCGCTACGCGTCGCTGGTCAATGGCGTCTCAGAGCTTGAACGCATCAGCGCCGTTCTGCCCCTCGGCGAACAGGCACCCGACCATTCGCTTTCGGAGGCTGACCCGCTCTACCCGCTCGCTTCGCATCTGACGCAGGTCGATCAGGCCGTTCAGGCGCGGGCGGAATGGATGCTCAGCCGTTCGCTCAAGAAATTCACCCAGATTTCCGACTCGGTCAGCGCCATAAAGGAGCAGCTCCGCCTGCTCGAATCGGCCATGCCCACCCCTTCCTCCGCAGAGTCCAGCCTCTGCCTGCGCCGGTTGTCGCAGCTCACCGATGAAATTCAGGATACCATCCTGCACGATATGCCCGTCACCGCGCCGGTCATGAAGCGCATGGACCTCCTCGCCGCACTGGACGAAGTCGCCCATGCACGGATGCCGGAAATCATCGCCGCGCAGATTACCTTTGAAAAGCATCTGCCGTCCGCCCCGGTGCTGATCACTGCCGACCCGCGCCACATCCACGCCGTCCTCGATATTCTGTACGGGAACCTCGCCATGTATGCGCTGGCCGGTTCGACCGCCGATCTCCGCATCTTCCGCGAGGCGGACTGCTGGCGGTTCGTCCTGGTCAACCGCTTCGCCTCCTCCGGTGATGCGAACAGCTCCGCAGCCAAATGTTCCACCGGCCTGACACTCGCCCGCGAATATCTGGCGCTGAACGGTGGAAGCCTCGAATCCTCCACCAACGGGAACTGCTTCGGCGTTTCCTTCACGCTGCCCGCGGCGCGCTGAAAAACCGCGGAATTCCACGGAAAAGGTGCGCCGGATATATTTACTTTTCCACTCGAATAGTGTAAAATATAAGAAACTGGTTTGCCCCGCGAATGGGTTTGGCTGTCCGAACCGCCACCCGCCCGGCACACCGAGAAAGGTATGTTTTTCCGACATGATCGAATCCGTCACCCCATCTAATTTCGATGTTTATGACCAGTTCGTCGCCTCCCATCCACGCGGCCATTTTATGCAGACGCGGATGTGGGGAACTCATAAATCCAGCTGGCAATGGGAAGGTCTCCTCTGCCGCAACGCTGAAGGCGCTGTGATCGGCTCGATGGCGCTCATGCTGCGCCGTGTGCCCGGTCTGCCCTATTCGATGATGTATGGCTGCCGTGGCCCGGTCTGTGACGAGAACGATCTGGACACCGCGCGGGAGCTGCTGACGGCTGCACAGGCGCTGGCCAAAAAGCGCCGCTGCTATATCTTCAAGGTCGATCCCGACATCCGCTCCGACCATGCCGATTTTGCGTCGCTCCTTTCGGAGCTTGGCTTCACGCCGCCGCCCAACCATAAGAATTTTGAATCCATCCAGCCGCGCTACGTCTTCCGGCTCGATGTCGCCGGACGCACCGAGGAAAATATGCTCAATGCGTTCGAATCCAAAACCCGCTACAACATTCGCCTGGCACAGCGCAAGGGCGTTGTTGTCCGCATCTGCGGCGATGACGCGGTGGACGATTTCAGCCGTATCATGAACGAAACCGGTGCCCGCGACAATTTCATCGTCCGCACTCCGGACTACTTCCGTTCGATGCTGCACTGTCTGGGCGAAAATGCCCGTCTGTATATGGCCTATTATCAGGAGCAGCCCATCGCCGGAACCATCGCCATCCGCTATGCCGGAAAGGTCTGGTATCTCTATGGCGCTTCCTCCAATGAGCATCGGAACCTGATGCCCAACTACCTCCTGCAATGGGAGATGATTCGCTGGGCACTGGAATCCGGCTGTTTCCTGTATGACTTTCGCGGCGTCTCCGGCGATCTGTCCCCGGAAAACCCGCTGTACGGCCTGTATCGGTTCAAAAAAGGCTTTTCCGGTGAGTTTACCGAATTTCTCGGCGAATATGATTACGTCCTCAAGCCGGGTGTTGTCTCCGCGGTTCGCCGTGCGCGCAAGCTGCTCAGCCTGACGCGGCGCGCCAAATCTGCTCTGCTCGGCAAGCGATAACGCATCATTACCAATAGAAGAGAGGTCGAACGCTATGGCGAAATATCTGGTGGTCGAACGGGACAAGGTCCGCAACAACATCAAAAAAATTCGTCAGCGCGCAGGTGCGGCGACCATCTACGGCGTTCTGAAGGGCAACGCCTACGGGTTTGGTCTGCTGGAAATGGCCGATATGCTGCGCGATGAAGGGATTTCGCATTTTGCCGTGACGGAGCCGCGGGATCTGGTGATTCTCCGGAACTCCGGCTTTGTAGATGAAGAAATCCTGATCCTGCGCTCCACCTCCATCCCGGAAGAAATCGAAAAGATTCTCGACTACAACGGCGTTTTCACCGTCGGCTCCTATGATGCCGCTGTGGCCATCAACGGCATTGCCGAAAAGAACTCCACCACGGCCGAGGCACACATTGAAATCGATACCGGGATGGGGCGCTATGGCTTCCTCCCCGGCGAATCGGACAAGGTCATCAGCGTGTTCAAATATCTCTCATCGCTGAACGTCACCGGGATGTACACCCACTTTTACAAGGCATTTTCCAGCAGCAAGACCACCCGTACCCAGTTTCAGGAGTTTCAGCGCGCCGTTGAGGCCGTCCGTCAGGCCGGCTTTGACCCCGGTACCCTGCACGCCGCCAATTCGTCCGCGCTCCTCAAATACCCGTATACCGTGCTCGATGCCGTGCGCGTCGGCTCCGCGTTGACTGGCCGTGTCGCCGCCAAGGGCAATTTCGGCCTGGCCAAAACCGGCTACGCGGAGAGCAACATCGTTGAAATCCGCTGGCTGCAAAAAAATCAGACCATCGGCTACGGCGGCGATTACGTCTGCCGCCACGGCACACGCACCGCCGTTGTCCCGCTCGGCTATGCCGACGGCTTCTGCACGGAGAAGCAGCGCGACCAGTATACATTCCATTCCACCTCGCTCGTCTGTCTGAGCGCGATCAAGGCCTGGCTGACCGGGAAACGTCTGACCGTACTCGTCAACGGCAAGCCCGCCCGTGTGCTGGGGCACGTTGGGATGCAGCACACCGTCGTTGACGTCACGCACATCGACTGCGCCATCGGCGACCCGGTTCGGTTCGAGGTCAATCCGATTCTGGCCGGAGCCATGATTCCCAAGAAATATGTCTGATTCAAATACACCGCTGCTGGACGCGCTTTGCCGCTATGCGGCAGCCGCACCGCACCGTTTCCATATGCCCGGGCACAAGGGGCGCCCCGTTTTTCCGCCGAATGCGCTGACGCCGGAAGCCCTTGATGTCACGGAGCTGGCCGAAACCGGCTGTCTGTATGACGATGCACCGCCGTTTTCCGATGCCAACCGGCTGTTTGCCGCAGACTGGAAGGTGCCGCAGGCCTTCCTGCTGGCCGGCGGCTCCACGCTCGGCATTTTGTCCATGATCGCCACCGCCTTTTCCGGCACCGAACAGCGGCGTCTGCTCTGCGACCGCGGCTGCCACAAAAGCGTCTTTCACGCCATGGCGCTCTGCGGGCTGGAACCGGATTTTCTCTTCTGTGATCAACCGGCTGCTCCGCCCTTTGCGGAAATTGCCGCCAATCTGTCTGTAGACGGCCTGGAGCGCCGTCTGGAGGAGACAGGCGCACACGCCGTCATTCTCACGTCCCCCACCTATACCGGTGTGCGCCGCGATGTGGCCGCGCTGGCCGAAGCAGCACACCGACACGGCGCCCTGCTGCTGGTCGATGAGGCGCACGGCGCGCATTTCCCGTTTTGCCCCGGCTGCACGGCGGCTGTCGCTGCCGGGGCGGATCTGGCCGTCTGCTCCCTCCACAAGACGCTGCCCGCGCTCGGCGGTGCAGCACTGCTCACGGCGGCCGAATCGGTGGACGGCGACACCGTCCGCCATTTTCTGCAGGTGTTCGGCTCGTCCAGCCCCTCGTTCCTCATCGCCGCTTCGGCCGATGCGGCACGGGCGCGGATGGAAACCGCACAGGATGACATTGCCCGCTGCATCGCGGCAGCCAACGACATTCGTGCGTCGCTGCTCGCGCAGGGGCGTTTCCTCCCGCTGACGGCTGATCGCACAGCCTCCGGCCTGCTCGACCCGCTCCGCCTGACCGTTTACACAGCATCTGCCGGGCTCACCGGCAAGGAGGTGGAACGGCAGCTGGCTGCCCGCTCCGTTCGCTGTGAAATGAGTGACCGCGTCTCCGTGGTTTTCATTCTCTCCCCCGCCGACACACCGGCTGATTTCGCCGCGCTGCGCTCGGCACTCCTGGAGATCGCCGCAGACAGTCCCGGCACTCCGCTCCCGCAGCCGCTCTCCGAACGGCTCGACCCCGTTTGCGTCTGCTCACCCCGCGCCGCGTGGCTGGGTGCCTCGGAAACCATTCCGATCGCCGCAGCGTGCGGACGCATCGCTGCGGAAACCGTCGGCCGCTACCCGCCCGGGATCCCGCTCGTTGCGCCGGGCGAAGCCGTCACGGACGACGTGTTTGCCGTCCTCCAGTCGGAGCCGGAAGCTTTTCCGCCCACGCTCCGCGTTCTGAAATCGCGCAATCCGGCCTCCGGCATCTGCCGCGCCTGATTTCGATATTCGCATCCTCTTTATCGCCCCGGAGGCTTTCTCCGGATTCAAAAAAGGAAGGTATCAGCCATGAAACTTGTTCTTGCGATTATTAACCATGATGATGCACACGTTGTCGTTCACAACCTGACAAAAGAGGGCTTCCTCGTCACCAAGCTGTCCACCACCGGTGGCTTCCTGATGGTCGGGAATATGACCGTTCTGATCGGCGTCCCGGATGACAAGGTCAACACCGTCATCAAAATCATCGACAAATACTCCAAGAGCCGGAAGCAGGTCATGCCCAGTATGTCCGAAATCGGGATGGAAATGTATCCGTCCATGCCGGTCGAAGTCACCGTCGGCGGCGCGACTGTTTTCGTCCTGAACGTTGAGCGGTTTGAAAAAGTATGATTCCTGACGCCCTGCGCCGCAGGCTCCGCGGCAACGATGCCATCTGGCAGCTGATCGAAGCATCCACTTCTTCCGCGCCGCACGCGTGCATCATCAGCGGCCCGGAGGGAAGCGGCAAGCAAACAGCTGCGCGGCTGCTGGCGCAGGCGCTGGTCTGTACGGCGGACGGTGACCGCCCCTGCGGCGTGTGTACCGCCTGTCGCAAGGTTGAAAAGGACATTCATCCGGATTTCGTCACGCTGCACCGGGACACCAAAACAGGCTACAGCGTGGACGGCGTGCGCGCTGCGCGTCAGGCGCTCTATATTCTCCCCAACGAAGGACGGCACAAAATCACCGTCTTTGCCGAGGGGGATGATCTGTCGCCCGCCGCGCAGAACGCCATGCTGAAAATGCTGGAGGAGCCGCCCGCCTATGCCGTTATCCTCATTCTGTGCAGAAATCCGGCTTCCCTGCTGGAGACGGTGCGCAGCCGCTGCATGGAAATCCGGACAGAGCCGCTGCCTGATACCGCGCTGCGGTCGCTTCTTGCTGAGCGCTGCCCCGATGCAGCTGCGGATGCGCTGGCGGAAGCTGTGCGTTCTGCCAACGGGTCGGTCGGCGCGGCCCTGTCGTTTCTCGCCGGGCCACCGGAAACAGAGCGCGTTGCAGTGGCCTGCTGTCAGGCGCTGGTCGCAACGGATGAGGCGGCGCTGTATGCGGCATACTTCTCGGCGGAACGGTTCACGCGGGACGATCTGGAGGCGGTTTTCGGCATGGTCGCCACCATCATCGGCGATGCACTCGCACAGCGCACCGGGCAGGCTCCGCCTGCATTGCCGCAGTTTGCGGACATTTCCGGCCGCCTGCGCGCCGCTTTTTCACCGGCGCGGCTCGCGCTGCTGCACCGCCAGGCGCGGCGCGCCTATGACAATTCCGCACTGTATCTGAGTCCGGGCAACCTGCTGGCCGCGACTGTTGCGGAAATGTTCGCCGCCGTCACTGCACGCATCAAATAACGCTGCCTGTTTGACAGGTATACGCCCAGACGGGCTTTTCTGGAGGAACTCACATTGACAGAAATCATCGGCGTCCGATTCAAGGAACTCGGAAAAATTTACTCGTTTGACCCGCACGGTGCGGTTGTCACGCTGGGGCAGAAGGTCATCGTTGAAACTGCACGCGGTCTGGAGCTGGGCGAAGTGGCTCAGGCCAATCAGATGGTGGAGGACAGCGAAATCGTCTCCCCGTTGAAGCCGCTGGTTCGCATCGCAACGGAGGAAGACATCCGCCGCGCCGAACAGCTCCGGCAAAAAGAAAAGGAAGCATTCATCACCTGCTCCGAATGCATTGAAAAGCACGGCATCGATATGCACCTGGTCGATGCGGAATACACGTTTGACGGCGCAAAGCTCATGTTTTACTTCACGTCGGACGGCCGCGTGGACTTCCGGGAGCTGCTGAAGGAGCTGGCTCGAATTTTCCGCACCCGCATTGATCTGCGTCAGATCGGCGTTCGCGACGAGGCCAAGATGCTCGGCGGCATCGGCATCTGCGGCCGCCCATTCTGCTGTGCCTCCTTCCTGGAGGAGTTTCAGCCGGTTTCCATCAAGATGGCCAAGGAGCAGTCGCTCTCGCTGAATCCCATGAAAATCTCCGGCGCCTGTGGCCGCCTGATGTGCTGCCTGAAGTATGAGCAGGCCGCCTATGAGGATCTGACCAAACGCGTGCCGCCCGTTGGCTCTCTGGTCGAAACGCCCAACGGCCGCGGCATCGTGACGGAAGCCACCCTTTTGAAAGAACGCATCAAGGTTCGCCTGGATCAGGCTCCGGATCAGCCCGCAGCGGAGTACCACGCTTCCGACTGCAAAATTCTCCGAAAATCCCGCGGCGGCTACGATAAAACAGACAATCTGCCGGATTAAATAGAGGTTCAAACACATGAGATGGAACAATCATTTGCTGCATGGCTACCACTGGTGCCGTGAAATCAGCGATCTTGCAACCAAACAGCGACGTGCCCGCACCATTGTTGCCGAGGCACAAAACGGCCAGGTCATCGGCGTCGGCACCGGTTCTTCCTCCTATGTCGGGCTCTGCGCCCTTGCAGAACGGATGAAGACGGAGGGTCTGCAGGTCACCGTGATTCCGGCCGCATCGGAAATCGAGCTGGCCTGCGCATCGCTCGGCGTCCCCATGACCACACTGGACGCCGCCAGGCCGGACTGGTGCTTTGACGGTGCCGATGAAATCGGTGCCGACGGGAGCGTCGTCAAGGGGCGCGGCGGCGGTCTGTTCCGGGAAAAGCTCATCATCGCCGCCGCCGACAGGCGCTGGCTGATTGCGGAGGATCGCAAATTCGTCGACCGCGTCGGCGCCTGTCCGATTCCGGTCGAGGTGTTCCCGCAGGCTGTCCATCTGGTGGAAGGTGGGCTGACCCGCCTGGGCGCAACGGATGTCCGCCTGCGCCTGGCCACCTCCAAGGACGGCCCGGTCATCACGGAAAACGGCAACCTGCTGCTCGACTGCACCTTTGCCGCCGTGGAACCCGGTCTGGAACAGGCGATCAAGGCGCTGCCCGGCGTGATCGAATCCGGCCTGTTCCAGGGATATCATTTTTCGTTCCTGCGCGACTGATTCCCACCTGCAAGGAGACTCGCTTTGAAACGTCAATTTCTGAAATGGAGCCCGGCCTTTCTCTTCTGTGCCTTCTGCTCCGTCTGTTTTCTGATCAACTGCATCCAGCCGGACAGGGCCATGTCGGAGCGGGAGAACCGCACGCTGGCACAGCGCCCGACCTTCACCTGGGAGGCGCTGCTCTCCGGCACCTTCATCGCCGATACGGAGACGTATATTTCCGATCAGTTTTTTGCAAGAGATGCCTGGATTTCGCTGAAGGCTGCGGCGGAGCAGGCGCTTTTGAAAACCGATGTCAACGGCGTACTGCTCGGCCGGGACGGGCTGCTGGTTCAGCCGCTGGAAGAGCCGGATCCGGAGCGCGTCCGCGCCAACGCCGGGTTTATCGAAAAGCTGGCCGCCGGCACAGACCTGCCGGTCACGCTGGCCATCATTCCCAGCGTTGCCGCCATCTGGCCGGAGCGTCTGCCCGCCAACGCACAGACCGCCGATCAGCAGGCGCTGATCAACACGATTTACGCGCTGACGCCCTCCGCCGCCCATGTGGACGTCTTGTCCGCGCTGGCCGCTCATGCGGAGGAACCGATCTATTTCCAAACCGACCACCACTGGAATACGCTGGGCGCGTATTACGGCTATGCCGCCATCGGTACAACGCTCGGTATCACGCCGCAATCGCTGCCGGATCCGTATTTGACGCGTTCCGGCTTCTACGGGACAGCCGCCTCGGCCTGCGGTATCCGCCCCGGCAGCGGCGACACGATTGAGCTTCGCGTCCCGGAGGAGCAGGCCGCATCCGTCACCGTCTATGAGGGCGGAGACGGCGTCGAATCGACGCTCTACGACCTGTCGGCGCTGGACAAGGCCGACAAATATACGGTCTTTTTGGGCGGCAACAGTCCACGCGTGGTCATCCGCTCCGCCAACGCATCCGGCGGTCGGCTGCTGTACCTCAAGGACTCCTACGCCAACGCCTGTGTGCCGTATTTCACCTCGTCCTTCTCCGAAATCCACCTGATTGACCTGCGCTACTATAAGAAAAGCATCGCAGACTACCTCCGCGACAACCAGATTGACCAGGTACTCGTCTCCTATTCGCTGGCCAATTTCGTGACCGATTCCAACCTGATGTTTGCCGCACGGTAGGCGGTACGCGACACCCCCATTCCGGATATACTCCGGAATGGGGGTGTTTGTCAAAATGCGCGATGGGTGTGCCGGATCTCCGTGCGTGAAAGGGAGAGACACAGGTAGAGCGCGCCGAGCGACACTGGCCTGACGGCGCATGACGCAAGGTGACAACCCGCAGCGGCTGAACTTAGACAGCAACCAAAGGCTCCCTTCTGTTACCCGTAGCCACCCGCATCACCCAGTCACCCAAAGCTCCCTCTGACGAGGGAGCTGGCAGCGCTGCTGCCTGAGGGAGAGAAGACTTTTTCTGAGTGCCCACCTGCATTCGTAGTTACCCCACATCGAACAGCAATCCCCGCAGTTGCCCTCTTGCACAGGGGAGACTCGTACTCTACCCACTCTCAGCCGTTGCGGAGCGCGGGGAGCGACGCTGGCCTGACGGCGCATGGCGCAAGGTGACAACCCGCAGCGGCGACCTTAGACAGCAACCAAAGGCTCCCTTGTGTTACCCGTAGCCACCCGCATCACCCAGTCACCCAAAGCTCCCTCTGACGAGGGAGCTGGCAGCGCTGCTGCCTGAGGGAGAGAAGACTTTTTCTGAGTGCCCACCTGCATTCGTAGTTACCCCACATCGAACAGCAATCCCCGCAGTTGCCCTCTTGCACAGGGGAGACTCGTACTCTACCCACCCTCAGCCGTTGCGGGGCGCGGGGAGAGAACCAAGTGCTGCGCCGCACTGCCGATCCTCATTTTTCACAGCAAACCCCCGTTCGAATCATTGAACAGAACCAGTAACAACGGACAATCGACAAAATTCCCCTGATGCAGGATAATAACTGAACTGCCCCAGTTTGTGCGGACAGCACAAACTGGGGCAGTTCACATTCCGGAAGGGGGCGGTTGTCGAATTACGTTTCCGGCAGCATTTTGTTGAACAGCTTCATAAACGACGGCTGCGCCGAGAATGCGTAGTTGACGAAGAGGAAATCGGTCGCGCCGTGCTCATTGGCAAAATCCACGATGTTCAGCGTCGGCTCGTTGTTTCCGTTGAATTCACGCGGGTCAATGGCATAGATTTCTTCAAAGTGATCCGTCAGGAACGGCACCAGCGCGTTGCCGTAGGACTCCTTGATCACGATCAGCACACGGCCGTTTTTGACGGTATCGCTGACGATGTGGACAAGCGGCGTATCGCCCCAGAGGAACATCATGTATTTGCTGCTCCGGTGGAGCTTTTCCACATAGGAGGGGCTGGCGATCACGGAGCGCGTGACGCCGCCGGTCATGGTTGCATCCGGATAGGCCGTCATGGTCGCCGAATGCAGCGGCATGAAGTACTCGACGGAGTCCGGATTATTGAGCAGCCGCTCGCTCTGCGCGTATTTGGCGGTGAAGGAGTACATCGTGCCGACAAAGCCATCGACGAACCCGGTTTCATAGTCGGAGAGCTCGTTCGGGGTCAGCCCCGCCGCTTCGCAGAAGGCGCGATAGCCGTAGTATGCGCCGCGCTGCGTCCAGTGGTGGTCGGTGCGGAAATAGAGGTATTCATCCTGATGCGCATACAGTGACGACCAGGTATTGACCGGCACAATGCCGAGATCGAGCTTGGAATAAGCGTAATTCATGGCGCGGAGCTGGGAGCGTATGCCGGAGCTGTATTTGGCAGGTGCATTGAATTCAATGGACGTCGGGCAGAACATGGCATAGACCTGCACGTCCGGCAGCGCCGCGTTCAGGCGATTGATCGAGTCAGCGTAATAGTCCAGAGAGTCATTCACGCCGTAATAATGCTCCATGGCGGCATTTCCGATCATGAGGATGGCGCCAACATCGCTCGGCGTATCCGTCTCATCCGGCGACGCATCGTTCGTGTTCGGCTTCGTCACCTCCACCCACGAGGTCATCATCGTGGCGGGCGGCGTGGTCTCCGTCGGCGTCGTATCCGTCGGCGTCGTATCCGTCGGTGCGGAGACATCCGAGGCCGGCGTCGTCGGCGGTGTGGTCACCGCAGAGGATGCGGTGGTCTGATCGGTCTGGCCGAAGTCAATCAGCGAGCTTCCGCCCTCCCATTGCTCATCGCGGTCAATCAGGATGCTGGATTCGTCGCCAAAGCTGATGGCGTACAGCCGGTTGACGACGCGGCTGGTCTTCAGCAGCTCCTCCCGGAAGGGAAAGGTGTCTGAATAGTAGGTTTCAAACTGGGATTCAAAATCGCCCTTCAGCACCGACCGCAGCGACAGCTCCGGCATCGTGGCCAGCACCCGCTGTTCATCCTGCGAGACGGTGGCATCGACATCGAATGCCGAATAGAAAAACAGGACATAAATCGGGAGAAGAAAGGTGATGATGATCACGGCATACCATTTTTTCATAAAATCGTCCTTTCCAAGCGGTTCAGAAGCGGAAATAGAGGAAGGGGTTGTACGAGTTTGTCACCATGACAATGGTACAGACGGTCATGATCACGGTATTGAACACGAGGCGGAGCGCCATGGACAGATTGCGCAGCGGGCCGCCGGCGTGAATCAGGGCGAGGTGGATGGAGTGAATCACACGGCCAATCGGCGTGGATGCCAGAATGCAGACGAGCAGCAGCAGCGAATTGTTTTCAAGCAGCGTGAGCGACAGCGTACTGACCGCCGTGCCGCCGCCAAAGATGCGTGTGAGGAACGTGCCGAGCGCAGCCAGATCTTCGAAGTAGAACAGCGCCCAGCCCATCAGGACAAAGAAGAGCGCCAGCGCGTGCCGGAGCACGGCGGGCATTTTCCGCATCAGCCCGGCAAAGACGAATTTCTCCAGCATCAGCAGCACACAGAAATACAGGCCCCAGAGGATGAAATTCCAGCTGGCACCGTGCCAGAAGCCGGTCAAAAACCAGACAATCAGGAGATTCAGCACCTGACGCGCCTTGCCGCGGCGGTTGCCGCCCAGCGGAATGTACACATAGTCGCGGAACCAGGTCGAGAGGGAAATGTGCCAGCGCCGCCAGAAATCCGTGATGGAGGAGCAGGTATAGGGGTAATCGAAGTTTTCGAGGAAGCGGAAGCCGAACATCCGGCCAAGGCCGATGGCCATGTCCGAATAGCCGGAAAAGTCGAAGTAAATCTGGAAGGCGAACAGCACCAGACCGAGCCAGCCGCCCAGAGCGGACGCATCCGTCCCCTTGAGGAGCTTGTCCGCCGCGCTGCCGCAGTAGTTGGCCAGCAGGAGCTTCTTCGCCATCCCGACTGCAAAGCGCGTGATGCCCATCACGAATTCTTCCGCCGTTGTGGTGCGCTTTTCAATTTCGTTCTGCACATCGACATAGCGGACGATCGGCCCGGCGATCAGCTGCGGGAACAGCGAAACATACAGCAGGAAGTCCGCATAGGAGCGCTGGACGCGTGCCTCGTTCCGGTACAGGTCAATGGTATAGGACATGGCCTGGAAGGTGTAGAAGGAAATGCCGATCGGCAGAGCGATGTTCCAGCCCGGCAGATGCACGCCGGGGATGCGGTTCAGGTTGGTGATCAGGAATCCCGTGTACTTGAAGAGGAAGAGCAGCCCCAGACTGACCACCACGGAAACGATCAGCCATCGCTTTCGCCCACGGCTGTCCCGCGCATCCGCAATCTGTCGGCCACAGAGATAGTTCATAAACGCCGTGAACATGATCAGCAGCAGACAGACCGGCTCGCCCCAGGCATAGAAGATCAGGCTCATGATCAGCAGCACGGTATTTTTGGCGCGGAGGGACGGCATCAGAAAATACAGCCCCAGACAAATCGGGAAAAACACATATAAAAAGGTCAATGTTGAAAAAACCATATCGCACATACTCCAGCAGGAAAATCCCAGGCGAACCGGCGTGCAATGTGCCGCGTCAAACGGTCTGCCCAATATGCATATTATACCACAGTCGAAAATCGAATGACGTTACAGTTTGGTAACGTTGTCTGTTTTTTGGGGGCGCAACCTGTAATTTTTTTTCGATGTTCGCATTTTCCGCCCTTCGTTCCTTGATTTTTTCGCGGTTTTGTTATATCATATTCCCAGGCGGCTTTTTTGCCGCCGCCATACTTGATCAGATGGGAAGGTTACAGGCATGGAAACCATTCGGTGTCTCTGCAAAAAATATCGGGAAGTGCTGCTGTATCTCATATTCGGCGGGCTGACTACCCTTGTGAATTACGCCTCGCTCTGGCTCTTTTACGACGTCCTGCACATTCGGCTGCTGAAGGCGCTCGGCGCCAACACCCTGGCCTGGATTGTCGCCGTTCTGTTCGCTTTCGTGACGAACAAGCTGCTGGTTTTTGAAAGCCGCGCTTCCGACCGCGCCACCGTCACGCGGGAAACGCTCTCCTTCCTCGCGGCGCGGCTCTGCTCGCTCGGGCTGGAAACCCTGATCATGTATCTGGGGGACAACCTGCTCGGCATCAACGTCTGGCTCGTCAAGCTGGCGGCCAGCGTCCTCGTTGTCATCATCAACTACGTACTCAGCAAATGTCTGATTTTCAGGCAGCCAACCAAACAGGATCAGGAGGGATGAAGCACATGACTGAACCAAACCGTCTGGGCAATGGGCTGCTGTCCATTGTTGTCCCCGCCATGAACGAAGCGGACAACCTTCCGGCGCTGCTTGCCGCCGTTGCCGAAGCGTTGGAGCCGCATTCCATTCCCTATGAGCTGATTCTTGTCGATGACGGCTCCACAGACCGCACCTGGGCCGTGATTGCCGACGCCGCCGCACAGGATGCACGCATCCGCGGTCTGCGGCTGTCGCGCAATTTCGGCAAGGAGGGTGCCATGTTTGCCGGGCTGTCCGCCGCAAGAGGCGACTGCTGCGTGATTTCCGATGCCGATCTGCAATTTCCGCCGGCTGTCATCGCGGAGATGTACGCGATCTGGAAAAACAGCACCGTTGATATCGTTGAAGCCAAAAAACGGACACGCGGCAAGGAACGGCTGATCTACAAGCTGTTTACCAAAACCTTTTACGGCCTTCTCCGGGCCATGAGCGGCTTTGACCTGAATGACGCGTCCGACTTCAAGCTGATGGATCGCCGCGTGCTGGACGCGCTGAACGAGATGCCGGAGCGTCAGACCTTCTTCCGCGGCATGAGCAGCTGGGTCGGCTTTCACACGGAAACCGTCCTGTTTGACGTGCAGGCGCGCAACGCCGGTTCGTCCAAGTTCTCCCCGAAAAAGCTCGTCCGGATGGCGCTCTCCTCCATCGCTTCCTTCACCACGGCACCGTTGCAGTTCGTGACCGCCGCCGGGCTGATCGGTATCCTGCTCTCGGTTGTCCTCGGTGTGTTCACCATCTTCCATTCATTCGGGCGCGAAAGCGTCGAGATGCTCTGTGCCGCGCTGTCGGTCATCGGGATTTTCCTCAGCCTGATCATGATCGCCCTCGGCATTCTCGGCTACTACCTGGCGCGCATCTATGAGGAGCTGAAGCACAGGCCGCGCTATCTGATTTCGGAACGAACCGACCGCGCAGCCTGACCCAATCTCAACGGAGGATTCAATCATGGAGCAATCTACAGAACGCACAACCTTTTCTGAAAAACGATCCGCATCCCGGAAACGCCGCCTGCGCGACCGGCTGATGCTCGGCCGCGACCGACAGAATCGCAAGCTGTACCTGCTGGCGTTTTTCCTGCCGATGGCCGTGCTGGAGCTGTGCTATATCACGTTTCAGGTCTTCCCCTTCGGCAACGATTCGCTGCTCGTCCTCGATCTGAACGCGCAGTATATCTATTATTATGAGGGCTTCCGCGATGCCATTCTCGGCGACGGCAGCCTGATTTACAGCTGGAGCCGGACGCTCGGCGGTGAAACCTTCGGGCTCAACGCCTATTACATGGGCAGCCCGTTCATGCTGATCTATCTGCTCTTCCCGAAAACGCTGATCACTGAAGCGCTCCTGACAACGGCGCTTCTGCGCACCGGCTGCGCCGCCTTGTCCTTCGCCTACTACCTGAAGAAAACACGCGGCGGCGAAAACACCCGCATTCTGATTGTCTCCTGTATGTATGCACTGATGACGTACATGGTCATGCAGCAGATGGATCCGATGTGGCTGGACGCCGTCATTGGTCTGCCGCTGATCATGCTCGGCGTGGAGCAGCTGATTCGCGAAAACAAATACCTGCTCTACACCGTTGTGCTGTCGCTCGTCTTTATTTCCAACTTCTACATTGGCTACATGGTCGCCATTTTCACGGCCGCCTATTTTCTCTACGTCTGGTTCACGACGCGGGAGGGCGGCAAGGGCAGTGGCCGCCGTTTTGTGAAAAAGGGGCTGCTGTTTGCCTTCTTTTCCTTCCTCTCTGCCGGGATTGCTGCGTTTATGCTGATTCCGGCGTACCATTCGCTGACGCTCGGCAAAATGGATTTTTCCTCCCCGAACTTCACACCCAAGGCCAAATTCGACTTTGTGGAGCTGATTCCGAAGCTGCTGTTTGGTGCATATGACACGTGTCGGCCGGAAGGGCTGCCGACGCTCTTCACCGGGACGCTGACACTGCTGCTCGTTCCGCTGTTCTTTACCAACCGCAACATCTGTGTCCGCAAAAAGATCGGCGCTGCGGCCATGCTGTTCTTCCTGCTGATGAGTATGCAGGTCTCGACGGCTGACCTCGTCTGGCACGGCTTCCAGAATCCGAACTGGCTGAACTACCGCTACTCCTTCCTGCTCTGCGCCTTCCTGCTGGTCATGGCGTACGACGCGTTCGCCCACGTCAAGGGTGGCTACACCGTCGCATCGGTTGCGCGCGCCGCACTGCTGGTGCTGGTCATGATCCTCTATACACAGGCCAAGGGCGATGTGTTCGAGTATGTCGATGAGCGCATCACCGTCTGGGGCGGCCTGCTGATTCTGATGCTGTATTTCAGCTTTCTGGCCTTCGACGCCTATCGGGACGGTGCGCGTTCCAGGGTCACCATGGGCGTTCTGCTGGGGCTCGTCTGCATGGAGCTGTATGCAAACGGCATCACGACGCTCGTCCGGGTCGATCAGGACGTTGTCTTTTCCTCCCGCACCTCCTACCGCGATTTTGTCGATCAGTCACTGCCCGCAGCCGAATGGCTGAAGGCGTACGACACCGGGTTTTACCGGTCGGAAAAAACCTATATGCGCTGCGTCAACGACCCGTTTGCGCTCGGCATGAAGGGCATCAGCCACTCCAGCTCCACACTGAACAGTGACGGCATCAACTACATCAAAAAGCTGGGGTATCCGGTCGGCGCGCACTGGACGGAATATTCCGCGCCGGTGCTGTCCACAGACTCCATCATCGGCATCAAATACGTGTTCCAGAAGAACGCCTCCAACAACGGGCTCACGCTGCTGCACCAGGAGGGCGACATCTATATCTACGAAAATGAACACACCATGCCGCTCTGCTTCCCGGTTTCCGGCCAATACAACGGCTATGACGCGGAGCTGGAGACGGATAACCCGTTTGTGATTCAGAACACCATGCTGTCCGCCATGGTCGGCAGTGAGGAGGTTCTCCCCTTCTACTGCCCCATCCCGTCGAATCAGGTAACTGTCAGCTACGAAAACATCGAAACCCGCGCCTATGCGCAGGGCTATACCAAATATTATGCGGAGACCTCCGACGAGAACTGCCACATCGAATACCGAATCCGCGGGGTGGAGGGGCAGACGCTGTATGCCGCCTTCCCGACAGACTATTACCGCAAGGTCAACCTCTGGCTCAACGGTGAATTTTTCGATACCTACCTCACCAGCAACGACGATGACGGCATTGTCCCGCTCGGCCAGTACGCATCGGACGAGGAAGCCACGCTCCTGATCGGTCTTCCGCTCAAGAGCCAGGGCGGCAGCGAGGAGGTTTTCCTGAAGGATGAGCTGTTCTATTCCTTCAATGCGGAGCTGTTTGAACAGTATTTTGCACCGCTGCGCGCTGCCGTGCAGAACTTTACGCAGACGAGCACGACGCGCTTCTCGATGGATATCACCGCAAACGAGGGCGACCTGCTCTATTTCTCCATCCCGTATGAACCCGGCTGGCACGTCACCGTGGACGGCAGGGATGCAGACGTCCTCCGCACCGAGGATGGTCTGATCGGCATCCACCTGTCCGCCGGCACGCACAGCATCACTCTCCGGTTCCTGCCGGACTACTTTGTCTACTCCTGCATCCTGTCCGGGCTCTCCCTGCTGCTTTTGATCGGGATCGTCTGCTTCCAGCGGATGTGCCGGAAGCACGGCCTGACGCTGTCTGCACTCTGCGCGCTGGGACGCCGCACCGCAACGGACGCAGCCGGAGCGGACGTGGCTGGCTCAGATGCGGCGCTGTCGGACGCGGCTGAAGCCGAAGAGGACGCCACCAAAACGGAACAAATGCAGCGCGCCTGCCGCATCCTCTTTGCAGACGCAGACAATTCCAAGGAGGAATAGACACCCGCCCGCGTAAGGAGCGGATGTTCCCGTCAGGGCATCCACCAAGTCCCCTGCGCAGCTGCGCTGCCGATATCGGGCAACCTCCAAAGCCTCCCCTGCACCCCGCAGCGGCTGACATGGTACCACCCTGTGTAAGAGGGACATGGGCTTGCAGTCGCATGCGGAGCTGCCTCCTCCTCCAACCACCCAGCTTCACCCGATCGCCTTGGCTCCCTCGTCAGAGGGAGCTTCTTTATTTTTTGCGATATGGGCAGCTGCGGATAATGGAATTCCTCCGGTAACAGCCATCCTTCAGGCGTTTCGCGCCAGCTCCCTTTACACAGGCGAGCCTTTGGTTGCTTCCTGAAGTCCGCCTCTGCGGGGAAGCGCTTTCCTCCCCATCCCCGGCGGGAGCAAGGCGTGTTATCATATGAAGTGCAACACCCGGTCAAACGAGGTGTTCATTCGATCG
>CAZEUG010000031.1:0-21221 GCA_964515055.1 uncultured Oscillospiraceae bacterium | reverse complement strand
TTTTGCGACCGCTGACGCTGGAAAGGGGCTGTCCCACGCCAGACAGACACTTTTCTGCGGCAGCAGAAAAGGCGGATTTTGTGGGCTGAAAGGAACACAAAACGAAGGATTTAGCATGAACAAAATCCGGCTGTTCGGGTGTAGTTGGCATAGGAAATCTTGAAGCGAAGCGAAAAATCTTTCTGTGCCAACGGAGGGCGCAAGAGGTATATAAAACCCGCCGCAGCGCCGTTCGCTTGTGTTATCGTTTCTTCCGTTTTCCCTTACCATGGTTCATGGTCGCTTTCCCTCTCTGGCTGATGGGGCTGTTCATATGCTTGGAGAGTTTCAAAACTTCAATCAGATTGACAAGCTGCTCCTTTGAGATGGCATCGTAATCGAATCCCATTGTGATACGAGATTTGTCAAGGTTTTTTCTGCAAGAGTGATTTGTCTGCTCACAAAAAAAGAGCTGCAGTTGATTCCAAAGCCGGAAATCAGCTGCGGCTCTTTTTGAATTCATATGCTTATCGGTGTGGTATCATAAAATGGATGCGTTTTGATCATTTGAAAGTTTCAAAGCGCAGACAGCATCCCATCTTTTCACACTTCGACAGTGGACGTCAAATATCAGTGAAGCTGTCCGCTCAAAATCAAACAGACGTCAGGGAGATTGGTTCCCTGACGTCTGTTGTTTTTTGAAATATGGATGAGCCGGGTACAGTTGGCCAATACGGTTTACAGCAGGTGTATGACGCCGTCAGTCACCATGCCGACGACCACAGCAAAGAGGTAGAGGTATGCCAGGATGCGGAGATTTTGCTTTCTATCCGGGTTGATTCGGAACAGCATGGCCACGCCGAGTCCGGCACCGGCCGACAGTCCTGCCACTGCGGCACCGAGCGACAGCGTGCCGTTGATGTACAGCTCCGTGATCAGAACAGAAGGCGCACAGTTTGGAATCAGGCCGACGAGTGCCGTCACGATTGGCGACCAGACGGTTCCGGCCAGCAGGAAGGAGGAAAGGCGTTCCTCGCCGAGCAGCTCTGTAGCCGTATTGATCAGCAGAAGGACGATGACCAGAAAGAGAAACGTTTCCGCTGTATGGTGAAGAGCCGATTTGAGAATCCCACCCTGACAGCCGCAATGGGCGCACAGCTCCCGTGTTGCTTCATCGCGTTCGTCATCATGCTTGCAGTGTTCCGTTGCACAGTCGTTTCGGTGGAGACGGCGAAAAAACAGTCTGTCGGCCAGATATCCGCCAAGGATGGCGAAGAGGAGCTTGAGCCCGAGCAGTGGGAGAATTTTTGCGGTTCCGTCGGGGCTGGCAAGCATGACAGGGATGGCTTCATCGGATGTCGCGATGAACACGGCGAGGAGCGTTCCTGTTGTCACCAGGCGGCCTGCGTAGAGGTTGGACGCTGCGACAGAAAATCCGCACTGCGGAATCAGGCCAATCGCCGCGCCGAGCGGGACGGAATAGCGCCCCGAATGGCTGAGCGCATGGCGCAGCTTCTCGCCAGAGCGATGCTCGACCCATTCGAGCAGCAGATAGGCACCAAAGAGAAAAGGCAGCATTTTCAGTCCATCGAGCGCGGTTTCTTTGAGAATGTCAATGATGATTTGCCACATTTGATTTGTTCCTTTGTTCGAAAATCGTGAGGTTACAGGCGAATATCGAGTGCGTCTGCCAGGTTTTGCCCGAGGATGGCCGCCTTTGTCGTCTCCGGAATGTTCAGAGAGAGGATGCGTTCGATGCCGGCCCGGCAGAAATCCGCATCGCTGTACGGGAAGTCCAGCCCGTGGATTTGCGCGCGGGGGCCTGTAATGTTCAGCAGGTCATACAGTTCTTCTTCGGTGATGCTCCAGAGGCCACCCGGATTGTGGATATCCGTCCAACCGGCGAAGACGTGCGGATCCTGTGCATTGCCGCGGCGGTTGGCCATCACGGCAAGTGCCTCTTTGAAAAAGCAGTGGCCTCCGATATGTTCCAATGAGAATTTCAGCTCCGGGAAGTCATATGTCAGGTCGTCAAACAGAAGCATGGCATAGTTGGACAGTCGCGCCCAGTGGACACCCGTATGGAAGGAGAGAAAGAGGCCGCAGCGCTGTGCCGCTTCATAGACTTCATACGCCTTTTCTCCATTGACGCGGATCTCCTGTGCCGGGGGATGAATTTTGATACCGCGCAGGCCGAGTTCTGCGATCTGCTCCGTCTGTCCGCGCAGGTCGCCTTTGGAAAAGTTGATCGTGCCGAAACCGATGATATCCGGGCTGTCGCGCAGTGCGCTGGCCAGCCAGCAGTTCTGGTTGGCGTCCGGGTCGGCCATCTGCGGTTTTTTTCCGCCGCAGAACGGTGCAAATGCGACTGCTTTGTCGATGCCGACCTCGTCCATCAATGCTTTCAGGCAATCGACCGTCCCCTTTGGGCGGACGGCTTCTTCGAACACATGGGCATGGTTGGCGAAAATCTTACAACCCCACCGGTTCATCCAGTTCTCTCCCCTTTTTTTGAATGCGTTCCTGCGTGTCTTACCGTTTCGGTTCAGGCGTGCAGCAGCAGTTGAATTTCAGCGTCCGGGAATCCGGCCTTGCGGAGCGGCTCCACAAAATCCCGCTCCGGATCCGGGACAAAGAAGCGATAGACCTCTGCCGCGCCCTGCATTTCAAACGCATTGGCCGCAGCAGGAATCACGGCTGTCTGGCCTTTTTCCAGCTGCACCGCGCCGTCTGTCGTGGAGACCGTCATTTGTCCTTCTGCGCAGAACAGGATCGTAAAGCTGCTGCCACGCGTTTCCATGCGGCAACAATTCGACAGGCGAATCCGCTGAGCTGCAAACAGCGGGCAGGCCTTGAGGTAATCAATCTCTGCGCCATCTTCCCGCACCATCAGCGGCGCATTGCAGTCGCCGCGCAGAGCCGTATCCGTGACGGCCAGCGCTTTTTCGATATGGAGCTGACGCGGCTTGCCGTCCAGTCCCAGCCGTCCCCAGTCGTAGACGCGATAGGTCGCATCGCTGGACTGCTGAATTTCGGCGATGACCAGACCGGCGCCAATGGCATGAACCAGTCCCGGCGGCAGGAAGAACGTATCACCCGCCTTGGCCGGAACAAAATGCAGCGCCGATTCCAGTTCATTCGTTTCAATGAGCTGCTGATATGTTTCGCGGCTGATGGCGTGTTCGAAGCCGAGATACAATCCAGCTCCCGGCTGCGCCTCCAGGACAATCCACATTTCGGTTTTGCCTCGGTCGCCATCGGCGGCAGCGAATGCATCGTTCGGGTGTACCTGAACGCTCAGGCGGTCGCGTGCGTCGATCAATTTGAACAGCAGCGGGAACCGGCCATCCGTCGTCAGATGACCAAGGAAGGCGTCTGCGCCCATTTCTGCAATGATTTGCGAGAAATCCTTTCCGTCATAGCAGCCGCCAACGATCGGCGTTTTGCCATGAAAATGGTCGGCCGCTTCCCAGCTCTCGCCGGTAATTGGAAATTCAGAGTGTTTGCCGTACTGTTCGTTCAGCGAGGTGCCGCCCCACGGCATCTGCTTGTAGCAGGGGGTCGTTTTCATGGGTGTCAGATTCATATTGTTCATTCCATTTCTGTTTGATTGTTATTCAGATTCAAATCGCCGGTCGGCGTTTTGGGGTTCACACTGTCTGGCGGCAGGCAAATCCGAAAGGCAGTCGGCAGCGCCAGCTCGTCCCGGAGCATGGCATCGGTGGCCCAGACGAATTCGTCCGGTCTGTTTTCACAGAGCAGCTCGTAGCAGCGCATATGCCATTCCCGGTGGGTGAAGATATGAGTGCGTTCATACGGTTCATCAATCGACTGCGGGGACAGTCCCCACTCCCCGGCCAGGCGCAGCACATCCTCTTTCGTTGCAAAGCCGCCGATGTTGGGCAGTTCCCAGAGACCGTTCAGGAGGCCGCTCTGGTTCCGGCGGCAGACGGCAATGGACGTCGCCGAGCGCAGAATCAGCACCGTTTTTTCTTCAACGGTTCGCGTCCGTTTTGGACGGCGCACCGGGAGCAGGTCGATGCTCTGTTCCGCGCGGGCGCGGCAGAAATCGCGGGCGGGGCATACATCGCATTTTGGGGCGCCGTTTGGGACACACACCGTGGCGCCGAGTTCCATCAGTCCCTGTGTAAAGTCACCACACCGTCCCGCTGGGTAGACGCGGGCAAGGGATTCTGTGATTCCGGCTTTGACAGGCGATTCATCGACCGGCAGGTAGAGCTCCGTCAGTCTGGAAACCACCCGCAACACGTTCCCGTCCACCGCCGGTGTCGGTGCGCCGAAGCAGATGGAAGCAATTGCACCTGCGGTATAAGCGCCGATGCCCGGCAGAGTGAGCAGTTCTGCGAGGCTTTTCGGAAAGCAGCCGCCGTGCTTTTCCTGAATTTGTCTGGCAGCCGCGTGGAGATTGCGCGCACGGGAGTAATAGCCAAGGCCTTCCCACAATTTCAAAACGCGGTCCTCCCCGGCATCGGCCAGATCGGAGACAGTCGGAAACGCCTGAAGGAAGCGTTCATAATACGGTTTGACCGTTTCCACCCGTGTCTGCTGCAGCATCATTTCCGAGAGCCAGATATGATACGGTTCCCGGTCGGCGCGCCACGGCAGGTCACGCGCATGAGATGTGAACCAATCCGGCAGGATTTGTGCCAGCTGCGCCAGCAGCGGTTCTCCCTCAGTCCGCCAGAACGAAAAGACCGCCTCCATGCACTGTCGTTTTTCGTTCATGGATGAGCCTCGGTGCGTGTCAGGTCAGCTGTCTGGTACGGAATTGCCTGATGAAGCGATTCCGGCGACAGTTCAATCTGACTGCCGATTTTTCCGGCGCTGACGAAGATGGTTGGCTGTGATGCGGCAGACGCATCCAACACGGTCGGGAAGACTTTTTTCATGCCGATCGGCGAGCAGCCGCCGTGAACATAGCCGGTCAGCGGGAGCAGCTCCTTCTGCAGGAGCATGGCAATGGATTTTTCACGAACGGCCTGTGCCGCTTTTTTCAGGTCGAGCTCCGCTGCGGCCGGGATGATAAACACATAGTGCTTGCCGCTGTGGCCGGTGGTCACCAGCGTTTTGAAAACGCGTTCCGGCGGTTGATTCAGCTGGCGGGCAATTTCCACGCCGCTCAGGGCGTTTGTTGTATCGTTCGGATGATGGACGGCGTAGGGAATCCGTAGCCTGTCCAGTGTCCGCATAACATTGGTTTTTTCTTCTGTCTGTTTCATAGAGACACTCCGTTTTTTGAGCGAGACCATGCGAATCGAATCCAGCTCAGATTTCCAGCATACTTCTCGTTTTTCGGGTGATATGGGTGCGCGGATAAAGCGGCATCAGGATATAGTCCGCACGGATTCGGGCAGACATATGGGTACCATATCGCGCTGCGATTTCGTCAATATTCATGGCCGTTGCGATCAGAGTTGGCCGTTTTTCCGACACGCGGCGATTCAGCAGCTGATACAGTGCAGACGCCGTATAGGCTGTCGTCGTTTCCGTTCCAAGGTTATCAATGATCAGCAAATCGCACTTTGCGCACTGTTCCAGTGCTGCGCTGCTGTCCTCACTTTTTCCAAAGCGGTCATCCTCCAGCTGCTTGGCCAGCGTGAATGCGCTCTGATAGACAACGAAGGCGTTCTTTTCAACCGCTGTCCTTGCGATGCAGGCCATAAAAAAGGTTTTGCCGGAGCCGCTTTCCCCGTGAAAGAGCAGATTGGGCGATGTATTCGAAAAATCGGTCGCGTATTTTCTGCACTTTTCGGCGAGAAGATGCATACACTCCTGCGGCGAAACCGGGCTTTCGCCGGTTTTCACCGGAGAATACTGCGAGACATCAAAGGTCTCCATGCGGCCTTCGGACTGTGCAAACAGCTCGGACAGGGCGTCATACTGTTCCTCCCGGTACACGCGGCGCAGGCATTCGCACATTTCGGAGCCGATGTAGCCGGTATCTCCGCAGGCGGCGCAGGACGTATGGCCGTCGATGAGGTCTTCCGGCAGGTGCTGCGCCTTGAGCAGTTCGGCGCGTTCGGCACGCAGAGCCCTGGACTGTCTCTTGATTGCTGCGACGTTTTCCTCAACGGAATCGCCGCCCTTTACGACATTTTCCACGATCGACAGACCGCAGGACGAAAGCGCCTTTTCAATTTCAGCAAGGCGCGGAATGCGTTCATTCAGCTCGCGAACGGTTCGCGCATGCGCAAGCTCCCGCTCCGTTCGCTGTGTAGCATACCGTTCCAGCGCTTTTTTCAGCGCGGTGACATCATAACTCATACGCCCTGTCCCCCATTTTGTTGAATATACGCCTGGATTTCCTGCAGCGCCGTCCGTTCAGCCGATGAGAAGCTGCCGGAGGCAGACGGTGCAGATGTGGGCTGTTTCCGCGCCCGGCGTTTTTCGGCGGCCATGCGCGCCTGTTCATATTCCTTTTCGCGCTGCGATTCATAAGCGTGGATGGCATCCAGGCCGTTCAGATGAGCATCCTTCCAGCTTTTCAGGATGCTTCCGGTATACTTCAGCTGGAGTTCACCAATCCGTTGCAGCGTAATTTCTCTGGCCAGTGCAACCACCTGCTCATTGAAGCCCATCTCCGCCCAGGTTCGGAAGAGTCGCTTTTCCTCGGTTGAATAATTCTGCAGGCCGATGACCTTTTCCATCCGTTCGATGGTATCCATGAGCTGCGTTTCCCGACGGACAAACCGTTCAGCTGCTTCCGGTGTCATGATATCGTTTTCCATCCAGCGCAGTGCTTCCCGCTTCACCGTGGACAGAGAGAGGCGTCTTCCCGTTTGTCGAGCCGTTCGTGCAGCCGCGAAATGCAGGAGCAGAATGATGCATTCAGCGGGCATCCCGAAGTATCGGTAGATCGTCATCAGTTCCTTCAAATCGCTTTCGCTCAGGCAGGGATGCAGCACCTTTTCCGCCTCATGCACAACCTGCGCGAATGCCATATCGGACGTAACCAGCTCCGTGACCTCCGCCGTGGAATAGGTCGGGGCGGTCTGCATCTGTTGCTTTCGGCGAATCGACTCGGTTTCGGATGCGGAGACGGCCAGCTGCGCCGCAATCAGCGCCTGTTCCGCCTGTTCGAGTGCTTCCTTCGACAGGCCAAGGGCTCGAGCCGTCTGTTCATCATTTGTCTCGTGCAGCGATGCATACAGGTACAGCCGGATTGCATCCGGATTGGGAAGGCGGCAGAGTTTGTCCGCCAGGGCTGTATCAAGATAGATTCCTTTGGAGGCTGCGAGTTTCAACATTCCGTCTGTTCCTGCCTTTTATGATGCCGTTTCATCGATCTTTCAGGAAGAATGCCGCCACCCGATGCGGCGGCATTCTTTCCTTTTTCTATTATATCATATTCTGCTTCAAAATCAAAGTTCTATTTTTGAAAAAGAATCGTTTCCAGCGTTTTCGCAAAGCGTTCCGTCTCTCCTTGGGTGCTGTTCCAGCCAAAGCTGACCCGCACGGTTCCCTCTGTCCCGGCGCTCCGATGCGCAAGCGGTGCGCAGTGAAGACCGGCGCGCACGGCGATCCCGTTTTCCGCCAGTGCCGCAGCCATGCGTTCGCAGTCCCATCCGTCCACATTCCAGGAAAAGAGCCCGCTGCTCACCGTCTCCGTGCCGCCATACACACAAACGCCCGGAATGGCCGCCATCCGCTGCCGCAGCCACGCATTCAGGACGATTTCTCTGGCGTGAATAGCTTCCCGGTGCTCTGCGATATACCGAATGCCTTCGCGCAGACCACAGATCCCCGGAACGTTCAGCGTGCCGCTCTCAAAGCGTTCGGGGGGCGTTGGCGGTTGATGCGAACTGGCCGAATCCCCGCCGGTACCGCCAAACAGAAGTGGCTCCGGCATCCGTTCTCCGCAGAGGAGCATCATACCCGTTCCGGCGGGGCCGAGCAGCCCCTTATGCCCCGGCATACAGATGACATCGGCTGACAGCTGTCGGGCATCGACATCCAGTGTTCCGGCGGCCTGTGATGCATCGACAATGAACGGAATCTGCCGTTCCTGGCACATTCTGCCGATGAGCTCCACCGGGAGCCGGTTGCCAAACACATTGGAGAGCATGGTGCAGACGCAGAGTCCGCAGCGTTCATCCAGCAGCTTGTCGAACGCGTGAACCGCGCCATCTGCATCAAAGAGCGGGCTGGCTGCAATAACGGTTTCCGTTCCGTCCCGCGCAGCGCGCTCCATCAGAGGGCGATAGACGGCATTGTGCTCATATCCGGAGATCACCGCGCGCTTTGCCCGCATTGGCATACCGAGAATCGCCGTATTCAGCGCGTGGGTTGCGTTGCAGCAGAAAATCACGCGTTCCGGCGCGGAGAGGCCGAACAGCTCTGCGGCAGCGACGCGGCAGTCATAGACCGCTTCGGCCGCCCGTACAGCGGCGTCATGGCCGCTGCGTCCATAGCCTGCATGGTGTTGCAGGGAGGCTTTGACGGCACGGGCAACAGCAGGCGGTCTTTGAAAGGAGGTCGCCGCATGATCCAGATAAATCATCCGTTGTTCGCCTGCCTTTTCTGTCTTAGCCGAAAAATTCATGGAAGTCTGTTCCGTTCTCTGTCGTATACAACCGGAATCGCGGCATACCGGCCTCTGACATCGCCCGCAGAATGGCGTTCGGTGTTGTCCGTTTGACAAGAACCGCGTGTGCGCAGCCGTTTTCCGTGATGCTTCCGGGACTTCGAACCATCCGCGCCTGCATTCCCCGTGATCGCAGTACGCGGAGAAGCGCCTGTGCATAGGTCACAGACCGGGTCAGGACATAGCATCCGGCAGCTCCGTTTGTTCCCATTTGAATCCCTCTTTTCACAGCGGCGAATTTCGGCGTCCGCCGCCTGCTACAGTGTATGCAGGCAGGTTGCCGTTTGACCGGCCGATTTGAGCATGGGGACAGGAAACAAATGCAGAATAAATTAGACAACGGTTTGCCCTGTTGACTTCAAAAGTATGCGTTTTCTGTGAGTTAGCTACTATAAGATATGTAATTATTCATTTGTCACTTTTTTTCTTTGTTATTGATAAGTTCCATTCTATTTTTGGCAGTTATATGTATTGACTATTCAATCATGATATCGTACACTAAAGGTAGATGTTAGGAGGTGTTGATTTCATGGTTCTGTAAAAAGTGCCTATTTGCAACTCGTTGATCTGTTACATTGACTCGTTTTGCAAAAGAATCATTTTTGAGGTTTTGGTTTCATAATTTAAAAGCAGGTTCTCTTATGGCATCGTTTTCTCACCGCGCGTACACATTCACTTCGGGCTCTTCATCCAAAACGGTATATCTGAAATGGATGAAAACGAATCATCGTGATATTCGTATTGTCTATACCGGTTGGAAAAATGTCTATGCATACACCAGCTCCACGCAAGCAAATAATAGATTATATGGCATAAACGGAACCTTTTACGAAGGTTACAATGGTTCTTCTTTGATGATTTCCATGTATCATTCAAATCCCGGCGTTTCAAATGCTGAAAAAGTCTGGTCAACAGGCGATCGGAATTCTGATTCATTTCCCAAAGAGACTTTAATATGTTTGAATCAAACAAGTTCTTCTATTCCTCAGTTTATCTTTTCTGATTCAGTAACAGGCGCCTTGACAGATTATCGCTACAACGGAACAACCGCTTTCGATTTGAAAAATGTTCGTTGGGCAGTCTCTGGTTTTTCGTTGAAGTTAAATGAATCAATCAGCAAATCGGATTATGACTACTTTTTGGAACATATGGTCAACGAGGGCGGTTCTCCACGATCTATTCCTACCATGATTGTTACATCCATGTAGGAGAGTGTAATATTATGAGTTTCTTTTCGGTTGTTTCATCCCGCAGAATGGCCAGAATGGTCTGTGCGGCTTTGTGTGGGGGTCTGATGGTGTCGGTCGCCGCGTGTTCCCGGCAGCTGAACGACACACCGACCGCCTCGACATCAACGCCCGGCACATCTGCTTTCGTTGTTTCAACGTCCTCCAATGAAGCCGTGTCGTCCGCGTCGACTTCGTCTGCGCCGGCTGATGCAGTTCAGCGAAAGGCGTATGTTGAAATTCACTCCGCAGCGGAGTGGAACAGCTTCGCCGAAGCATACAATGCGGACCGTTCCGTTTTCGCAGAAGATGTGACGGTTGTCGTTGCGGCACCGCTCGATTTTTCGGACGGCGTTTTCGTCCCGCTTGCGTATGCGGGTGGTGTGAATCTGATGGCCATGACCACCCCATCTGCGGACGAGTCGCCGGACGGTCATACGCCCGGATTTTACCACATTCCCGCGGATATCAGGTTGGAAATCACCGTGGATGAAGCGTCCCGGTCGGCTGCGGCCGACAGCTACCGCTGCGCCAATCTCGTTTTTGAGGACTGCCTGTCCCCCATCGCCTTGCGTTTGCCGGACGGAGACATCACCATCGAAAACATCATCGCCCGCTGTTCCGTGCAGCGCCGGGGATATGCATTGCCGACTGGGGAGCCGGACGCGTTTCGTTCGTATACCCTCTGCAATCTGGTGATTGACGGCGAATTGACAACCTCCGACGATCGTGAAGCGGTTCTGGCTTATTGCGACAGTCTGGGCGGCAATCTGCTGCGCGACGAGATGCCGCAATTTGTCGGTTCCCTGCGTGCCGGCAGCGGGCTGTTGATTTCCGATGGCATCTACGCACTGCAGCCCGGAAGTCGGTTGACCATCTCCAATGTGCAGATTCGGAATGCCGGTGTTTGCCTGGCTGTGGGCACGGATCTGGATACCCTGCCCTATCAGTCTGCCGGGCTTTTGTGCGGCGACCTGGATGCGGCCGATGGCAGCGTTTCGATTTCGAATGTTGTGATTGAAAACTGCTTTGGCTATGGGCTGAGTGTTTCTGCGGTGTTCAGCAATCTGCTCTTCCGGGACGTTCTTTCCTGTGACCGGCTCACCGTCCGGAATTGCGACCTGACGTCTCCTTATATCCTGCAGGAGCGGGTTCAGGACGATTGGAGTGGTCTCGTCCTCAGCTTGGGTGAAAGCGGTGTTCGGGAGCTCTCGCAAAGCAGTGATTTGCTGGTGCGGCAGTTTGCGGAATCTTCCATGAATCGTTGGAATCTGCAACAGGTGATTTTTGAAGGCTGCAGAATCTGTGTACCGGAGTTGCCGGAGGGGCAGCTGACCACCGTTTGGAACCGCATTTCCATCGATCAATGTGAGAATGTCCGGTATCCCCGTTGACTGAGATGAAAAATTCCCGATCCGGGTTGGCGTTTTTGGCCGACCGGGTCGGGAATTCTTTTATCCGGGTTCAGGTCGCATGAACAGCGAATTTGTTCGACATATTTGCCCTGCACCGTTTATCATCCCCTTTTTTCTCCATTGATTGATAGGATGTCTGAAAGAAATCAGTTTGTCGAGGAAATTCTTTCGTCTTTTTTTGAAAAGGGGCTTGACAAACGGAGAAGTTTGTAGTAGAATATATACCTGTGATGAACACGCATCACACGGTTCCAATCTCCGGTATGGCCCGGTAGTTCAGTTGGTTTAGAACGCTAGCCTGTCACGCTAGAGGTCGAGGGTTCGAGCCCCTTCCGGGTCGCCATCGCTCCGTGCAGAAGCGCGGGGTAATTGCTGATATAGCTCAGTTGGCAGAGCGCGTCCTTGGTAAGGACGAGGTCACCAGTCCGAATCTGGTTATCAGCTCCATGAAAAAAGCACTTGCAATTGCAAGTGCTTTTTTCATGGTCAAGTGCCGTTCCATTTTTCGTTCGGCGATTTTCGAATACTCGAATACAAAGGAAGTCTTTTTATGACGCACCCGCCCCTGCACCCGGTTTCCACGTTCCCGACGCGCCTTCTGCACTGGGTTCGAAAAAACGTGGTTCTCTGCATTGCGATTCTGGCCGCCGCGCTCACATCCTGCATCGTGCCGCCTGACCGCACCTATCTGACGTATTTTGACTGGAAAACGCTGACCTGTCTGTTCTGTGTTTTGGCCGTTGTCTGCGCTTTGAAAAACATCCGGTTCTTCTATGTGCTCGCGGAGCAGATCGTCCGGCGATTTCAAAACGCCCGGTTCTGCATTCTGGCGCTCGTCTACATCACGTTTATCGGTTCCATGCTGATTGCCAACGATATGGCGCTGTTGACGTTCCTGCCACTCGGCTATTTCGTGCTGTCCTGTTCGGGGATGGAGAAATACATGGCGTTTACATTTATCATGCAGAACATTGCCGCCAACCTTGGCGGGATGCTGACACCGTTTGGCAACCCGCAGAACCTCTATCTGTACGGTAAGTTCGCAATTCCGACCGGCGAATTCACGATGATTATGCTGTTGCCGTTTGTAATTTCCATCGCACTGATCACGCTCTGCTGCCGGATTTTTGTCAAGCCGGAGGCCATGCAGATTCCAGCCAAGCGTTCCGCGCTCCCCGCCCGGCGAACAGGGCTGTATCTCTGTCTGTTTGTCCTGTCGATTGTGATCGTCTTCCGCTTCATCCCCTACTGGATTGGGCTGATTGTGATTCCGCTGGTGTTGCTTTTTGCGGATCCAAAGGCATTGAAGGATGTTGACTATCCCCTGCTCCTGACCTTTGCCGCATTTTTCATCTTTTCCGGCAATATGGCGCGGATCCCCGCCGTTCAGTCGCTGTTTGCATCGCTTCTGGAAAAGGATACCCTGCTTTTCAGCGTGCTCTCCTGCCAGTGCATCAGCAATGTACCCTCGGCGATTCTGCTGTCACAATTCACAGGCAATTACCGTGAGCTGCTGATCGGTGTGAACATTGGCGGAACAGGAACACTGATTGCATCGCTGGCCAGCCTGATCACGTTTCGCGAATATACGGCGCACAATCCGGGGCAGACGCAGCGATACCTTGTCCTGTTTTCCGCGTTCAACTTTGGCTTTCTCGCCGTTTTGACAGCGATCATGATGCTCGTTCGATGATCATACAGCAATGCCCCGGAGACTGGATCTCCGGGGCATTTTCAGTTTATTCGTTACAGCGCCGCTTCTTCCGGCTGCTTGGATTCGAGTTGCTTGTACATATCGGATTGTTTGGTGAACATTTCCGCATAAATGTCATTCTTCTTCATGAGTTCGCTATGCGTTCCGCGTGCAATCACCTGTCCGTTGTCAAAGACGAGAATGTCATCGCAGAAACGAACCGAGCCCAGACGATGTGTGACGAAGAAGGCCGTCTTGCCGTCGACCAGATCGCCAAACATCTGGTAGATATTATATTCCGCCAGCGGGTCAAGTGCAGCGGTGGGCTCATCCAGAACGACCATGGGGCTATTGCGGTACAGCGCGCGGGCAATCGCAAGACGCTGTGCTTCGCCGCCGGACAGCTCCGTCCCGCTTTCATCGTACTCTTTGTACAGGATGGTGTCCAGACCTTGTTCCGCAAAGCGCGAATCCAGTCCGACCTGACGGACGATCTTTTCCATGCGCTTATCGTCATATTCGCCGGTCAGCGCCAGATTTTCGCGCAGTGTGAATGCAAACAGCTTGAAATCCTGGAATACCGGCGCAAACAGGTTCAGATATTCGTTGTAGTCATACTCTTTGATGTTTTTGCCGTTCAGCAGGATTTCGCCCTCCGTCGGGTCATACAGACGCACGAGCAGCTTGATGAAGGTGGACTTGCCCGCGCCATTGGCGCCTACGAGCGCGACCTTTTCGCCGATCTTGAAATCGAGCGTGACATCGTGGAGGACGTCGCGGTCGGTTCCGGGGTAATGGAAGGAGACGTGCGAGAAGGAAATGACGGTGTCCTGTTTCAGCTGTGGTTTTTCCGAACCCGAGTCATCGGCGCGGCGTTTCAGGTTCAGGAAGTTCTGCAGATCCTGGAAATAGAGCTTCGAGTTTGCCATCTCGGTGTAGGCACTGAAGAACGAATTGAAGACGCCGTTGAACTTGTTGAGGGCGCTCATGTACATGGTGAACGAACCGATGGTCATGCCTTCCGTAAAGACCAGGAAGACCAGGTATGCATAGGAGGCACCCTGCTGAATCAGCGATGTGAAATAGGAGAGATAGCTGGCACGGTTGCTTACCCTGTAGCTTTGTCTGTAGAATTCCTCTGAGACTTTGTCATGTTTTTCCAGTCTTTCAACGATGAAATCCTTCAGATTCCAGAGGCGAACCTCTTTCCCGTATTCAAAGCCTTCGGAAACATCCGACAGGTAGTCCGATTTCCGTTCGATCGGAATTCGATTTTTACGCAGCGCATATTCCAGCTTGTTGCATTTGTTGCGAACCATGGAGTTTACAAAAATCAGTGCCAGCAGCAGCAGCACAAACAGCGGGTTCAACGTGAAAATAATCGCCGTGATACCGGCCAGGGTGATGAAGTTGCCGCCCAGGGAAAACAGCTCCTGCACGATGGAACAGAAGCCGGCGCCATCCCCGTATGCCACCTGCTCCGCATTCTCTTTCAGTTCATGCGTGACCGGTGTTTCCAGCAGCTCATAGTCCGCTTCGCAGACGGTGCTGACCATCATCCGACGAAAGCTGTTGTAGAGAATATGGCGATTGTTTCTGATAAGCGTATAGGTCAGTTCACGGACGCAATTGCGCACCAGGTAGCAGAGCAGCATCAATCCAACGTAGAATGCAATCCTTTCAACTGTCCGGGTTTCGGAAAAGATTTCGTCCATCACCAGCTTGGACAACCAGACCTCTGCGAGGTTTGTCCCCGGAACGACCAGATTTTGAACCGTATTCCAGAGGAAAAAGGTTTTTTGATGCTTCCAGATAAAGGAGAACATAAAGGACAAGGTTTCGCTGATACCGCTGAACGGTTTCCTTTTCATGATGATCCCTCCATTAGTAGGTTGTAAAAAAGTGGATGACACAGTCAGCGATTTCTTCAACATCGGCCGGATCCCGAACAATCCAGGCCGGAAGATCAAACTGCTGTCGCAAAAGTCGCAGCAGATGTGTCTCCTCTTCCTGTGTCAATCTGCGTTTTCCAAGCAGATTGAGTTCAGATTGAAAAGTCATCGGAAAGACAGCCAATCCAATGACTGTTGCGTCTGCTGTTTCCAGCATTCGGATGGTTTTGCCGATATAATCCGGTTCATCATATGGATTGATGCACAGGAGGACGGCATCCGGCTGTGTGCCCAGCAGGAATTCCTGCTGAGGGAAGCAGAAATACGCGGTATTGTCGAGGCTGAACGGAATGGTGCCTGATTGTGAGCCAACGATCAGAATATCTTTGTCTTCTGAGATATCGTTCATCGCACGATTCAACCAACGCACGGCATCCGTGCCGGACACTTCGACCGACGAGGCATATCCCATGGGATAGCAGCGTTCCATGCCGAACAGCAGAGCGGTTGGTTCCGTCCCGATTTGTCCGACGCGATAGCCTTCTGCCATCAGCCGTTTTCGAAGTGCCAGCTGCAACGTAAATTTCCCCTGTTTGGAGCTGGTTCCAAAAACACCAAGCACCGGCGTTTGAATTCGGAACAGCTTCCCGCAGCGATCCGGTGGGAGATCAGACCGCTTGATGTGCGGATAAAACCAGCGTTCATAGGAGAAACCCGGCAGCAGGTCGGACAGATCATCAAAGGAGTAGATGTTCTTTCCGTGTGCCGCCAGGCGGCGGATCCAGGCCGTCATAAGCGATGGATCTACCAGTCTGGCCAGCTCACCACAGTGACCGATGACCGCCGTGTCAAAGCTGTCGAAATCGCAGTCGCTGAGCTTTCGGATGACCAGATCTTCTGCACCTGATGTACCAACAAGCTGCGATACCGAAGTGCCAATTGTGGCGGCATAGCGCCCCTCATAGACTCCGACGATTTCAAATGGCAGCAGATCACGAAAGCGGATCAGTGCGTGCATTTCTTTGTTGAACGGGAACAGCACAGCCCGACGAATTTCAAACGGGAGCTTCTGCGGAAGCGGTTCTGAGCCGAAGGATACCACATCCCGTGCGGCTTCCCGGAAGCGTTCCAGAAGGTCTGCTCGGGTAAGGCGATGATTCGACCTTGACATCTCGTTGGCCGCCCACGCAGTGACGTGCGCGGCGGCAAAGCTGTTGCCGGTGATCAGCAGGAATTTCGGATCCGTCCAGCGGACGCGCTGCACATTTCCGTGTGCCAGCAGATTCAGCACGCTGTCATCACAGAAGCGAAAGGCATCTTTGCGCCTGCAGGCCGGGTTGGAGCTCACGCCAATGACCTCCGGGAATGCAGCCGGATAGGAGATGGCACCGCCGTTATCGAACGCAGCAACCAGAATGACACCCTTTTCCGCAAGGCGTACACAGGCCGTATGCAGGGCTTGCAGGTCGCCGCCCGTGACACCCAGGCTCATATGAATCAGATCAACATCTGCATGGGCGTCAATGTATTCCAGCAGCGTCGTCAGCTCGTCGGCCGTGGTTTGCGCGTCCGGATTCACCAGGCGAATATGAGTGAGTTCTGCGGTTGGGGCGCCGGAGCCAATGATCCCGCTGACTGCGGTTCCATGGCCAAAGCGATCCCCCGCTTCATCCGGGTACAGCGAACCGTCGCGGAAGACCCGGCTGTTTTCTGCGCCCGGCGCTCCGCCGCTGTCTACAATCCAAATGCGAACATTCATAGTTGACCCCGTTTCAACCGATCTGTTGCGGCATCAGGTGCAACGTTTGCCGCACTGCGACTCATTGGTGCATTTGCTGGCACCGCACGGATCGCCACACTGTGACTCGTTGACATACAGTGTCACGATGGCGCTTGCCGCCTTTTTGGACGGCTTGACCAGTTTTTTCAGCTGCTTCATAATTTCGCCTCCCTTCATTTATCTTAAAAAGCCTGACCACGGACCACGCATGGTTCGATCAAGCACGTTCAACTCTGTTTCTTCATCCTGGTCCTCGTCCTCTTCTTCTTCGTCCTCCTCTTCTTCGTCCTCCTCTTCTTCGTCCTCCTCTTCTTCGTACTCCTCTTCTTCGTCCTCTTCCTCTTCGTCCTCTTCCTCTTCGTCCTCTTCCTCTTCGTCCTCTTCCTCTTCGTACTCTTCTTCTTCGTACTCTTCTTCTTCGTACTCTTCTTCTTCGTACTCTTCTTTGACGGTGCTCATCAGTTCCGCGAAGCCGAGCAGAGAGGCCAGGTGATCATATACCAGCAGCTCGTCCGGAACTTCGATGTTCAGCTGATCCTCCACGTCCATGATAAAGGAAATAAACTGAAAGGAGTCAATAATCATGCTGCGGAGATCGACATCTTCGCCCTTGCGAGCAGCTTTGGCGATATCATCCACGTCTGAAACCGCCCATTCCAACGCATTCAAAATGCCATCCAGAACTTCTTTCTTCATGGCTATCCGTCCATCCTTTCAAAATCATGTTTCCGTTCCATCGCCGCGATCAGATGCGGGAGGAGTTTCGATTCCAGCGGGCAGTTTTCATAGCCCGAATCATCCTCCGTTTTTTTCAGAACAATTCGATTTGCCGGGCACGCCGACATTCCGCAGACCGGGAACATTACGCACTGTTTGCAGGTTTCTGACGGAGCAACCGATGCCAGACTCCACTGAGCTGCCGCATACCGATCCAACCGGAGTTTGCCGTTTTCAAGCTTTCCGATGCAGTTGGCATCGGATTCCAGGTGACAGGTACATTTGCGGACGATTCCCTGCGGGTCAATCACGAAAGCGGAGGCGCACGAGGCATAACAGAGGTAGCCACAGGGCTGCAGGAAATCAAGGTGTTCACGAAGGTCGAGGTTTGAGTTTTTCCGGAGCATCCGTTCGAGCACCTGTTCACTCTTTTCCGTCACAAGAGAGCAGCGGATGCGCTCATCGATCTGGCCACCCCAGTCTCCAGCCGGACGGAACAGCAGATGAAACCGTTTGTCACCGGCGAGCAGCTGTTGCAATTCGGCAGAAAAGGTGTCAAATTCTTCGAAACTTTCCCGTGTAAAATTGACACGGATGAGGAATTGAAACGTTCCTGTTTTGACTTCCTGGCGGATTTTGCGAATATTTTTCGTGATGGTATCATAGGTTCCTTCACCGTTGGCCAGCGGTCTGTTTCGATCGTGGATGGCGGCAGAGCCATCCACCGTGACCTGATAAGAGAGAACACGCAGGCGCAGCAGCTTTTTCATAACCTCAGGCGTCAGCAGGTACCCGTTTGTCGTGATATCGGAAATATACAGGCGGCGCTCCCTGCGACAGATATCGATCAATTCGGTGGAGAGGTGTTCGATCAAATCCATACAGAGCAGCGGTTCCCCACCGAACCACGAGATACGAAGTGCCGCATAGTTGTGGATATTCTGTCGGACAAACGTCAGGATATCGGAAACCGTTTCATCAGACATTCTGGTCGGTTGATGGTTTTCATAGCAATAGAGGCAGCGGAAATTGCAGCCTTCTGTCGGCAGCAGAATCAGGCGAAGCACGCTGGTCTGGTTGCTGCTGCTCTGCCACTGTTCGCAGGCCAGAGCCTGTTCATTGGCTTGGCTCCGGACGAAGTAGCCCCGCTCGATGAGGCGATCAGCTGTCGGATTTTTCGGGATATTTTTCAGCCCTTTCCGGAGCCATGTGGCGGCTTCTCCGTCCGCGTTCAGTGAGAGGAAGGAGCCACACAGGGTATTGACCGCAACAACGCGATCATCCACCGGCTGAAGGAGGTTGTATCGGGACGGGACATAGTCCTGATAGGCCGGCGCGATCGTTTTTTCCTCGGCGGGTACCGTCGCTTTGCAGGGGCGCTCATTCGACCGGGTACAGTCGGAGGCTGTGTCAGATGCTTCTGTCAGGCAGGCCAGCAATTGCAGTGTCAGGTGTTTTTCTGTTTCTGCAATCTGTTCCAGCTGATCAGCAATGCGGAAAAGGAGATCCGGCATATGGCGACCCGGCCCGGCAAGCTGAAATTTGTATTTGATATTCATCATCTGAATAATTTTCGTAGTAGCAAGCAGCGCTGAATAGCCATTGTTCAGCTCGTCCGCCACGGCTTCCGACAGGAAGCCCGCATTGTGCAGTTCCGAAACGCGAAGAAGTGCGCACTGGAAATGCTCCCGAATGGATTGCAGGGATGTCAGCAGCGGGAGATAATGATCCATTTTCCGCAGTCGCCTGGCCAGCCAGGTATAGCAGTCGAGGCCAAAAACGAACTGTTCACTGGTATAGGTATTGCGCGGTGAGCGGTTCAGGATTTCATCCGGGACACGGTCAAAAAACAGCTCCAGCTGGTCATTGATATCCTGGCCGGAGAGAAAATACCGGAGCTGGGTCGCGATCAGCTCAGGATCCAGCCGATACTCCGGGAGGTTGTTCAGGGTACAGACCTGGAGATCAGATGTGTCCCTGCAGCATTCCGCCGTCAAGGCACGGCTCACCTTTTCCAGTGGCATTTCAAAGTTGGAAAACGTGTGTCGGTCCTGTGATACCAATGCAAAAAGACACACCGAATCATCTGCCGTATTCATGCCGTACAGCAGTGTTCGGTGTGGCTCATGTTCTTTTCCGGTATATTCGTTATGCGGCAGCTCAAACATATCGAGCTCGCAGACAACGGCCTTGCCGGCCGTCAGCTGTTCACGCAGGAAAGCAGATGTGGTCGCAAGGTCTTTGAAAAAATCTGCATATTTCGGGATGCGAACCGCATCGATCAGGCGGGTCGAATCTATCAGAGAGGAAACCATTCTCAGGTTGATTTCCGGCTTTTCCGAATTATGGTATGCGTCCAGGGCAACACGGAGATTGACGTGGTTATTTGCAACCCACGTTTTGCCATATGGCGTCGTACCAGCAAGAAAAAAAGAATAGGCGCGTTTTGCATCCGAACAGATGGACAGAAAGAACGGCTCCTGCTGTTCAATGGTTCCAAAATAGACATCGTCGCGATTCATAACGTCCTCCTCATTTGCGGAGCTGCGGGCAATCGGTGCTGCGAATGAATCGCCGTGCTCAAGAACCGCAGTTTTTTCAGAATTCAGGATTTTACGTCAGGTTTTGCGCGCTGGTATATGCAAATAATGTAAATATATATATATATGGAAATCATTCGGATTGCGAACGTTCGCTCTGTTTCTTTGTTTGAAATCAGTATAGCACATTTTGCCATTTTTGTCAAGATGTCTGTGCTTTTTTTTCATTTTTGGCACAAACAGGGACAACCCCCGGAGGCTCCGGAGGTTGTCCGACTGTTACAGCTGCGTAAACCGCGTCCATTCATACGCAGATTCGACTGCGCGGTCTGTCCGCTGCGGTGTCTGTGACGAATCCTTGTGGTCAATCTCGTTGATTTCCAGCGTTTTGCCAAGCGGCGGCGACTGCATTTTTTGTTGTTTCTTGATACGTTTTGACGATTTGTTCATACAATTCCCCTCAAATTTCCGGTTTGTGCGGTTGGAACCGCATTCCTATTTTCTGCGGTGTTCGCCGGAAATATGTTGACATTTCAGAGGAAGACTGGTACAATTATCCTTGGGATGGAAGTGCCCGATTGGTCTTTCACCACAGGAGGATATATGGTTTTCAGCAGTCTAACCTTTCTATTTGCATTTCTGCCGGCTGTTTTGCTGACTTATTTTCTGATTCCGCAGCGTTGCCGTTCGCTTCGGAACGGTGTGCTGCTGATTTTTTCGCTGTTCTTTTATGTATATGGAGAGCCGGTCGGCATTTTTGTGATGCTTGCATCCATTCTTGCAAATACCCTGCTGGCGATCGGCATTTCGCGGTATTCGGAGCGTGTGCGGAAGCTTTTGCTCGCTTTGGCAGTCGTCATGAACATCGGGTTGCTCGTTTTCTTCAAATATACCGGGTTTGCCGTTTCGAATCTGAACCGGCTGTTCGGGCTTTCGTTGACCGTGCCCGCCATTGTCATGCCGATCGGCATTTCGTTTTTCACGTTTCAGGGCATGAGCTATGTGCTGGATGTCTATCGCTCACGGTGCGCACCGCAGAAAAACATCCTCAACGTTGCAACCTACATTGCGCTGTTTCCGCAGCTGGTGGCCGGGCCGATCGTCCGGTATGAGACGGTTGCGGATGAGCTTCTGCACCGCCGGGAAACCGCAGAGGAATTTGTCGCAGGCTGTCGGCGGCTGATCATTGGGCTTGGTCGGAAAATGCTGATCGGAAATGCGCTCGGCGAGGCCGCGTCTGCCGTTTTCGGTTCGGATTTATCAGCTGTTTCCACGGGTGCTGCCTGGTTTGGTGCGATCGCCTACGCTCTGCATATTTATTTTGACTTTTCCGGGTATTCGGACATGGCAATTGGCCTTGGGATGATGCTTGGC
>CAZEUG010000030.1:0-21802 GCA_964515055.1 uncultured Oscillospiraceae bacterium | reverse complement strand
GGTTTCCAAAATGGTCTTTGGTTTTCGAGTCAGCCCCGTTATGACCACTTCGATACCTCTCCGTGTTTGCAGTGGTGACGCAAACGCACCGTACCTGACTATTTTACTACATCCATTCGAATTTGTCAAGTCATTTCGCCAAAAAACATGACATTCACCGGATATCATTCCGATGCTGGTACCGGCGCGGCGTCATACCAAAGGTCTGACGGAACACGGAAATGAAGTACGAGCAGTCGGAAAAACCCGAACGCATACAGCTTTCCGTCACCGTTGCGCCGCTGTCCAGACATTGCCGGGCGCAGGCCAGACGTTTGGCGCGCAGAAATTCCTGAGGAGAGACATGAATCTGCTGCCGGAACCACCGGTTCAGGGTGGCGGTGCTGATGTGAAAATGTGCGGCAATATCCTGAATGCTGCCGATCTCCCGCAGGGAACTGTGCATATAGTCCAGAATATCCTGCATTCCGGGCGAAAGTGCGGACGCCGCGTGCAGCCCGCCTTCGTTCGTCCGGGAAAGCAGCAGCACAATCTGCAAAACGATGGCTGCCCGCTCCAACGGGCTTTGCGGATCGTCGGCTGTCAGCTTCTGAAACCACCCCAGCATCTGGTCGCCTTCCGCACCGGAAACGTGCAGATGGTTGCCGAAATCCGGGTGGCGCGCCTGAGGAATCAGCGAATCGCAGCAGGCGGAATCGAGCCAGAGACAGTAGTGCTCGGCCAGACAGGGCTCCTGAATGACCAGCACATGGACATCTCCCGGCCGAGTGAAAATGATATCGCCGCGCCGAAGCGGGTACAGCAGATGGTTGACCAGAAAGGCGCCGCTCCCGGATACGTGGACATACGCCTCGTAGGAATCGTGGATGTGCATCCCGTCCAGAACGGGATCCTCCGGCGAGGTCGGACGCCGGGAATGCCGGACAGAAAAAACCAGCTCCGGAAGCGCGAGGACTTCCTTTTGAAACGGCCAGAGCTGCTGCATGGGAACTGCATCGGATGATGAAACCGCCATCGCAATCACCTTGATCGAAAATTCATAGTTTCTGATTAAATTGCCATAGAAATCGTGTTCCTGAAACGGTAATATAATACCATAAAAAGCCAGAAAAGAAAAGGGGCTGTTGAAAATGGTACGATCCTATGTCAATCCTCAGGCAGACGGGCGATATCGCGCAATGCTGGCACATCCGGCAGACATTCCGTTTTCCTTTACATACGGTGACCGAACCTATTGTGGCTTTGCGGACGAAGCGCTGGTGCTGCAGGAGTCGCATACCGCCCAAAACGGGACGGTGACCACCACCGAGCAGACGTATCTTTTGCAGGAGGAGCTGACCGTCTGCCTTCGCCTGACGCATTACGCCTCGCACGGCGCAACCGAGTGGACGGTGTGGTTTCAAAACCGGACAAACCGGGATTCCAAGGTGCTGCGGAACGTGAAAAGCGTCGTGACCTTCGAAGGCGAGCATCCGGTTCTGAGCGGCATCTACGGCGACCACGACAGGGACTACGCGCCCTACCGTTTCGACCTGGCAGACGGGGATATCCGCTTCTGCTCCGATTCCGGACGCGCTACCCACGTCTACTTCCCCTATTTCTGCCTCGAATACGGCAGCGGGGGCGTCATGCTGGCCATCGGCTGGGCGGGTACCTGGTCGGCGACATTCCATGCAGAGGGCAGCCGAACCGTATACACCGCCAATTCCGTCAACCATCTGGCCACCTGCCTGAAGCCCGGAGAGACCATCCGCACGGCGCTGTTTGTCTGCGCACCCTATACCGTCCGGGATTCGGCGTACGCCTGCAACTACTGGCGCAGCTGGTTTATCGAACACAACCTTCCCAGGGCAGACGCATCCGGTCGTGCGCTGGAACCCTTTTCCACCTGCTGCCTGGCGAGCGATACCGGTCTCCCGCAGTCGGACGGCAGCATTTCCGAACGCAGCACCACCTGGCGGAGAAGCCTGGAAAAAATGTTTGCGGAGGACGTCAAGGTCGATTTTCGGTGGCTCGACGCGGGCTGGTACCTCTCACCGGATTTGGGGAGCGCGGAACCGTTTGTCCGGGGGCATGACTGGTGGGACACGGTCGGCACCTGGGAGGTGGATCCCGTCAAATGGCCGGGCAACAGCCTGCGCGAATCCACGGATTTTGCCCGCGCCAACGGCATGAAAACGCTGATGTGGTTTGAGCCGGAGCGGGTGACGTTCCCGGACGACCTGGTCGCGCATTTCGGCTATCAGCGGGAATGGGCCATCCGTCAGGAAGGTGTTGCGGCGATTTCAAATAACATCGGCCGGGAGGACTGCCGCAAGTGGACAACCGATCGGATCTGCAGGACACTGCGCGAAAACCGCATCGAAATGTACCGCGAAGACAACAACAGCGACCCGGCACGGCTCTGGCAATATCTGGATCAGCTGGAAGGGGAGAACCGCCGCGGCATCACCGAATGCAAGTTCATCGATGGGCATTACCGGATGTGGGACGAAATCATTGCCTGTACCCTGTCCTACGGCGGCTGCGGCTTCGTGGATTCCTGCGCATCGGGCGGCGGCCGCAACGATCTCGAATCCATGCGCCGCGGCGTGCCGATTCTGCGGAGTGATGCTGACCGCACCACAACGGCGCTGCGCCTGTCCATGACGACCGCCTTCCTCCCGTGGATTCCGTTCTGCGGCGCAAATACCAAAGAGAAGAAGGAACAGCTGGCCGCCACCGGCATCAGCGATCCCTATGTCTGGCGCGCATCGTATCTGCCCGCGCTGAACGTCGATTCCCAGTTCGTGCAGGACCCCGATCAGGATTTTCAGATCCTGCGGAACGGCCTGACGGAGTGGAAATCCATCCGCCGCTACCTCCTGAAGGAATTTTATCCGCTGACGAGCTGGCACAGCCAGACCGATCGAAGCGGCTTCACGGCCTTCCTGTTTTTCGACCCGGCAGATGAAACCGGCGTCCTGCTCGCGTTCCGACAGGAGGAATGCGCAGATGAGACGCTTTCCCTGCACCTGCCGTTTGACCGCACCTGCCACCTGACGGATGCAGACAGCGGAGCGACGCTGACCGATTCAGGCAACGGCCTGACGCTGACCTTTGATCAGCCGCGGACGGCACGACTGCTCCACCTGACTCTGGAAGAGGGAGTGACCGACTGATGCTGAACCTGCCTGTCCCGCTGCTGCTGGCATTGACCATCCTGACCAGCTGGCTCAATTCCATGCTCGGCGGGTGCTATTCGAAACGCATCCACGGCGGCGGCCGCACACTCTGGCGCTACAACCTTGGCCGGAGCGTCTGCTGCGGCGGGATGATTGCGGTGCTGCTGGCGTGGTCGGGCGGCCTGCATACATGGAGCCTGTACAGCGTCCTGCTCGGCCTGCTGATGGGCATGGCCGACGTCTGGGGTCTGGCTGCCAACCTGAAAGCGTTCGCTCTCGGTCCGTTTTCGTATACGACGGTGATCGTCTCGCTCTCCTCGGTGATTCCCGCCCTGTCCGGGCTGCTCTGGGGCGAAACGGTGACGGCTGTCCAGTGGTGCGGCGTCCTGCTGATGCTGGTCTGTCTCGTGCTTTCGCCGGAGTATGCGACTGGCTCGGAACCGAAAAAACAGGTCGGCGCCAAATGGCTGCTGCTCAGCCTGATTGCGGCGCTGGCCTCCGGCGCGACCGGCGTGCTGCAAAAGCTGCATCAGAATTCCACCCACAGTGACGAAACCGGCGCGCTGCTGCTCAGCTGCTTTGTGGTCTCCGCACTGCTGTCGGCGGGGATGCTGGCGCGAACCGCCCGCACACAGGAAGCGCCGCATGGTCGCCCGGCACTTCTGTGGGGGCTTCCCTGTCTCGCAGGCTGCGTCTTTGCATTCCCGCACACCATCAACCTGTTTCTCTCCGGCAAGCTCGATGCCGTCATCCTCTTCCCGTTGATCAACCTGCTGCCGATGCTGCTGGCCATGCTCTCCGGCCTGGTGCTGTTCCGGGAAAGGCTGTCGCTGCGCCGATGGTGCGGCGTCTGCGCCGGGATTCTTGCCGCCGTCTGCATCAGTGGCCTGTTCTGACCGAAAACCCGACAACGCCTGTCCAAGACGAAAGAAATCCGCTGAACGAGTTCCAAACGGAACCGTTCAGCGGATTTTTCTGTCTGTGGATGGATATCAGGCGATGGCCACACAGCTGTCAGACGGCGCGTTTACCCCACGCAGACGGGTGTCTTCTGAGCATCCGCCTGCTGCGCGGCCTGATCGCTCTGCACATGATAGGTCAAAACGTCATGAATGGTTTCGCCGTCCAGCTGCATCGGACGCGGCTCGTCAAACGTGACGGAGATGTCATGCCCGCGGTAGATGGAGACGTATTTCTGATAGCGGATGTGTGTCCCCTTGAAGAGGGTGGGGAAGAGTGTCAGCAGCCGCAGCCGCCCGGCATCGTGAACGACCATGAGCGACACCTTGCCCTCCGGATCCATCCGATTCTGCCCCGGCGCGGCCATCATGCCGCCGCCCAGATAGCGACCATTCATGGTGGCGGCCATCCACACCTTTTTGTGGGAAATGGTCTGCCCGTCCACCGTGACCTGTGCATGGGTGGGGCGGAACCCGATGAACAGCCCCTTCAGCGCAATGGTCGTATAATTAACGGGCTTTTTCGCGGCCTTCAGCGTGTCGCCGACCTCGGTGCAGTAGCCGTCAATGCCGAAGCTGGCGTTGTTGAGGAACCGGTAGGTGCGCTCCTTGACTGTGACACGCGGCAGCTTTTCCAGATACAGGTTCATCGCGATGGGCTCTCCGTCGGGCGAATGCCCCAGATCGCGCAGGAAATCATTGCCTGTACCGCTGCAATAGTAATACAGGCGGCAGGGGAGTCGGGTGCCGCACATCCCGTTGATCAGGCGGTGGATGGTTCCATCACCGCCGCACAGATAGACCACATCCTCCGACGTGAGGCACTCGAAGAAATCGGCATAGGAGTGCAGGGCGGTCACATCCACCTCCGTGAACGGCTGCTGCCCAATGTGCGCTTTGAGTGATTCCAGACGACCAGCGACTACGGAGGCATCCCCGGCGAGCGGATTGTATAAAAGGTAAATCTGTCCCATGATGTTCAGCCTTCGATCCTTTCCTGTTGATTCAATGCATGGCTGTCAGCAAGGCAAAGCGGACGCATTCAGAATCTCCATGAATTCCTCGCCGGTGATCGTTTCGTTCTGATAGAGATGCTGTGCGAGCCGATCGAGCTGTGGCTTGTGATCCTCTAAAATCTGCCGTGCCTTTTCGTACTGCTTCCTGACCAGCGCGATGACCTGCCGGTCAATTTCCGCCTGCGTATCTGCCGAGCAGACGAGCGATGCATCGCCGCCCAGATACTGATTGCTGACGTTTTCGAAGGCCACCATGCCGAAGTCGTCGCTCATGCCGTAGCGCGTGATCATGGCTCTGGCCAGGTGCGTGGCCTGCTCAATGTCGTTGGAAGCGCCGGTTGTCACGGAGCCGACCGCGATTTCCTCCGCAGCGCGGCCACCTGTATAGGTGGCGATTTTGTTCTCGATTTCCTCACGGCTCATCAGGTAGTGATTGCCTTCATCGACCTGCATCGTATAGCCGAGTGCGCCGGAGGTGCGGGGAATGATGGTGATTTTCTGCACCGGCGCGGAATGGGTCTGCATTGCGGCGACGAGCGCATGGCCAATTTCGTGGTACGCGACGATCATTTTCTCCTGATCGGTGAGGATGGCGTTCTTTTTCTGGTAGCCTGCAATGATCACTTCAATGCTTTCTTCCAGATCGGCCTGCGTGACGCAGCTCCGCCCGGCGCGGACGGCACGGAGAGCCGCCTCGTTGACGATGTTGGCCAGCTCAGCACCGGATGCACCGGACGCCATGCGGGCGACCTGTGTCAGATCGAGATGTGCATCAGTCTTGACCTTTTTGCAGTGGACACGCAAAATCGCCTCGCGCCCCTTGAGATCCGGCAGCTCGACCGGAACGCGCCGGTCAAACCGCCCCGGACGCGTCAGCGCGGGATCCAGCGAATCCGGACGGTTGGTGGCCGCCAGAATCATGACGCCGGTGTTGCCCTCAAAGCCGTCCATCTCCGTCAGCAGCTGGTTCAGCGTCTGCTCCCGTTCATCGTGCCCACCGCCGAAGCTCCCGGCGTTGCGCTTGCCACCGATGGCGTCAATCTCATCGATGAAAACGATGCAGGGCGCCTTTTCCTTTGCCTGCTTGAACAGGTCGCGCACCTTGGACGCACCCATGCCGGCAAACATCTCCACGAATTCCGAACCGCTCATGGAGAAGAACGGCACACCGGCTTCCCCGGCCACCGCTTTGGCCAGCATGGTTTTCCCCGTTCCCGGAGGGCCGACGAGCAGAATGCCCTTGGGCATCTGCGCGCCGATTTCCGTGTACTTTTTGGGGTTGTGCAGATAGTCGACAACCTCGCGCAGGCTGTCCTCCGCTTCATCAACACCCTCCACGTCGTCAAACATGATGCCGTTCGAGGATTTGACATACACCTTTGCGTTTGACTTTCCCATGTTGAACATCATGGAATTGGCACCGCCGCCGGCGCGATCCATGATTTTTCGGGAGAAAAACCGGCCGATGAGGATGACAATGCCGATCGGCAGCACCCAGGAAAAGAGAAGCTCAATCAGCCAGTTGGGCTCTTCCAGAATTTCTCCGGAAAATTCCGCGCCGGCCGCATACAGCCGCTCCGTCAGGTTGGCGTCATTGACCATTGCGGTCTTGTACACCTGCTTCTGCTCCTTGTCCGTGAAGGTGATCTGGTTTTCTGATTCACTGATTTCCGCGAGACCGATGTTTTTGGCCTCCGCCATGGAGATGAAGGTGCCGTAGTCCACCTCCTGTACCCGCCGATCGACAAACCACGGCATGAGCACCGTGTTGACCAGTACCAGGATCAGCAGCACAATGCCATAATAGAAAAACAGGGACTTCTTGGGACGGTTGACTTCATTCATGATGCATCGCTCCTTTGTATTTTGAAATGAACTGCTTGCGTCTGCGACACGCCGAAGCGTGATGAATTTCAATGAAAATGCAGGAATATGGGTTTGCAGAGGGTTGTCTGCGAATTTTCTTTTTGGTTTTCTCCAGCGATGCCCGAATGTGTTCGGGCGAGCGCATTGAGAATATGCGGGTGGAAGAAGAAATAGTAAATCGCGCCCAGCCCTGCCCGGGCCGGAGAGAACTTCGGACAGATCAGCCCCTGCGCATTCCGGCGCTCATCGGAATCATCCAAGAGGCGCACCCGCGCCGCCTTCAGACATAAAAGCCCGGCCAGCCGTAGGCTTCCGGCTGCGCAATCGGATACAGAATGCACAGGCCAAACCGTACAGCGGCACATAGGGGTCGGTGCAGAAGCCGGGGTTGATCCATTTCCGATCGGGGTTGGCCAAGGAGAAGAACCGCCGGAAGAAAGGCTCAATCACCCAGCCGGGGACAGAACCGATCAAAAAGAGGAATGCCAGCGTCAGGAACAGATGGATACGCGTTGCCCTTCAGGCGCATGGGGAACGGCCACAGCCGTCAGGTTTTCCGGGTGATTTTGTGACCGCAGCGGGTGCAGGTGACGACGATCGTCCCTTTGCCCTTTGGCACACGGAGCTGCGCCCGACAGGCGGGACAGCGAAAATAGCGGTGCGTTTTCCGTTCGCGGAACATCTGCCGCCGCAGCCGGAAAAAGGTGCGGATTTTGCCCGTCCACTGCAAATAGCGGGCGCGCTCCTTCTGACGCTTCCGAATGTTTCCGGAACAGGTGCGGAACACCGACCAGAGCAGCAGCGCCATCGCCAGCAGATTCAGCGGCGGGAACAGGATGGACAGCAGCACCAGCACGGTGGCGACAATCAGCAGAAACCGCGACAGCTCATCCGTGCCGTAGCTGCGGCTCATCCCGGTTCGAATTTTTCGGCCAATGGACTGCAACCATTGTTTCATGCAAACAACCTCCGTTTGACTTTCCATACTGTGCCTGGAATGATGATACCATGGATTTCTAAACTGAAACGAAACAAAATGCGGCGGAGCGGGCAAAAACGCCTATGCGCGCTTCTGCGGCAGCTGCACGGTAAAGGTGGTTGTGTGGTTTCCGGAAACGACGGAAACCGTCCCGCTGTGCAGCGTGACGACGCCTTTCACCAGTGCAAGGCCGATGCCGTTCCCTTCGGATGCGTGCGATTCATCGGCCTGATAAAACTTGCCGAATATTCTCTGCTGCTGCTCCGGCGGAATGTCCGGGCCGTTGTTGGCAATGCTCACCAGAAGTGAACCGTTTTTCTGCCGGACGGTCACATCAATTTGACCGCCGATGGGTGAAAACTTGATGGCGTTGTCGATGAGGTTGATCCAGACGTTTTTCAAAAGATCCGGATTCGCCTCGATCATATGCTCCGCCAGATCGAGATTCAGCTCAATCGCCTTCTGTGACCATTTGCCCTCCAGTGAGACGATGCTGCTGCGAATCTGCTCGGACAGGTTGAAGGTGGTCACATCGGTGAGAATGGTCTGATTTTCGCACTTGGTCAGATTCAGGATGTTGGTCGCCATCGCGGAAAGCCGCAGCGACTCGTCCTCGATGATCCGGACGTATTCGTCCCGCTGCTGCTCCGTCAGCTGCCCACGCCGCAACAGCTTGGCAAACCCGGCAATGGACACGATGGGCGTTTTGAATTCGTGCGAGAAGTTGTTGATGAAATCGGAGCGCAGCAGCTCCGTATTTTCCAGCTCCTGCGCCATCTTGTTGAAGCTGTCCGACACCTCGACAAACGTCGGATGCAGACTGATCGGCTTTCCGAAATGCAGCCGCGCCCGGTAATCCCCGGCAGCCAGCCGGTTCATCTGGTTGATCATGCGATTGACCGGCTTCAGCGAAAAGCGGGTGAAAAGCGCCATAATGATCACGCTGACGACGAGGCTGAGCACGCCCATCAGCAGAATCAGCGGGTGCGCCGACAGATGCCCGGAACGGTCGGAAAAGAAGCCGTGCTTCCACGCCTCATAGACGACAACCGCCGCCAGAAAAACGGCGATCAGCAGAATACAGAAAATGATGGCGGAGATGAGCAGGAACAGAGCCAGACGATCATGACGTTCCTTCCGCTTCATACGTTTCGCACCGCCCGGTAGCCCAGTCCGCGGACGGACTCAATTTCAAATTCCTTCCAGCCCTCAAAACGCTTACGCAGCCGGCCGACATGGACGGTGACGGTTTCCCAGCCGGTGTCACTGTCGGCGCCCCAGATTTCGTCCATCAGCTGGATGCGCGTGAAAATCTGCCCGGGGTAGGAGAGCAGCTTGTACAGCAGCAGGAATTCCTTCTGCGGCAGCACCTGTGTTTCATCACCGCGTGACACGGTGAAGGAATGGTAGTCGAGCACCACCGGGCCAATGTGAATCTTCTGCTCGTTGATGATCTGTGCCCGCCGCAGAAGCGCCTTGATTCGCAGCAGCATTTCCTCATCGTCAATCGGCTTGGTCATGTAGTCATCTGTGCCGACGAGAAAGCCCCGGTGCTTGTCTGCGGGCAGGTGCTTGGCAGAAATCATCAGAATCGGCAGGTTCTGGTTCGCGGCTCGAAGCGTGCGCGTGAATTCATACCCGTCCATTTTCGGCATCATGATGTCCAGAATGACCAGATCGATGTGCTCCCGATCCATGACCTGCAATGCGTCCTCTCCGTTTTCGGCCAGAGAAACCGTGTAATTCTCCGCCTTCAAAATGGCTTCAATCAGCATCCTCGTGTGCGGCTGATCATCGACGACGAGAATATGAAACATACGACACAATCCTTTCCGCAGCCGGAGCGGCTGCCCTTTCATTGTATCAAAAGGATACCGGCCATCTCTAAACTGAATCTAAACTTTTTCTCATTTTTCTTTATGGTTCATCCGCCCACTTGCGGGAATCGCAAAATTATGATATAACAATCAAAAAGGTCAATCCGACGGAGCCGATGGATCCGATTTCGGAAAATGACAGGAGATAGGAGTTTGGAACCATGTGTTTGAGCAGCTTCCTGATCACAATCGGTGTGATTGCTCTGGTTGGCGGCGGAGCGGGTTATTTGATTGCAAACGGCAAACTGAATGACGCCAGCTATCTGTGGAAAAAGTTCGGTTCGGAGGAATATCAGAACTATGTCACACTGAAGGATGTCGGCACCTACGCCATTATCATCGGCATTCTGATGATCATTGTAGGCGTCGTACTCTATGCGGTCTATGCCAGCCAGAAGAAAAATCAAAATGTTGCCCCGCGTGTGACCTATATCCAACAGCCGACTGCACAGACGGCCACCCGCGTTTGCAGCTATTGCGGCAAGGCGCTTCCGGCCGATGGGAAATTCTGCCCGAACTGCGGCGGCGAATGCGGCGGTGAAAATGAAGTCGCCAGGCGTCAATGCTCCTGCGGTACCGTTCTGGAAGAGGATATGGCGTTCTGTCCGAACTGCGGCCGGAAGTATCAGGGCTGACAGAGGGTGTTGCCATGTTTTGCAAATTCTGCGGAAAAGCCGTCCCGGACAGCGCATCGTTCTGCACATCGTGCGGAAAACCGTTGAACCGGACGGATGTACCGGTGCAGCAAACCGGTCGTGCAGCCTGCCTGCCGTTTGTACTGGTGCTTCTGCTGCTGTGTGCGCCGACCGTCTACCGGTGGATGGGAACCGGTCTTGCAACGGTGACGCTGATTGAAACCGCGTCGCTGGTGGTCGGTCTGCTCCTGATGGGCTTGCTGATCTGGCGGAAGGCGATCCGGCTGGACGTCTATTCGTATGCCGATCTTCCGTTGGTGATCTGCGTCTGCGTGGTGTTCCCGCTGCTGCTGTCCGTCCTGGAATTGCAATTCGCACAGGCGTACTACGGAGAGTACGGCGTGATTGCATGGATGCTGTCGAGTCAGGCGTTCCGGCCGGTCATCCGTCTGTATTCTCTCTGGCTCGTGCTTGACGTGATCGTGCTGGGCGTGGAACGAACCGGCCGCTGGCAAATGAAGAACTGGCAGAGGGTGCTCCTGTATCTGGCACCGCTGATCTGGACGCCGATTGGCTTTTTGCTGATTTATGGCCGGGGTATGTCCTCAACGGGCGAAATCACGGGAATGATTCGGCAAATTCTGTGGATGACGAGTCTGTTTGGCTGGCTGGAACCGATGATGCTTCTGCTGGCTTTTTGGCGGCTCGGAACGGGTCGGGTCGGCCGCATCGGCGCAACCGCAGCGCTTCTCGTCGCGCTGGCAGGGGAGTGCTGCCTGATGTTCCTCCTGGCTGCGGTTATGCATTTTGCAATCGGTATCGCAATCGGAACCGTCGGCCTCGGCGCACTGCTCGGTTGGCCGATTCTCTTCCTGGCGACACGAGTACATACCGGCCGCGCAAAAAAGAACCCCCAACCTGTGTGATTTCAAATCCGATAGAACCATGCACCTGAATACTGCTGTATTTCGACAGACCGGCAAACCAACCCTTGCCGGTCTGTTGTTGTCCGTACTCCGCATCGCCTGCTGCAAGAAAAGCGTGCGCACAGGCAACCACCAAAGCCTCCCGCATTCAGTCGTAGTGACTGACATTGGTCAACCGCCAAAGCCTCCCTGATACAGTCGTAGCGGCCGACAGCAGGCAACATCCAAAGCCTCCCTTGTGTAAAGGGAGGTGGCGCGGCGAAGCCGCGCCGGAGGGATTGTGGTTGCCTGTGGGCGCGTTCAGGCGAAGGTGCGCACTCAGAAAAAGTTTTCTCTCCCTCAGACGCTCCGCGCCAGCTCCCTCGTCAGAGGGAGCTTTGTTTGTAAGGCAATGCGGGCACCTGCGGAGAAGATGAGAACACAGGGTACAGCAATCCCTCAGACGCTTCGTGCCACGCGCCACAGGCATGCAGCACGCGTTCCGCAAGGAACGCATATCACTGCGCCTTTGGGCGCGCATCACTTTTCTCTCACAATCCCTCAGACGCTCCGCGCCACGCGCCGCAGGCGCACATCATGTACGAAGTGCGCATCACGTTCCGTAAGGAACATATCACGCGTTCCGCAAGGAACGCATATCACTGCGCCGTTAGGCGCGCATCACTTTCCTATTTTCCCTTCCCGTCGTCCCTGCTCCGCCACATCCACACGCAACAAAAAAAGCACCATCTGTCGAATGACAAATGGTGCTTTTCGATTGGCAGGGGCAGAAGGGATCGAACCCTCGGCCTACGGTTTTGGAGACCGCCGCTCTACCGGCTGAGCTATACCCCTGTATCAAATGGCCTGCGCGGAGAGAAAATCGCACTGAAAAATCAGTACCCATATATTATACACGCAGAAAGCGCCGTTGTCAAGGGGGATGGTGAATTTTTTTGCGGGAAAAAATCGGACAAAAAACTTGTAAATTCAACCACTTTGTGATATAATGGATTTGAATGCGGATTCGGGTTGTTTGAGCCCGTCTGAAGCCGCATCCACGGCACACCAATGGAAAATAAGCGGAATAAATCGAACCGAGAGGCTCGAAGGAGGTTATCTATTATATGGATACAGTCGGGAAAAGAAACGACTTTCTCGAAAAGCGCCAGGCTGTAACGGCTGCCGGTGCAAGCGCACGCCGACGGATTGATCTGCTGCTGGACAGCGGCAGCTTTATGGAAATTGGCGCGTTTGTCAAACAGCGGCCGACGGAGTTCGGCGCAGCGGATGCAGCGGCGGAAGGTGTTGTGACCGGATGGGGCACGATTGACGGCGCCCCGGTCTGCGTCTTCTCGCAGGATGTGGATGCGCTCGGCGGTGCAGTTTCCGAAATGCACGCACAGAAAATCACCACATTGTATGAATACGCGCTGAAAACAGGCATTCCGGTCATTGGCTTCTTTGATTCCAAGGGCGCCCGGCTTGCCGAAGGCGTGGATGCGCTGAATGGCTATGCGCGCATCCTGGCCTGTGCCGCAAAGGCTTCGGCGCAGGTTCCGCAGATTGCTGTGATTTCCGGCATCTGCGGCGGTGCGGCTTCCATGGTCGCAGAGAGCTTTGACTTTGTCGTCGCGGTCAAGGGCGGGGAGCTGTACATGAACTCTCCGGCCGTCATCGCCGCCGTCACGGAGGCGAAGGGCGTTTCGGCCACAGCAGAGGATGCCGCAAAGAACGGCAACGCCTCCTTCTGCGCGGAGGATGATGCATCTGCCGCCGCAACGGTTCGTGCGCTGATTTCGATGCTGCCCTCCAACAGCGCGGGCGACCGGAATTACGCCGCCGCCAGCGACGATATCAACCGCCTGGCCGACCTGAACGCCATGGGCGACGGTTCATCGCGTGCCGTTCTGGCACAGATCGCCGACAACGGCACCAGCCTGGAAGCCGGCGCACAGTACGCCCCGGAGGTTCTCACGGCGTTTGCCCGCTTTGACGGCGAAACAGTCGGCGTGATCGGCGCAGACGGCGTCATCACGATGGAAGGAATCGGCAAGGCCGCTTCGTTCCTCTCCTTCTGCGACACCTTTGGCATTTCCGTCCTGACCATCGTCAATGCGTCCGGCTTCGAAATGAGCCCGTGCTTCGAAAAATTCGGCGGGATGTCCAAGGCGGCATCGCTGGCCGCTGCCTATGCAACGGCAGAGACAGCCATGATCACCCTGATTACCGGCAAGGCCACCGGCTCTGCCTATGTGGCGTTCGGCGCACGCGGCCTCGGCTGCGATATGGCGTTTGCCTGGCCGCAGGCGGAAATTTCCGCCATTGCCGCTCCGGCTGCCGTCGATCTGTTCCGGCTCGATGAGATCAAGAAAGCGGCCGATCCGATCCAGAAGCGCGCAGAGCTCGAAGCGGAATTCGCCGAAAAAACGGCTGCACCGTATGAAGCGGCCAAACGCGGCTATGTGGACGAAGTGATTGATCCGACGGAGACGAGACAGGCCATCGTGTATGCACTGGGTCTGTTCTCCACCAAAAACGTCTCCGGCCGCTGAGGCTTGACAAACCGGCGTCATCCTCTGATGTGTGAGGTTTGACCCAGAAAGGTATGGTTTCAGTATGTTGAGATTGATTTCAGCTGCTGCTGCCGCGAACGAGCTTGTCGCTACAGCAGAACCTGAATTGACACTTGGAGAAAAATTGAGCGAAGGCGTCATGACGCTGCTCATCGGCATGGGAACAACCTTTGCAGTTCTGATCGTCCTGTGGTTTCTCGTTGCGATGATGGGTCGAATCATCTCGTCTATGAACAAAAAACAGGCGGATGTGATTCCGGCTCAGCCGGAAACGGCACCGGAACCGGTGCCGTCAGCCGCCGAAGAACCGGAAGAAACCGTTACGCCGGAGCTGATCGCGGTGCTCTCCGCCGCCATCGCGGCCTGTGAAGGGCCGGATGCCCCGCGTATGACGATTCGCTCTGTTCACCGGACAACCCGGTGGAACGGCGGTCGCCGCTGAACCAGACAGAATTACGCTGCATACCAGATTGAAATGAAAGGAAATCAGATTATGAAAACGTACAGAATTACCGTGAATGGCGTCTCCTACGACGTCACCGTTGAAGAATCCGGCGTCGCCGCCCCGGCTGCTGCTCCGGTCGCCGCTCCCGCCCCTGTCGCTGCCCCGGCTCCGGCCGCCGCACCTGCTCCGGCACCCGCACCGAAGGCTGCTCCGGCTCCGGCACCTGTCGCCGGCGGAAACGCTGTTTCCTCCCCGATGCCGGGCACCATTCTGAAGATCAATGTGTCCGTCGGCTCTCAGGTCAAGAAGGGCGATGTCCTGCTGATTCTGGAAGCCATGAAAATGGAAAACGAGATCATGGCTCCGGAAGACGGCAAGGTTCTGGCTGTCTCCGTCAAGTCCGGCGATGCCGTCGAAGCCGGAACGGCACTGGTCACGCTCGGCTAATTGAGCCCATCTGCCGCCTGCGGAAATCGATCCAGGCACCCCATCCGGTGACGGGGTCTGCTGAAATCGATGGCAATCCGCAGTGACGGCTTCCCGGATACATTTCGGTCACCGGAGAAAAATAGGTGAACTGCAACATGGATACGATTCTGGAATTCCTCAAAACAACAGGCGTGTATCTGATGCAGGACTGGCGCACGCTGGTCATGTATGCGATTGTTGCCGTGTTGTTTTATCTGGCGATTGTCAAGAAGTTTGAGCCGCTGCTCCTGCTTCCGATCGCCTTCGGTATGCTGCTGGCCAATCTGCCCGGCGCAGAGCTGATGCATACCGACTGGTTTATAGAAGTGGATGGGAAATACCCGGCCTTCGGCAAAATTCTCCGCGAGGGCGGGATGCTGGACATCCTCTACCTCGGCGTGAAACTCGGCGTGTACCCGCCGCTGATCTTCATGGGCGTCGGCGCCATGACGGACTTCGGTCCGCTGATCGCCAACCCGAAGAGCCTGCTGCTCGGCGCAGCGGCACAGCTCGGCGTGTTCGCCGCCTTCTTCGGCGCACTGCTGTTTGGCTTCAGCATGCAGGAAGCCGCCGCCATCGGTATCATCGGCGGCGCAGACGGCCCGACGGCCATCTACGTGACCAAAACGCTGGCGCCGCATCTGCTCGGTGCCATTGCGGTCGCAGCCTACTCCTACATGGCGCTGATCCCGATCATTCAGCCGCCGATCATGAAAGCGCTGACCACCAAGAAGGAACGCTCCATCGTGATGGGTCAGCTCCGCAGCGTTTCCAAACTGGAAAAAGTCGTTTTCCCGATCTTCGTCACGCTGATCGTCAGCCTGATCGTTCCGAGCGCAGCATCGCTGGTCGGTGCATTGATGCTCGGCAACCTCCTGCGTGAAAGCGGCGTCGCAGAACGTCTCTCCAAGACCGTGCAGAACGAAATGATGAACATCATTACCATCCTGCTCGGCATCACCGTTGGCGCAACCGCCAGTGCAGAGACCTTCCTGAGTCTCAGCACCATCAAGATCATCATCCTCGGCCTGGCAGCCTTCTGCATCGGTACGGCTGGCGGTACGCTGTTCGGCAAGCTGATGTGCTTTGTCACCAAGGGCAAGATCAACCCGCTGATCGGTTCGGCCGGTGTTTCCGCAGTCCCGATGGCGGCGCGTGTTTCGCAGGTTGTCGGCCAGAAGGAAAATCCGGGCAACTTCCTCCTCATGCACGCCATGGGGCCGAACGTGGCCGGTGTTATCGGCTCTGCGGTTGCCGCAGGCGTGTTCCTTTCCATGTTTGCCGGATAGGCAATTGACAGTATATAAAGGAGAAAACAAGTATGGGTTTTGGAATTACTGAAACTGTCCTGCGCGATGCGCATCAGTCGTTGATTGCCACACGCATGACCACGGAAGAAATCCTTCCCGCAGTTGAACTGCTGGACGATGTCGGATATCACTCGCTCGAATGCTGGGGCGGCGCAACCTTTGACGCCTGCCTGCGCTTCCTGAACGAAGACCCGTGGGATCGCCTCCGCAAAATCCGCGAAAAGGCCAAGAATACCAAGCTGCAGATGCTGTTCCGCGGCCAGAACATCCTCGGCTATCGCCATTATGCCGATGACGTCGTCAAATACTTCGTACAGAAGTCCATCGCCAACGGCATCGATATCCTCCGCATCTTTGATGCGCTGAATGACCCGCGCAACCTGAAGACCGCCATCGAAGCGACCAAGCAGGAAAAGGGTCATGTGCAGGCCTGCATCTGCTACACGATCAGCCCGGTTCACTCCGTCGAATCCTTCGCCAAGCTGGCCAAACAGCTGGAGGAAATGGGCGCAGACTCCATCTGCATCAAGGATATGGCCGGTCTGCTCCTGCCGTATACGGCATCGGAGCTGGTCAAGGCGCTGAAGGAAACGGTCAAAATCCCGATTCAGCTCCACACGCATTACACCTCCGGCACTGCATCCATGACCTACCTCAAGGCCATCGAAGCGGGCGTCGATGTCGTCGACTGCGCCATCTCCCCGATGGCTCTCGGCACATCGCAGCCGGCCACGGAGCCGATCGTCAAGACCTTCCAGGGCACACCGTTCGACAGCGGCCTCGATATGGCCAAGCTGAACAAGGTCAAGGACTACTTCCTGCCGCTGCGCCAGAAGTACCTGAAGTCCGGCCAGATGGACGTCAAGAGCCTCGGCGTCGACGTCAACACGCTCCTGTATCAGGTTCCGGGCGGTATGCTCTCCAACCTGATTTCTCAGCTGAAGCAGGCCGGGAAAGACGATAAGTTCTATGAAGTGCTGGCCGAAGTGCCGCGTGTCCGTGAGGATGCCGGCTATCCGCCGCTCGTCACGCCGACCTCGCAGATCGTCGGTACGCAGGCCGTTATGAACGTCATCATGGGTGAACGCTACAAGCAGGTGACGAAGGAATTCCGCGGCCTCGTCCGTGGCGAATACGGGAAGACCCCCGCACCGATCTCTCCGGAATTCCGCAAGAAGATCATCGGCGAAGAAAAGGCGATTACCCATCGCCCGGCCGACAGCATCAAGAACGAGCTGGAGCGCTTCCGTGGCGAGATCAAGGATCTCATGATCCAGGACGAAGACGTGCTCTCCTACGCACTGTTCGATAAAGTCGCCCTGAAGTTCTTTGAAGGCCGCAAAGCTCGCCTCTATCAGCTGGATCCCGAACGCACCGATAAGGATGCAAAGGTCGCAACGGTCTGATTCACATCCACCCCGTTTCTCCCATCACGGTTCAGATTCGGACAAATGAAACCGAAAGGCAGTGGAAACTTTATGTATATCGGAATTGACCTCGGCGGTACGAATATCGCGGCGGGTCTTGTCAATGAAAACTGCGAAATCCTCGCAAAGAAAAGCGTCCCGACCAATGTGAATCGCCCGGTCGATGAGATCATTGCCGATATGGCAGCACTGGCACGCTCGCTTGCAGAAGAAGCCAACCTCAGCGCCGACGAGATTCAATGGGTCGGCATCGGCGCCCCTGGCACGATCGATTCGAAAAACGGCGTCATCGTCTACGCGAACAACATCGGCTTCCTGAATACGCCGGTGGCTGAGCTGTTCCGCAAGCACTTTGACGTTCCGGTCTACCTGGGCAATGACGCCAACTGCGCTGCACTGGGTGAAGCGTATGCGGGTGCGGCCAAGGGCTGCGAATCGGCCATCATGATCACGCTGGGCACCGGTCTCGGCGGCGGCATCATCATCAACCACCGCATCTATGACGGCTTCAACGGCGCCGGCGGTGAGCTGGGTCATGTCGTCATCGTGAAGGACGGCGTCCCGTGCAGCTGCGGCCGCCATGGCTGCTGGGAAGCGTATTCCTCCGCCACCGCTCTGATTCGCATGACGGTCGAAGCGATGGAACAGGATACCGCCAAAGCCAGCCTCCTCTGGTCGCTCGCCGACAGCACCGACAAGGTGAACGGCAAAACCGCCTATGCCGCCGCGGCACAGGGCGATGCCATTGCCAAGGGCGTCACCGATCAGTACGAAGCCTACCTGGCCTCCGGCATCGCGTCGATCATCAACATCTTCCAGCCGGAAGTGCTCTGCATCGGCGGCGGCGTCAGCCACGAAGGGGAGAACCTCCTCAACCCGCTGAAAAAGCTGGTCGCACAGGAAGTCTATACCCGCAACGTCGCGCAGACGGAAATCAAAATCGCCACCCTCGGCAACAACGCCGGGATCGTCGGCGCCGCTATGCTCGGCAAATAACCCATCAACCAATCAACCCCCGGAACCGGTACGCCCGGCTCCGGGGGTTGCTGCACGCCTGGACTCGTAGCGGTTGAGCAAGGTTACAGGCCTTCCTTTATATAATGATAGAATAGGGAGCTTTGCAGCTTGCCATCTGTGGACAGCTGCGGGCGAGCGTCATAGCACAGAAAACAGCAATCCTCCGTTCTCCGCGGCATCCCCTCACCCTCCGCCACCCACCTTACCCGTCCACCCCAGCTCCCTCTGACGATGGGAGTTGAGGGAGAAAAAAACTTTTTCTGCGGAGTTTTCTTCATTCACAGGGGTTCACTTCGGGCAGGGTACAAGCCTCCCTTGTGTAAAGGGAGGTGGCGCGGCGAAGCCGTGCCGGAAGGATTGCCGTTCTCTGCGGCATCACATTACCCTCTGCCAACCGGCAACAAAAAACCGCCCCGGACAGCGTCCGGGACGGTTTTTATGCAATTCTCGACCGAAAACGGCTCAATCCACCGGCAAAATCCGAATCAGCATCGACGAATACAGCGGCATATGCAGCGAAAGCGTGCAGCTCTCCGCGCACGGCGAAATGCACTCCTCCCGCACGACCTCATCGTCATGCGTTTCGTCCAGCAGGGAATAGACCACCCGCGCACCCTTCGGCAGCGCCAGCTGCTTCAGCGTCAGCCGAATATCCTTGTCCGGCTGCGGCGCGTCATCGTGAAAATACGTCACCACAATCGCCGCACCTGCATCGCCTTGCGCTGCAACGAGATACAGCGTCGGGTCATCGCTCTCCACCGCGACTGATTCACCCAGCTGATACAGCGTGTTGAACATTCGGAAGGGGTAGTAGCCCTTCAACCGCTCATTCGGAAAATCCGTGTTGAACATCCCGTTCATGCAGCACGGCCGCGCATCGTAGTACATCAGCAGGTCGAGCGGCTCTGCCTGGCACGCCGCCATCACAGCCGCGACAAACGCCGCACCCTTCATCGATTTCTCCGTCTTCAGCGACGGCACCCAGTCATCCCCGGCAAACCCGCGGACGTAGTTCCACTCGTTCAGAATGCTCTCCGTCTCCGTGCGGTTGTGCTGCAAAAGCAGCTGCCGCATCAGCCGACACCGCCGGACGATCTCCTCCGTGTTGCGTGCATAGATGTGCCAGGAGAAAAAGTCCAGCGGCGCGTCCAGCTCCAGAAACCTGTGTATCCATTCACAGTCCTCCGACCTCGCAACCGCCGGGCCGCCGATCTTCAGCTGCGGGAAACACGCTTTCAAATGCCGCGCCGTAATCGTGTACAGCTCGCGGAACTGCTCCGCCGTGCCGCCCCAGCACCGCTTGTTCGGCGAATCGTCCTCATCCAGATCCGGTTCATTCCAAATCTCCCAGTACTCGATGTTCCAGTGGAAGCCGTTCGCCCAGCCTTCATTATAATGTCGGATGATGTGCTCACAGATCACCGCCCACTTGTGGAAATCCTTCGGCGGCAGCGTGTTGAATTTCCTGATGTAGTGTTCAATCTTCGACCCAAGCCGGTAAAACACCTTCGCGCCCGACAGCTGAATCACCCGCAGATACTCGTCCGTCACGATGAAATCGTAGGACGCCGGATCCTCCGCATCCGCGTCAAAATTCGGGAAAATCGCGGCAATGTCCACCGTGTGCTCGCCGCCGTATGTCGCGTTGAACGCGGCGTCGTGCGTCCGGGCATACGGAATGCCTGCCTCCTGGAAGGAATTCAGATTTGAAATATGCTGATCCGCATGGTGCGAATGAATTGGGCCGTTGTTGACCGCGTGCATCGGCTTGATCGCGCCGACCGTCTGCCCGAAATTAACCGTCAGATTCTGCTGGTTCATGAACAGTCCTCCTGTCAAAATTCAAAATGGAACCGGTTTCATTATAAAGAAAAACACACCGCTTGTCAAGCCGCACAAATAAAAAAATGATCCCGCCCGAAACGAAACAGAATCCGCAAAATGTCCCGTAACCACGCCGAAGCCCATCGTCCGGAGGTTCTCACGAAATGAACACCAAAACCGTCAGAATTCTCCGCATCCTGCTCCTCTCGCAGCTCCGCGCCGCATCGTGAGACCGGCCAGCCCCTGTCCCTCCTCGGCGCGCCCGCCCTGAAACGCCATACCTGGCGCGAATTGCTACTCGACAGCGCCTGTGCCATGCTGATTGGCGCCGTTTTATCTGTTTTTCAGCCTTCTCCCGTCCTGTAAGGCCACAAATCCCGAACCGCCCCGCAAATTTCCCTGAAAAAAGAAAAAATGAACCAGATCTAAGTGAAACAGCAATAAAAATGGGATTATTGGAAAAATATGATAAAATTCGGCGGGGGGGGTACTATACAGAACAAATTCGATGTTTTCGAAACTTTTTTCATCGATCTCTAATTTTGCTATTGACAAGTGAATTGTTATGGTGTATAATAGTCGTGAACTAAGCGCTTTGCTGCGCCAAAGGAGGACACTGCATACCGCCATGCACCACACCGTCAAGAAAATTCTCAATCTCGTCAGCACCGTTTGCGTCGCGCTGGCCATCCTGCTGGCTCTCCTGCTGGTGGGCGCAAGGCTCATTGGCCTTCAGGTTTTCTCTGTTCTCTCTGGCTCCATGGAACCGGCGTACAAAACCGGCTCCCTCATCTATGTGAAAAAGGTGGACGCCACCGAGATCAAGGCAGACGATGTCATCACCTTCCTCCTCGATGAGGATACTGTCGCGACGCACCGCGTTGTCGCCGTCGTCCCCGATGAAGAAGACCCCTCCGTCCTCCGCTTCCGTACCAAGGGCGATGCCAATGCCACCGAAGATGGTACCCTCGTTCATTATAAGAACGTGATCGGTTCGCCTGTCTTCACGATCCCGTACCTGGGCTACGTCGCTGACTATATCCAGAACCCCCCGGGAACGTATGTCGCCATCTCTGTCGGCGCCATCCTCCTCCTGCTCGTCTTCCTCCCCGACCTCTTCGATGACAGTGATAAAAAGAAACAGGGAACAACGGAAACAGCAGAGGGAACCGAACAGGGAACAGACCCCACCCCCACCGCAGCCATCGAAACCGCTACCGCTGACGAATCCCCGGAACCCGCTGAAACAGCGGATCCCGAATCCAGATAATCCGGGTAGCCACCCGCCAAACGGCAGTATTCTCTCCCTCAGTCGGCTCCGCCGACAGCTCCCT
>CAZEUG010000029.1:0-23115 GCA_964515055.1 uncultured Oscillospiraceae bacterium | reverse complement strand
TGGTATTCACCCTTTGAAGCGTTCTTTGGTGTTGCACTTGCTTGACATTCCGCCCAAGCCCCCGCCCTACGCACATCTGACCATTCCGCAGGAACGCAGCGGCATTCGACGCGTATCACAGCGCCCGCGCATTACAGCGGCATTCGACGTGCCCGGCTTTTTTTTCGTTTTTTTGTTTTTCCCCCTTGACAAACGGAATGCTTTGTGGTATCATATTGTCACTTCATTGATTCACCATACTAAAGTGCAAAACCAAAGGAGAACCCAACCATGAAAACGATGAAAAAAACGCTGCTGCTTCTGCTGGCCATTCTGATGCTGGCCTGTGCAATGACCGCCTGCGACTCCACATCTGACGACCCCTCCAACACGGAAGCGCCCAACGCTTCGGACGTTGACACCTCCTGGGAATACATCCAGGGCAACGGCAAGCTGATCATTGGTCTGGACGACACCTTCGCACCGATGGGCTTCCGCGACGAATCCGGTGAGCTGGTCGGCTTCGATATCGACCTGGCCAACGCCGTCGGCGAAGTCCTCGGCATTCAGATTGAATTCCAGGCGATCTCCTGGAACGCCAAGGAAATGATGCTCTCCTCCAAGCGCATCGACTGTGTCTGGAACGGGATGTCCGCCACCGCAGAGCGTCAGGAGCAGATGGCGCTTACCAGCCAGTACCTGAACAACATCATCCGCATTGCCTCGCTCGACGCCTCCATCAACGTCAAGAGCGCAGCCGAGCTGGCTTCCCTGAAGATCGGCATCCAGAGCGACAGCGCCGCGCTGGAAATGGTCATGGCCAACGCCGATTACGACTCCTTCAAGGCCAACATCACCGAATACCCGACGTATGACGAAGCGATTCTGGATATGCAGGCCGGGCGTGTGGACGTCATCATCGTTGACCAGGTGCTTGCAGATTACAAAAACACCAAAATGTCCACGCCCATGACGTTCAGCGATTTCGAATTCGGCGATGACTTCTATGCGATCGGCTGCCGCCAGGGTGACAAAGCGCTGGCCGCCAAAATCTCCGAAGCAATCGGAACCCTGATCGACAACGGCAAGGCCGCTGAAATCTCCGAAAAATGGTTCGGCACCAACATCGTGATCCTGAAAGGTTACGAAGACTGATTTTCTCGTCTTCTGACCGCGCAAAAAGCCCCTGTCCCGTTTCCTCTCTTGCGGGACAGGGGCTCTCTTTTGTTTTTGGGGTGGTTTATGCGTTTTGCTCCGGCTGTGCCGCTTCCAGCACGTGCCGCAGATACTGCCCCGTATAGGAGCGTTCGCACTGCGCAACTTCCTCCGGCGTCCCGGTGCAGACAATTTCGCCGCCGCCGTCTCCGCCCTCCGGCCCCAGGTCGATGAGATAGTCCGCCGTCTTGATGACGTCCAGGTTGTGTTCAATGACAACGATGGTGTTCCCGTTGTCGGCCAGGCGGTTCAGAACATCCGTCAGCTTGTGGACATCGGCGGCGTGCAGGCCGGTCGTCGGCTCGTCCAGGATATACAGGGTGCGGCCGGTTGCGCGGCGCGAAAGCTCCGTCGCCAGCTTCACCCGCTGCGCCTCACCGCCGGACAGCGTTGTCGCGGGCTGTCCCAGCTTCACATAGCCCAGACCGACGTCGGACAGCGTTTGCAGCTTTTTCCGCAGCTTCGGCAGATTTTCAAAAAACGGCAGCGCTTCATCCACAGTCATTTCCAGCACATCGTAAATGCTCTTGTTTTTATAGTGAACCTCCAGCGTTTCCCGGTTGTAGCGGTGTCCCTTGCAGACCTCGCAGGGCACATACACATCCGGCAGGAAGTGCATTTCAATCCGGACAAGCCCATCCCCCGCGCACGCCTCACAGCGCCCGCCGCGGATATTGAACGAAAACCGCCCCGCGCCATAGCCGCGTGCCCGCGCATCCGGCGTTGCCGCAAAAATCTCGCGGATATCGTTGAACAGCCCGGTATACGTTGCCGGGTTGGAGCGCGGCGTCCGCCCAATGGGTGACTGGTCGATTTCGATGACCTTGTCGAGAAACTCAATGCCGTCCACTGCGTCATGCGCCTCTGCGTGCGTCCGTGCGTGGTTCAGCTCTGCGGCCAGCCGCTTGTGCAGAATCCCGTTGACCAGGCTCGATTTGCCGGAGCCGGACACGCCCGTCACGCAGATCAGCTTGCCCAGCGGGAAGCTGACTGTGATATTTTTCAGGTTGTGCGCCCGCGCACCCCGGACGACCAGCGCATGGCCGTTGCCTTCCCGGCGAACCCTCGGCACAGGAATGCACTTTTTGTGCGACAGGTACTGCCCCGTGATGGACGCATCGCACGCCATGATTTCCGCCGCTGTCCCGCTGGCCACCACCTGACCACCGTTCACGCCGGCACCCGGACCGATGTCGATGATATGATCCGCCGCCAGCATCGTTTCCTCATCGTGCTCCACAACAATCAGCGTATTGCCGAGGTCGCGCAGATGCTTCATCGTCTCAATCAGCCTGGCATTATCGCGCTGATGCAGGCCAATGCTCGGCTCGTCCAGAATGTACATGACCCCGATCAGCGCGGAGCCGATCTGCGTGGCCAGACGAATCCGCTGGCTCTCGCCGCCGGACAGCGTGGCCGCGCCGCGTGACAGCGACAGGTACGACAGCCCCACATCGGACAGGAATTGCAGCCGCACCCGGATTTCCCGGATGATGCGCTCTGCAATCATTGCTTCCGTTTTCGTCAGCTGCAACCGGTCGAAAAACGCCATCGCCTCGTTGATCGGCAGGCGGGTGTATTCCGCAAGGTTCATCTCCCCCACCGTCACGGCCAGCACCTCCGGCTTCAGCCGATCTCCGTGACACGCCCGGCAGCACTCCGGCGACATCAGGCTTTCATAGTATTCGCGCATACTTTCGCTGGCCGCTTCGCGGCTCCTGCGCTCGATGCTCGGAATCACGCCCTCAAACGCCGCACGCCAGCCGCCGCCGCTCTCCTCCGGCTGGTGCAGGTTCAGCTTTTTCCCTTGCGTCCCATAGAGAAACACGTCCAGCTGCTCCGGCTTCAGCTCCCGCACCGGCACATCCAGCGGAATCCCGTAGGCGTCGCTGATCGCGTCAAAATAGATCGACGCCAGCGTCGTTTTCTCCGTATAGCGCCACCCGTTGACGTCAATGGCACCCTCCCGAATCGATTTGGACGAATCCGGAATGATGCGCGCCGGATCCACCACATACGTCTCGCCCAGCCCGCCGCAGACCGGACAGGCGCCGTACGGGTTGTTGAAGGAAAACATCCGCGGCGTCATTTCCTCGATGGAGATGCCGCAGTCCTCGCAGGCGTAATTCTGCGAATACAGCGTTTCAGTGTCCCCGGCCAGGACAATGACCAGCCCGCCGGCCAGTCCGGAGGCAATCTCAACGGAATCCGTCAGGCGGCGGCGCACGCCCTCCTTCATGACCAGGCGATCGACAACGATCTCAATGTTGTGCTTTCGATTTTTTTCCAGCGTGATGTCCTCTGACAGGTCATACAGGCTGCCGTCCACGCGCACACGGACATAGCCGCTCTTCCGCGCATCCTCGAACACCTTCTGGTATTCGCCCTTTCGCCCGCGAATCACCGGCGCCAGAATCTGAATCCGTGTACCGGGCTCCTCCGTCATAACGGCGTCAATGATCTGGTCAATCGTCTGTTGGGCGATCGGTTTGCCGCATTTGGGGCAGTGCGGGTGGCCGATTCTCGCCCAGAGCAAACGCAGATAGTCGTAGATTTCCGTCACTGTTCCGACGGTGGAACGCGGATTGCGTGAGGTTGTTTTCTGGTCGATGGAAATGGCGGGAGACAGCCCCTCAATCGAGTCGATATCCGGCTTGTCCATCTGCCCCAGGAACTGCCGGGCATAGGAGGACAGGCTCTCGACATAGCGGCGCTGCCCCTCGGCATAAATTGTATCAAAGGCCAGGCTCGATTTGCCGGACCCGCTCAGCCCGGTCACCACCACCAGCTTGTCCCGTGGGATGGTGACGTCGATGTTTTTCAGGTTGTGTTCCCTCGCACCGCGAATGATGATTGCGTTCTTCTGTTCCATGTCGATTTCTTATGCCTTTCCGCCGTTCAGCTCAATAATCCGGTCGCGGAGCAGCGCCGCGTATTCATATTCCAGATTTTTGGCGGCTTCCTTCATTTGACGCTTCAGGCGCTCAATTTCCTGCGCCTTTTCTTCGGCCGTCAGTGGCTTGTCCGCTTTGTCTGCCGATTTGTCTGCCGATTTGTCGGATGCCGGTGTCCCGATGTCGATCAGGTCGCGGACATCCTTTCGGACGGTCTTCGGAACGATTCCGTGCGCCTCGTTGAACGCCATTTGCAGACTGCGCCGCCGCTCCGTCTCCCGGATGGCTCCGGCCATGGAGTCCGTAACCTTGTCGGCATAGAGAATGACCTTGCCCTCCGCGTTCCGCGCCGCACGGCCGATCGTCTGAATCAGTGAGGTTTCACTCCGCAAAAAGCCCTCCTTGTCCGCATCCAGCACCGCCACCAGCGACACCTCCGGCAGGTCGAGCCCTTCCCGCAGCAGGTTGATGCCCACCAGCACGTCAAATTTGCCCAATCGCAAATCGCGCAGCAGCTCCATCCGCTCCATCGTGTGGACGTCGTGGTGCAGATATCGGACGCGAATCCCGGCCTGCTCCAGATACGATGTCAGATCCTCGGCCATTTTCTTCGTCAGCGTGGTCACAAGCACCCGCTCATTCTTCACCGTGCGCTGGTTGATTTCCCCGATCAGGTCATCAATCTGCCCCTCGACCGGCCGAACCAGAACCTCCGGATCGAGCAGCCCGGTCGGGCGAATCACCTGCTCCACAATCTGCCCGCTCCGGACGCGCTCATACTCGCCCGGCGTCGCCGAGACGTAAATCACCTGATTCTGCTTGCCTGTGAATTCATCAAACGTCAGTGGGCGGTTGTCCAGTGCGCTGGGCAGGCGGAAGCCGTACTCCACCAGCGTTTCCTTCCGTGCGCGGTCTCCGGCGTACATCCCGCGCACCTGTGGCACGGATACGTGCGACTCATCAATCAGCATCAGATAATCCTTCGGGAAGTAATCCAGCAGCGTATACGGCGCAGAGCCGGGTGCGCGGTTGGAGAAAATACGCGAATAGTTCTCGATGCCGCTGCACACGCCGATCTGCCCCAGCAGCTCCAGGTCGTTCAGCGTCCGCTCGCGAATGCGCTGTGCCTCGATCAGCTTGCCGTGCGCCTCGAACCACTGCACGCGCTCCCACATTTCCGCCTCAATTTCCTTCAGGGCGCGCTGCTTCTTTTCGTCCGACGTCGCGTGGTGAGAGGCCGGATAAATCATGACGTGGTTCAGGTCACGCAGGCGGCTGCCGGTGATCGCGTGAATCTCACTCAAGCGCTCCACCTCATCGCCAAACAGCTCTACGCGGACGATGGTCTCCTCGCTCCACGCCGGAATGATCTCAATCGTATCGCCGCGCACACGAAACGTGCCGCGGGTCAGCGTCAGGTCGTTGCGCGTGTACTGGATGTCGATCAGGCGGCGAATCAGCTGATCATGCCCGATCTCCATCCCCGGCCGCAGAGAGACCACCATGGAAGTGTAGTCCTCCGGGTCGCCCAGACCGTAAATGCAGGAGACGCTGGCGACGATGATAACATCCTTCCGCTCAAACAGCGCACAGGTGGCCGAATGGCGCAGCCGGTCGATTTCCTCGTTGCGCTCCGAGTTCTTTTCAATATACATATCGTACTGCGGCAGATAGGATTCCGGCTTATAATAATCAAAATACGAGACAAAATATTCGACGGCGTTATGCGGGAAGAAGGCGCGGAACTCCGAATACAGCTGAGAGACGAGCGTCTTGTTGTGCGCCAGCACCAGCGTCGGCTTCTGCACCCGCTGAATGATCTGCGCCATGGTATAGGTTTTCCCCGACCCGGTCACGCCGAGCAGCGTCTGCTCCGAGAGGCCGTTTTCTATGCCCTGAACGAGCTTGTCAATCGCCTCCGGCTGATCCCCCGCCGGTGTAAAGGAAGATACCAGCTCAAATCGCTCCATCTGCAAACGCCTCCCGAAATCCATGCTCTTTCGTGTGGATTTCATTATATCAGAACGTTTGTATTCTGTCAATACCCCACGTTTGACACATCGCAATCGGTGTGCGCGTGGACTGCCGTTCGACGCGGACGCGGTCAATTCGCCGGTTCGGCTTGCGGACGTTCAGAGCAGCGTCCCTGAATGCACAAAAAAACAGAGCCGTTCCCAAGTGGAACGACTCTGTTTTTGGTTATGCAAAATATTCGCTGACGTCCGTCCGGTCGTTATACTGCTTCCGCACACGGAGCCATCCGGCCGTTCGCACGTTTCATACCGCATTTGGGGCACGCGGCGCACCGTTGAGCAGCGCTTAAATCAACGGCGTTTTCAAAAACAGCGCATAGATGATGATGGCCAGTGTGCCGACGGATACCAGCGTCAGCCAGAGCCAGTATGCGCCGCGTGCCAGTGCCGCGCAGCAGCGTTTTCCCGCGCTGATTTTCGGGGTTGCCGCCTGATTTGTTTCGTTGTCCATGCTGACCTCCATAGTCGGCGCGCAGAACCGCCGCCGATGAATACGGTTATTGTACACCCTTTCCCCCGCCATTGCAACCGTTCTCCTGCAAAATTTGCAGTTTGTTCAGAATCGGTCAATTGGCGCTTGCCAACCGAACCGCATCATGATATAATTGAAGGCAGAAGAACAAAAACCGGTTTGCCGTCTGCGGACTGTTGCGGGCTGCCGCCGGTTTTCACCCGATTTTCTAAAATATACGCTCGGAGGCAATCGATTTTGTTTGAAGTTTTGCAGACAGAAGGCCGCGCCCGGCGCGGTCGCTTTACCTGTGCACACGGGGTTGTTGAAACACCTGTTTTTATGAACGTCGGCACACAGGCCGCCATCAAGGGCGGTCTGGCCGCCGCAGACCTGGAGCAGATCGGCTGCCAGGTGGAGCTCTCCAATACCTACCACCTCCATCTTCGCCCCGGCGAAGAGATCGTCCGTTCGCTCGGCGGGCTGCATGGATTCATGAACTGGTCGCGCCCGATTCTGACGGACAGCGGCGGTTTTCAGGTGTTCTCCCTGGCCACGCTCCGGAAAATCACGGAGGAGGGCGTCTCCTTCGCCTCGCACATTGACGGCCGCCGCATTTTTATGGGGCCGGAGGAGAGCATCCGCATCCAGTCCGCGCTCGGCAGCGACATCGCCATGGCGTTTGACGAGTGCATTGCGAATCCGTCCCCGGACGAGTATGTCCGCCGTTCCTGTGAGCGAACCGTCCGCTGGCTGGCGCGCTGCCGGGATGAGCTGGAGCGCATTCAGCGCACCGGCGACGCCGTCAACCCCGGTCAGATGCTCTGGGGCATCAATCAGGGCGGTATTTCGGAGGAGCTCCGCGTGGCGCACATGAAGGCCATCGCTGCGCTGGAGCTGCCGGGCTACGCCATCGGCGGACTGGCCGTCGGCGAATCGACCGATGATATGTACCGCATCATCGACGCGGTCACGCCGCATATGCCGACCGACCGTCCGCGCTATCTGATGGGCGTCGGCACCCCTTCCAATATCATTGAAGGCGTCTGGCGCGGCGTCGATTTCTTCGACTGCGTCATGCCGGCGCGCAACGCCCGGCACGGCCATCTGCACACGCGCAACGGCCGCATCAACCTCAACAACCTGCAATACGCAGACGACCCCCGCCCGATTGACGAGCAGTGCGGCTGCCCGGTCTGTACGCGCTATTCCCGTGCCTATCTCCGCCACCTGCTGCGCGCCGGTGAGGTACTCGGTCTGCGCCTCTGCGTCATGCACAACCTCTGGTTCTATAACGATCTCATGGCGCAGATTCGTCAGGCGCTCGAGGAGAACCGCTTTGCCGCCTTCCGGGAAACCTGGTCTGGGCGGCTGGATCGCCGAATTTGACCATCAATTCTCATAAAATTCTTCGTTTTCAAAAGAAAGGAGCTTGTTTTTCATGTCGAATTCTTCCACCCATTCTCAGCTGGATAACATCTACCGCCGAACCGGCGGGTTTCTGAAGGGGATCTGCCATCCGCGTGGCGAAATAGACGGGCTTCTGGAGGCCGGGCTGCAATGGATCCGGTTCGACATTCCCTATCCGTTCAACGTCGACGGCACATGGACGCAGGCCTTTCTGAACTACAAGGCAACGTGTGAGTCCTACGCCGCACGCGGCATCCGCACCATCGGCATCACGCCATATCCCAGAGCCTTTCTTGCAAACGGCATTGACCCGCGCACGCCGGAGGGACTGGCTGCCGCCGAGGAGGTCTGTATGCGCATTGCAGAGGCGCTGCGCGGCGCGGTCGGCTGCTGGCAGATCACGAATGAAATGTGGGTCATCGGCTTCCGCGCACCGCTGACCGACAACGAGGCGACTGATTTTCTGATCGCCTGCACCCGTGGCGTCCGCCGCGGCGACCCGGACGGCATTGTCGGACACAACAGCGGGTATCGTCCCCGCGTGGAGCAGGAGGCCGGCCGCAGCGACTACATCGGGCTGGATCTCTATGCCGGGAGCTGGGGCGACGGTGGCCCCGCAGATTACATCCGCAGAATTGACGAGCTGTACGAGGAAGCCGACCATACGCCGGTCATCCTGATGGAGTTCGGCTTTGCCTCCGTCGGCGGTCAGGTGGTGGATCCGGACGGTGAAATCCGTGACTATCTGAATGCGCGCGGGTTTGCCGATCTGGATGATGCCGTGCGCCGCGCCGATGAATACATTCAGACGCTGCCCAAACCACTTCAGAGAGAGGCAAAGTCATGTGCGCCGGAGGATCTGGAGAGCTTCATTTGCAGCGGTTGGGAGCATCTGCTGAAAAAATGGTTCTCTCACGGCACGCTGCCGCATACCGAGGAGGGTCAGGCCGCGTTTTACCGGGAGCTGCTGCCCATGCTGCTCGAAAATGAGCATCTGGCCGGTGCCATCCTGTACTGCTGGCAGGACAGCCCCTACTGCGGCAACTGTGGCGCAGAGGACTGCCCCTGCGAAACGGCCTGGGGCATTACCCGCGTAGATGGCAGCCGGAAGCCGGCCTATGAGGCCATCCGCGACGTCTTCACGCAGGACTGCTGACCTGCGCCGGTTCTTTGAAATTCTGATCCGAAAGGATTTTTCTCCATGGTTTTTTCCAGTCTTCCGTTCCTGTTTCTCTATCTGCCCATCACGCTGCTGATCTACTACATCGTGCCGCGCAGCTGGCGGAATTTCATCCTGTTTTTCGTCAGTCTGGTCTTTTACGGTTGGGGCGAACCCATCTACATCCTGCTGATGCTCTTTTCCATCACCCTCAACTACGCCGCCGGGCGTCTGGTGGAAAAATATCGCAGCCGCGACCGAACGGCTCGGCGCGTGGTGCTGTGGTCAACCGTCATCAATCTGGCGCTGCTCGTCTTCTTCAAGTACTATGACTTTTTGGCTGCCAGCTTCACCGCTCTGACCGGGATTTCCCTGCCGATTCTCGGCCTGGGGCTGCCCATCGGGATTTCTTTCTACACCTTCCAGGCCATGACCTATCCGATCGACGTCTACCGCTCCGATGCGGAGATGCAGCGCAGCTATGTGCGCTTCGGCGCGTTTGTCACGCTGTACCCGCAGCTGATCGCCGGGCCGATCATCCGGTATAAGGACGTGGCCGATCAGCTCAACTTCCGCACGCATTCGCTCGAAAAGTTCTCGTCCGGTGCGCTGCGGTTCACCGTTGGGCTCTGCAAAAAGGTGCTGCTCGCCAACAGCATCGGCCGCCTGTGGGATTCCGTCATCGCCACCCCCACATCGGAGCTGAGCGTTTTGGGCGGACTGCTCGGCATCGCCGCCTTCACGTTCCAGATTTATTTCGATTTTTCCGGGTATTCCGACATGGCCGTCGGGCTTGGGCGGATGCTCGGTTTCGAATTTCTGGAAAACTTCAATTATCCCTATCTCGCCAAAAGCATCACCGATTTCTGGCGGCGCTGGCATATTTCACTCTCCTCCTGGTTCCGCGACTACGTCTATATCCCGCTGGGCGGCAACCGCGTGGCGTGTTGGAAGCATTACCGGAACATCGCCATCGTCTGGCTGCTGACCGGCCTCTGGCACGGCGCCAGCTGGAATTTCCTGCTCTGGGGCGCTTATTTTGCCGTGCTGCTGATGCTCGAAAAGGCGTTTCTGCTCCGCTGGCTGCAAAAAATCCCCGCCTTTTTCAGCCATCTCTACGCCATGCTGCTCGTCATGCTGAGCTGGGCTATTTTTGCCATTGAGGATTTCGGCCAGCTCCGCGCCTATCTCGGCGTCTTTTTCGGCGGTCACGCCCTGACCAACAGCGCCGCGCTGTACGATCTGCGCTCCTATGCGGTTCTGCTCGTCCTTTTGATCATCGGCTCGACGCCGCTCTGCGCCCGGCTGTACCGCCGCATTCCGGAGCGGGTGCGCGACTGGCTGGCACCCATACTCATGCTGGCCGGGCTGCTCGTTTCCACCGCCTATCTCGTCGATTCCACCTACAACCCCTTCCTCTATTTCCGCTTCTAATGTCCATCTTCAGCTTCGAAGGAGGCGTTTTTCATGCATTCCTATCCAATTTCCGTCCCGCTGGTGCGGTTTTGGGATCACCCGGAGGAGAGCCTCCGCGAGGTGCAGCGTCTGGGTGCTTCCCGTGTGTTTCTGTGCGTTTCACGCGGCTTGAACAGTGAGGCAGCAAACCGCCGGGAGCTGGAACAGCTGGCTGAAGCCATTCCCTTTTATGAATCAGCCGGGCTGGAGGTCGGTGTCTGGCTCAGCAGCATCGGTCACGGCGGGCCGCTGACCGGCGTGCAGGGCGATACCGCCCGCAACTTTACCCATCTGGTCGGGCTCCATGGCCGCATCTGCGGCGAGGACTCGTTCTGTCCGCTCGACCCGGATTTTTCGGCTGCCATCTGTCGGCAGGTGCGCGGCATCGCTGCCGCCGGTGCCCGTATGATCATGCTGGATGACGATTTCCGACTCGGCACCCGCGCCGACTGCGGCTGCATCTGCGACCGCCACATGGCGGAATACCGCCGCCGTCTGGGCGAGGCAATTGCACCGGAGGACGTGCTGACCCGCGCATTTTCCGGCGAGCCAAACCGCTATCGTCAGGTGTTTTACGATTGCATGGGCGACACGCTCCGCGGCTTTGCACGGCAGCTGCGCGCCGCCGTGGACAGTGTGAACCCCGCCATCCGTCTGGGTGCGTGCGCCTGCTGCACCGTGTGGGACGGGGACGGCGTCGATTCCATTGAGCTGGCGCACATTCTGGCCGGTCAGACGCGGCCGTTTCTCCGCCTGATCGGCGCGGCCTACTGGCCGACCTGCTGGGCACCACCCGCTGATCGGCTGGCCTATGTCGCCGAGCTGGAGCGGATGCAGGGCTTCTGGTGCGCCGATGCGGGGCTGGAGCTGATGGCGGAGGGCGATGTTTATCCGCGCCCGCGCAGCTTTGTGCCTGCCGCCTATCTGGAAGCGTTCGATACCATCCTCCGCGCCGACGGCCGCATCGGCGGCATCCTGAAATACGGCGTGGACTACTGCTCCCTCCCGCGCTACGAGACGGGCTATGCCGATCGCGCAGCGCGCAATCGCGCCGTGGCCGAAGAAATTTCCCGCCGGTTTGCAGGGAAATCGGATGTCGGCGTCGGCGTTGCCTGCACGATGAAAAAGCTGATGCACTGCGTGCTTCAGAATCCCAAAAGAGAGCTGGACTGCGATTACCGGCGCAGCCATTTCCTTCAGCCGGAGCAGCAGCTCCTGACCAACAATTCCATTCCGATCGCCTACGGCGCTGCCGATGTCCAGGTGGTATTCGGCGAAAACGCCCGGCATCTCGATCTCTCCGCGCTGCCGAAGGGTCTGCTGCTGGATGCCGATGCAGCCGCCATGCTGGAGTCGCGCGGACTGGATGTCGGCCTGGCCGCCGCCGCGCCGCTGTTGGAAACACCGGCCACGGAAGCGTTCGCCGTCAACCCCGGTGCAGAGATGGCTGTGCAGGAATCGTCCGCGACAGAAACCGATGTCGTGCCGCTCGGCAGCCGTGACGGTCTGGCCGCGTTAACCGCGAAGCCCGGTGCGGAGACGCTCTCCTGGTTTGTCGGTCAGACGCGTACCCCATCGGCCTACCGCTACGAAAATGCCGCCGGGCTGCGCGTTCTGGTGCTCGGCTTCCGCGCCGCTGAGGCGGTGTCCAATGCCCGGTTTCAGCGCAGCTACTACCGCCAGAGCCAGCTGATTCAAACGATCGAATGGCTTGGCCGCCAACCGATTCCGGCATCCTGTCCCAAAAATCCCGATCTGTATCTGCTCTGCAGGCGCGGCGCACATTCCATGTCCGTCGGGCTGTGGAACCTCTTCCCTGATGCCGTACTGACGCCCACCGTGACACTCGACCGCCCCGGCCAGCGCGTGGAATTCTGGAATGCGTCCGGCCATATCGATGGCCGTCAGGTTCACTTCGATTGCGATATCCCCGCCTTCTCCTTCGCCGGTTTTGAAGTCTTCGACTGATTCGGCCATTCCACCCAGCTGCACAAAACGCAAACCACCAGAGCGCCCGCTGACAATGGGGTGCTTTGGTGGTTTTTCTGATGTCGGTCGGCTACGAGTGTGCGTTGTCTGAGTGCGCCACCCCTGACTGCTGTTGCCCTCTCAGTCACCTCCGGTGACAGCCCCCAGAGGGGGGGGAGCCAGGGCGATCGGGTGAGGCGGGTGGCGGTGGGTGAGGCGGGTGGCGGTGGGTGAGGCGGGTGGCGGTGGGTGAGGCGGGTGGCGGTGGGTGAAGGTAATGTCACACAAACACGAATCCCTCCGGCGCGGCTTCACCGCACCGGAGGGATTGCATTTTTGATTGTTTCCGCAGGCAGGTACCCCTTCGCCGCGGTTATTCGTCATCCTCGTCCGAATCGGCGACACGCGCATCGGTTGCACCCGGTACGATTTCACCGGCGCGGGTCAGCGCGATCTTCGTCAGCAGCGGGCCGACCAGCTCATAGATCAGCACGGCAAACAGGGAGACGTTGCGGATCAGCGCACCCTCCGCGCCGAGCGTATTGGCCGCCGTCAGCGACATACCGAGCGCAACGCCCGCCTGCGGCAGCAGCGTGATGCCCAGATACCTGACGATGTTCGGTTCGCATTTCATGGCTTTCGCACCGCCCCAGGCACCGGCGCATTTGCCGACCGACCGCGCCACGATGTAGGCGACGCCAACCCCGACAATGGCGAGATCGGTGAAAACGCTCAGCTCCAGCTCCGCGCCGCTCAGGACAAAGAACAGGACAAACACCGGAGCCGTCCATTTATCGGTTCGCCCCATCAGCTCTTCGGAAAAGTCGCAGATGTTGCAGAACACAGAGCCCAGCATCATGCAGACCAGCAGCGAGGAAAAGCCGATGTGAATGCCGCCGATGTCAAATTCCAGCATGGACAGCGCAACGGTCAGAATGACAAAGGTGACGGAGAGGCAGAGGCGCTTGCTGTTGGAATGGAACCAGCGTTCAAACCAGGTGAAGATCAGCCCCATGACAAAGCCCAGCGCCACGGACAGAACGATTTCCAGCAGCGGCTCCACCAGAATGGCCGTCAGGCTGAATTCACCGTCCAGCAGCGCACGCGCAATCCCGAAGGAAACGGCGAACACCGCCAGCCCGATGGCGTCGTCCAGTGCAACGATCGGCAGGAGGATATCTGTCAGCTTGCCCCGCGCCTTATACTGCCGCACGACCATCAGCGTCGCCGCCGGTGCCGTGGCCGTTGCGATGGCACCCAGGGTAATCGCCGCCGGAATCGGCAGCTTGTCGCCGACCAGGAAGTGAACGCCGATCAGCACCAGATCAACCATCAGTGTCGCCGCCAGTGCCTGCGTAAACGCAATCACAGTCGCCTGCCGTCCGGTCTGCTTCAGCTGTTTCAGGCGGAATTCGTTGCCGATTGCGAAGGCGATGAAGCCGAGCGCCACCTGCGAAATCGCATCCAGCGTCTTCAGCTCCGACATACTGGTGAAGCCGAGCCCCGGCACGCCCAGCCGCCCCAGACAATACGGGCCAACCAGAATCCCCGCGATCAGATACCCCGTGACCGCCGGGAGCTTCAACACCTTGACCACGCGGGAAAGCAAAAGCCCCGCCATCAGCGCGACGGCGATGCTCATCAGTGATTGCATATGATTTCATCCTCTTTTCTGTTTTCGCCCGACCGATTCACCCGGTCAGGGCACCAGTTCCATATTATAGCACGCTGCATCGTCTTTGTAAAGGCGCGTTTTGACGGAATCCCCGCTCAAATGGCCGGTTTTTTTGACAGATTTCGTTTTCTCGCCGGACTTCTGGATTTTTTCACAGCGTTATGCTATAATATACAGAAAATTTCCGTCGGCGCACTCCGCTCCTGTCGGCGGCTTCAGGGAGCTTTTTTCATGATTCTCGATTTTCATACGCACTGTTTCCCGGATGCACTCGCACCCCGTGCGCTGGCCTCGCTTTCCGCCACTGCCAACATCCGGACGCATTCCGACGGCACCGTCTCCGGCACCCTCCGAAAAATGGACGAAGCCGGAATCGACCGCGCTGTCGTTCTGAACATCGCCACCAACGACCGCCAAACCACCAATGTCAACCGCTTCGCTCTGGAAACCAACCGGAATCCCCGCCTGTACGCGCTCGGCTCCATTCATCCGGAGAGCAGCGAATCGACCATCCGCGCCGTCCTGTCCGACCTCGCAGCCGCCGGCATCCCCGGCATCAAAATCCACCCCGACTATGTACACACCCCGATTGACGACCCGCGCTTTTCGTCGATCTTCGAATGCTGCATCGAGCAGAACCTGTTCGTCGTCACACACGCCGGCTTTGACTACGTCTCCCCAACCTTCATGCACGCCTCGCCGGAGCGCATTGCACGCGTTTTGGAGCGCTTTCCCCGCCTGAAGCTCGTGGCGGCACACGTCGGCGGCGCCTGCTGCTGGGACGATGTCGAACGCTTTCTGATCGGCCGCCCCGTCTGGCTGGATACGTCCCTGGCCTCCCTGTTTGCGCTGGCACCCGCGCAAATGCGGCGGATGCTCCTCGCGCACGACAGCGACCGCCTCCTGTTCGCCAGCGACCTGCCCTGGTCTGACCCGGCCGATTCGCTCCGATATCTGCTGTCGCTCCGCCTGCCGGAGGATTTGACCGAAAAAATCCTCTCCGCCAACGGCCTTCGTCTGCTCGGCGTCGCTGACGCCTCCGTCTGACCCCCTGCACACAAAAAACCGGCAGGCACAAAAGAGTGCCTGCCGGTCTGTTTTGCGATTGTTTTAGGGCGTTACGGAACCTCGTGCCAGGTGAGTCCTTCCGGCGGGACGATTCCGCCGGTTATCGCGCTTAAAAAGTGCCAGCTTTCATCCTCCAGGCGGAACTGCCAGATACCTCCCCAGATGATCCAGCCCTCGTACTCTCCGGTGCCGTCCACGTAGCTTCCGGACCATGCACCGCCCGGATACAGCTTCACGGCGTACTCCACGCCCGCATACAGATACACTTCTCCGTCATGCGAATCAATCCATGGATCCTCGACTGCAAGAACCTTCGAATCCATCAGTGCGCCCGACGTCTCCTCCGGCGTCAGCATTTCGTTATAGGCCAGCATGATTTTGCCGAAGGCCGCAATCAGCTCCCAGTCCTCTGCCGCATTGTAGGGAAGCAGAATATGCTCCCTGAGGATTTCACTTGTCTTTTCCAACCGCGTTTTCGTTGTTTCCGGCACGGGGTCAGTCACCGGTGCTGCCGAGGTCGGCTCCGTTGTCGCGGATCCAACGGTCGGCTCCGCAGTCGTTTCGGGTGAAGCCGTCGTGGTCAATGCCGGAACCGGGGTCGTTTCCGTTGGCTGTGTCACCGATCCACACGCAGACAGCAGCAGCACCATCGCCAGACAGAGCATCCAAACTCGCACACTTGTCTTCTTCATATCATTTCTCCTTTCTCTGCTTGATTTTTTCCGGTCGGGCTGTCCGCAGACAACCCGTTTTCTTCAAAGCAAGGCGATTCGATTCGGCCACATGGTGCGCACCCCTTTCCCGCCGTTTTTTTGTTCCCTTATCTAAGATTCGTTTGTGTACTTATATCATATCATATTTTTTTCCTTTTATCAAGAAGGTTGTTTCTTTTTTTCAGTATTTTTATTTTCATCCAGTTGCTTGACACCGGCGGCAAAAGCAGGTATAATACTGACAGAAGCTCAGTCATCGGAGGTGTCGGGTATGCAGGATTCCGTTTTGCGGTTTGACCCCACTGTTTTTGCCATTGGTCACGATTATCAGATCGTTTTTCTGACGGCCACGGAGGGCATTGGCTGGATTGAAATCGACGGAGAGCGGTTCACAGACGAGGAGTGCGGCCTTTTGCAGTTTGGCTGTGTCCACAAGATTCCGGTCTCCGGCGCGCTGCTCAACCGTGTCGGACAATACACCGTTGTGTTCCATGAATATGAGGAAATCCGTCCATACCGCTCTGTCGGCGTGGAAAAGGTGCGGAAAACCTATCCGTTTTACCCGGTTGTCGGGGATTCCTTCCGCCTCTTTCAGTTTGCGGACACACACGCCCGCGAGGAATCGCCGCTGAAAACCTTTGCATCCGTTGGCGGCTGCGACCTGCTGCTTTTGAACGGCGATATCAACGAGCACAGCGCCACGGCAGATCGGTTCGATACGCTCTTTCGCCTGTCGGCCGATGCGGTTCACGGGGAGCGCCCGGTGATTCATGCCCGCGGCAATCATGATACCCGTGGTCAGGCCGCACGGCGTCTGCCGGACTATGTCCCGACCGTCTGCCGCAATGGCCGCCGGGAGACCTTTTTCACCTTCCGTCAGGGGCCGCTCTGGGGGCTGGTGCTCGACTGCGGCGAGGACAAGCGGGATGACCACGTGGAATACGGCGGCGTTGTCCTCTGCGATACGTTCCGCCGCCGTGAGACCGCGTTTCTGGAATCCGTTCTGGCCAACGCCGAGCAGGAGTTTCATGCACCGGGCGTTTTGTACCGGGTGGCCTTTTGCCACGTCCCGATCACGGAGAAGATGCCCGCGCCGTTCGACACCGCCTCTGACATCTACGACCACTGGGTGGCGCTTTTGAACCGGATGGATCTCCACCTGCTGCTGTCCGGGCATATGCACCACGCCTACCACATCCCGCCGCACACCCCCGGAAAGCGCGATGCCAATTTCCCGACGGCAGTGCTGTCCATTCCCGCTGTGCCGACGAAAGACGGCGATGTATATGTCGGCGGTCTGCTGACGGCGCAGAACGGCCAGATCACGGCGGAGGCCGTGCCGAATCCGGAGCATCTGCACCGCATCGACCGCGCACCCCGCGCCTAACCGATTCATTCAAACCTTCAGGGAGGAAATAATATGAGCAATTCACGCATAGCCGGCTGCGGCTTCCACCATCTGGCACTCCGCGTCCGCGATTTTGACAAGAGCTTTCGATTCTACACCGAGACCCTCGGCTTCGAGCTTCGCACCTCATGGGGCGAAGGCGATAAGCACGTCGCACTGCTGAACTTCGGTGACGGCGGCTGTCTGGAGCTGTTTGCGGGCGGTTCGTCGGAACAGCCGGAGGGCTGCTTCTGGCACGTCGCGCTGAAGGCCGATGACGTCGATGCGGCCTATGCTGCCGCTCGCGCCGCCGGTGCCGATGATTACCGCGCACCGTCCGATGCATTGCTCGGCAGTGACGGGCAGCCACAAATTTCGGCGCGCATTGCGTTTGTCCGCGGATTTGACGGCGAACTGATTGAGTTTTTCCACGAAAAGTAAAGAAACCATCAAAACAGCGGGCGGCCATTCTTCGGAATGACCGCCCGCTCCGTCTGTCAAAAAAGGATCGCGCTCAGGTGGTATGATGCGCTGTTGGGGGTGTTGCGTGAACTGTCGTGTTTTCGTAGATGCTCCACAGAAAACAGAAATCCTTTCCCTTTCATCGTCAGAGGGAGCTTTTTGAGGATGTGCGGCGTGGGCGCAGGGGGGATTTTGGAACACAAAAAAAGTCGTCGCAAGCTCATATCGCTTGCGACGACTGGTGCGGATGACGGGACTTGAACCCACATGAAATTGCTTTCACTAGAACCTGAATCTAGCGCGTCTGCCAATTCCGCCACATCCGCAGATCTTTCAGGGCATTTGCCCTTCAGACCTCAATATTTTACCACACGTCGGGCGGTTTGTCAAGCCCCTTTTGTCATTTTTTTCGAAATCGCCCGGATTTTTTTCAGGAGCGAAGCTTCCGACCACAGGGCTCGCTCCCGCTGTTTGTTTTGCAGCAGTGCCGTGCGTCAGGCGTGTTGGCGAACCAGTTCCTTCCCCTGCGTCTGGATGTTGCTCATGGAGACGTTTTGCAGGCCGTTTGCGCGGTGGACTTCAAAAACGGGCCGGTCGTTTTTGTTCACGATATTGGAAAAGACCGAATCGCAGACATAGCCCGGCACATTCACCGCGCAGCGGCAGGCGGAGATCACGTTGGAAACCGTGAGGTAGCGGATGGATTCCGGCCGATTGCAGCCGTAGGCGCCGTCGCCCTCGCCGAGCAGCAGCACAGAGCCGGCGCGGAAGCCCTCCGGCGAATTGTCGATGACGCCGTCAATGATCACATTCCGAATCTGTGCTTCGGCAGGCAGCAGGCGGATGATGTTGCAGATGCCGCTCTGGCAGCGGCCGATGACGTTGCGGATGACGATGTCATGGATGTCCCGCTCCCGGCGCGACCAGTCATTGTGCATGACATGGGTGGTGCGGAGGCTGCCGCCCGGCAGGAAGTCCGGGTCTGCGATGGCCGTCAGCGCGATCAGGTCGTCCCCCGTGCCGCCGGTGATGTCCGACAGCACGATATCGTGGCAGCCGTTTCGCAGGTCGATTCCGTCCTGATTTTCCGTATTCTGGAACATTCCGTCAATTTTGCGCTCCATTTTTGCATCAAAGTCGATCTGCTCCACGCGGCCACAGGCACAGGCTTCCAGCGAAATGCCCCATCCGTGCGATTCGACAATCCGCAGATTCCGGATGGAGAAGCGCTCCACATTGGCAAACAGGATGCCGATGCCGCGCCAGTCGCCGTATTGCGATTCGTCCGGGTTGCCCGCATCCGTGCCGTAGGAATGGTCATGCTCGTCCCAGAAGGTCAGCTTGCCGGATTGGCGGCGTTCCTCCGGGATCCAGTCGGCCAGGCGCAGCAGGTCTTCCCGCTTTTTGGGGCATGGACAGGCCAGAATTTTGGAGCCGTCACCGGTTGCACGCGGATGCTCCGCGCCCAGCAGCGTGCAGACCCCCTCACCGTGGATATGCACGTCGGCGATTTTCGCCGGGTCCGCAATCCCAAGGCCGCAGTTGGCCGTGCGGAAGAAGTTGTCCCGGCAGCGGTCAGACAGCTGCAGGGTGCAGTTCTGCAGAATCACAGTCGTATGTTCCGGCAGGAGAATGGCGCGATCGAGCAGCCAGACCGTCCGTTCCGGCTCCGTCTCGGAATCCCGCGGTGGAATGACGACAATCCCGTCTGCCGTGCGGCTGCAAATGGCCTGCTCCAGCACGTCACTGTCCGATGCACCGCGAAAATGATTTGCGTTGACCATATCAAACACCTCAGACTCATTTTTTTGTTGCCTGGATCATCAACAGGCAGAAGCAGCGCGCTGCCCTGTGCGCCGCTTGGCTTTCACTGCATCCCATCCGCATTTTCAGGCGCGCCCCCCTGCTGCGGGGTACTGCGGTCAGTTCCGCTGGCTGTGAATCGGAGCCGGGATGCGGCCGCCGCGCTGAATAAAGACCGCCGGGGATTCCCCGTGCACCGGCATAATCGGCGCTTCACCCCAGAGGCCGCCGAAGGAAATGCTGTCCCCGACCGTTTTGCCGTAGACGGGAATCAGTCGGACGGCGGTTGTCTTATTGTTGATGACGCCGATGGCGATTTCATCCGCGATGATCGCGGACAGCACCTCCGCCGACGTATCGCCCGGAACGGCAATCATATCCAGCCCGACCGAGCAGACGGCGGTCATGGCTTCCAGCTTATCCAGTGTCAGGACGCCCTTCTGTGCCGCTTCCACCATGCCCATGTCCTCGCTGACCGGGATGAATGCGCCGGACAGTCCACCGACATGGGAGGACGCCATCACACCGCCCTTTTTGACCGCATCATTCAGCATCGCCAGGCAGGCCGTTGTCCCGTGGCAGCCGCACGTTTCCAGCCCCATCGCCTCAAGAATCCGCGCAACGGAATCGCCGACCGCCGGTGTCGGTGCCAGCGACAGATCGACGATGCCGAAATTCGCGTCGAGCCGCCGCGACGCTTCCCAGGCCACCAGCTGGCCGACCCGCGTGATCTTGAACGCTGTCTTTTTGATGACGTCGGCCAGCTCCGTCAAATTCATCGCGCCGTGCCGCTCAATCGCCGCACGAACCACGCCCGGCCCGGACACACCGACGTTGATGGCGCATTCCGCCTCGCCCACGCCGTGATAAGCGCCCGCCATGAATGGGTTATCCTCCGGGCTGTTGGCGAAAACGACCAGCTTCGCGCAGCCGAAGGAATCGCTTTCCCGCGTGAGGTACGCTGTTTCCTTCATGATCTGCCCCATTCGCGCCACCGCGTCCATATTGATTCCGGCGCGTGTCGTCGCCACATTGACCGACGAGCAGACCCGCTCCGTCGCGGCCAGCGCGGACGGAATGGAATCCAGCAGGCGGTTGTCCGACACCGTCATGCCCTTGTGTACCAGCGCCGAAAAGCCGCCGATGAAGTTGATGCCGACCGCCTGCGCCGCACGATCGAGTGCCTGCGCCAGCGGTGTATAGTCGGCTTCCTCGCACGCAGCCGCCACAATTGCAATCGGCGTGACGGAAATCCGCTTGTTGATGACCGGGATGCCGTATTCCTTCTCGATGCGGTTGCCGACCTCCACCAGGTGCTCCGCCCGATGCGTGATCTTGTCGTAGATTTTTTCCGCGCAGCGGCTGACGTGCTCTGCCGCGCAGTCCTCCAGTGAAATGCCCATCGTGATGGTGCGGATGTCCAGATGCTCATCGGAGATCATCTGGATGGTTTCAAGAATATCAAAGCTGTTCAGCATATCCGTTCCGGCTCCTCCGCACTCATATCCGGTGCATGGAGTTGAAAATCTCCTCATGCATCACGCGGATATCCAGTCCGAGCGTCTTGCCCAGCGCTGTAAGCTCATCCGACAGGTCGCTGAAATCGACATTCAGCGCCGTGATGTCCACAAGCATGATCATGGCAAACAGCTCCTGCAGAACGGACTGTGTGATGTCCACGATGTTGACCGACCGTTTTTTCAGGACGTTGGAAACCTCCGCAATGATGCCCACGGCATCCTTGCCGATCACGGTAATGACTGCGCGCATAATTCTTCTCCTTTTATAATATGGATCGTTTGTTGGCTGTCGCTTCGTCCGACGGCTCCATCCGCAGGAACAGGTCGGACAGAATGGAATTGGAAACGAGCATCCCCGGCGGCGTCAGCGCATATCCGTCTGCGGTTCGAACAGCCAGCCCGGTCGGAATCAGCTGTTCCAGCGCCTGGCCGACCGCCGCTGCCGATGCCTCACCGGCCAGGCGGGAGAGCTCCGCCATGCAGCACCCGGCTGTTGTCCGCAGTGAAAGCATCAGCGTCTCTTCTGCCGGGTTCACCGGTTCATCCTCGACCCAGCCGAGCGTGGGGGCGTGTGCCTGGCGCTGAAACATCTGGAGATCGGCCGGGAAAAACCGCCGCACCCCGTTCAGGAAGGAGTGCGCCGCCGCGCCGATGCCCAGATACTCGCCCCGCTGCCAATAGCGGAGGTTGTGCCGGGACTCCCTGCCCGGCTGTGCAAAGTTGGATATTTCATACTGCGCCAGCCCGGCTGCACGGAGCCGCTCGCAGCATTCGAGATAGCAGTCCGCCGTCTGATCGTCCTCCGGCAGACAGACCCGCCCGCTCTCCACCTGTCTGGCCAGCGGCGTGTTGTCCTCCAGCTTCAGGCAGTAGAGCGACAGATGCTCCGGCTCCAGCGACAGCGCCGCGTCCAGTGAGGCTCGCACACTGGCTGATGTCTGCCCCGGCAGCCCCAGCATCAGATCCAGACTGATGTTCCGGATGCCCGCCGAACGCGCCGAGCGCACCGCCGCCTCGACATCTGCCAGCGTGTGGCGTCGGCCGACGGCGCGCAGCTCTGCCTCCACCGCCGACTGCATCCCGATCGAAACGCGGTTGATGCCGGCCTCATGCCAGATCGCCATCCGCGTCGGCGGCAGCGGCGTCGGGTTGGCCTCCGCCGTGATTTCCGCAGACGGTGCGACCTGAAACCGCCGTGTCATCGCCATCACCCGGCAAAAAAGCTCCGGCTCCAGCACACTCGGTGTGCCGCCGCCCAGATAGACACTGGTGATCGTTTCACCCGCCGCCAGCGGTTCCATTTTCCGCGCTGTCGCTTCCAGCGCATCCACATAGGCCGCCTGTGCCGCAGCCGCAGCGGACGGCAGGGAGTAGAAATCGCAGTACGCGCATTTGGAGCGGCAGAACGGAATGTGGACATACAGCCCCAGCGTTTTATTCATCGAATTTCAGCACCGCCATGAAGGCTTCATGGGTCAGGTTCACGCTGCCGATGCTGCGCATCTTCTTTTTGCCCTCTTTCTGCTTTTCCAGCAGCTTCTTCTTTCGCGTGATGTCGCCGCCATAGCACTTCGCCAGGACGTCCTTCCGGAGTGCCTTGACGGTTTCGCGGGCAATGATCTTCCCGCCGACGGCCGCCTGCACCGGAATTTCGAACATCTGGCGGTCGATGTTGTCCTTCAGCTTTTCCACAATGCGCCGCGCACGCGGATAGGCGTTGTCGGCGTGGACGATGAAGGACAGCGCGTCCACCGGTTCGCCGTTCAGCAGGATATCCAGCTTGATGAGCTTCGATTCCCGATAGCCCAGCAGCTCATAGTCCAGCGATGCATAGCCCTTCGTCCGGGATTTCAGCGCGTCAAAGAAGTCATAGATGATTTCATTCAGTGGAAGCTCATAGTGGATTTCATACCGGTCGGAATC
>CAZEUG010000028.1:0-23121 GCA_964515055.1 uncultured Oscillospiraceae bacterium | reverse complement strand
CGGCCTGCCGCTGGCGGATATTGGTTCGCTCATTTTCTGCCACAAAGGACAGCACCTGCAACACAATATCCGATAGAAAAGTCCCCATCAGGTCTTTGCCGCGCCGTGTGTCTAAAAGTGGCATATCGAGAACGACGATATCGACGCCCTTTTCCCTGGTCAGCAGCCGCCACTGATTCTGAATTTCCTCGTAATTTCTGCCCAGACGATCGATGCTTTTGATGTAGAGCAAGTCGTCCTTTTTCATTTTTCGCAGTAATTTCTTATACTGCGGACGGTTGAAGTCCTTTCCGGATTGCTTGTCCAGATAGATGTTTCGCTCCGGCACACCGACCTCTTTTAAGGCAATCGACTGCCGATCTTCATTCTGATCCCGGCTGCTGACACGGATGTAGCCGTATATGCTCAAGTCAAATCCTCCTGTTCCTGATTGTTTGAGTGATGTTCACCTCTTTGATGTTTTTTCTTTTACAATGCCTGAATTGACCTCGATCTCGAAGCAAAAAAAACATGGGTACCTGGTTTTCACCAAATACCCATGATCTTGTCATTTGTCGTGTCAAACAGGCCGGAATGTGTCGCGTCTCTGTCGTTTTTCCATGCGGCCGCAAAAACGGTAAGCTGTGCTTTTGTTGGAGCTTGAGAGGTTGGATGGCGCGTCAGCAGATGGTCAATTCCCGGACGTAACCGGCAAAGGTGCCATGTGTCACGTACTGCACCATGCCATGCTCCAGTGTTTCTTCAAAGTTATTGTGGGTGTGACCGGCGATCACGGCGCGGATCAGCGGTTCATTCCGGATGTATTCGACGGCTTTTCGCGTCATCTCATCCGGCGTTTGTTGAATTCGGCGGTGCTCCGGGTAGGTTGCGAGGTACTCGTCCGGTGCGGCCAGCACATAGGCAACAGGCGCTTCACTGGCCGTTTTCACCAGAGCCGGTGTATACAGAGGGACATGCATACACAGAATGATCGGGTAGCCCTTGGCCACTTCGGCCTTCAGCGCTTCGAGCTGGCCTTCGCGGATGAGGTAATAGGAATCGTCCATCGTGACAAAATTGACGCCGTGCATCACACGGGCATCGAAATACAGGTTGCTTTTCAGATGCGGTGCAATGGCTTTGATATTGTGCCATTTATAATCATAATCTTCGCCAAATCCCATCTGATAGCAGAAAAAATCGTGATTTCCGGCTGCGTACAGGTAGTCACGGTCACGGAAGTTCCGGTCAACCCATTCGAAATTGCCTTCCGACAGGAAGTCGATCAGGTCACCGGTATGCAGGATGACCTGATGGTTCCGTTCGGCATAGTCGAGCGCCTGATTCAGATAATCCATGCAGGAGCCGTCATAATCGAGATCGAACGTGGATTTGCGATTCCAGCCGGGATCATCGAGTGTCAGGTGGCTGTCGGTGATATGCAGGATTTGAAACGGTTCTGGAATACCGATGGATATGGTATTTTTGAGGATTTTCAAGTTTTTCGAACTCATGGATCATTGCCCTTTCTCGACTGCATTCTGAATTGGGAATGTGGGAATGCATTTCCCTGCGCATTTCCCTGCGCATTCTCCGGAGTCTGTGCAGGGAGCCCTGCGCGTTTCTGTCATTATAACATACGGCGGGGTACATTGCAAGCGTCCCGTTGTTTTTTTGCAGTGTGGTGCTGCCGACGTCAGGAACGGCACAATGAAAGCGAGACTAATGCCCGGCCAGGGCTCTGCCATGAGACACCCTTTCACGGAGAAGCGGTATGGCCTTCATATAGCGCTGCTCGGAAAACAGGTCATTTGCGTGATTGCAGGACTGCTCGATCTCTTCGATTTGCTGGCTGGTGTCGCGTCCGATCAGGCAATCCACGGACACGCAAAAATAATCCACAGGGATTGGAAGCAGAGCAATGTCAGGGTAGGATGCACTCATTTTCCACTTGCTGACAGCCTGACAGGATACGCCCAGTGCTTCCGCGATTTGTTCCTGTATCAGGCCTCTCTGTTTCCGCATATGCTTCAGGTTCTCAAAAAATGCTTCCCCTTCATGTGACCTCGTTTGTTGAAATCGAACCGATTCGAAGGACATGATATCACAGAGCGCTGCAAATGTTCACATCCAACGATTTGAATATTGTTCTACCACTGGTTGTATCATCATGAGGCAACCCATTTTGGATGGATTGCATAAAAAAATCGACATTCTTCCGAGGAAGAATGTCGATAAACTGGAGGCACCACCCAGAATCGAACTGGGGAATAAAGGTTTTGCAGACCTCTGCCTTACCGCTTGGCTATGGTGCCATTCAAGTGCTGTCGCTGACGACTTATATAGTATATCAGAAAAGTCTGGTTCTGTCAAGAGCTAATTTCCCATTTTTCAGAAAATTCGTGGGTGGATTTTCCCTGCTGTTTCGTCTGTTGCTGTTTGGCAATGTGAATTCCGGAAATTATCGAGGGTTGAGCATTTTGGTCCGGGCTTTTTGCATATTCTCGCGAGAAAACGGCATCCTAACAGCATCCGAACAAAGGAGCCAGAGAGAATGATGCATACAAATGTGGAAATTTTAGAGATTCATGCGGCGGAGATTCTGGATTCCCGTGGGAACCCAACCGTCTCTGCGACGGTTCGCGTTCGCGGGACAGACGGACACATCCATACCGGTCAGGCTGCGACACCCTCCGGCGCTTCGACCGGCCAATACGAGGCCGTGGAGCTACGTGACGGCGTTGCGGCGCGTCTGTCCGGTCTCGGCTGTTTGCAGGCCGTCGGCAACATCAACGGGCCAATTGCGCGGGCGTTGAAGGGCATGAACGCAGCTGATCAGCGAACCATTGACCAGACGATGTGTGAGCTGGACGGGACGGAAAACAAATCCCGGCTCGGTGCCAACGCGATTCTGCCGGTTTCGCTGGCGTGTGCCGTTGCGGCGGCCAGCGCGTATGGGCTGCCGGTCTGGCAGTATCTGGGTGGCATTCAGGCGCGGCGTTCATTCCCCGTGCCGATGCTGAACGTCATCAACGGTGGCGCGCACGCGGACAATCCGTTGGATATTCAGGAGTATCTGATCGTTCCGACCGGTGCGCAGACGTTTGCGCAGGCAATGGAGTACGGTACCTCCGTGTATCAATCGTTGAAACGGCTTCTGAAAAGCAAGGGAATCGCCACATCGGTCGGTGATGAGGGTGGATTCGCACCCCAATTCAAACGTGATGAGGATGCGTTACAGCTCATTTGTGATGCAATTGAAGCATCCGGTCTGAAACCGGGGCGGGATGTCTGGCTTGCACTGGATGTGGCAGCCAGCGAATGGGCCGCCGCGGACGGAAGTTACCACCTGCCGAAAGTGCAGCGCACCTTTTCTCCCCAGCAGCTGCTGAGGCGTTACCGCTATCTGGCATCGCTCTTTCCGATTTGCTCCATTGAGGATGGTGCCGGTGAGAACGATGAAGTGCTCTGGAAGACGTTGACGGAGCGGCTCGGCCAGAGTACCATGCTCGTCGGGGACGATCTGTTTGTCACACAGGCCGCCCGTTTGCAATATGGCATTGATCAGCACCTCGGCAATGCGATTCTGATCAAGCCCAATCAGGCCGGGACATTGACCGAGACGCTGGACACGGTTGCGCTCGCCCAGCGAAACCGCTACCGCGTCATTGCCTCGCACCGTTCCGGCGAAACGTCCGATTCATTTCTTGCAGACTTTGCCGTTGCAGTTCATGCAGATTTCATCAAAGCCGGCGCACCCTGTCGGAGTGAACGAACCGCAAAATACAACCGGCTCCGACAGATTTTTGACAGCTGAATGTTCCGCAAAAGTCGCTGCAATTCGCCTGTTCTTCGTTTGATTTTGATCTTTTTCAACCTCTATCCCCTGTCTCTGTCATTGGTTCGAACATTTGCTTTGTGGATTTTGGCGGGTTGCAGTCGGTTCTTTGCAGTCTGCCCGAATAAAAATGCGGGGATTTGGAAAGAATGCATCGATTCCTTTCGGTCGGCAATGTATATGCAGTCTGCAATGCAGGATAGAGGATTCACACGAGGTGTGGAAAACTCTGTGGAAGCTGTGGGAATCCTTTGCGGGGCGGGAAAAAACACCGTTTTCCACACGATGTGGAAACGGCGGAAATCGACTTTTTATGCGGTATATATGTATAGGACCTGCACAGACGGCGGCCGTATATGCATCCGTTGCTGTGCGGGTTCCTTTTCCGGTAGATTTCTGTTTTCGGAAAAATTCAATATTTTCCAGTCAAGGATGAATTTTCCAAATTGATATTGACATTGGTAGGAAAATGCAATATAATTATGGTAAGACGTATCAGAAAGACAGATGCGCTGGAAAGGAACATACATATGGAAAAACTCAGAGTTGCCATCGTCGGCTGCGGTGGTATTGCAAACGGAAAGCACCTTCCCGCTTTGAAAACCGTCCCGGACATTGAACTCGTCGCTTTTTGTGACATTATTGTCGAGCGCGCCGAAAAAGCTGCAAAGCAGTATGGTGTCGCCGATGCACGCGTCTATGAAGACTATCATGAGCTGCTGAAAGTCGAAAAGCCGGACGTTGTTCATGTTTGTACGCCGAACCGTGAACACAGCGAAGTGTCCATCGCCGCCATGGAAGCTGGCGCAGATGTCCTCTGCGAGAAGCCGATGGCCATCAACGAAGTCGAAGCCAAGGCCATGCTCGAATGCGCACAGCGCACCGGCAGAACGCTCTCGATCGGTTATCAGAGCCGTTACCGCGCAGATTCCCAGTATATGAAGGCTGAATGCGAAAAGGGCACGTTCGGCGATATTTATTTCGCCAAAGCACACGCCATCCGCCGCAGAGCCGTTCCGACATGGGGCGTTTTCCTCAACGAAGAGGAACAGGGCGGCGGTCCGCTGGTTGATATCGGTACACACGCACTCGACCTGACGCTGTGGATGATGAACAACTACGAACCGAAATACTGCGTTGGCACCAAATATCGTGAGCTGGCCGATCAGGACGGCGCAACCGGCAACTGCTGGGGCGACTGGGATCCGAAGAAGTTCACGGTCGAAGACAGCTGCTTCGGCTTTGTCGTCATGAAGAACGGCGCAACCATCATTCTGGAATCCTCCTGGGCTCTGAATACGCTCGACGTCATTGAAGCCTCCACGAGCATTTCCGGTTCCAAGGCCGGTGCAGATATGCGCGATGGTCTGCGGATCAATGGTGTTGAAAACGGCCGTCAGTATGTTCTGAAGCCGGACTTCAACGCGGGCGGTGCAGCCTTCTTTGAAGGCAGCAGCAACGGCAGCCCGGCTGAAATCGAAGCACAGCAGTTCTATCATGCTCTGCGCACCGGTACGAAGCCGTGCGTTCTGCCGGAGCAGGCTTATGTTGTCTCGAAGATTCTGGACGGCATTTACAAGTCCGCCAACAGCGGCCAGCCGTACTTCTTTGACTAATCCCTTCATACAGGCGATACAAAAACCCGCCCAGCCGATTCGAATCGGTTGGGCGGGTTTTTCTGCGGTTTGATCGATGCAGAGGATGTAATTACCGGGATGCGGGTGAATCCCCATCCGCATCCAGTGGCGGTGTCTCAGGTGTTCTGCTCTTCCAGGACGAGTACCTCATAGGGCTGCACCTGGATTTCACCTTCACAAATGCGGCCAGTCAGGAGATCAACCATTGGGCGATCAAGGCGATAGCGCCCGCCCTGATTGGCATATTCAGCCAGAATCACGCCGTTGCGCGTTGCGCCCCTGCGCGGCACGACGACGAGATTGCCATCCGGTGTGGCTGTATGATCCAGCCCGGCCAGCTCCAGCGCGTATGCATAGATGCGGCGGATATCCTCCGTGGACGGGAAGGTACCGAGGACAATGATATGTCCCTTGCCGTATGGCTGATGGAAAACGACAGCCTTGTCCTTCAGGGTGCTGTGGCCTTCCGTAATGCGAACCAGCGCCTCCGCGTTTTTTGGGGTCTCGAAGACCTGATAGAAATGGTCGCCGGTAAAGGTGGTTCCATCGCTCCACGCCGACCGGATGCGGTTTTCCGCGTCCGGGATTCCATAGAGCCAGGATTCGCCGATCATGTCCTCCAGGATGCCGAACGGGCGATTCGGGAATTTGGTACCAATGTTGGTGCGAATATCCGACATCGGGCCGACCACCCAGACGCCGCCGTTTTCGACCCAGCTGCGGATTCTCTGCGGCAGGTCATTTTCATCGAGCGTCATCATCATCGGCGAAATCAGCAGGCGATAGTCATCAAGCGGCTGCACGCTGTCGGCACCGTCCACGCGGATACCGAGATCAAGCAGCGGGCGATAGAACAGATCATACATGGTGGCCATGTAATTGGAGTCCTTGAACAGCGGCTGCGTAGCCCAGAGATTCCAGTTGCGCGTTGTGAAATGCAGTGCCGTTTTGGCTTCCACGCGTGTCTCCGACAGGAACGACGCGGCGTGTTCAAAGTCTGCGGCGGTCTGCTGAACCTCACCCCAGATATGCTGTGGCCGACCGGAGGAATCCAAAACAGAGCCGTGTGTCAACTCATGCCCTGCCCAGTGCGTCCGCCAGAGCCAGTACATATTCGCTTCCCCGCCGAGCGCCAGCGGGAGCCAGGAATTCAGGCGGCAGTAATTTTCCGGTTTGATGGACTGATCGACGGATATCCCGCCGTTCCAGCAGGTGGCCGTTTCCGTATTCCAGAACGGATGCGGCTTCAGCGTGCGGAGGAAATCGTACCAGAAGCAGACGTTTTGCACATTTTTTGGGATGTTGTAGTGATTGAACTGCACGACGTCCAGTGTGCGGTTCATTTCACGATAATCCATGGCGCCGAAGGGCATTGTATCCGTTCCGACCGGTACAGAAACATAGCGGTGGAGAATCTCAGCCTGCATCCGGATCAAATCGATGTGTGCCTCATTTTGGGCGGTTCGCCATTCCAGGCGGTGATGCGGGTTGACCCACGCATTGACTGGCAGCGGCAGATCATCAAAGCTGTCATACGCCTGGCTGAACAGATTCAGGTTCCAGGCTTCATTCAGGTTTTCCACCGTGCCGTATTGTTTTTTGAGCAGCTCCTTGAAGCGCTGCTGGCAATGGACGCAGAGGCAGCCGTCTCCGCCTTCATAAATTTCATTATCGCACTGCCAGCCAATCACGTACGGATCCTCGGCAAACTCGCGTGCCATGGCCTCGACAATGGCTGCGCAGGCCTTCAGATAGGCCGGGTGATTGGAGCAGCAGTGACGCCGTCCGCCATGATTGACGCGAACGCCGACCTGCGTTTCACGCAGGCTGTCCGGATGAGCCAGCGTAAACCAGCGGGGTGGTGTCGCTGTCGGCGTTCCGAGCACAACAGCAATGCCGGCCTCGCCCAGGCAGTTGACGACATGATGGAGCCATGCAAAATCATACTGTCCCGGTTTGGGTTCCATTTTTCGCCAGGCAAATTCCCCGACGCGTGCGACATTGATCCCGGCTTCCTTCATTTTGGCGATATCGAACGGAATCTGATCGTCCGGCCAGTCCTCCGGATAGTAGGCGACGCCAAGGTATGGTGGATGAAAATCGACTTTGCGTTCGAGCTTCACGGGGCTTCCTCCTTTTTCGATCGGCTGTGCGACCGACTATTTTTTGGGTTTTTCTTTTCCGTGCTTGGTGCCAACGGCCAGTCGAACCGACAGCGGTTCTTCCTTATTGCGCTTCCAGAGCAGGACAACCTGTGCGACACAGCCAAAAATGGCAATGGCCGCGATCATGACAAGACCCATGTACAGACTGGTTTCCAGCTGGGCCTTGAGCAGCTGTGTCCGGTTTTCATCGAACATGAAGGAGATGTAAATGTTGATGAAATGGAGCACCCAGTAGAGCACCGACGCCGGGAGGACATAGCGGAAGGCATTGGTAAAGTAGTACCGCTTCTGTTTGAGATTGTAGCGCAGGTGCAGCCAGGTCAGCAGAATCGGCAGGCCGATGACGCAGATCATGACATTGATGAAGACGACCGCGTCTCTCGCGTGGCCGCCGAAGGAGCGCGTTGCCGGAATAAAGAGAAAGATACTGGCGAAGAACCACACCACGCAGTACAGCAATTCCAGCAGGATGACCGGAAAATAGGCCAGGAAGGTCGCTTTGGAGGAGTCTCTCCAGATTTTCAGCGTATTTTTCAGGATACCGCCCTGTCCATAGCGGTCAATAAACTCCTGGTCAATCGGCTCCTGTGCCGCCTTGCGGGGTGCGGGTTTGGTGTAGGTTTTTTTCTGAGTTCGCTTATTTTGATACTGTTTCTTATGTTGACTCATTTTCATCCACCTGTTCTGTCCGAATCAATTGATCCAGAGCCATGATGATGTCCGATTTCAAAAGAGCACGATCGGCCGGCGGCGTCCATGTAACGGTTTTGCCGGCTGACACCTGATCTAAAAATGCGGCGAACGTTTTGGCCGTCAGGACGGTCTGTCGTTTGCCAAGCGGCCATCCAGCTTCGTAGGCATAAAACATACCTGCGGCAATCGGGCTGCCGGGTGCCAGCCAGAATTCCTTTTCTGTTCGGTGGTTGGCTGCAAACTGCGGTTCAGCACCGGTGAGGCGCGACTGCATATAGTCCCGCATGATGTGCGGCGGTACAAGCATGGCGTACAGCATATCGCGCTGCACGGATGCGTTCGGGCGGAACTTCCCGCCGAGGCAGGCCACCGTATAGCCACGTGCCAGCATAGAGCAGGCAGCCGGTCTGCACGCGGCAGACTCGTCGAGATCAGCAAAAGGCGAGCGTTCAACCAGCTCTTCCACTGTCAGCAGCGCATAGCCGTTCTCCCGAAGCAGTGTCAGAATCCGGCGAATCGCCAGCGGGACGGCCGGGGTGTTCAGCGCGGGTGCCAGCCCACCATCCAGCCGAAGGATTTTTCCGTCGAAGCAGGCCGGGTTGTTGTTCAGGCGATGTTGCACAGAGCGTACCATGCGCTTGGCCTCCGCTTTCCCATCTGACTCCGCATAGAAATTGGAGGCATAGGAGAAGGCTGGAGAGATGCAGTTCAGCCCGTGGGCATTGCAGAGATCAAACACGGAATGACCGTCTGCCATCCACTCTGCGCCAAACGGCGGGAGCATAGTGGAGACGGGTTCCGGCAGCAGCTCCAGCAGGCGGCAGAGGTCTGCATTCACATCGGATATCGTTCGAAACGATTGGCGACGGGAAAAGAGGCGGCTCACGTTCGGTAGGAACCGATACCCGGAGGCGGCCAGTGTGCAGCCGCTCCGGAGAATATCGTCGATCAGCTGTGGGCAGTTGACCGCACCGCCGGACGCATCATCGCCGAAATCCGGGAGATGCGCATAGTGAATGCCGCGACCGCTTTCCCGCGTTCGTTTTCCCTGGCGATCCGGATAGTTTTCAGCGGTTGAGCCGTAGACGGCAAATGTCGCACGGGCAGAATTTTCCCGCAGGGCGTTCAGTATGGTTCCCGTGACATCAGCTGCGGCGCACGGGCTCTCATCGAAAAGGAGGGCACAGGCGCGTTGGCCTTTGACCGGTGCCTGGCGTCCGATTCGACGGGATGGCGATAACAGACGGGCGCGGGTCTGATCGCTGAACACGCTCATATGACATTCCCTCCTTTTTGCTGGCGCTGATCGCGCAATCAGAGCGCGGTAATGACAATGGAATCCTCCGGTGCCGTGACGGACAGTGCCGTGACGGCCTGATCATAGTGCGAGATGATTTCTGCGGCGGCGGCGTCCTCAATTTCCTTCTGAATCAGGCGGCGCAGATTTCTGGCGCCAAATTTCACGGAGAAGGATTTGCGGGTCAGATACGCCAGAACCGAATCATCATAGACAAACGAAATTTTGCGTTCGGCCAGAGACTGCTTCAGCTCATCGAGCATCAGGCGGGCAATCTGGCGGAAATCGTCCTCAGACAGCGAATGGAACGTGATAATTTCATCGACGCGGTTGATGAATTCCGGTCGGAACACTTCTTCAAGCGCTTTCATGGTGCGCACTTCCGTCTGCACGGCTGCGTCCTTGCCAAAGCCGACCACGCCGCCTGATTTCTGGCTGCCCGCGTTGGTCGTCATGACAATGATGGTATTTTCGAAGCTGACCACACGGCCATGGGCATCGGTCACGCGGCCATCGTCCAGAATTTGCAGGAGGATGTTCATGACGTCCGGATGCGCTTTTTCAATTTCATCGAACAGGATGACGCTATAGGGTTTTCTGCGGATTTTCTCCGTCAGCTGACCGGCTTCATCATAGCCGACATATCCCGGAGGTGCGCCAATGATGCGGGAGACGGCGTGTTTCTCCATGAATTCGGACATATCCAGACGAATCAGCGATTCCGGCGTATCGAACAGATCGAGTGCCAGCTGGCGTACCAGCTCGGTTTTGCCGACACCGGTCGGCCCGGCGAAGATAAACGAGACGGGCTTACGTTTCGGGGAGATCCCGGCACGGTTGCGTTTGATGGCTGCGCTGACGGCCTGAATGGCATTATCCTGTCCGATCAGGTGGGTTTTCAGGCGCGCTTCGAGATCATTCAGGCGTCTGAACTCGGTCTCCGTGACTTTGGAGGCTGGGATTTTTGTCCACAGCTCAATGACGTGCGCCAAATCGTCCACGGTGACATCCGGTCGATCCTGATTCAGTGTGGCGAGTTCGTCCTGCAGCGCCAATTCGCGGCTTTTCAGCTCAGCCAGCTCCTGATAGGCTTTTTCGGTGTTCAGGGTGATGATTTCTTCGCGTTCATCGTGAATTTTCGACAGTTCGTCCTGCAGCGCGTTCGTGCGTGCGAGATTCTGGTTATGCAGATTGACGGCGGAACCGGCTTCATCAATCAGATCGATCGCCTTGTCCGGCAGATAGCGGTCTGTGATATAGCGTTCAGAGAGCAGCACCGCCTGCCGTGCGATTTCATCGGAAATATGAACCAGATGGTAATCCTCGTAATAGCCTTTGATGCCATTGAGGATTTGAACCGTATCCTCAATGGACGGCTCGGCGACAGTCACCGGCTGGAACCGGCGTTCCAGCGCGGAGTCCTTCTCGATGTATTTACGGTATTCATTGAAGGTGGTTGCGCCGACGACCTGCACCTCACCGCGGGACAAGGCGGGTTTCAGGATATTAGCGGCATTCATCGAGCCTTCGGCATCGCCAGCGCCGACCAGATTATGCACCTCATCGATCACGAGAATAATGTTGCCCAGGCGTTTGACCTCGTCAATCAGACCCTTCATGCGGCTTTCGAACTGGCCGCGGAACTGAGTACCGGCGATGCAGGCCGTCAAATCCAGGAGCCAGACTTCCTTATTTTGCAGTTTGGCCGGGACATCGCCTGCAACAATTTTCATAGCCAGTCCTTCGGCGATGGCCGTTTTGCCGACGCCCGGTTCTCCGATCAGGCAGGGGTTATTCTTCTGTCGGCGGTTCAGAATCTGAACAACGCGTTCAATTTCTCCGGTGCGACCAACGATACGATCCAGCTGTGCCGCTTTCGCCTTCTCGTTCAGGCTGACGCAATAGGAATCCAGAAATTTATACTTTTTCTTGGATTTCTGCGCATCTCTGGCGTTTGAGCGTTCCTGTTTTTCGCCCGTTGCTTCTTCGCCGCTTTGCGCCTGACGCGCCGTGCCGAACAGTTTATCCAAGAACGGGAAGGTGGCTGCATTGGTGGATGCATCTTCTTCATCCTCTGCACCGCCGTCTGTCCCCTCTTCCGGCATCTGTTCCATCACGCTCATCATGTCGCGTGTGATATTGTCGAGATCATCTTCCGAGATCCCCATTTTTTCCATCATATCATTGACCGGTTTGATGCCGAGTTCATGTGCGCATTTCAGGCAGATGCCCTCATTTTTGGGGACACCGTTTTCCATGCGCGTAATAAAAACCGATGCAATGTTCTTTTTGCACCTTGCACAGAGCATTTTTTCCATGTTGATACCCTTTCTTTTTCAGGTTCATTTCGTTTTCAAACGGCCTGAGCGATCGTCCAGGACAATCTTTTTCTTTTTCAGGCAGCGAATATATCGAGTCAGGTAAATGATAAAGGCCACGACTGCCAAAACCACTTCCACCGAAAACAGGATCGGGAACAGAGCCGGTACAGCCTTTTCCGCCGGTTTGTGAAAGAAAATGGCTGCGCAGATGGTCGCCGAAATCAGGAACGATACGATTTTTCCATACAGGTTGGAAGGAATGACATCATCGAGCCGATTGACCATGAAACCGGCACCCAGAATCATCAGCAGCTCTTTTCCGAGGAAAATCGCGCAGAGCGGCCACGGCACGATACCCTTCAGCATCAGGCAGGCCAATGCCGTCAGCTGCAACAGTTTATCGGCCAGCGGATCAAGGATGCGGCCAAACTTGGTAATTTGCTTCCAGCGGCGTGCCAGGTATCCGTCAACGACGTCAGTCAGTGCAGCCGCCAGAAAAATCAATCCGGCATAGAGTCCCGCATTGTCCATAGAGGACATATATACGACAGCAAAGCACGGAACCAGAACGAGTCTGAGAAGTGAGAGGATGTTGGGAATGTTCACAATTGATGCCTACCTTTCTTTTTTCTTTCTGCTGCCCTGGAGGACTTATCCGAGCATTCCCATAAACGGATTGATTGTTCCGAGCAGCCTCACCATAAAGGATTGATCACAGATTTTTTCAGTCAGGCCGAGGTCCAGACTTGCATCGAGCAGCGGAAAGCTACAGTCCATGAGGAAGACGATGATCAGCACCGTGAGGAGCCCAACCGCAAGCCCGACTGCAAGCCCGGCCACGTGGTTGACCGTCCCGAGAACCGGGAACTCCAGCACGTGATTGACGAGCGTTGTCAGCAGAATGGTAATCAGCCAGAAAACAAGCAGCAGGAACGCAAACAGCAGGATTTCCGTCAGGAGCTGGTCAATCACCGGTGTAACCTGGCGGGTAATGGATTCGTTTGCACTCTGTGCCGTTGAGCCGATGAACTCTTCAATGCTGTTTGCCGCTTTTTCAGGGAAGCCCCAGTCCGTCAGCAATTCGGCCAGCGAAATATTTTCGAGTTTTTCCATATTGACATTGAGGTACGACGCCAGCTTCGTGCCGATTCCGGGCATTGGCAGCGCCGTGGACAGTGACTCCGCCAGGGTGCCCGACAGTGTTTTCGCCAGGACGACAGAAACAATCAGCAAAACAAACTTGACGACCGTTTTAATCACGCCGCGGCGGTACCCCATCCAGGCGGCGAGTGCAATGATCAGAATCAAAACCATATCTACAAGAAATGCCATAACAAACCTCCGGTTTTTCCAAGCTGCATCAGGCCACAAACAGTTCCTGTGCAGTAATCATTACCAACTTATTGTCTCGCATCGTCACGATATTCGTTACGCCGGGTTCGGGAGAAATGTATTTTTGAATAGACAGATCGCTGTCATACATTCGAATCTGGCTGCCCGAAAGCAGTGCAAGCATACCTTTGCCCGCTGAGATGGCCTGAATATCACAGGTCAGCGTGATGACGGCGTTCTGCGCACCGGATGCATCCAGATGCGCCAGTCGATAGCGCACGGTTGCATCATTCCAGGCGGTCAGCAGGACAAACGCCGTTTTTCCATCCGTTTCCAGTCCGCAGACCCGATCGCCCTTGAAGCTGACACTTGTGTGGACGGTTCCGCCCCAATCCAGAGTAACGGCGTCCGTTTCGGTGACGGCCAGCAGCCCCGCATCATTTTCCAGAAGGCCGACCACCGGCACCTCGCCGAGATTCACCTCAGCCGCTACGCCTTCTTTTCGGAGATCAAAGATCAGGACTTTTGAGATCAGGCGATAGGATTCCGTGGTGACAACAGAGACGGCCAGCCATTTTCCGTTTTCCGATACCAGTGCATTGGCCGCGAAATACTCCGGCGTTTTCCAGAGATAGCGGCGATTCAGCTGGCGATCATACACGGCGACGGCGCTCAGATAGCCTTCGCATTCCGAAACAACGGCGATGCTGCCAGAATCGTTGATTGCAGCAGAGATGCAGTTGCCGACGGCTTCCGTCTCTGCCAGAAGCCCGGCCTTGGACGCACTGATCACTGTAGTGCCGCCGCGGTCATACACAACCAGACCATCCTCGGCTGTGACGGCTGCGGGACGTGTCAATGTGACATCGGCCAGGAAGCCCTCCTCGCCGGTTTCGGTGGCATAGCGGACGTTGGTGGTTGTGATCACGGCCAGCCCCGATGCAAACGGGAGATACTGCGCCGTGTTGCCCGTCACGATATCAATCGCTCCGCCGATTTTCATCAGCGATTTGCTGCTGGACTGCACCGTGACGGACTCGCGGAAGGAGTCCGGCTGAAAGAAGTCCCAGTTCCGGTAAATCAGGACAACGGCCAGAATCAGCAGGATTGCGACCAGTGCGATGCCGAGACATTTTCCAGCCACACGCCGAACGCGATTGCGTTTTTTTCGCCGACGCAGCGCTTTGGAAATGCGTTCAGCAGCTGTCAGCGGTGTCTGCTCCGATTCAGATGACAACGGAGCCATTTCATCTTCATGATTCGACATCTTGTTCGCCCCCCTCTGTTCTGAGTCTGTCAAAAAAAGAGTGTCTGCGCTTCGCCCTGCGGATACCAGATTCGATTCAGATACAGTCCATAGGGCGGCAGCGTCATTCCCAGCTTCGTTCGGTCGCCGCGTTCAATCATTTCCGGCAGCATTTCCGGTTGCAGCTTGCCGTCTGACACGGCAATCAGCGTTCCCGCCAGGATGCGGACCATATTATACAAAAATCCATTGGCCGAAACGGTCACGTGAATTTCCCCATCCGCCTCGCAGACCGTGCAGTCGTAGATCGTTCGGACGGTATCCCGGACGGTTGCACCAGCAGCCATGAAGGCGCGGAAGTCATGTGTGCCGCGCAGACAGGCCGCTGCCGCGTTCATTTCTTCCGCATTCAGGCGATACGGATGGTACATGGCACGTTGATACAGAAATGGATCCGGTTCGTTGCCGTGGTAGATGCGGTAGATATATTCTTTGCCGGTGCAGGAAAACCGGGCGTGGAAATCCTCCGGCATATCCTTTGCCGCCCGGACGGAAATGTCCGGCGGGAGGTATGGACGAATGGCTGCCGGGAAGCGTTCTGCCGGAATGGTGCAGGCCGAGGCAAAGTTTGCCACATAGGCCGAGGCGTGAACACCGGCATCCGTTCTGGAGCAGCCGGCCAGCCCCCGCGGAATGGGTTCGCCAGTGAGGCGGCGAAGTGCCTGTTCGAGCGTTTCCTGTATGGTGACAGCATTCTGCTGTGTTTGCCAGCCGTGATACGCTGCGCCGTCATAGCGGAGCAGCAGAGCGATATTTCTCATCGTTCGTCCCATCAAATGTCAAAGATTCTGAATCCAATGATCGCCGTCTGGAGTACGATGCAGATGGCCAGTGCTACGAAATCGGTTGATGTGAGGTGCATGACCCGGAATCGGGTGCGCCCGTCTCCGCCGTGATAGCAGCGGCATTCCATCGCGGTAGCCAGCTCATCGGCGCGGCGGAACGCGCTGACCAGCAGCGGAACCAGGAGCGGAATCAGGGATTTGGCGCGGCGAAGGAGGTTGCCGCTTTCAAAATCCGCGCCGCGTGCTTTCTGTGCCGCCATGATTTTGTCCGTTTCATCAATCAGGGTTGGAATAAAGCGGAGGGCGATACTCATCATCATGGCCAGTTCATGAACAGGGAAATGCACCACGCGCAGCGGCGAGAGCAGCCGTTCAATCCCGTCGGTCAGCATGATCGGCGAGGTGGTATAGGTCAGCATGGAGGTTCCGGCGATCAGAAAAACGATCCGGAGTACCATGTAGAACGCAAAAATCAGGCCTTCCGTTGTGATTTTCAGGAATTTCCACTGAAAGAGGATGTGTTCGCCCGGCGTAAAGAAGATGTTCAGCACCGCCGTAATGGCGACAAAGATCAGAATCGGCCGGATACTGCGGAAAACCAGCTTGATGGAAATGCGGGAGCTCAGAATCACAAACAGCAGCAGTGCAAAGACCGTCAGATAACCGCCCGGCGTCTGAGCGGTAAAGACCATGACGATATAAAGAATCGTCAAAATCAGTTTGATTCTTGCGTCCAGCCGGTGAATAATCGAGTTCCCCGGAAAATACTGGCCGAGTGTAATATCCTTCAGCATAGAATGGTTCGCCGCTTTTACCGGTCTGCGGCGTATTCTCCTTTTTTCTGTTTCAGTTTGCGAAGCAGCTCCGCAGCCGCTTCTACGGTGTAGGCCGCCTCGGTATCCGCCGGGACTGCGCCCATCTGCTTTAAGCGGCGCATGACATCCGCGGCAAATGGGATATCCAGTCCGGCTGCAATCAGCTCATCGTCCCGCGCAAAAATCTCGGCGGGCGTGCCGTCCATCAGGATTTTGCCTTTCCGCATGACAATGATGCGGTCGGCAAAGCGTGCCACATCGTCCATGCTGTGGGAGACGATTACAACAGAGCGGTTGCCCTGTTTCTGATAGGTACGGATACAGTCTAAAATTTCGTCCCGCCCTTTCGGATCCAGACCGGCAGTCGGTTCATCGAGCACGAGCAGCTCCGGCTCCATCGCAATGACACCGGCAATGGCGACGCGGCGTTTCTGGCCGCCGGAGAGCTCGAACGGTGATTTTTTGAGCAGTTCTCCGGAGAGTCCCGTCAATTCGGCGGCTCTGGCCACCCGCTCAGCGATTTCCACCGGTTTCAGCCCCATATTGGTCGGGCCAAAGGCGATATCCTTTTCGACCGTTTCCTCAAAAAGCTGGTACTCCGGGAACTGAAAGACCAGCCCGACACGGAAACGAATGTCCCGCAGGCGTTTTTTATCCTCTGCCAGATTTTCTCCGCGCAGCAGAATGCGCCCGGAGGTCGGCGTCAACAGACCATTAAAATGTTGAATCAGCGTCGATTTGCCGGAGCCGGTATGACCGATCAGGCCAATCAGGCTGCCGTCCGAAATGGTGAGATTGATCTCATCGAGTGCCCGGAACTCAAACGGGGTTTTCGGGCTATATATATGCGTTAGCTGTTCGCAGCGCAGCAATTCTGCCATGTCAGTGATTCTCTGCCTTCCTGATTCTGTCGCATGATTGCGGTTGCAGCCACTGTGCAATCCGTTCGGCGCACGTTTCCGCGTCCAGTGCATCGAGGGGAATGTCGGTTTCGCCGCCGAGTCGATACAGCAGATCGACGGACGGCGGGACGTCCATGCCGACTGTGCGCAGCGCCCTGATCTGAACCAGCGTTTCCGCCGGGGTACCGTCCAGATAGACGCGGCCGTCATTGAGCACGACAACCCGATCGGCCCTGGCCGCTTCGTCCATATGGTGGGTAATGAGCACGACCGTCAGCTCATATTGTTTTTGCAGGCGAAGGATGGTATCCAGAACTTCCCTGCGGCCGCGTGGGTCGAGCATAGCTGTCGGTTCATCGAGGACGATGCATTCCGGCCGCATGGCCAGTACGCCGGCAATGGCAACACGCTGTTTCTGGCCGCCGGACAGGAGATGCGGCGCATGACCTGCAAAGGCCGACATTCCGACAGCCTCCAGCGCGTCATGGACGCGGGCAACGATTTCATCATGCGGCAGACCGAGATTTTCCGGAGCAAACGCCACATCCTCATCGACAACCGATGCAATGATCTGATTGTCCGGATTTTGAAAAACCATTCCAACGGTTCGCCGAATTTCGAAGAGAAGCGCTTCATCGGTTGTATCCATGCCGTTGACATAGCATTTGCCGCCGGTCGGCAGGCAGATGGCGTTCATGTGCTTGGCAAGTGTGGACTTGCCGGAGCCGTTGTGCCCGATGATCGCGGTCATTTTGCCGCGTTCAAGGGTCAGGGACAGCTGATTCAGCACCGTATGGCTCGTATGGCTTTGCGGTTCTTCGGAATCGGTGTAGGAGTAGGTCAGATCGACCGTCTGTATCATGGTTTTGTGCCTTTCTGTTTCAGGAATTGCTTTGTGATACCCATCGGGTGGTTGCGCCGCAGGGCAGTGCCAGCCCGCTCGCCTGCACAGGCAGACCCAGCTCGGCGCATTCGGTTTGTCCGCCCCATCTGCGCTCCACGATGTCACGCGTCATATATGCAACGGCTTCCGGCGAAAGGCCGGAGGAGTAGGAATTGATCATCAGGAACAGAGGCTGGTCGCTCAGCAGTTCGCTGACGCTTCGGATCAGGCCGTCAATTTCGGCCTCGATTTTCCAGGTTTCACCGTTTGGCCCGCGCCCAAATGACGGCGGATCCATAATAATGCCCTCATATCGGCTGCCGCGGCGCTTTTCGCGTTCGACAAATTTCAGGCAGTCATCAATGATCCAACGGATGGGACGGTCGGCCAGATGGGAGAGGCGTGCATTTTCGCGACCCCACTGCACCATGCCGCGAGCTGCATCCACATGACAGAGCGATGCACCAGCGGCCGAGGCAGACAGAGTGGCTGCGCCGGTATAGGCAAACAGGTTCAGTACGCGTACTGGTGTTTGGGCACGCGCAATCTGCTGTGCCGTCCAGTCCCAGTTGGCAGCCTGTTCCGGAAAAATGCCCGTATGTTTGAAATTCATCGGCTTCACCTGAAATGTCAGGTTGCGATAGCGAATCGTCCATTGCTCCGGCAGGGAGAATTTTTCCCACCGGCCGCCGCCGGACGAGGAACGAAGGTATCGGGCGTCCGGCGATTTCCAGTGCGGGTCGTTGGAGGAGCGGCTCCAGAGCGCCTGCGGATCCGGGCGAACCAGATAATAATCTCCCCAGCGTTCCAGCCGTTCGCCGCCGCCGCAATCTATTAACGCATAATCGCGCCATCCGTCACTGATCCACATCGATCGGTGTCCTCCATTTCAAGCCGTTTCTGATTCGATATCATGGTTGCATATATCGATAGATTTCCATTATTTCTATATTTTACCACCCGCATCGAACTTCGTCAAGAGGGATTTGATGAACAAAGCTGAAATGACGAATTCGATCGCGTGTTCTCCCCCGCTTTGTCGCGCAGCAGCCTGGTATTTTTTTCATTTTTTATCGGATATGACTTGCAATTTCCGTGGAAATATGATATCATACTATGAGTGTAAAACCATGGCAGATTCGGCTTGTTCTTTCCGGCTGCCTGAACTTGCGAATGAATGGAGGTATTGTTCGATGGAAATTGCAATTACAATTCTTCAGCTTCTCTGTGCATTGGTTCTGATTTTAAGCGTTCTGTTTCAGAGTGGCAGTAAGGATGGTCTTGGTGCGATTGGCGGTGCGGCAGAGTCCTTCGTCGCAAAAAGCAAGGTGAAGAACATCGATGCCAAACTGCATAAGCTGACGATTATTGCCGGCATCATCTTCGTCATTGCAACAGTCGCGTTGAATATTATCTCGCTCTCCAAATAAATCCATACGGCAAAAAGCGTGGACAGAGTGTCCACGCTTTTTTGTTGACGTTTACGAGCCGTCTGCGCCGTCGTCAGGCCAGACAAAGGCCGCGTGTGAAGATGCCGAGGTTGTCTTCGTAGATTTCCGGAAACTGCTCCAGCGGCAGCGGATTTTCACCGCGGCCGGCTTCCACGGTGTAGCCCGGCCGTTGAAACTGTTGCAGGAACCAGTCTTTGTAGCCAGCGAAGGAGGATGCATACGGCGTTTCGGCCAGCTCGTATCCGCTGGCCTCTGCAAAGGCCGTCCCGATGAATTCCGCCATTGGTGGTCGAATTTGCAGAAACTGCCAGTAGATCACCTCTCCCTGCGTATGCCATGAGATCGTCAGGCGGAAGTGATGGGCATTTGTGAAATCATAAACAGCACGACTCTCCCGCGCCGCAAGCGGTGCGTCCCCGACATAGTCGCGCGGGGCGGGCGATGTATAGCCCTCTGCATATTTGATCTCCCTCGCGCGCTGCCACTCTGCCGGATAGGACAGGTTGGGGTCAATGCCGTCCAAATTGGCCTTCCAGCCGTCTGGAAACGGAATCTGCGGATATGCATCGGCAATGGTGCGTGCCTGTTCATAGGCATCACCACCGGTCAGAGCCCCGGTCACGAGATCGACTCCGCCAGGGTTGACGATGGGTGCGACATACAAGGTGGTCTGAGCCGCCAGTACTGCCGCCCTCTGGCCGAAAAAGTTGCGGTCATATGCAATCGCCTCGGCATACGATTCGCACAGGCGCATCAGCAGCAGTGTGGTGATCCACTCGTTTGCATGATGGGCACCGTTATAGAAAACCTCCTTTGCTCCGGTGCCGATGGACAGGTACGGAATCTGTTGTCCGGCCGAATCGGTTCCAATGCCGCCTGTCCGGAGAAACGGATAGCGCATCGTCAGCCCTTCGAGTTCAATCGCGACAATCTCCGCCGACACCGGGATATCCGTTGCAACGACCGGAAAATTCAGCGGAATCACCAGCATCTGGCCGATTGGCAGGTGATTCGGCTGCACCCCCGGATTAGCTGTGGCGATGGCCTGCGCTGTCGTGCCGTAGCGCTGCGCCAGGCGGTAGAAGGTATCGCCGCGTGCAACCGTATGGCGGGCGCTGCCTGTGTAGAGCGGCATCAGTGCGGTATGTGTTTTGGTGCCGACCACGCCGTCCGGCGTCAGTCCCTGCTGTTGCTGGAATCGCATGACGGCCTGTCGGGTTCGTTCTCCGAAGAGGCCATCCGGCTTGTCAGGCAAAACGCCCGCACGTTTCAGCGCCGTCTGCAGCAGCGCTACGGACGGCCCTTTTGCACCAAATTTGAGGAGTTCGATTGGAATCATTCCCTTCTGCGATTGGTTTCAGTCCATTGTATGCCTGGGACGGTGCTTTTGTCCGGAAAGAAAATTGCGTGCTTTTGATCGAAAACGCCGAATTTGTCGAATCTGCTCATTTACTTTCGGCACGGAATATGATATAATAGTGGTTAATGAAATTTGCATTCCCGTTCATCGTATCAAAAAAGCATAAAGGAGCAGACGTATGAATTATTCTCATGAAGTTGAAAGCATGTGCGTCATTGCCAAGGGCTGCGATCATGGTCCTGCCCCCATTCCGGAAGAAGGAAAATGGGTCAAGTCCAAGCAGATTTCTGACATTTCCGGCCTGTCCCACGGGATTGGCTGGTGCGCACCGCAGCAGGGCTGCTGCAAACTGACGCTCAACGTCAAAAATGGTATCATTGAAGAGGCACTGGTTGAAACGCTCGGTTGTTCCGGCATGACCCACTCTGCCGCCATGGCCGCAGAAATTCTGCAGGGCAAAACTCTGCTGGAAGCTCTGAATACCGACCTGGTCTGCGATGCAATCAACGTTGCCATGCGTGAGATCTTCAAGCAGCTTGCGTACGGCAGAAGCCAGACCGCATTCTCCGAAAACGGCCTCCCGATCGGCGCTTCTCTGGAAGACCTCGGCAAGGGTCTGCGTTCTCAGGTTGGTACCATGTTTGGCACCAAGGCAAAGGGCGCACGTTATCTGGAAATGTCCGAGGGCTACGTTCTGCAGCTCGCACTGGACAAGAACAAGGAAATTATCGGCTACAAGTTCGTTCACATCGGCAAGATGATGCAGGCCATTCGTGATGGTGTTGATCCGAAGGAAGCCTACGAGAAGAACATCGGCACGTACGGTCGTTTTGACGGCGCGGATTCCTACATCGATCCGCGCAAGAACTGAGAAAGGGGGCTTTTGCAATGTTGTTTGAAGGCTATGAAAGACGTATCGACAAAATCAACCAGGTTTGCGCCGAATACGGTTTCGATAAAATCGAGGATGCAAGAGACCTCTGCCTCTCCAAGGGCATTGATGTCAATGCAATCATCAAGAGCACACAGCCGATCGCATTTGAAAACGCTGTCTGGGCCTACACGCTCGGCTGCGCCATTGCAATCAAGAAGGGCTGCACCAACGCAGCTGACGCTTCCGAAGCCATCGGCATCGGTCTGCAGGCATTCTGCATTCCGGGATCCGTTGCAGAAAACCGGAAGGTCGGTCTCGGCCACGGGAATCTGGGTGCCATGCTGCTCCGCGAAGAAACGCAGTGCTTCTGCTTCCTCGCCGGTCACGAATCCTTTGCCGCTGCCGAAGGCGCTCTGAAAATCGCTCTGACGGCCAACAAGGTTCGTACCTCCCCGCTCCGCGTCATTCTGAACGGTCTGGGCAAGGATGCTGCGTATATCATCTCCCGTATCAACGGCTTTACCTACGTCGAAACCGACTATGACTTTGCAACCGGCGAACTGAAAATCGTCCGCGAGGTCCCGTTCTCCGACGGCGACCGCGCAAAGGTCAAGTGCTATGGTGCCAACGACGTTCAGGAAGGCGTGGCCATCATGGTTCACGAAGGCGTTGACGTCTCCATCACGGGTAACTCGACGAACCCGACGCGTTTCCAGCATCTGGTTGCCGGTACCTACAAGAAGTGGAGCTACGAGAACAACAAGAAGTACTTCTCCGTTGCTTCCGGCGGCGGTACGGGTCGTACCCTCCATCCGGACAACATGGCAGCCGGCCCGGCTTCCTACGGTCTGACCGACTCGATGGGCAGAATGCACGGCGATGCACAGTTTGCCGGTTCCTCTTCCGTGCCGGCACACGTCGAAATGATGGGTCTGATCGGCATGGGCAACAACCCGATGGTCGGTGCCACTGTCGCCTGCGCCGTGGCTGTTGAAGAAGCTCTGAAGTAATTCAAATCGTTTTTTCTCTCTGAAATGGCAGAAAGCCGTGGAAAAGTTTGCAGCTTTTCCACGGCTTTTTCGTGTTCTGTGTTGGCAGGATGCAACGCTTTCTGCCGGCTGCGCGGTCGTTGCACCGGTGGTTTGGGCTTGCGTCTGTCTTTGTATTGCACATTCCGCCGGGTGTTTCCCTTCGCGGTGTGGCTTCCCTTTTCGGCAGGTTGCAGGCTGTCCGTTCAGAGAGCCGTCCGCATTTGGTATGTGCGACCCTGGCATTGTTTTCCACGTTGGGCGCACAGAACGGTTCACCAAACGTAACAAATCCGAACTATTTCGTTAGTCGAAATTGGTTCGGATTTGTTTTTTACTATTAAATTCTCATATTAACGCTGCTTTTGGGCGAGGTCATGCGACCTCGCTCTTTTCCTTCTTCTTGGCTTTCTGTTGTGCCTGCCATTCAGCAAACTCCTTCTGCCCCTGCTCCG
>CAZEUG010000027.1:0-24032 GCA_964515055.1 uncultured Oscillospiraceae bacterium | reverse complement strand
CGGGTGTTGCACTTCATATGATAACACGCCCAGCTCCCTCGTCAGAGGGAGCTTTTGTTGTTTGGGGAAGGTTAGCCGCTACGGGTACAGGTGAGCGCATGGGTTAGGCTGCAAACCTCCCTCTGACGAGGGAGGTGGCAAAAATCGAAGATTTTTGACGGTAGGAGAGAAGACCTTCGGTAGTTGCTCAGTTCGAAATTTTGGGAAAGGTTCGGCTGAAGATGCAAGTGAGCGTTCAGACAAACTCTTCTCTCCCTCAGGCGCTTCGCGCCGGCTCCCTCGTCAGAGGGAGCTTTGTCGTCTACCCTCTGTGTGCGGCTGCGAACGTAGCGGGAACGGTGGGACACTTGCAGGGCGCAAGGCTGCCTCCCGTCACACCTCACGTCTTGCAGCATCGTTCGACGCGTTTTTCTTTTCCCCGCCCTGCCCCTTACTTCCCCTGCACGGCAAAGGGAGCGCATCCATCCGGATGCGCTCCCTTTTTTGATGCGCTCTTTTTCCCTTATTCGCGGGTCTGGCGGTCATTGACCCAGATTTGGCGAATGGCCTCCACGTCATCCATTTCGAATGCGCGATACGGTGCCGGTTCATAGTCCGAGCCGTCCGGGCCGATGCGGCGGGCGGCGCCGCGGTTGCCGGGCATCTGGCAGTATCCGAAGCCGTCGATGTTCTGAATCCAGTCCCACGCATATTGCAGCCATGCGTGGCGGTATTCCTTCGGCTGGGTGGCGAACCAGGATATCTCATCGAAGCCCCACCAGCCGCCCTCATACCATTCGGTCTGCTTCGGCCAGTACGGCGTATCCAGCCATTCGCGCTGGCAGGTTCCGGCGTTGTCCAGCTCGATCAGGTACGGCAGCGAGGAGGTTCTCCAGCCGCTCGGCGTGATGCCGCCGACGCTGTCGAGGTAGATCGCATCGAAGTGCCCGACGCACAGCTCAATTTCCTGCGGGGCTTCGGACGGGAGGTGCTTCACCGACCCAACCGGCGGCAGGCCACGCGTCGGCGACATATGGAAGTCGCAGATCAGCCGATCGCCGTCGATGCGGTCATCGTACAGGTGTGCATTCACCAGCACCCAGCCGCGCCGCGCATGGTCACGGGCATAGTCGCGGATCATCTGAATCACGCGGGCAAACGCGGAGAAGTTCACGTCGGACTTGCAGACCAGCATCATCTGGCCAAAGTGAATGCACTCATAGCCCAGATCGATGAACCGGCAGGCGCGGTGATAAAACCACATCTGCGTCTCCAGCCGTGTAAAATCCGGGACGCAGCTCACGCCGCCCCACTGTCCCTGGAACCGGCCGTCCGGGAACTGCATGGCCTCATAGGAGAAGTTGCGCTCCTCCGGCCGCAGGCCAAACGCCCGGAACGTCTCGGCCGGGATGGGGATTTCCCCGACGCTCGGCCACAGCGCTTCAAAAATGCAGTTTTCGAAAATAATATCCGGGTCATACGCGTGAACCAGCTCGATCACGCGGTGGATTTCCTCATCCCGCTCATACTCCGCGCCGTTCATCACCCACGGTGTCTGGGCGCGGCTGATCATCTTGGCACCGGTATGCAGCACCATACGCAGACCCGCCTCAATAATGGCCGGTTCGTTCAGCATGCTGCAGTTCTGCGCCCGCGACAGGTAGTTGCGCAGCACCGCCTCGGAAATGCCGTTTTTGTCAAAATAGAAATTCATCCCGCGGTTGGCCGGATGCTCCGCTGCGGGCGGGAGCTCCGCGATCATCGTCTGGATGCGTTCGATCAGTTGGTTGTTGGACATCTTCCGCTACCTCCTTCAGTGCTCGCGCTGTTTTTCCGCCGTCCAGCGGTACAGCAATGCGTCTTCCGGTTCCTCCGACAGCCGGACAGCCGACGGAATGGTGCCGCGGAAGACCAGCGGCAGCCGCTTGCGCAGAATCTGCTCCACCTCTTCCGGAATCGCTTCGTCCAGCGTCACGCTTTCAAAGCCGGCCTGTGCAAATTGCAGTGCCCGCGCCACATACCAGAGCGTGCGCTCGTCCGGCTCCGCCAGTCGGGCGGCGTCAAAGTGCCGATCCTCCACCGGACGGTTCAGCAGGGTAAACGCCTCTTCCGGGACATGGAACGCGGCCACGGTCGGTTGAATGTCCGCCGTCAGGAACGCGTCGAAGATCAGCTCCGGGTCCTCCCCGTGCGCCAGTGTGATATAGAACTGCATCAGCTTGAACCGTTCCAGATCCCAGCTCCCCATTTTTTTCGGTGCTGCCGCCCGTGCAACAATCTTGGCACCGGTGCGGAACACCGTCCGCAGGCCGCTCATGGTCTGCTTGAAGTCGCCGTCAAACAGACTGAGCGCCAAAACGCGGGCGCAGTAGAGTTCGGCCAGCTTTGCGGGCATCGGTTCGCCGGTGCGCGTCAGGTCGTGGCCGATGTTGGCCGGATGCATTTTCGGAGTCGGCAGCTCCGGAAACAGTCGATTCATCAGAAAGCCCCTTTCGATTTCTGTGGATTTCATAAAAGTTGGCGGCGCCGTTTACATTTCATATGGCGCCGCCAACAGGACGGGAACAATCAAACGCAGCAGCTCAGAGCGTATCGGTAAAGCGCCGGAACGCTGCACGGCCGGCCTCGTCACACTTGAAGACACCGGCATTTTCGAGTACGCGGGTGAAGATGCGCCCCACCTCATCGCGGAGAATTTCATCCACCGTATCCTCAGTGATATCGTTGCGCTGACAGAGCGACTGATACCACGCGCAGTGCTTGTCCATCGATTCATCCGCATAGAACGCTTCCCGGTCGCCGAGGAGACAGTCGCGGATGATGCCAATTTCGTTTTTCAGGCGCGGCGGCAGCACCGCCAGCCCCATCACTTCGATCAGGCCGATGTTTTCCTTCTTGATGTGGTGGTATTCCGTATGCGGGTGGAAAATCCCGAACGGATGCTCCTCGCTCGTCCGGTTGTTCCGCAGCGCCAGATCCATTTCAAAGGCATCACCGCGGCGGCGGGCAATCGGCGTGATCGTGTTGTGCGGTTCGCCATCGCTCTCGGCCAGAATCTCGACAGAGGGATCCGAATAGCCGCGCCAGGCGCTGAGGATGTGCTCGGCCAGATCGGCGAGGCGCGCCCGATCCCTGCCGCGGATGCGGAGCACCGACAGCGGCCAGTGGATGGCGGAGCAGGCGATATCCGGGTATCCATCGACTTCGAACGTGAAATCGTCCGGTGCCAGCTCCATCGGGAAGGTGAAGCGGCCGCCCTGGAAATGGTCATGCGCCATGATCGAGCCGCCGACAATCGGCAGGTCGGAGTTGGAGCCCAGGAAGTACTGCGGGAACTTCTCGGTGAATTCCAGCAGGCGGCGGAAGGTGGTGCCGCTGATCTTCATCGGGCTGTGCTGCCCGTTCAGAACGATGCAGTGCTCGTTGTAGTAGACGTAGGGCGAATACTGCATATACCAGCCCTCGTTGCAGAGGGTGATCGGGATCATGCGGTGATTCCCGCGGGCGGCATTCTGCGCCGTGCCGCGGAAGCCCTCATTTTCAAAGCAGAGCGCGCAGCGCGGATAGTGGACCTCCTTCTGCTTTTTCAGCAGCGCAATCAGCGTCGGATCCTTTTCCGGCTTGGAGAGGTTGATCGTGATCACCAGGTCGCCGTAGGGCGAAGCGTAGCGCCAGCGCAGGTCGCGGGCGACGCGGTCGGTGCGGATGTAGTTCGTTGCGCGGGAGAAATGGTAGTACCAGTCGGTGGCCGCCTCCGGCGAAGCTGCATAGTGCTCCGAAAACTGCCGAATCACCTCGCTCGGCCGCGGCGTCAGTGCCGTCATCAGCTCCGTATCGAAGATGTCACGGCTGTAGGTCGCGTTGGATTCCAGCACGCCGGTCTGATAGGCAAAGGTCAGCAGCCGTTCCAGAATGGGTGCGGGCGATTCCAGCGTTTCCTCCGGCACCTCACACGGCTCCAGCGCATCGAGGTGCAGCAGCGCCAGCAGGCGGTTCTTCACATACGGCGCGTCCGAAGCTTCGATCAATCCCTGCTGCAGGCCATACTGCGCCAGCCGCGCAATTTCCAGACTGGGGTTGATTTTCTGTTCGTTGATAGAAGTTGTCATTTACAGCGTTCCCCCGATGTAGCCGTGCGGGTGCGACTGATGCCAGCGCCATGCATCGGCAATGATCGTCTCCACGGAGTCGTATTCCGGCGTCCAGCCGAGGATTTCGCGGGCCTTATCGGACGAGGCCACCAGCCGTGCCGGGTCGCCCGCACGGCGCGCTTCGATGGCGGCGGGGATGGGATGACCGGTCACGCGGCGCGCTGCCTCCAGCATTTCCAGAACGGAGAAGCCGTTGCCGTTGCCGAGGTTGAAGACGTCGCTCTCTCCACCGTCCAGCAGGCGGCGAAGCGCCAGCACGTGTGCCCGTGCCAGGTCGGAGACGTGAATATAGTCGCGGATGCAGGTGCCGTCCGGCGTATCGTAGTCGTCGCCGAAGACGGAGAGCTTTTCGCGCCGTCCCAGCGGAACCTGCAGGATGATCGGAATCAGATGGGTTTCCGGGCTGTGGTCTTCGCCGATTTCACCGGATGCGTCCGCACCGGCGACGTTGAAGTAGCGCAGCGCGATGTACTTCATGCCGTATGCCCGGTCGCACCACTTCATCATTTTTTCGATGGCGAGCTTGGTTTCGCCGTAGGTGTTGGTCGGCTCGGTCGGGCAGGTTTCCGTGATTTTGTCGGTCTTGGCTTCGCCATAGACGGCGGCTGTCGAGGAGAAGACGATCTTATCGACGCCGTGCTCATGCATGGCGGTCAGCAGCGATTCCGAGCCGTGGACGTTGTTGTTGTAATAGACGAGCGGCTGCTGCATGGAAACGCCGACGAGCGAGAAGGCGGCGAAATGGATGACCGCTTCCGGTTTGACAGCATCCAGCACGCGGCCGAGGAACACGCTGTCGCGGATGTCGCCGCGGAAAAAGAGCGCGCGCGGATCGACCGCATCGCGGTGGCCGGTCTGCAGGTTGTCAACGACGGCCACCTCAAACCCCTGTGCAAGTAACTCACGGACACAATGGCTGCCAATGTAGCCCGCGCCTCCGGTAACGAGAATCATAGTGGAAAACCTCCTGTTTTTATCGGTTCCAGGATGACTGTGAACCGCTGTTTTTTGATATTTGAATGCGCCCGCCTTACAGCGTTTCGCGGTTGGCCAGAATGGCGTACCGGTCGGAGGTGAGCAGCGTCAGCAGCTCGTCCATCGTCTCCGGCTTTTTGAAGAAGGCCATGCCGCCGTGACCGGCGTCGTGGTGCTGATGGCAGTCCGACCCGGACACCATATGCAGGTTAAGGCGTTTGGCTGTCTGGATGGCGACATCGTTGCAGGAATGGTGGCGCGGATTGCCGTTGTAGGCCTCAATCCCGTCCAGATAGCAGGCGGGCGACATCACCATATTGCAGCGGTACGGGTGCGCCTGGTAGATCAGACCGCCAGCCAGATGCACCTCGCGGTGGATTTCCTCCAGCGTGTGTTCATAGAGCCGCTCATGCTCGATCAGGAATTGCGGCGTGACGCCGTAGACCAGGTATTCGTTGTTATCGTAATCACAGGCTTTCGTCTCCATCCCGAAGAACACCGTCAGGCCAAGCCGTTCTCCCGCCTCCCTGGCCAGGCGATAGCCGCGTGTGAAGGATTCGATTTTCTCTGCCCATGTTGTTCCCGGCAGCCGCTGAACCACGCCTCCGTTGAAGTGGTCGGTGACGACAATCCCATCGTAGCCGAGCTCACAGTAGGTTTGGACGGTTTCCTCTGCCGTCATCACGCCGCAGGGGCTGACCTCGACGGTGTGGGTATGGACATCAAAAAGATACATGCAATCAGTTCTCCTTTTTCTTTGCTTTGCTGAACAGATCGGCGTTCAGGCGCGCTCAGGGCGCGCAATCCACGCATAGCGGTCGCCGCGGAGCGCCTGCAAAAGCTGCTCCGACGTCTCCGGCCGTTCCTCAAACAGGACGCCGCCGCGGCAGGCTTCCTCCGTCGAATGGCAGTCCGATCCGGACAGCATATGCCAGCCGCGTTCCCGCGCCGTGTGAACGGCGATATCCGTTGTAAAATTGTTGTTCCGGCCGTTGAAGACCTCAATCCCGTCCACAAGCTCCGGCGGTGCCACCTTCATGCCGCGGCGCAGCGGGTGCGCCTGGTAAATCATGCCGCCGGCGCCTCGCACGATGGCAGAAATCTCCGCCAGTGGCCGGTCGTAGAGCCATTCATGCTCCAGCAGGAAATCGCGCGTGATGCCGTAGATCAGGAAATCGTTGCAGTCAAAATCGGCGGTTCGGCTTTCCAGGCCGAGCAGCACCGTCAGGCCGAGCGCATCCCCGGCTTCCTTTGCCAGCTCATAGCCGCGCAGATAGCCGTCCACCTTTTCCGGCCAGCTCTCCCCCGGCAGGCGCTGCATCGTCTTTCTCCGGAAGTGATCAGTGATGACGATGCCGCTGTAGCCGCGTGCATGGTACTGCCGGACGATGTCGGCCGCGGGCAGCTCGCCGCACGGGCTGACTTCCTGTGTATGAATATGGAGGTCAAACAGAAACACAGGCAGAGTCTCCTTTTTTATCAGGATTTGCAATCCGTTTTTTCCGGCGTTTCGCCGATGATCAGCGCATCCGCATACGGCAGTGAACGGATCCAGTCGCAGAACGTATGCCATTCGGCCAGCTTATGGTTGCGCCGGGCAAAATAGATGTTGTGCAGGTTTTCATAGTTCATCGTGACGGTTCGCAGCTGCTGATACGAGGACGGGAGCAGCTGAATCAGATCGTCCCACCACTTTTTCTCGCCGGTTTCGACAAACCGCTGACGAATCTGTTCCAGCCAGGCCAGATAGCGTTCCAGAACGGCACGGCTCTCGTCCGTCAGGCGATCGGCGCTGAAATCGGCAAGCTCGATCGGCCGGGCGTGCAGCTTGTGCATTGTGCTGGTGGAGTTTGCGACCGTTCCGACCTTATAGGTGTCGAATTCCTTCCACCAGTAGAGCGGGGCGGTGATATCCACCGAAACAAAAATCTGGCGGATGAACTTCCGGTGGTCGCTTCCGGCGCGGCAGAGCCGTTCCGCCAGGGCGAGATCCGCCGGGCCCAGTACAAATCGGCCGGTTTCATCATAGCTGCTGTCGGATTTCGCCCACGAATTCATGGGGTTCCTTGCGCCGCGTATCGCGTTGTCGAGGTTCATCACGCTTGTCCGTTCCGTTTTGAGCATCCGTTTTTTCCGCCTTTTCCAATTTTCTATATTATCGCACAAACTGCCCGATTTGTCAACGACCCATTTCTGCTTTCGCCCGCTTTTCCGACACACAGACCGCTTCGATTGACTTGACACCCGGAGCCGTTTGTGCGATAATATATGCATACCTGACGGCTCTGCATTGCAGAGACTTTCACCAGAGAGGAACTGATTTTTTTATGAAACATTTCGATATGCCGGCCAGCGGCCGTTTCCGGATTTGCCAGCTGACCGATATCCACCTGCTGGCCGATGAACGGCTGGAGCAGGGCGAAAAGACCTACGCGCTGATTCATCAGACGATCCGCGACACGCAGCCCGACCTGATCACCATCACCGGCGACCTGGCCTGGGGCGGCGCTGACCATGAATGCATCGACCGCCTCGTCGCGGAGCTGGCCGAAGAGGGTATTCCCTGGGCTCCGATTCTCGGCAACCACGACGGTGAGCGTCTGGGTGACCGCGATGAGGGCGGCCGCCGCATCTTTGCCGAGTGGCTCGTTGACCGCGAATGCTGCCTGTTTGAGATGGGTCCGGAATCCGTCAGCGGCTGGGGCAACTACTGCATCTCCGTCGGCGGCACCGCCGACAATCCGGCCTGGGTGCTTTTCATGATGGACTCGCACAAGGGCTCCTTCGCACGGAACCAGGTCAACTGGTACGCCGACACCTCCGCGTCCTTTGCACCGGGTCACAATGAGCTGGCCTTCTTCCATGTCGCCATCCCGGAATACACCGAGGTCTGGGACTACGAGCCCTGCAAGGGCTACAACCAGGAGCGCGTCGCCACTACCCGCCTGAATGACGGCCTCTTCGCCGCCATGGTCAACGGCGGCGCCATGCGCGGCGTCTTTGTCGGCCACGACCACATCAACGACTTTGAAGGCACGCTGCACGGCATCCGCCTCTGCTACGGCCGCGGCACCGGCTATCAGTGCTACGGCACGGAGGGCTTCCCGCGCGGCGCCCGCATCATCGATATCGGCGCGGAGCCGGATTTCAAGACCTACATTTACCTCTCCACCGGTGAAATGTATGAGCAGCAGCGCACCCGCAAGCCGAAGCTCCACAGAAAGTAAGTCGCCGTTGCCTTCTGCCCGTTCCGGACAGCGTGACGGCGATTGGGAGCGCGCGTTTCCGGTTGCAGCGTCCTGACAACCATCACCATCCCGGACAACGCGGCGGCAACCAAACCGTTGTCTCTTTCGAAAAGGAGATTCCTTCATGCGCACATTCTGTCTGCGTCACAAAGCACTCCCTGTTTGCCTGCTGATTCTGCTCATCACCGTTCTCGCGCTCTGGTTCTACGCGCCGAAAACCATCCGCAAAACCGTCCCCCTCTGCTCGGAATCCGGTGAATGCACAGAAATCACGCTGGATGTGACCTGGCACCGCCGACTGCTGCGACCCAACCGGCTGTATGGGCGCGTCACGCTGAACGGGCAGCCGTTCTACAGCCGCTACGGGTATGAGCTGGTCGATGGCACGTTGAAGAAAATTCCCTACGAACTGGGCTTTTTCACCGGGCTGCGGCAGAAACTGAACGGCGCGTCACGCTCCTTCGAATTTTCCACGCTGGACGAAAGCGGTGCATTCAGCGAACGAACCGCCGAAAGCACCGTCTGGCTGGAATCGTTGGCCGGGGAATCCTTCCGCTTTCTCCGCGTCTGCGTCCGGAATGCCGATGGCGCACCCATCCTCTTCTATGGCGCGGCCACCACTGCGGAGGAAGCCGCCCGGATTGCATCCCGCTGATCACCGCATTCAAAAACCGCCTGAATCGTTTCGATTCAGGCGGTTCTGTTTGTCAAAAAACAGGGCTGCGATTGTATGTCTCATGTTGCAGCCGAAACGACTGGCGGCGGAGCCTCCCCTTGCGGTCGTAGCCACCCACAGCGGGCAGCCACCGGAGCCTCCCTTGTGTAAAGGGAGGTGGGGCGGCGCAGCCGCTCCGGAGGGATTGTTGTTACCTGTGGGAAATGTGCATTCGCAGCGACAGGCTTTGGACAGTAGACAAACCTCCCTCTGACGAGGGAGATGGCAAAAATCTTCGATTTTTGACGGAAGGAGAGAAGACTTGCTGCAGGTGAACCGTGAAAGAATTGAGGTGGGCGGCTACGAATACAGGTACGCACTCAGAAAACCTTTTCTCTCCCTCAGTCAGCTGCGCTGACAGCTCCCTCGTCAGAGGGAGCTGTCAGCGCAGGGCGGTGTGGGTGACTGTGGAGTAAGTTGATTCCTCAGAGAAAAGCAATCCCTCAGGCGCTTCGCGCCAGCTCCCTTTACACAAGGGAGCCTTGTAGTTTGCCTGAAGTCAGCAACTGCGGGTGAAGGTGATTCCACAGGATAAGTTTTCTCTCCCTTGACTCCCATCGTCAGAGGGAGCCTTGGAAATTGCCCGATGTGGACGGCGGAAGGTGCAGCGGCTGACATCGGGCAACCGCCGGAGCCTCACAGCTGGCGAAACGACTGGCGGCGGAGCCTGCCGTTGCGGTCGTGGCCACCCACAGCGGGAAACCACCGGAGCCTCCCTTGTGCAAAGGGAGGTGGGGCGGCGCAGCCGCTCCGGAGGGATTGTTGTTACCTGTGGGAAATGTACATTCGCAGCGGATAACTTTTGGCAGCCACCGAAGCCTCCCTTGGAGGCCGCCGGAAGTGACCGGCTTCCCATAAGGCAAGTGTGCGGGGGATTGCCATCCCCCGCACACTGACACAAAGGCGCCCCGGTTTCTGCCGCGTTGGTGCGTCCATTGAGCGTCTTTGACACGATCGGTTTTCCCGTTTTTACAGGGCGGAGCAGGCGGCCATCAGCTCGCGCCGGATCTCTTCAAAGCGGTTCGGGTCGTATTCGACATCGCAGAAGGAGCGGAAGCCCTTCGCGCAGATTGCATCGGCCAGTGCCGGATCCTTCCCGCTCAGCAGGTGGAGCAGCTCATAATCCTCCGCGCTGCGGCGCTGCGCTTCCAGGCGCAGCGACATCCACGGTGCGCCGTCACCCGGATAGACGATATGCGTGTCGCCCGCCGGGAGTGTGCCGACGCTGTCTGCGTTGCGGTGGGTCGGGCAGTTGCAGGTAAACGGATCCTGCTCCGGCTGATAGCAGTTGGACGCCCAGTGCAGATAGCCGCTCATGCGGTACCTGTAGTTGCCCCAGAAGAGGTATTCCGTTGACAGCAGCGGATAATCCATCAGGCGGTTCGTGTATTTTTTGCTCCGCGGGACGCAGCAGACATAGTGCCACAGCTCATTGCCGCCCTCGCGGAAGCGCTCGAACACCTCCTGCTTCTCCTCGTAGGAGGCGTTCAGCGGGATATACGTGTCCAGCGCGCCGTAAATCGGCGTCGTGCCGACGGCATCAATCAGGCGCAGGCGCGGTGCCAGCTTGCGAATCAGGCCGCACAATGCGCGGTATTCGACGGCGTTGGCTCCGTTGGGTTCATCCGCCACGCCGAGGTAGAAGCTGTCCTGCCAGCCCTCCCGCTCCAGAAACGATTGCAATGCGGGCAGGTAGTCCGCCAGGTACTGGTACGCCTCGTAGCTCATTGCGGGCATTCCGCGCACCAGAATCGTCGATTCCTGCCAGCTCTTCCGGAAGCCGACGCCGCTCATCTGGAACCAGCGATAGCCGAGCGACCGGAAATATTCGACATCGCGCTTCAGGCCGTCAAAATCGAACCGATAGTGGCCGGTTTCATCCTGTCCCAGGCAGGCGACACCGACATAGAGTGCATTCTGGTGCATCCGGCGCAGCATCCGGAGATACTGCTCGTCCAGAGCGCGGAATTCGTCCGAGTCCTTTTCCACGCGGTGGTATTCCATGACCTTGGCGCGGCTGTAGCCGTTGAGGATTTTCAGGTGCTCCTCCGCCGGGATGGTAACCGCATAGACCGTCAGCTCGACCGGGACATCCACCGTTTCGCCGTTCACGCAGACGGCGTAGCTGCCCGAATAGACGCCGGGAGCCGCATCGGCCGGGATGCGCAGTGCAGCATAGAGCGCCGCGCCGCCGTCCTTCGGTGTCAGCTGTGTGCCGAGCGGCTTGGCGCAGTCATACAGCCAGTACGGTGCCGGGCGGGCGGGAATCCATTCATCGCGGCTCTCGCCGTCGTCCGGCAGGTTGGCGTTGTCCTCGACATACACCGGCACCAGCTCATACCATTCGACCTCGAACGGCTGAACCGCTCCGGCGGACGCCACTTCGATGCCTGCGCCCTCCGGCACACCGGACATCACAAGCTGGATTTCCGCGTAGCTGCCGCGTGCGCCGTAAATCCGCGCACAGTCCGATGCCGACCGGTACGCCATCCGGTCGGGATACGTCCATTCTGTTGCCTTCACAATTGTCAAATTCATCGGGATAACCACCTTTTTTCAGGCGCTTCAGCGCCCGTTTGTTGCTTCAAACGTGTGGAAGGTATTGTCTGCCTGCTCCTGTCGGAGCAGGATACGCGGTTTTTGCAGCACGACCGTGCTGTTGGCGGGGATGTCCTCCACCACGACGCAGTTGGCGCCGATTCGGACATGGTCGCCGACGGTGACGCCGCCGATGATCTTGGCGCCTGCGCCGATGTAGACGTCATCGCCGATCACCGGTGCGCCGCAGGTTTTGGAGCCTTCGATCGTATTGGAGCCGATCGTCACCTGCTGGAACACCGTGCAGCCGCGGCCAATGACGGCGCCTCTGGAGATGAAAATGCCGCTCATGCCGTGCGGCAGTGTCAGGCGGCCATCGATTCGGGTGGTGGAGGGAATCGACGCGCCGTTTTTCGTGCAGATTTTGATGCAGCGGTAGTTGTGATACCGGCGGGCAAGCGCCGTTTTCGCTGCGGCCGCCTTTTCGCGGTGATGCCAGAACGCTTCCGTTCCGGCGCCGAACAGGATGCGGTTGAGCCAGCTGCGGAGCCAACGTTTCATGGTGCCATCCTCCCTTTCACGGTTCACGCCTGTCGCAGGCGGCTGGATCGGTCGGCTCCTCTGCCGTTGGCAGAATGCCGGTCGCCTTCGGGAGGCTCCACCGGAAATGCGCCGCCAGCACGCGAATTACCCAGACCAGCGCCATGCCGGACAGCATCGCCGCCGTATCGTTGACCGGCCAGAGCAGCGCGCAGAGCAGCGCACCGGCCGTTGCGGCGCAGGCGTAAATGTGCTTGACAAAGATATACGGTGTATCGTCTGCGAAGATATCACGCAAAACGCCGCCGCCGACGCCGGTCAATGCGCCGACAAACACCGCAAGCATCAGGTTTTCCGACCCGGAGAGGAAGGCGGCCTTCACGCCGACGACCGTAAAGATGCCGAGGCCAATGGTGTCGGACAGGAAAAGAATCCGCTCAAACAGCCGATAGCTGTGCGACAGGATGCGCCGCCGCAGCGCGATGAACATCAGAATGGAGACGCCGAGCGCCACGGCAACGTACAGCGGATTCTGAAACACTGCCGGTGGCAGGCTGCCGAGCAGCACATCACGGATCGTGCCGCCGCCAACGGCCGTCGTCAGACCCAGCAGCGCCACGCCGAAAATATCCATTCGCTTGCCATACCCGGTCAATGCCCCGGAAATGGCAAACGCCACAGTTCCGATCAGCTCCAGGATGAACAGGAAGAGCTTCAAGGAATATGCCCCCTTTTTGAGACCGTTCCGGCCTGTTTCAGCCAGATATCGGACAAGGCGACGATTTGAAACCGCCGCCTTGTCTTTTGTTTGTGGTTGCAGGGCTGAAAGCCTGTAAGCCGGGTTCTGTCCCTCCCGTTTGCACGGGAATGAGCCGCCATCTATCTGTGGACGCACGTTGCCATGCGCCTCATGCCACCATCCTTGGAACTGCGTCGGGCAAACGCCGCAGCTTGCGCTGCGCTCCGGTCGGGTGTTGCTTCGGATAGAGTTTACATGAACAGCCGGTTACCCGGCCGACAGCGGGCGCTTATCTCCGCTTTTCCACCCTTACCGCACCGGTGAAGGCACGGCGGTATCTCTCTGTTGCACTTGTCCTGGGGTTTCCCCCGGCGGGCGTTACCCGTTATCCTGCCCTGTGAAGCCCGGACTTTCCTCATGAGGTTGCCCTCACGCGGCGGCACAGCTTTCATCCCTGTACTATTATTATACACGAAATTTCCGAAAACGTAAAGAGGGAAAAGCGCTGTTTTTTCAGGTATGCCGAATGGTCGGGCGGGTCAAATCGTCAATGGTGGAATGGTCGGTATGTGCAATCGGTGTCCAGCGGACATCGTGTACGAGCGCCGCCATGTAAATGAACACGCTGATCATCGGGAACCACGGATAGGTCAGCGCGTACAGCAGCCGCTTGACCGGCGAGCAGTGGATGTGCCGCCACTCCCGCAGCACGGCCATCAGGCCGGTCGCCAGCGCCGCCAGATATTTCGTCCCGAACAGCGCCAGCAGGTTCCACGCCATGGCGCGGTAGTCATTGACGCCCGGATGCACCAGCCCGTAGATAAACGAGACAGCCGGATAGACCAGACCGATCAGGAAGGTGAAGAGGCCGTGTGGAAAATAGTGAAAAAAATGGTCATAGCTGGAGATCGAGCCGCGCAGGCCGTTTTCCGAGTGGAAAATTTCCGACGGAATGTGCCAGCCGTTCCGGACGAAATTCACCAGGCGGCCACGCGCCCAGCGCACCCGCTGACGCAGTGCCGTCCGGAAGTCGATCGGCTGCTCATCGAAGAACTCCGCCGCTTCGCAGTATGCCACCAGCTCCCCTTTTTTGGAGAGTACGCAGGTCAGCTCATCGTCCTCAGTCAGGTTCGTCCATTTCCAGCCGTCTGCCAGCAGCGACGCATCGAGCAGATAGCCGGTGCCGGTCAGGTGTGTGCCGAGCCCCAGCACGGAGCGCGGCCGGTGGAAGACGACCGTATTGCGGTAAAAGTGGATGCCGTACGCGGACGAGACGAGATTTGTCCCGAAGTTTTTGGTATTCCGGTACGATGTGACCACATGGTGTCCCGCGGCGAATGCTTCGTTCATCCGTTCGATGAAGTCGGCGGCCAGGAGGTTGTCCGCGTCAAAGACGAAGTACCCGTCAAACGCATCCGCGCCGTAATCCCGGTGGATGCAGTCCACCAGGAACTGCATGGCGTAGCCCTTGCGCGCATGAGCCGGGTCCTTCCGTTCATAGACGGTTGCGCCGTGTGCGCGGCAGATGGCCGCCGTATCGTCCGAGCAGTTGTCCGCCACGACGAAGATTTCAATCCGGTCGGCAGGGTACGTCTGGGCATGGATGCTGTCCAAAAGGCCGTCAATCACGAGAGCCTCGTTGCGTGCGGCAATCAGCACGGCATAACGCCGCGTCTGCGGCGCCGCCGGCCAGCGCCGTGCGCGGGCGAAAAAGCCGAGAATGGCGTAAAATGTCTGATAGGCTGTCAGAACAGTGAGCACTGTAAGAATCAGCGAACAGATCTGATCAATGAGCTGCATAGGTGAAAATCCTCCGGGGATGTTCTTTTCAAAGGGTCGATCTCGTTATTTCCGCGCCGACCGCCGTTCCAGGATGGAGCCGCCGAAGCCGATCGCGGTGGCCAGCACCGTCATGGCGAGAATCAGGCGGAAGACGTTGTTCCAGCCGCTGCCGCTGTCTGCCATGGCGCCCAGCAGCACGGAGCTGAGTGTGCTGCCGACATAGCAGAAGGAGTTGAGCAGACCGGCGGTCAGGCCGACGTCAATCGATTCGCGCAGCGCCAGCGGTGCCATGCTCGTCAGCACGTTGTTGACGGCGGAAACGGCGCAGACCGTCACTGCAAAGCCGACCAGCGTCACCAGCCAGACATTCCAGCGCAGGCAGACAAACAGGATGCCAGTGGCCACAAACGCCACGGTGAAGAAAACGCCGGACAGCGCCGTGAACGACTGAATGCGCCGGTTCAGCCGCACGGAGAAATACGCGCCCGAGATGGCGAGCAGCGGCAGCGTCAGCGTCAGAACGATGGAGATGGCGTTCGGGAAATGGTAAAGCTCCTTCAGAATATCCGGTGTCCAGGTCGTCAGGCCGTCCTTGATGAAGTTCGTGAAAACGGCCAGCAGAAGCAGCACGCCCAGCATTGTCAGCAGTGCGCGGCGCTCCATCTTCGGCAGAGCCGCCCCTTCCGCTTTGGTATCAGCCTGCGCCTCTTCATCGCCGCGCAGATCGCCGGTCGGGAAGCAGAGGAACCAGATGGCGGCCACCACACAGAGGAGAATGGCAGCGCCGTAGAAGACATACTGCCAGGCGAGCGTCCAGACAAACAGCGCGCTCAGGCCGTAGATCGCCGCCGTGCCGATGGCGGTGGTGGTGCTCATCACGAGGACGGCGCGCTTCATCAGCCGCTGCGGCAGGCGAACGCCGAGCGTGCGGAGCAGTGTACTCCACAGCACAGACTGCACCAGGCCGTTGACGAGCCAGAGGTATTTCATCACGCCGATATTGCCGACGAGCGGCATGGCAACGTTCAGACCGGCGGAAATGAGCAGCACGGTCGCGATGACCGGGCGCGGACGATAGCGCTTGGAAAGGATGCCGTTCAGCAGCTGGCCTGCGCCATAGGCAAAGAAAAAGCAGGACGTCACCAGTCCGGCGGCCGCTTTGGTTGTCCCAAGGGAGTCAATGATTTCAACAAGACAGGCGTTAAAATTCAGACGGCCAAGATATGCCGTGGTATAGACGAGCCAGCAGAGAAAAATCAGTCGGCTGGCCTGTTTTTCAGTTTGTGTTTTCTGCATGGTAGTTCCTGCTTTCTGTTTTGGTGGTATGCAAACGTATTCCGGAGGTTGCATCGGATGGATGCAGCCCCCGGAATACGGAGAGACGGACGGTAAAAATCAGAAAACGATTTCCTTGCCCGTGCGAGCAGATTCGTAGATCGCGTTGATGATGCGGACGGCCTTCACGGCTTCCTGCGGGCCGACGAACGGATCGCGGTCAAAGCGGACGGCGTCGATCATATCCTGAATCATGAAGTCGTGGCCGCGGACGATGGTGTTGTCCGAACCGGCGATGGTGCCGGCTTCAGAGCCGTACTGCGCCAGCATTGCGGCGGATTCGGCTTCTTCGGCTTCCTTGCTTTCACCGGCGAGGCGCCATGCAACCAGCTTGCTGCCGTCGGCATGGATAGAGCCCTTGGTACCGGTGAGCTGGATATCCGTGCCGAAGCCCGGATAGGCGGCTGTGGTCGAAACAAACGTCACGATTGCGCCGCTGGTGAACTTAATGACGGAGCTGGTGAAGTCTTCCGTTTCGATGTTGTGGTTGACGATGCGCATATCCGAGCGGATCGACTTGACATCGCCCAGCAGCCACTGCATCAGGTCAACGGTGTGAACGGCCTGGTTCATCAGCGAGCCGCCGCCGTCCATCGCCCATGTGCCGCGCCAGCCGCCGCTCTCCTGGAAGTAGCGGTCGCTGCGGTACCAGTTCACGCGGAAGAACGCCGTGTAGATTTCGCCGAGGCGGCCTTCATCGACGGCCTTCTTGATCGGCTCCATGACCGCGTTGCGGCGGTTCTGGAAGATGCAGCCGACCTTTTTGCCGCATTCCTTTGCGACACGGTCAATTTCATAGATTTTATCCACAACAATGTCCATCGGCTTTTCGGTCAGGACGTGCTTTCCGGCGCGCAGAGCCTGAATGGCCATATCCGCGTGCAGGCCGCTCGGTGTGCAGATGGAAACGACATCGATTTCCGGATCCTTGAGCATTTCTTCAAAGCTCTTGTAGGCCTTGGCCTCCGGGAATTTTGCGGATGTTTCGGTCAGACGATCATCGCGCAGATCACAAATGGCAACCAGGCGGCCGCCTTCTGCCTTTGCCGCAGCTTTCACATGGTTCTGGCCAACGCCCAGACCAACAACGGCATAACCAACTGTTTTTTCCATGGTACTCGTTCTCCTCTTTGACTGATATTTTTCAAACCGGATCCCAAATCGGGTTCCGTTGAAAGAATGACACTTCTTTTTTGGGGTTACGCTTCGACTTCGACCTTGACGCCGTGTGCGAAATCGTCATACATGGCGGCGATTTCCGCTTCCTCCGTGTTGCCGCCGTGGACAATCACGCGGTAGGAAAAGCTCATCGCTTCGCCCGTTGCGAGGTGCTTTTCGCCGCCGCGGTAGAAGTTGTTCACCGCCATCAGTCCGTAGTCGCGTGCGTGCCAGTAGGACGGGAACCCGTCATTGGACGGCGCATCGAGCATGGCGACGCCGTTGACGCGGCCACCGGCCGTTCCGAAATAATCGACCCATGGGGCGCGCTTCATCCAGATTTCCGATTCGTTGATGCCGCCGACACCGTTTTTCATGGTGCCTGTTTCCTGCACACGGATGCTGTCGGCCATGCGGACGGCCAGCGGGCCGGCTTCCTTCGTTGCGCCGAGCGTGACATCGCCATAGGCGGCAGTCAGCGTGATGTGGACGTCAATCACCGTTTTGGACGGCGTTGTCGCATAAATCTTATAGGTTGTCGTTTCGTCGAGCAGCTCCTTGCCGCCGTGATCGGTCCAGGTGTTGTCCGCCGTGAAGGCTGCCAGCGCATCGCCACAGAAGACGTCGCGGATGGCGTGGTTGCGGATGTAGCCATGGCGGTCAGCCGGCTCGTTCCAGGTATCCACACCGTTGACGCTGCCGTGGGAAACCCACAGGGAACGGTGATGCGGGTGCTCCTGCGCTTCAAAGTCCAGACGCGTCACGTTCGCGCCGAACCGATCCTGCAGCGGGCCCAGGTACGGCTTGGCCAGGTCGGTGCCGGTGTAGTATTCCGTCAGGAATTCCCCATCGCTCGTGATGGAGACGCCGCGTTCCGTCTGTTCTGCGCACATGACAGGCTTCCCTGTCGAAACAGCCGGTTCCAGCGAAAGCGTGATGGATTCGCCTGCGCCCAGCCAATCCAGCACAAAGGTCAGCTCTGTCGATTCGCCCGTGCCGCGGATGGAGGCCGGGATGGCCTTGCCGGACTCCGGCACCAGCCGGGCGCGACCGTTCTCGAATTCCGGCAGGTTCGGAATGCAAACCGTGCAGATCGCCTGTTTCCGGGCATGACGCCCGGCAGAAATTTTCAGCTTCATAAACTCGTTCTCTCCTTTTGTCTGCTGACGTTACGCCAGACACCGATGGATAAAATCGCACGATGTTTTGCAGATGTCCCACACATCGCGGTTGAACTCCTCATGCTCCACGATGATGTAGCGGCACGGCGAGCGTTTGATGGCTTCCGTCACCGCGACCCAGTCCACTTCGCCTTCGCCGATGGCGACGTCGTGGCGCTTGCCGTCGATGAAACGGACGTCCTTGTAGTGAACCGTTTCAATCCGGCCGTTGTAGCGGTTCAGCCATTCGACCGGGTTTTCTCTGGCGGCATAGCAGTGGCCGACGTCCAGCTGCATATGCAGCGTTTTCGCCGTATCAAAAATGAAGCGTTCTCCGCAGGAGGTGGCAACCGGATAAAATTCGTGGCCGTGGTTATGATAGGAAAGGGCGACGCCTTTCTCTGCCAGCTTTCTCGCACCAGCATCCAGCACCTCGGCCACCGCCGTATAACCGGCCTGCGTCTGATGATACAGATCGCCCGGAATGCCCGGTACGCAGCAGTTTTCGACGCCAAGCACGTCAATTTCCTCGCAAAGCGTGTCAAATTCGCGCACCAGATGCTCCAAACCGAAATGCATGGAGACGGCCTTCAGCCCCGCCTCCTCCAGCAGTGATGCGAACGTCTTGACGTCCAGACCGGCAAAACCGGCGGTTTCCACACAGGTGTACCCGCATTCGCGCAGCTTGGCCAGCGTATCTTTCAGCTCCGCCACGTCCTTCATATAATGACGGACGGAATACAGTTGAATTCCGACTTCAATTCCCATACAAAACACCCCTTCGTCCGTTTTGTGATACCCGCATTCGGGCGGCAATGTTTCTACGTTTATAGTTTAGCACAGATCGACACAGATTGCAATACGTTTTTCAGGTTTCCAACCCCTTGACGCGGAGGAATTTTGATACTATAATACTGTCAGCACCACCCATCCGATTGAAAGGAAGCTGTACTCGTCATGAACCTGCTTGAAAAGAATATCCTCCGCCTGCTCGCAGGGGCGCTGGCCATCTGGCTGACCGCGACCATCCTGCCCGGCGCGGAATTCACCTCCTACGGCGCGATTGCCGCCATGGCCATCCTGCTCTGGCTGATCAATTTCGCCGTCCGGCCGATTCTGAAGCTGCTGACGATTCCGGTCAGCTGCCTGACGCTGGGGCTGTCCAGCCTGCTGATTGACGTGTTCTGCGTCTGGGCGGCCGATGCGCTGATCAGCGGAATGACGTTCGACTCCTTCTGGGCGTATCTGCTCGTCTCCGCACTCGCCTCAGTGACGTCCTCCCTGCTCCTGCAACGCTGACTGTCTGATCAAAATGGCGCAGCAGCACCTTTTTCGCGCCGCTGCACTTTTTTTACACGGACGCACCGTTTTTCGCGCCGCCCCGCATTCGCCCATTTCCACCTTTTCCACATCCGGTGATGGTTTTTTCGCACATTCGCGCAAACGCGCCGCATATTGCACCCGACCGGCGGAAACACTACCGTCAGGAGGTGTTGCCTATGGCAGATCACAAAAACCCGCCGCCCAGCCAATCCAACGGCGGTACCGCTTTGAAGCGGGCAGGCAAACTGATTCTCGGAAAAGGCTTTTCCATTGTTCTCTTTCTGTGCATCGCCGCAATCGGCGTTTCGGTCTATGTCCTCTTTTCCGGCGGAGACGCGCAGAGCGAACCGGAGCTTCCCAAAATCCCCGAGCTCCCCGATATCGGGCTCGTCACCGCGCTCCCCTTCTCGCCCGATGAAACGAATGCACCCGAACAGACCGTCGCCTCACAGACCCTGATCCCCGATGTCACATCGACCACAAAACCGCCGGAAACCTCTGCCGCACGGATTTTCTACGTCCGTCCACTCGCCGGTGAGGTCATTCGCGGCTACTCGGCGTCCACCCCGGTCTACAACCCGACCATGGACGACTGGCGCGTGCATACCGGCATCGATATCGCCGCAGAGGAGGGCGAAGCCGTCTGCGCTGTCGCCGCCGGAACCGTCTGCAAGGTCTACACGGACTATTTCAAGGGCAATGTCGTGGAAATCCAGCATCTGGATGGCCGGGTCTCCGTCTACTGTGGCCTGGCCGATCACCCCTCGGCCGCAGTCGGTGATACCGTGACCGCCGGAACCGTCATTGGCAGCGTCGGCGCACCGTCCTCGTTCGAAGCCCTCGATGGCGCACACCTGCATTTTGAAATGCTCCAGGACGGTACCCGCCTCGACCCGACACTGTATCTCCCGTCGTGACGTTGGCGGGGCGGTTTTGAAATTGCTGTGCGCCGCTGAAGGTGCAGGTGAGCGTTCAGACAAAGTTTTCTCTCCCTCAGGCGCTTCGCGCCAGCTCCCTCGTCAGAGGGAGCTTTTGTTGTTTGGGGAAGGTTAGCCGCTGCGGGGGTGGTGCCGACAGTGGGTAGGCTGCGGGGGTGGTGCCGACAGTGGATAGGCGCACGAGCCTCCCTTGTGCAAAGGGAGGTGGGGCGGCGAAGCCGCTCCGGAAGGATTGCCGGTTTCTGTGGAACATCGAAATCCGTAGCGGCCAGCTTCCCCATGCGCCTTGGCTCCCCCTCTGGGGGAGCTGGCACCGAAGGTGACTGAGAGGGCTGGACGGCTGAAGATACAGGTGAGCACACAGACAAACTCTTCTCTCCCTCAGGCGCTTCGCGCCAGCTCCCTCGTCAGAGGGAGCTTTTGGAGGAGGGGGAAGGTTGGTCGGCTGCGGGGGTGGGGTTGGTGGATTTTGGGTAAATTTGGGCAAAAAGGAAGAGCCTGCGGAGGTTTTCCGCAGGCTCAAATTTAGTTTTGCGATTTTTCTCTATTTAAGAAAGAGGGATAAACTTAGCCGATTTCGTAGAAGCCAATGAAGACGTAATCGCCGTCAATGATCTGATAGCCGAATGCGCCTGCTTCATATTCTTCGCCGTCGTATTTAGCAACGCCGTCTTTCACGGTGAACTTGCTTGCATCCATCATTTCGTCGGTATTGAAGTCATACATAACAACTGTCTTGCCAGCGTAGGTATCAGCTTTGACCTCGTCTTTGTTGTTGTATTCTGTCAGGGTCAGTTTACCCTTATCATCTGTCAGGTTGACATCGCCCTTTTTGAGACCGGATGTCTTGTCATCAGCAGGCAGAACTTTGTAGACATAAATGTGATTCTCTGTCGGTTTAACGTCAGCTTCGGCCTTCACATCAAATGTCATCTTTTCGCCGTTGACATAGGCTTCGACAGTGTAAACTGTCTTACCGCCGGAAACTTCGTAATCGACACTCAGAACCCATGCATAGTCATCAACTTCATGTGCCTGGGTCGTGTCAATCTTTTCACAGCCAAGAACCAGATTGTTGTAAACAATCAGATTCCATTTGTCATAGCTGGCCGAACTCATCGCGTCATCCATGTCCTTTTTGGTGACATCCATACCAAAGCCGTCGACATTGTACAGTTTCAGTTCTTCGCCGTTATAAATGTATTTGCCACTCTTGATCTTGACATCTGCCAGCTTGATTGTCTTGGCGATGCCTTCCTGGGTCAGTTCTGTACCATCAATGGAGAATACATAGTATTTGTTTTCATCCAGGTCGGAATTCCAATAGTATACTTTTGCATCTTCGGTCGACAGTTCTTTCACATAGTACTTACCAGTGTACTTTTTGTTAACGACTTCCGGGACGATCTTGTAGTCGCCTTTTTGCACGAAGTAAATCGGGTTGTAAACGATGGAGATGGAGTCGCCATTGTTGATCAGAGTGACGTTCTGGAAGTCTTCTTCTGCAGCCAGCATATTCTCTGCTTCTGTTGCGTCGTAGACTTTGCTGTCTGCCTTCTTCGTGTTGTTCATGAAGAGGTAGAAGCTCTCGACAGCGTCAACTTCGGCCAGTTTCTTGCCGTCAACCGTCCAGCAGTTCTTTTTGTCGATTGTCTTCTTGGCAACGGCACCGATGGTGGTGTTGACAACGGCTGCATCCGTGGTGATGGCGGAGACAACCTTCACGTCTTCGGAAGTTTCGGAAACTTTTTCTGCCCAGTAGGTGATCTTCTTGCCCATGTAGTCTTCGACTTTCAGGTCGCCGACCAGAGCCTTCTGATCTTCGTTGTTATTCAGGTAGAAGTTTTTGCCGTCCTTATCCAGACCGGTCACAACGCCGCTGACTTCTTCGGCCAGTTTGAAGTAATCTTTACCCATCAGCTTGACTGCATTGTAGATCATGACAGCAACGTCTTCACGCGTGATAGCTGCGGAGAGGTTGGTGATGTCGAGACCGTTGAACAGACCACACTCAAGGCCATCAGCGACTGCGTTAATCATCCAGTTTTCACCGGTGTAACGATCGATGGAGTTACCCTTGTTGTCTTCGGTTGTGCCAAGACCCATGGCACGGAGCAGAACGATCGTTGCTTCAACGTAGGACAGGTTGCCCAGCGCGTTGATTTCGTTCTTCTCGTTGCCGACGAAGATGTTGTTGACGAAGGCATAGCCCATGTAGCCCTTGCTCCATGCCGGAACCTTGTCTGCGTCAACAAACTTACCGGCGAGGAATGCGCCGTACAGAGAGTCAACGCCCAGACCGTATTTTTCCAGAGCGTACATAATTTTGGACATTTCATCGCGGGTCAGGTTGGCCTTCGGGTTGAATTCGCCCTTATCGTTGCCCTGCATGATGCCCCAGTTGTAAACTGCGTCGATTGCTTTTTCTTTGCCCTTGGTGATATCGGCAGCGTCGACATAGTCAAAAGCGCCGATGCAGAGGGACAGAACTGTCGCGACTGCGAGAACCATGGAAAGAAGTCTTGCAAACTTTTTCATAGCTTTTTTCCTCCTGTTTTTTGGGTCTGTCTGCCGTTTGGGAGACAGCGCCCTATTTACAGGTGTTATTATACGCGCCCGGCGGGAGAATGTCAAGAGAAGTGGAGGACGTGTAACAAAAGTGAAACAAGGGAGCCTCTCAGTCACCTGCGGTGACAGGGCGTGTGTGGGGAGGGAGGGGGAAGGTTCGGCTGAAGGGAAGGTGAGAGGTCGGGGAAGGTTCGGCTGAAGGGGAGGTGAGCGCACAGACAAAGTTTTCTCTCCCTCAGGCGCTTCGCGCCAGCTCCCTCGTCAGAGGGAGCTTGGGGGCTGTCCAAGGTTAGCCGCTACGGGTACAGGTGAGAGGTCGGGGAAGGTTTTCTCTCCCTCAGGCGCTTCGCGCCAGCTCCCTCGTCAGAGGGAGCTGGGTTCCGCATCCGATGCGGGCGGCTGTGGGGGGGTGGGAGCTTGGGGGCTACGGGTGAAGGCAGTTTTGCACAGTTTGGTCAATGGTTTCGCAGACGCCAGCGAAATTCTGATCGATATCCAAATTACAGATTCGCATGACTGTCACGTGCATACGTTCCAGTTCGATTGTACGTTGGCGGTCTTTTTCGAGCTGTTCAGCGGTATAGTGTTCGCCACCATCCAGTTCCAGAGCCAGCCGGGCTTTGGCGCAGTAGAAATCAACAATATAATTTCTAAGGACTTTTTGACGTTGAAAGCGCACCGGATATTTTTTCAGGAATTGGTACCACAGTTTTCTTTCCCATGGTGTCATATTTTTTCGAAGGGACTTTGCCAATGGGATGTAGGCCGGAATGTAGTCTTTCATGATGGTGTTCTCCGGTTGGTAAGGTGTGGTGTTGAAGGGGGGTGCAGGTGAGAGGTCGGGGAAGGTTTTCTCTCCCTCAGGCGCTTCGCGCCAGCTCCC
>CAZEUG010000026.1:0-24372 GCA_964515055.1 uncultured Oscillospiraceae bacterium | reverse complement strand
TTCGTTCCGGCCACAGTTGATGACTGCTACCGACTCTATTATACCATATTTGGCCGATGTTGCAGTCAAACGGCTGGAAAAACTTCATCGTTCCGGCGGATGTCGGTCGGCAGGTCTGCGGTGCAACTGTTTTCCATGCAGAAAGCGGTTGCTTTTTCCCGGTTTTTATGATATAATGAGCGGGAATTGATTGACTTATCAGACAAGAAGGGACTGGCTCTATCCTATGGAACGTACCTATATCGCCGATGTCCGTCAGAAGCTCGGCACAGAGATCAAAGTCCAGGGCTTCCTTGAAAACATCCGCAACAGCAGCGCCATGGCGTTTCTGGTTTTGAAGGATCTCACCGGCAAACTGCAGATCACCGTTGAAAAAGAAAAGCATCCGGAGCTGTGTGCAACACTGGACGCTTTGACCGCCGACTCCGTTGTCACCGCCGTCGGCACCGTCGTGGAAAATGACTATGTCAAGCTCGGCGGTCTGGAAATGATTCCGTCCGCCCTGACGGCTGAAAGCATCGCCGACCCCCTGCCGATCACGCGGAAGGGCATTCCGGCCACCAAAAAGCGGCAGGCCATTGAGCGCTCCTCCATTGATCAGCGCATTGACTACCGTTGGATCGATCTGCGCACCGAAGAAAATCAGCTCCTGTTCCAGGTTCAGACCACATTCGTCAATGCGATGCGGCAGTTCCTGATTGATCGCCGTTTCATCGAAATCCACACGCCGAAGCTGATTGCCGCCGCCTCGGAAAGCGGCGCCGACGTCTTTGAGGTGCAGTATTTTGACCGGAAGGCCTATCTGGCACAGAGCCCGCAGTTCTACAAGCAGATGGCCATGGCCTCCGGCTTTGAGCGCATTTTTGAATGCGGGCCGGTCTTCCGCGCCGAAAAATCCTACACCAACAAGCATACCACGGAGTTCACCGGCTTCGATCTGGAATTCAGCTACATCGACTCCTTCCGCGATGTCATGAAAATGGAAGAAGACCTGCTGACCGATGCCCTGGCCAAGGTCAAGGCGCAGCACGGCGACCAGATTCAGGCGCTGTTCGGGCAGGAAGTCATCGTCCCGGAGAAGCCGTTCCCGGTTGTCCGCCTGGCCGATCTGTATCGCGGGCTGGAAGAGGATTTCGGCTATACCGTGCCGGATTCCGAAAAGGGTGACCTGACCACGGAGGCGGAGCATCTCTCCTATGACTGGGTGCGGAAGCACTACAACCACGAATTCCTGTTCGTCACCGACTATGCCGCCGAAAAGCGCGCATTTTACCATATGCGCGACGAGCAGGGCGTCCCGATGGGGTACGACCTCATCTGGCGCGGCACAGAAATCACCACCGGCGCACAGCGCGAGCACCGGTATGACGTTCTGAAGCGTCAGGCCGACGAAAAAGGGCTGGGCGAGGACGTCAAGTTCTATCTCGAATTCTTCAAATACGGCTGCCCGCCGCACGGTGGCTTTGGCCTCGGCGTTGACCGCCTGACCATGCTGCTGCTGGGTCTGCATATCAAGGAAGCCATGTTCCTGTTCCGCGGGCCGAACCGTCTGAATCCGTAATTTTTTTCATCCTGATTGTTCAAAAAACGGAGTGTTCCCTGACTGGGAGCACTCCGTTTTCGTCTGTCGGAAGCATGATCGATTTTCGGGATGGAACGACGCCTGTTCCCCGTTTGGGTTGTTTCCCCGGTTCTCCCGTTGGAATGGGTGATCTGCTCAGTTCTGTTCCATTTCCGGCTGCCATGCAAAGAGCGTGTAGCCGGTATCCGTCCGCGTCAGGTTCAGCGGCCGCCGGCCTCTCTCATACAGCAGCACGCCGTTTGCTGTTCACCGAAACTCAAATGGACGCGGTTGCGTCGCATTTCCTCGTACGATTCCCTGTTGTTTCGTTTGTCTTTATCGTATCATATTTTGATCGTCTGTCACCCCCCTGTTTTTTGAAATGTTTACAGCAGTTGGCCATCAAACAGGCAGGTAACATTCGGCACCGTCAGCGTTTCACCGTCTGCGAATTGGTCAAACAGCGCGTTCAGCGCCGCCACGAACGCTGTTGCCGACGGCTCGCCCGGTTTGGGCGCATAGGAAGCGGAGAGCATCCGTTTCACAAAGCCGTCCCGGGTGTAGGTGAGGTCATTTTCGAACGATTCGCGGTGCAGCTTCGGTTCAAAAAAGGCGTGAATGCGTTCATCCTCCGGGGAAAACCCGGCTGAGAAGCCCCGGAAGGTCGGGCACAGCTCCCGGCAAAGCGCCGTGCAGGCGCGATTGACCGGTGCATCCGGCGTCCGGAAGTTCCAGAGCAGCGCCACGCTGCCACCCGGTTTCAGGATGCGTTGGCATTCGCGCCGGAACGCAACCGAATCAAACCAGTGGAACGCCTGTGCCGCCGTGATCAGGTCGCAGCTGTGCGTTGGCAGGCCGGTGGCCTCGGCGGTGCCGTCTACAGCGCGGTAGCCCGGCTGTTCGCCGAGCTGTCGATCGGCCTCGGCGCGCATTTCCGCATTGGGTTCCACCGCCGTGACGCGGCAGCCCAGCGACAGCAGCTGTGCTGTCAGGAGTCCGGTTCCCGCGCCGACATCCACGGCATGGGCATCCGTTGTCGGCAGAAGCGCCTGTAGCCGCTTCAGGCACGCCTCCGGATAGGTCGGGCGTGCGGCGACATACAGTTGGCTTTTGCCGTCAAAGCGATTTCGGGCAGAGAGCGCCCCGGTACCAGCCGGGGCGCTCTCTGTTGGTATCAGATCGAATTTCATACGGTTCAATTGTTTTCGCGCTCGATGGCAGCCGGTTTCGCCGTGCAGGCACGGATGGCAGCCGGGTCGAACTTCGGGCGGCGGTCATAGGTATACAGGCCGTTCTGCTCCTGTTCAACGTCGGTCAGCTGCGTATAGCAGAAGGCGCAGACAGCCGGATTGTCCAGCAGCGCGGTCACGAGGCTGTCATAGCGGGCGATGAATTCCTCGACCGTTTTCGGGCCGTTGCCATAGCCCCAGCCGTCGGTCTGATCAGACCAGCGGGCGCCGCCAAATTCGCTGACAAAGTACGGAATTTCGTTGTTCCATGCGCGTTTTGTCGTTTTTCCATCGACATCCGGGCAGCGGCCTTCCAGCACGACAGCGTGGGTTGCCGCAAATTTTTCCGGATCCTGCGTGTAGTTGTGGACATCAAAGATATCCGTGATCACATGGTTCCAGCCGCTGGTATCGATGATCGGGCGGGTGGCGTCGATGCGGCGGGTCGTATGGTAGACGGCGCGGATGAAGTCATCGTTCTGGTTGTCCTGCGTTTCGTTCAGCGGGCACCAGCCAATGATGCTCGGATGGTTGTAGTCGCGTTCCATGACCTCTTCCCATTCGGGCAGGAAGCGGAGGAGTGCGGCTTCCTGCGAGATGTCGAGCATCCAGTTGGCGTGCTCATCCCAGCAGAGGTAGCCGAGGCGGTCGGCCCAGTAGAGGTAGCGCGGCTCGAACACCCGCTCATGCAGGCGCGCACCGTTGAAGCCCATGGCCATGGAGCGTTCGATATCGGCGCGGAGCTCTTCCTCGCACGGTGCCGTATAGATGCCCTCCGGGTTGAAGCCCTGATCAAGAATCAGGCGTTGGAAGACGATTTTGCCGTTGATGCGGATGGCTTTGCCGTCCAGATCGACATCGCGCATACCGAAATAGCTCTTGACGGAATCGCCCGACGAGAGCGAAACAGAGAGGTCATAGAGGCGGCCGCAGCCCGGCTCCCAGAGCTCCGGCTTCGGCAGTGCCAGCGTCAGCTCGGCGGTGCGCCAGTGGGCATGAACAGTTGCGGACGCTTTTTCCACGCCGTCATACGAGGCCGTCACGGTGACGGTTGTCGCTTCGGCGGCTGCGCCGTTCATCAGCACGGTGACATGGGCGCATTCGTTGAGGACGTCCGGCGTGACGCGCAGTGCATGAATGTAGGTATCCGGGACGTGCTCCATCCAGACGGTCTGCCAGATGCCGGTTGTCCGGGTGTAGCTGCAGCCGTAGGAGTGATAGCGGATGGACTGCTTTCCGGCGGGCTGAGCGCCGCTGCGGACATCGTCCTCCGCGCAGACGGTGATGCGGTTTTCACCGGCCTTCAGGCGTTTGGTCACGTCCAGCACGAACGGGCTGTAGCCGCCGCGGTGTGTGCCGACCGATTCGCCGTTGATCCAGACCTCTGCCGCATAATCCACCGCGCCGAAGTGCAGCAGCACGCGGCCGCTTTCCTGCCAGTCGGCGGGGAGCTCGACGGTGCGCGTGTACCAGACAGCCGGCATAAAATCGGTATATGCGATGCCGCTGAGTCTGCTTTCCGGGCAGAACGGGACACAGATCGTATTGGCCAGCGACTCCACCTGATGCAGACCGCGTTCGCGGCCGCTGCGGCCGAAGTCCATTTCAAAGGCCCATTCACCGTTCAGGTTCAACCAGGCCTCGCGTTCCAGCTGCGGTTCCGGATGCTCCGGACGGGGGATTTTCAGATTTGACATTCCTTTGTTTCCACCTTTCAATGGTTCTGTTGATCGACTGTATTCAAAAGAGTTGGCTTATTTTTTCTCGGCAGAGAGATATCCGGCGGTGCGTTCCACCGCCATTTTGACCCGATCCGTCAGCTTGACGTCCGCGTTTCGATAGTCAAAGCTCTTGGTAAAGGTTGAGAGATCGGCGCGCACGTCATCGTGCATGGCCGCTGCGCGTCCGGCTGCCGCCTGGACAAAGTCAAACTGCTCTTTTTTCGGCAGTTTTTTCAGGGCAACCTCCAGCAGGTCGGCCAGATGCGGCAGGCAGAAGCCCTCCTGTTTTTCAAAGAGGCGGCGGAAATCCGGCTCACTTTTCCAGAGGAAAACGATATTTCGGATGTAATGCTCCATATCATCCGCAATCCGGTTGCAGACAAAGCAGCTGTTTTGCGCTTTTCGGGCAGCAGCAGCCAGCTTCTCGCCGTCGAAGCCCTTGCCGAATAGCCCCTTCGCATTGCGGAAGACCTGCTTCTGCACCTCATCCAGGCGGCTTTCCAGCATCAGGCCAAGGCTCAGGCGGGTTTTCATGGCCAGCATATCTGCCAGGTGTTCCCGGCAGAAGCCCTCCTCATTGCTCTGAATCCGAACCGCCGGTTCCATCATGGCCGAGCCGGTGATGTAGTCGAGCGCTTTTTCCCGCGCACGGGCATACAAACGGCAGACCGGGCATCCGCAGGCTTCTTCAAACGCTTCATTGATCGGGATCGTATAGATTTTTTCCGTCATACTTGTTCCTCGTTGTCTCGCGGTTTACTGTTCGCAGTCCACCAGAACGGTGCAGGAGCAGGTGCATTTGGCTTTCAGAATCTTTAATGTGAAGGAAACCTGCACTTCCCCGTAAATCCGGTATTTGGTGTCCCGTTTGGTGCCTTCATGCAGCGTCAGGTCGTAGGTAATGGATACCTTGCTGCCGTTGTCATCTTCTTCGGTCAGCTTGCCCTCGGCATGGCCCTTGACGAATTCCAGCTCACTGATGGTGATCCGGGAGGATTGGAAGAACGCGGCTTCGTCCGTCTCGATGGTCAGGGTATCGTCCGTCAGGTACAGGGCGCAGTCGAGGATTTCGTCCTTCAGATCCTTCATGTCCGATTCGCTCATCATCCCGGTGAACTCAGCGATTTCGTCATAGTCGCCGCTGACCTTGACCTTCTGCATGGTCAGCTCGCCCAGATACTCGCCGACGATTTCCTTATAACGGTAATTCTTCAGCACCTCACCGGCAGGGCCGTCACCCGACAGCAGCACGATCAGCACAATGACCAGTGCGACCACCACGACGCCACCCGCCATGGTCAGGATGGCTTTCATGTTCAGCTGTTTCCGGGGTGTATTGGCGACCGGCTGTGCGGCCGGCTGTACGGCTGGCTGAGCAGTCGGCTGACTCTCCAAAGCGGCAATACGCGATCCGCAGGACGGGCAAAACGCTGTGCCCTCTTCGACCTTTGCACCGCAGTTTCCGCAGAACTGTTGATTCATACAGGTTCCTCCTCTGTATTGGCCGCCCGGCGCCTGTTCGAACTGCAAAGGCGGCATTCTTTTTTCTCTATTATATCATACCGCGGTCAAAAAATCATCCGTTTCGTTCGGTTTTCTACAGATTATTTTTCCCGTTCGATCGCACGGTTCACGGGTTCAGCAGGCAGGCCGCACGGCCGACCTGAATGCTCCCGTCGCGCAGGGAAATGTACGGCGTCAGTTCGACGGTCTTCCCCTGATAGGTCAGCACGATCGTGGCATCCGGGAAAATATCGCTGGCGTTGCAGCGGAGAATCAGCGGGTTGCCGGACGAGTCCTCATAGAGCAGCTCGCAGTAGACGGAGGAACGTTCCGGATACGTTTCAAAATCATTCCGGTAGAGTTGAACCGATGTGCCCGGCCGCGGAATCAGCAGCCAGGCCTCCCCGGCGGAGCAGTAGCAGGTGGGCGGTGTGACGCCGTCCAGGTACGCATCGATGTACGGCTGCAGCTCGTCCGCGCTGTCATAGCCCGCGTAGGCGATGGCGCAGAGCTCATCCTCCGCCAGCCGTTCCATGAGCTGCTCCTGCGGTGTCGGTTCCTCCGGCTGTTCCGTCTGCCTTCTGGCCACGCAGCCGCAGAGCAAAAGCAGCGCCGCCGCCAGCAGCACCAGCCGTCTGTATCCGTTTTTCATCTCGTTTCCTCCCTCTGAATGGCGTTTTTGTTGCCGTTCTCTGTTGATTATACCCGAACGCGCTTCGCTTGTCAATGCCGGGTGCGTTTTTTTCAGGTGGGCGGGCAGCGCGTCCGGTTCCGTGCCGTGCCGCTCCAAAAAAATTCGCGCACGCCCCTTGACAAAGGTTCGGCTTTGGGTTATAATATCCCCATCGATCTTCATCTTACAAACCTGTGATTGAGAGAAGTATCCGGGCAGGCAGCTTTTCAGAGAGTGGCACAACGGTGAAAGTGCCGCAGGCGAATTCCCGGCGAATGGGCTCATGAGGGCGGAGCAAAACGGTTTCTGACCGCAGTAGTATCCGACGGGTTCTCTTGCCGTTATCAATAGAGCGTGTATTTCGCTGCCGATTCGGTGGCCTGTACGCGGCTGAGCCGGGCGTTTTTTCGTCAATTTGGGTGGCACCGCAGATGCGTTCACGCTTCTGTCCCATGTTTTTTCGGGACAGAGGCGTTTTCTTTTGCCCTTTTGTCCCACAGATGGAGCGAAATCCAAAAAAGGAGCAAACCAACATGAAAGACATCCCCTACAAAATCTATCTGGAAGAAAGCGAGATGCCCAAAGCCTGGTACAACCTGAAGGCCGATATGCCTGAGCAGCACGACCCGTTCCTGCACCCCGGCCGCATGACGCCCTGCACGCGTGACGAGCTGTGTGCCGTTTTCTGCGAAGAGCTGGTCGATATGGAGCTGAACACGACTGACCGTGAAATTCCGATTCCGGAAGAAATCCGTTCCTTCTACCGGATGTACCGTCCGTCTCCGGTGGTTCGTGCCTACTGTCTGGAAAAGCTGTTGCAGACACCGGCGCGCATCTTCTACAAATTCGAGGGCAGCAACACGTCCGGCTCTCACAAGCTGAACTCCGCCGCCGCACAGGCTTATTATGCGAAAAAGCAGGGACTGACACGCGTCACGACGGAAACCGGTGCCGGGCAGTGGGGCACTGCGCTGTCGATGGCCGGTGCCTATTTCGGTCTGGACGTCACCGTGTACATGGTGAAGGGCTCCAGCGAACAGAAGCCGCATCGAAAAGCTGTCATGCAGACGTACGGCGCCAACGTGATTCCTTCCCCCTCCGACACCACAAGCGTCGGTCGTTCCATTGTGGCCGAGTTCCCCGGCACCTCCGGCAGCCTCGGCTGTGCCATTTCCGAAGCCGTTGAGGTCGCCACCTCGACGCCGAATTGCCGGTATGTCCTCGGCTCTGTGCTGGATCACGTGCTGCTGCACCAGTCCGTGATCGGGCTGGAAACCAAGGCGGCGCTCGATAAATACGACGTCTACCCGGACATCATCATCGGCTGCGCCGGCGGCGGCTCCAACCTGGGCGGTTTGATCGCGCCCTACATGGCCGATCGGCTGAACGGCCGCGCCAAGCCCTATTTCATCGCGGTGGAACCGGCCTCCTGTCCGTCGCTGACACGCGGCCGCTATGCCTACGACTACGGCGACACCGGCCACATCACGCCGCTCATGCGGATGTACACGCTCGGCAGCAAATTCATTCCGTCTGCCAACCACGCCGGTGGCCTGCGGTATCATGGGATGAACCCCACTCTCTCCAAGCTGTACCACGACGGGTATCTGGATGAAGCCCGCTCCTATGAGCAGACCCGCGTGTTTGACGCCGCTGTCACCTTTGCACGGTGCGAGGGGACTCTCCCCGCGCCGGAATCCTCCCACGCCATCCGCGCCGCCATGGATGAAGCGATCAGATGCCGCGAGACGGGTGAAAAAAAGGACATCCTCTTCGGCCTGACCGGCACCGGCTATTTCGATATGCCCGCGTATATATCCTATCACGACGGCACCATGTCGGATACCATCCCGACCGATGCGGATTTGCAGCGCGGCTTCGACTCCCTGCCGACCATCCCCGGCATTCAGTAACCACCAGGCCTGTCTGCTCGGCCTCTGTGCCGAGCAGACAGTTTTTTTCGGTCAGGTGCTTGCAGTCGCCGGATTTCTATGCTATACTGATTTCAGAGAATAAACCCGCGTGCAAATCAGGAGGTTGGATTTATGGCAAAATGGCCCGGCTTTGAGCATGGCATTGGGATTGGCGGCTGGCTCACCAATTACAAGCGCTTCAACGTTCTGCCGAACGAGTGGCGCAAGCCGCTGACCATCGGCGATCTGGAGCATTTCCGCACCTATATCACGGAGGCCGACGTCGCTTACATCGCGTCACTCGGTCTCGATCACATCCGTCTCGGCTTCGATCAGATTGTCCTGCAGGACGAAAACGGCAGCTTCCGCGAGGAAATATTCGCGTTGATTGACCATTTTATCGACTGGTGTGACCGTTATGGTCTCCATGTCGTTTTGAATCTGCACAAGGCTGTCGGAAACTACTGCGACATTGACGAGCCGGTGTCGCTTTTGGAGGATGAAGGGCTGCAGGCCGGTTTCATCGATTTCTGGCTCGCCTTTGAAAAGCGCTATGCCGATCATCCGGAGATCGCCTTTGAGCTGCTGAACGAGGTGCGCGACGTCCCTCCGGACACCTGGAATGCGCTGGCGGAGCGGACGGTGGCCGCGCTGCGCCGCGAAAACCCGACCCGCCCCATCATCATCGGCCCCACCTGCTGGAACTCCTGTCATCGGCTGAAGGAGCTGCGCCTGTTCGACGATCCGAACGTCATCTACACCTTCCATATGTATGAGCCGCACGAGTTCACGCATCAGCGCGGCGTCCTCTGTCCGCCGCAGTGCTTCTATAACCGCGAAATGCCATACCCCGGCGACATCGCCATCTACCGTGACTTTCACCAGACCGTCAGCGGCTGGGACAACGCGTACCCGGAGCTGGAGGTCATGGATGCGTCCTTCATTCAGAATGCGATGGCGCCTGCCGCGCAGTTTTGCGCAGAGCACCCCGACCGCATTCTGTGGTGCGGCGAATTCGGCACCATTCGCCATGCACGTCTGGCGTATCGCGAAAACTGGATGCGCGATGTGATTGGTTTTTTGAAGGCGCATGACATCCCCTGGTGCTCCTGGAATTACCTGAGCACCCCGTATGACGGCAACCGTTTCAGCCTGGTGGACGACGATTCCCGCACGATTCTCAGTCCGACGCTTGCCGCGATTCTGACCGGCAACGGCTGACGGCCGTTGCGAAGGCATGGAGGGTATATTTTATGGATCTGGCCTACATTCGATTTCCGCAATTTCGCCGCAAGGCGCTCACGCTCAGCTATGACGACGGCGTCCGGCAGGACAAGCGTCTGATTGCCATTCTCCGGCAGCACGGCCTGAAGGCAACGTTCAACATCAACAGCGGTCTGTTCGGAACGACCTATGACGGCGTCGAAAAAGGACGCATGACCGTGCAGGAGGTGCTGGATTTGTACCGACCTGCCGGGATGGAGGTGGCCATTCACGGCTGTCGCCACCTGTCCCTGACGCGCGTCGCCCCCGCGTTGGCACTCGATGAGATCGTTTCAGACAGGAAGGCGCTGGAGGCACTGTTCGGTGAGGTGATCACCGGGATGGCATATGCAAACGGCGCATTTGACGATGCCACCGTGTCGCTTCTGCAAAGCTGCGGCGTGGACTACGCCCGCACCACGCAGGCCACGGAGCGCTTTGATATTCCGGAGGACTGGCTGCGGCTGCCGGCCACCTGCCATCACAACCATCCCCGCCTGATGGAGCTGGCACATCAGTTTGTGGAGGAAGCGGACAACTCGTACTTCTGGCGCAACGGGCTGCGCCTGTTCTATCTCTGGGGGCACAGCTACGAATTTGACGACCGCGACAACTGGAATGTCATTGAGGAATTTTCCGACTACATGGGCGGCCGCGACACGATCTGGTACGCGACCAACGGTGACATTTTCCGCTATTTGCAGGCGTGCAGGCGGCTGCAATTTTCGATGGACGGTTCGTTTGTCGTCAATCCGAGTGCGCTGGACGTCTATCTGGATTTTCTGGGGAAGCAGGTGCTTGTCCCCGCCGGTCAGACGGTCAGTCTGCGCTGATTGCTGCATTCAAAAAGCGTCTCATGCGATTTGGTCGCATGAGACGCTTTTTTCGAAGAAATCACTGCCGCGCGGCGAAATACCGGGCAATTTCCGCCATGCGGGCTTCCTGACGAACGTCGAATGGGCAGCGGCTCTCACAGTGGCCGCAGGACAGGCAGGCATCCGCCTGCACGGACAGCTTGGTATAATGGTTGGCGGCCATCGCATCGCCTGCCTGTGCCAGGTCATAGTATTTGTTGACCAGCCCGATATCAATGCCGGCGGGGCACGGCTGGCAGTGGTTGCAGTAGACGCACGTTCCGGCAATGGTATCTGCGGAGAACGTGCCGATCACGGAGTAGTCGCGCTCCTCCTTCGATGCGGTCAGGAACCGGAGCAGCACTTCAAGGTGTGCCATTGTCTGGACGCCCGGCACCACGGTGAGCACGCCTGGGCGATCCAGCGCATATTGCAGGCACTGCGCCTGGGTCAGTGCCTGGCCAAACGGCGACTGCTCCGCCGACAGCAGCTGTCCGGCGCAGAACGGCTTCATCACGGAGATCCCGACACCCATTCGCTGGCAGCGCCGGAACAGTTCAAAGCGTTCCTGTACGCTGCCCACGCCGTATGCATCGCCCTTTTCAAAATCGTAGGCCGGGTTAATGGAGAACATCATCATATCGACCAGCCCGGTGTCCAGAATCCGGTTGGCCACGGCGGGCGTGTGGGAGGAAAAGCCGATGTGATGCACCGTTCCGGCCGCCTTCAGCCGCTGCAAATCGGAGAGGATGCCGATCTGCTGCAGCGTTTCAAAGTCCTCCGGTTCGTCCACGCAGTGCAGAAATCCGAAATCCACATAGTCGGTTCCCAGCGTTTTCAGCTCCCATTGGAAGGTTTTTCGAATGGTTTCTGCATCTCTGCACCAGCCGTATTCGCCGTTTTCATCGTAGACCGCGCCGAAATGGCATTGCAGATAGACCTGCTCCCGCCGGCCTCGAATGGCGCGGCCAAACGGTTCATAGACGGCGCCGCCCGCGCAGAGGTCGAAAAAGTTGATGCCGTTCTCCAGGGCGCGCCGAATGATTGCCTCAATTTCATCTGCGGGTGTATGCTGAATGCCGCCCATGCCCAGGCCAAGGACACCGATTCGCTCCGTCCCGTGCGGCAGTTGTCTGTATTCCATCGCTCTGCTCTCCTTTTTCCGGCGGTACGGCCTGCGCCGCCCATCCTGTTTGCAACCATTGTATACCCTGAAGTGGACTTCGTGTCAAGAGGCTTTTCGGCTTTTTTTCGCAGGAATTGCATTTTTCCAGCCGTTCCCTGATGCAGCACCGCACAACCGACAAAAACCCGGCTCCGCGCAGTGCAGAGCCGGGTTTCGGGATCAATAGTGATATTTTTTGCGCTTCAGAATCAGGAAGCCGACCGTAGCCAGCATGGCCATGATTTCCGCGCCGACGATGGAGAGCCAGATGCCATCCAGCTCCAGAATCAGCGGGAGGATCAGCACGGCCGCCACCTGGAACACCAGCGTCCGCAGGAAGGAGACCAGTGCAGAGGTCAGCCCGTCATTCAATGCGGTGAAGAACGAGGAGCCGAAGATGGCAAAGCCGGCAAACAGGAAGGAGAACGAGAAATAGCGGAAGGCGTGTACGGTCATTTCGTACAGCGTCTGGTTGTAGCCGACGAAGAGGTTGGCCAGCGGTTTGGCCAGCAGGTTGGCAACAGTGAACATGGCAATCGCACCGACAGCGATCATTTGCAGGCTCTTTCTCAGCAGACCCTTCAGCTCATCTGTATTCTTTGCGCCGTAGTGATAGCCGACGATTGGTGCAGCACCGACGGAATAGCCGATGAATACCGCCAGGAAAGCAAAGTTGACATACATCAGCACGCCGTATGCGGAGACGCCGAGCTTTTCCGCGTATTTCATCAGCTGGACGTTATACAGCATACCGACCAGAGAGGAGGAAATGTTGCTCAGGAATTCGGAAATGCCGTTGGAACACGTTTTCCACAGCACCCTCCAGTCCAGCCGGAACCGGGCAAAGTGGAGGCAGGTTGTATTTTTGCGGGAGAGGAAGTACAGCAGCGGCAGTCCGCCGCCGACAACCTGGCTGATGGCCGTTGCAGCCGCTGCACCGGGCACGCCCCAGGGGAGAACACCGACGAACAGCCCATCCAGCACCATGTTGGTGACGCCTGCACCGACGGTCACAACCAGGCCGAGCTTCGGCTTTTCGGCGACCGAGCAGAAGCACTGGAAGATATACTGCAAAACAAAGAACGGTTGCGTCAGCATGATGATGCGCGCATACTGCACGCAGAGATCGAGCATTTCGCCCTCCGCGCCCAGCAGTCGAGCGAGCGGACGCACAACGAAAAAGCCCGTCAGCCCCAGCGCCGCGCCGAGAACAACCGCCGCGACCACAATCAGGGTGAACATTTCACCGGCTTTTTTCCGGTTGCCCTCGCCCAGCGTTTTCGAGACGAGCGCCGCACCACCGGTACCGAACATGAAGCCGGTGCAGCCGACGATCATGACGACTGGCATGATGAAGTTGACGGCGGCAAAGGCGGTTTCTCCGGCAAAGTTGGAGACAAAGAACCCGTCTACCACGCCGTAAATGGAGGTGAAAACCATCATGATGATGGAAGGCAGGGTGAAACACAGCAGGCGGCGATGTGTAAAATGGTCGGATAGCTGAATCATAGTGTCTTCTCCAGTTGATTGATTTTCGTTGAATGCTCCGAGCTTGTCCGGGTTCGGAGACAATACCCTTCATAAAAAGGATGTCGGCGGTTCATTCAACCCTTTTTCGGCAAAAAAACGCGCATAAATGATATTATAGTACGAAATCGGACAAATGTCAAGTTTCGTGCAGCCTGCGCCACCAAAACGCCGGAAGGGGCATTGACAAACCGGGACAAACTTTTTATAATTATAATGGTATGAAAATCTCCGTGCGCCGGTTTTTGGCGGCGGCTTTGGAAAGAGAGAATCACATGGCGGACGTTTCACAGAAGACCGCCGTTCTGTTTGATCTGGACGGCACCCTGACAGATCCCGGCGTTGGCATCACGAATTCCGTGATGTATGCGCTGCGCGCTTACGGCATTGCAGCCGAACGGGAGGCGCTCTATCGGTTCATCGGGCCGCCGCTGACGGATTCTTTTGAGCAGTTTTACGGCTTTTCGCACGAGAAGGCTGTGGAAGCCGTCGAAATCTACCGGGAATACTACCGGAAAACCGGGATTTTCGAAAATTCGGTCTATGCGGGCATTCGTGCTCTGCTGGCTGCTCTGCGCCAGGCCGGGAAAACGGTCATCATGGCCACCTCCAAGCCGGAGGTCTTTGCCGTGCAGATTGCGGAGCGGTTTGCGCTGACGCCGTTTTTTCATGTGATTGCCGGGAGCTGTCTGAACGGTGAACGTGTCCACAAGGACGAAGTCATCCGCTATGCCCTCGCCCGCGCCGGAATCGACCCATCGGACGCGGTCATGGTCGGCGACCGGGAGTATGATCTGCGCGGCGCACACGCCTGCGGGATGCAGGCCGTCGGCGTACTGTACGGCTACGGCTCACAGGTGGAGCTGTCGGCCGCAGGTGCCGATGCCATTGCGCCGGACGTCCGTTCGCTCCGCCGCATTCTGCTGGCTGCACCGGTTGCGTCGGACGCATCCATCAAGTGAGAAGGAAAGGAATTACAAATCATGATTGAAATCAGCCGTGGAACCCCCTCTGAATTCGAGGAAGTTATCCAGTTTATCAACGACGTTTTTTCCGCAGGCGGACATCCGCACGATTTCCCACAGATGTACCCCAACCTGTATCAGCCCACGGAGAAATGTATGCACGCGCTGCTCAACCTGCGGGAAGACGGCGTCATCAAGGGCTCCGTCCTGGTGCTGCCGCGGACGCTGTCTGTCAACGGGGAAACGCTGAAAATTTACGGCATCGGCAGTGTGGCCACCCATCCGGAAGCGCGTGGCCGTGGCTTCATGTCCCGTCTGCTGACGCAGGCCGCTGACGAAATGAAGGCAGAAGGCGTCGCCATGGCCATGCTCGGCGGCCGCCGCAAGCGCTACAACCACTTCGGCTACGAAATCGCCGGAAATGCGTTCAACTTCGATCTCAACCGCTGGGACGTCACGGGCACCTATCCGGACTACGATGCCTCCGCGTTTCAGTTCCGCCCGTTCACACCGGATGAAACGGAGCTGGTGGACACGCTGTACGCCATGTATCTGCGCCAGCCCGTCCACTACTGCTACGACCGGGACGAATACGTCCTGCGCTTTTTCAATGACGAGAGCTTCCAGCCGTATGCTGTGTACGACCGCGCCGGGACGCCGGTCGGCTGTCTGGCACTCGGCAACATCGGCAATGGCCGCACTCCCATCCGCGAAGTCGTCGTCGCGGAGGATCGGCTGCTGGAGGACGTCCTCTTCTCCTTCGCCATGCAGACGGACAACCGTCTGGCGCTCAAGCTGGCACCCTGGCAGCTTGCGTCTGTCCCGCGGATGCTCCGCATTGGAACCGGCCTGACCGGCTACGCCGACGCGCAGTGGAAGATGCTGGACTGGCCGCAGACGCTGCAGAAGCTCCTGACGTTCAAGGGCAGCTACGCCGATCTGGAGGACGGCACGCTCGTCCTCCAGATCGAAGGCTGCGGCCGCATCGCCGTGACGGTTGCCGGCCGCAGGGCTTCCGTTGAGCCGACTGCCGCACCGGCCGATCTGACATTCTCGCTGCTGGATGCCGTCTATACGCTGGCCGGCCCCACCCCGTCTGCGCTGGTCGGATTGCAGCTGCCCAGAGCGGTTCAGCGCCTCTTTGCCAGCTGGTTCCCGCTCCCGCTGATGCACTTTGACACGGAGCGCGTCTAAGCCCGCTGCTCACGAATCGGGAGGAGTTGCCTATGTCCGAACTGTCCCTGCTTCAGCTCACGCCGGAGGATCAGCGCCTGACCTGTCGGGTACACATCGACGCACAGCTGGCCGATGCGGAGCTGACCGCCTTCGTCCGGCCGCTGTCCGGCGGCGCGGTGCAGTCGTTCCCCTGCTGCGGCAATCCGTTTGTGCTGGCACCGCTCAAGAACCACATTGACTACGAAATTCGGCTGCGCGCCGTCTGTCCGGATGGCCGGACGGTGGAAAGCGCTCCGCGGCTCTTTCGCTGCGGGTTCGTCCCCGGCCGGATCATCGCCTATCAGCATCCGCTCGACGACACGTTTGCCGCTTCCGGGCGCTACATCGGCAGTCCGTCCATCTGCAGATCGCAGGACGGCGCACTCGTCGCCTCGCACGATTTTTTTCCCGGCGGGCAGAACCTGACGCACGTCTACCGGTCGGAGGATGAGGGGCAGACCTGGCAATTCACCTCGGCGGTCACCCCCTGCTTCTGGGGCTCACTGTTTGAGCACGGCGGGCAACTGTATCTGCTCGCCACCGCCACGGAATACGGTGCGCTCGTCCTTCACGAATCCCGCGATGGCGGGCGAACCTGGCGCGGCCCCGTTCAGCTGCTGCCGGGCGGTTCCCACGAAGCGGGCGGGCCGCACAAAGCGCCGATGCCCGTGCTCTGCGCGGAGGGACGTATCTGGTGCGGTGTCGAGTTTGGCTCCTGGCGGACAAAAATGCACTGCCCCGGCGCCGTTTCTGCCGCCGTAGACAGCGACCTGATGGATCCATCGTCCTGGCAATGCACGGGCTTTCTGCCCTATGACCCGGAACGGGTGCGGGAGGTTCAGGGGATGCCGGTCGGCGGCACCATTGAAGGCAACCTGCTGCAAACCCCGGATGGCCGTCTGGTCGATCTGCTCCGTTTTCAGACCAACGAGTGTACGCCGCGCTACGGGAAGGCGTATCAGGTGGTGCTGGATCCGCAGCACCCGGACGCGCTGCCGCAGTTTGACCGCACCGTTGATTTTCCGGGCAATCTTTCCAAGTTCTTCATCCGCCGTTCCCCGCTGGACGGCCGGTACTATGCGCTCTCCAACCGCGTCACAACCGATGCGCTCTCGCAGCGCAACCTGTTGACGCTGTCCGTTTCCGATGATCTCATCCACTGGACGGTCTGCCGCGACATCCTGAATTATGCCGACAACTGCTTCGGAGAAACCGAAAATCAGGTCGGATTTCAGTATCCGAGCTTCATTTTCGACGGAGACGATCTGCTGGCTGTCGTCCGGACGGCGATCAACGGAGCGCACAATTTCCACGATGCCAACTACATGACGTTCCACCGCATTCGCCACTACCGGCGGTAATCGACTGTTTACAGGCCGTTCACCCTTTGCGGCAGGCAGGTTGGTATACTGAAGCATATCCCTTCCATGTGGAGCAAAGGAGCATTTCTGATGGCAAATGAAACGAAACCCTCCGGCTTGACGGCTGCACAGCAGGCGGCGGCCGATCGAATTTTGAACGAAAAACGCGAAAAGCTGAACCGTCAGCGCAAAAAACGGCGTCTGATCCTCTGGATTCTCATTCCTGTGCTTGTTTTGAGCGTTGCGGGTGTCATCCTGTATCAGACGCTCCTTGTGGACTGGTTTGCTTACCGTCATGCGGCGGAGCTGCTGTCGCAGGGGAGCTGTCAGGAGGCCGCAGACGCCTTTGCCGCACTCGGCTCCTACCGGGACAGCTATGATCAGAAGCGTGCGGCGCTCTTTGCACTCGGTCTGCAGCAATACGAGGCCGGGGACTCCGTGACGGCGCGCCGTACCTTTGCCGGGCTGCTCAGCTACGGCGAAAGCAAGCGCTGGGTCAGCCGCATCGACTATGAATCGGCAGAGGCTGCGGCGGCTGACGGCAACTGGATTGATGCCATTCAGCTGTTTGACCGCGCCGGGACGTATGAGGACGCCGCGGACAAGGCGGCAGACGTCCGCCAGACCGCCTATGAGCAGGCGCTGCTGCTCGCCGATCAGGGCGATGCATACGGTGCTGTCTGCCTGCTGTCGGCCATTCCGGATATCGCAGACAGCCAGGCGCAGCTGCGCCGACTCGCCCCCGGTGTGTCAAATCTGCTTGCAGCCGGCCACAACACGCTCTACGCCGTCTCATCGGACGGCAAGGTGCGCGCCACCGGGAACAACGCCTATCACCAGCTGGACGTGGAAGGCTGGGAGCAGATCATTGCCGTTGCCGCCGGAGAGCGGCACGTGGTCGGCCTCCGCGCTGACGGAACGGTCAAGGCAGCCGGGGATTCGCTCTACGGTCAGTGCGATGTCAGCGGCTGGCAGGATGTTGTCGCCGTTGCCGCCGGTTCCATGCACACGGTCGGTCTGCGTGCGGACGGAACGGTCGTCGCCGCCGGAGACAATGTGTACGGCCAGTGCGACGTCGGCGACTGGCAGGATATTGTCGCCGTTGCCGCCGGGGAAATGCACACGGTTGGTCTGCGTGCAGACGGAACGGTTGTCGCCGCCGGAAGCGGAGATGATGACCAGTGCGATGTCGGCGATTGGCGCGACATTGTCATGCTCGCAGCCGGCCCCTATCACACCATCGGCGTCCGCGCCGATGGAACCGTTGTCACCTGCGGGGACAACACCTATGAGCAGTGCAGCCTGTCGGAGGAAACGGACGTCGCTGCCGTCTCCACGACAGCAAAGAACACACTGGTCTTAAAGAGCGATGGCACGGTCTATTCCTTCGGCAGCGTGGAAAACAACCAGCAGGTGCTGGAGGGCTACGAGGGTGTGATCGCTGTTGCCGCCAGCGATATGGGATGCTCCGTGCTGCTGAGAAACAACGGCACCGTTTCCGTCATCGGAGAGCTTGACCCCTTTTCCGCCGCCCGGAACTGGGCTGAGATTGGCCGCGGCGATTTTCCGGAATCCTGACCGTTCATACTTTCAACCGAAACCGGCAGACATTGAAAAAACAGTGTCTGCCGCTTTGTTTTTCCATTTTTCGGGTGAAACGGCTTGAATCTGACATTGAAATGTATTATAATAGAAAGGAAACGAAAAATACCGGCCGGCGCATTTTGGCCCGGCTATCACGGACCGCGATTTGAAAGGAGTTCCCCTATCATGAGTGAACAGAAAACGAACCAGATTCCGAAGAGAAGTGAAGTCGATCCGCGCTACACCTGGGCGCTGGAGGATTTGTTTCCCAGCGATGAAGCCTGGGAGGAGGCGCTCGCCGCACTGGGCAGCATGCCGGAGCAGATGGCGGCCTATCGTGGCCGTCTCGGCGAAAGCGGCGACACGCTGCTGGCCTATTTCCGTCTGGGCGATGAATACCATCTGAAGATCGGCCGCCTGGCCAACTACGCATTCCGCAAGGCCGATGAGGATACCGCCGTCGGCAAGTATCAGGAAATGCGCGGCAAAATCATCAGCCTGAGCGTCTCCGTCAGCGCCGCTTCCTCGTTTGATACGCCCGAAATTCTGGCCATTTCCGACGAAACGCTGGAGCATTTTTATACTGAAACACCGGATTTGCAGCTGTACCGCCGTGCGCTTGACCGCGTCCGCGCCCGCCGTGAGCACGTCCTGTCGGATGCGGAGGAAAAGCTGCTGGCGTCTGCCGGTGAGATGTCGGAAGCGCCGGAGCAGATTGGCTCCATGTTCCGCAACGCCGACCTCAAGTTCCCGGATGCCATCGACAGCGAAGGGAACGCCCATCAGCTGACGCAGGGTTCCTACATCCCGATGCTGGAAGGCTCTGACCGCACATTGCGCAAATCGGCCTTTGAGAACCTGTATCACACCTTTGAAGGCTTCCGCCACACAACCGCCGCATTCCTGGATGCGCAGATGAAGCAGCTGATCTTCTTCTCCCGTGCCCGGAAGTATGGCTCTGCGCTGGAAGCGTCCCTCTCCGCCAATGAGGTGCCCGTCTCCGTTTACACCAACCTGATTCAGACCGTCAGCGAGAACCTGCCGTATATGCACCGCTATGTCCGTCTGCGCAAGAAGCTGATGGGGCTGGACGAGCTGCATATGTACGACCTGTATACGTCGCTGGTGGCCGATGCGGAAACAGAAATCACCTATGAGCAGGCCAAGCAGACCGTTCTGGAAGGGCTGGCTCCGCTGGGCGCCGACTACCGCGCCATGCTGGAGGAGGGCTTTGCCAACCGCTGGATTGACGTCTATGAGAACGAGGGCAAGCGCAGCGGCGCCTACTCCGCCGGTGGCGACCCGCACCCGTATGTCCTGCTGAACCACAAAAACACGCTCGATTCGCAGTTCACGCTGGCACACGAAATGGGTCACGCGCTGCACAGCTATCTTTCCCTGAAGCACCAGCCCACCGTGTATTCGGGCTATGTGATTTTTGTGGCCGAGGTCGCCTCCACCTGCAACGAAGTGCTGCTGATGCAGCATCTGCTGTCCAAGACCACGGAAAAACGGCAGCGCGCCTACCTGATCAACTACTTCCTGGAGCAGTTCCGCGGCACCATCTATCGCCAGACCATGTTTGCCGAGTTTGAGCAGATGATGAGCCAGCGCGCGGAAGCCGGACAGTCGCTGACTGCTGAAGCGCTGTGTGAAATGTATTACGACCTGAACCGGAAATACTACGGCGAGGATCTCTGCATTGACCGCGAAATTGCAATGGAATGGGCGCGTATTCCGCATTTCTTCTATGATTTCTATGTGTTCCAGTATGCAACCGGGTTCTCCGCCGCTGTCGCCATTGCCAACCGCATCCTCCGCGAGGGTCAGCCGGCTGTGGACGATTATCTGAAATTTTTGAGCAGCGGCTCCACCACCGATCCGATTTCCCTGCTGAAGATTGCGGGCGTTGACATGGCATCTCCGGAACCGATCAACGACGCCCTGAAGTTCTTCGGCACGCTGATTGACGAGATGGAAGAGCTCTGCGCGGGAGACGCGACCAACAACTGACAGGAAGTACGAATTCATGCAAATCACTGACAATTCTGCGCGTTTTCGCGCCATATATCAACAGGAAATCAAGCGCGCAGGTGCGGACAAGCTCTTGGAATTTCTGTTTTCCAAAGCCTCCGATTTTGAAACGGCGCCGGCCAGCACCCGGTATCACGGTTCGTATCCGGGTGGGCTGCTTGCGCACAGCCTCAACGTGTATGACAGTCTGATCGACTATCTGGCGCGTCCGCGTGTACAGCAGCAGTACGGCCTGTCTGTCAGCCGGGAGACGGCCGCCATCGTTTCATTGCTCCACGATCTCTGCAAGGTGAACTGCTATCAGGAGCGGCGGCGCAAGGTGCGCGATGCCTCCGGCGATTGGCAAACCGTCACCGCCTACGAATTTGAGGATCGGCTGCCCTATGGGCACGGTGAAAAATCGGTGCTGCTGATCTCCGATTACATGAAGCTCACGCGGGAAGAGGCGTTTGCCATCCGGTACCACATGGGCTTCACCGGAACCGAAGACAACCGCACCATCGGCGAAGTGTTTGAGCGGTACCCGCTGACGCTTGCACTGTTCACCGCCGACATGGAGGCGACGTTCTGTCTGGAAAAGGGACAGCTGCACACCTGAAGCGCTCTGCCACTTGCAAACGACATCAAAAGGAGAAATGAAGATGAGCGAACCATTCCATCATGCGGAGCCGGCTGAAACACACGCTCAGCGCGCTGCCCGTTATTTTAAGGAAGGGTACAACTGCGCGCAGTCCGTGTTTGCCGCGTTCTGCGATGTCACCGGGCTTGACTTTCAGACGGCGCTGCGGCTGTCGTCCTCTTTCGGGGGCGGTATGGGGCGGTTGCGTGAGGTTTGCGGCGCCTGTTCCGGCCTGTTCATGGCCGCCGGAATGCTGTACGGCTATGACGACCCGGAAAACCCATCGGCCAAAGCCTCGCACTATCTGCGGATTCAGATGCTTGCAGCTGAGTTTCGCAAGCGCCACGGCTCCCTCATCTGCCGGGAGCTGCTCGCGGAACAGCATCCGGACGCCTCGCCGAATCCCACGCCGCGCACGGAACAGTTCTATCAGGAGCGTCCGTGTGCCCGCTTTGTCGAGGATGCTGCGGCAATTCTGGACGATTGGCTGCAAAAAGAACCCCCACTGAATGCCGTGAAAATGTCCTGACCTTTGCGTAAAGCCAACGGAACGGGTGCGCTTTTGCTCCCGTTCCGTTGGTTTTTTCCTGATGTAGAGCCTATTTGCCCACCGCGGGTCAGCGAACAAATAAACTGCGGCAAGCAAAAACCAGGATCAGGCAGGCGGTGAAATGAATTGGACATAGAAGCAACCATTTGTGCTGTTCGCAGAGAGTATCAAGAGTATCTGGCTGCAAAGCATCCGGAGTGGGCCGGAAGCACACTCAAAACCCATGTATCAGATGCATTCTACGTATGGAGCCACACACCCCTCCCCTCGTTTTGGGGAACTCTGATCAACAGACAGACGATGGAAACAGGCAGACAGGCCATTTTCCATTATTTGAAAAATGACCTGTTGACTGATGCAGCAGAGGAACGGACACAGTCTTATTTTTCGGATTTGTCCATGCTCAAGCAGTATGCGGATGCCGAATTCGGTGGCATCGAGAAGCGCATCGGAGACGAGATTTATTTTGAAAAGACCATTTATGGCGCTGCAAAGGCGGTCTATGTCGGACAGGCTTCCATGGAACAGACTGTGGGACAGAGAAAGAACCAGCGACCTGCAAAAACGCCGTATTGGAACTCTGGCAGTTTCTCCACGGAATGAAGCCGGGCGATATCATCATTGCGAAGCAGGGCTTGAAGACCGTACTCGGTCGGGGTATTGTCACATCTGAATGGATTTATGACGAAACAAAGCCGACAGACCTGAAATGTTATCGCAGGGTTCACTGGACGCATCAAGGGGAATGGAGGCATCCGGGAAGAGCCATCACGAAAACTTTGACGGATATCACGCCCTATTCCGCCTGCGTTTCGGCGCTGAAATCCCTGTTTACACCGATGGGAATGTTTCATCGGCGAAACGCCCGATTCCGTTGCCGGTTGTCGGAAACAGGCGCTTCTGCACCTTCCCCTGCTGCCGCTCCAACGTCCAAAGCAGCCTGTAACGCTTATACCGAAGCGGATTTCCTTCGAGACGTGTATATGAGTGCGGAGCGGTATCACACGCTGAAGCGTCTGCTCTCTACCAAAAAGAATGTCATTTGATAGACGAGCTGAATCGCGGAAATCTGAGCAAGATCTTTGGTGAGCTGTTCATGCTGATCGAAAACGATAAACGCGATGAAGCCGTGCAATTGATGTATACTGATCAGCCCTTTTCTGTGCCGGGTAACGTGTACATCATCGGTACCATGAACACGGCAGACCGGAGTCTGGCGATGCTCGTCTACGCGCTTCGCCGCCGCTTTGCGTTCTTTGCCCCCCCTGCATTGGACTCCGACGGCTTTACGGCCTATCTTCGACAGAAGAATCATCCGAAACTGGATCAGCTGATCGATCTGGTTCGGCAGCTGAGCAGGGAGATTGCCCAGGATGCATCTCTCGGTGAAGGGTTCTGTGTCGGGCACAGTTTTTTCTGCACCAACGATCCGATTACCGAAGAATGGCTGAAATCCGTTGTGGAATTTGAGCTGATTCCGCTGTTGAAGGAATATTGGTTTGACGAGCCGGCAAGGGGAAAGGACTGGGTTCGCGAATTTCGGGGGCTGATCCAATGATTCGAATCAAGGATTGCCTGGGCATTAGATGACGACGTCAGCACATTGCTTCCGGTCATGCAATCGGATATCATGCTGACATATGGGAAAAAGACGCTGATCATTGATGCCAAGTACTATGACCACATTCTTCAGTCGCAGTATCAGGTGCAAAGACTGCACCCGCAGAACCTGTACCAGATCTTCGCATATGTGAAAAACAAAGCGGTCGATACAGAATGGAGACGTCGCCGGGATGCTTTTGTATGCCGGAACGGATGAGCTCATTCAGCCGGATTGCACCTGTCGGATAAGTGGGAATCCCATCCGTGTGAAAACACTGGATCTGAATCGCGACTTTTCAGAGATCGCAGCGCAGCTCCATGCAATCGCCGAACGCTCCGTGTTGTCGTGACGATTCGGACACTTTGACGAGGAATCGGCCATTGGCAAAGTGAAGAGAGTGTTACATAAAGCGCTACTCTTTTTTAGGACGGCGTGATGGCAAACTGTCGGCGGTAGCCGACTTGGGAGGTGGTGCGGTGAAGCCGCGCCGGAGGGATTGCTGTTCCCTTTGGAGCGTCGTTTGGCCGTAGGGTGCGCCGTTGCGCGAGGCGGATCGTTTGCCCGCAGGGAGCGCGGTTGCGCGAGGCGGATCGTTTGGCCGTAGGGATCGCCATTTTTCTGTGTTCCGGCATTCCCCGCAGCTGCCGACTTTGTCCAAAAAACAAAGCTCCCTCTGACGAGGGAGCTGGCGCAAAGCGCCTGAGGGAGAGAAAGCATTCTCTGTGGAGTCACTTGCACCCTCCGCTGCCGACTTCAGACAACCACCCAAAGCCTCCCTTGCACCCCACAGCAGCCCACAGTGGGCAATCTGCAAAGCTCCCTCTGACGAGGGAGCTGGCGCGAAGCGCCTGAGGGAGAGAAAACTGTTTCTATGGAGTCACTTGCACCCCACAGCAGCCGACTTCAGATAGCCCACGCAAGCATCCCTTGTACCCCACAGCCACCCACAGTGGGTAATCTGCAAAGCTCCCTCTGACGAGGGAGCTTTGCAGATTACCCACTGTGGGTGGCTGTGGGGTACAAGGGATGCTT
>CAZEUG010000025.1:0-24898 GCA_964515055.1 uncultured Oscillospiraceae bacterium | reverse complement strand
CGATACCGGTGTTGCCGGAGGTCGGCTCAATGATCACGGACTCCGGTGTCAGTCGCCCGGACGCCTCCGCGTCATCCAGAATGGCTTTGGCAATCCGATCCTTGACCGAACCGGCCGGATTCAGCGCTTCCAGCTTGGCAAGAACTCTGGCCTTCAGACCGTAGGCCGATTCAATGCGTGTGAGCTCCAAAAGAGGCGTTCTGCCGATGAGCTGATCAACAGATGTATAAATTCTGGACATGATGATCGCCTCCTTATGCGCCGATGGCGTCGAAGCCAGCCTGCAGATCCGCCAGAAGATCGTCGATGTGTTCGGTGCCAATGGAAAGGCGGATGGTGTTGGGATAAATGCCCTGATCGGCCAGCTCCTCTGCGGATAACTGACTGTGTGTCGTGGTGGCGGGGTGAATGACCAGACTCTTGACATCGGCCACATTGGCCAGCAGGGAGAAAATCTGCAAATGGTCAATCAGACGGTGCGCCTCTTTGATGCCGCCCCTGATTGTAAAGGTGAAGATGGAACCGCCGCCGTGCGGGAAATAGCGCTGGTAGAGCGCGTGATCCGGATGCGTGGGCAGAGACGGATGGTTGACGGCTTCCACCAGCGGATGGTTGGCGAGAAATTCCACCACCCGTGCGGTGTTTTCCGCATGACGCTCCAGCCGCAGGGACAACGTCTCAATGCCCTGCAACAGGAGAAACGCCGCAAACGGCGAAATGCACGCCCCGGTGTCCCGCAGCAGCACCGCACGGACGTATGTGACAAAGGCGGCCGCACCCGCAGCCTGCGTAAACGAGATGCCGTGATAGCCCGGATTCGGCGACGCAATCGCAGGGTATTTCCCGCTGGCAGCCCAGTCAAACCGGCCGGAATCGACAATCACACCGCCGAGCGTCGTGCCATGCCCGCCCAGAAATTTTGTGGCGGAGTGAACCACGATATCGGCGCCGTGCTCAATGGGGCGAATCAGATAGGGCGTTCCGAACGTGTTGTCCACCACCAGCGCAATGTTGTGTCGGTGGGCGATTTCTGCCAAGGCATCGATGTCCGGAATGTCGCTGTTCGGGTTGCCGAGTGTTTCAATGTAGATCGCTTTCGTGTGCTCTTGAATGGCCGCCTCAACGGCTGCGAGATCGTGGATGTTCACAAACGTCGTGGTTATGCCGAAGTTCGGCAGCGTGTGCGCCAGCAGGTTGTAGCTCCCGCCGTAAATGGTTTTCTGCGCCACAAAGTGTCCGCCGTTCTGACCAAGCGCTTCCAACGTGTAGGTGATGGCTGCTGCACCGGAGGCGAGCGCCAGCGCAGCCACGCCACCCTCCAGCGCGGCAATCCGCTTTTCCAACACCTCCTGCGTAGAGTTGGTCAGTCGGCCGTAAATGTTGCCGGGGTCAGAGAGGCTGAACCGCGCAGCGGCGTGTTCGCAGTTGTGAAAGACATAGGAGGTGGTTGCGTAAATCGGCACGGCACGGGCGTCTGTGGCGGGATCCGGCGTCTCCTGGCCGACGTGAAGTTGTAAGGTTTCAAAGTGATATTGGGACATGATGATCGTTCCTTTCGTTTTGTGTGATGTGTGGTCTTGCGAAGCCTGCGAGAACCGAACATCGACACATTCGTCCAAAACGAAAATTGGCTCGGACGAGCTTTTCAAAATTACTTCCCATGGTGCGAATCCCTGCCTGCTTCCCTGCCGGTCTGCCCGGCAGAATCGAATGTTACACCTACCTACTTGGTAGGTTGGTAATATAATACCAGATCTCATTCGATTTGTCAAGAGGGGACGCTCATTTTTTTTGAAAACCGATCCGAAGCACAGAAATCCGCAGATGCGAAATGAAAAAGCAAGCCCTTTACACGAAAAACATGGAAGAGCTTGACAAACTGGTAAATATATGACATCATTGCATTGCAGTCAGAATGTTATTGCGGAAGGAGGGTGATGCCTGAGAAGGATATACGGCATGCAGAAAATCGGCTGAAGCGCTCAATGAAAAGGAGCCTCCGGAAACGCAAATGTGGCGTTTCCGGAGGCTTTCGGCTTTAGAGCAGGCTTGGGGCTGAAACAGCATCCACGGCGAAGGAACACACGGCGATGGTCCGTCCGCGATGCAGCGAACCGGTTCAAAGCGGACGGGTTTCGATTCCCATGTAGAATCACTGTCCGATGTGCGTGCCATCGGGCGCTCTGTTATGCCTGAGGCTTGGCGGACACACAATTGTTTCGGATAAAATACCGGTAAAACAGAAGGGACATCACCGTGGTGGTGAACCAGCCAACCGGCCAGGACAGCCAGATTCCGGTTGTTTTGAGATGGGTATCAGAGAGCAGACAGGCCAGCAAAACGCGTAGCCCCAGATCGGTAAACGTGGAAATCAGGAACAGCCGCATTTTACCCGCACCGCGCAGAATCCCGTCGGCCACAAGCTTGGTGGAGATCGCCAGATAGAACGGGGCAACAATCCGCAGGAACATCAAGCCGGTGTCCATGGCGTCACCGGTCGGGCTGTCCAGGAAAATGTAGATCAGCGGCCGCCCGGCGATCAGATACAATGCAACAATCGGAACAGCGAGCATATAGATCATCTTCAGACCGGCGCGGAAGCCCTCCCGCACACGGTCAGGCTTCTTGGCACCCAGATTCTGTGCAGCAAAGCTGGAAATGCCGTTGCTCAGTGTGGAAAATGCGGTGATGACCATGTTGTTCAGCTTGATGGCAGCAGAATAGCCCGCAATGGCGTCGGGGCCGAAGTTGTTGATGAGGCTCTGAATGATGACATTCCCGACGGAAATGAAGCTCTGCTGCAAAATACTCGGCACGGCAATGATGGAAATGTCGCGGAGCCACCGCCAGGAGAAAACCTGCCGATGCCCCTCAGACGGAATGGATTCGATGCGACGAATGACAAACAGCAGCGCCAGCAGACAGCTGATGCCCTGACAGATGAAGGTGGCCCAAGCCACACCTTCCACGTGCATATGGAGTTTGGCGACAAAGAGGATGTCCATGCCGATGTTGGCGAGGGAAGAGCAGGCCAGGAAATAAAACGGCGTTTTGGAATCGCCGAGCGCGGAGAAAATCCCGGTTGCAACATTGTAATAGAAGACAAAGGGCAAGCTGTATATGTAGATGTCGAGGTACTTCTTGGACGCGTCAAACAGCTCGATCGGCGTGTGAATCAACTCCAGCAGCTGGTCGCAGAAACAGATGCCGAGTACCATCAGGAGGACGCAGAGCGCACCGCTGGCAATCAGCGTGGTGTAAATGACGGTTCGCACATCGTTGTAGCGCTTTGCGCCGAACAGCTGCGCAACCAGAACGGAGCAGCCGATGTTGCAGCCGAACGCAAAGGCCAGAAAAATCAGCGTGATTTCATAGCTGTTGCCGACGGCGGCCAGGGCGTTGTTGTTGATGAATTTCCCGGCGACAAAGCTGTCCGCGATGTTGTAGAGCTGCTGGAAGAGAATGCTGCCAAACAGGGGCAGACAGAATTTCCAGAGCACACGGTCCGCTTTCCCAGTCGTTAAATCCTGGTTCATGGTATCAAATCCTTTCTCGTATCAAACGGTGATGGAAAAACAGAATCTCAAAAAGGCAGAGCCCGGCGTTCAAACAGCGCCGGACTCTGTGCAGATTGATTTCACAATGGAGTTTCGTGTGGGCGAAACGGCATTAGAACAAAACATCGTACAGTGCGCGGACGCCTTTGTCACAATCCTTGCTGTCAACGGCGAAGACCATGCTGACCTCGGAAGATCCCTGGCTGATCATCGAAATGTTGACACCGGCGCGGGACAGCGCCGAGGTAGCGGCGGCAGCGATGCCGACGGCGCGCTTCATCCCTTCACCGACAACAACGATCAGCGACAGACCGGTGGTGACCTGTACATCGTCCGCGTGCAGCTCGTTCAGAATGCGGTCAACGATCCGATCGAGTGTGCCGTTCTTCAGGGAGGAGGAACGGAGAATCACCGTCATATCGTCAATGCCGGTCGGCGTGTGCTCGTAGGAAATGCCCTCTTCCTCCAGAATGGACAGCAGACGGCGGCCAAAGCCGACTTCGCGGTTCATCAGGTATTTGCTGATATAAATGCTCGTAAAGTCCTTGTCGCTTGCGATACCGGCCACACGCACCGCCTGACCTTCGGCAGGACGGTTGGCAACGATCATGGTGCCGGGGCAGGCGGGGTTGTTGACGTTGCGGATATTTACCGGAATGCCCGCCCGGAAGACCGGCAAAAGCGCCTCTTCCTGATAGACGTTGAAGCCGGAATAGCTCAGCTCCCGCATTTCGCGATAGGTGACCAGAGAAATCGGCGCCGGATCCTGAATCAGCTTCGGGTTGACGGCGTAGACATAGTCCACATCGGTGAAGTTTTCATAGACATCGGCCTTCAGCGCCGCCGCCAGAATGGCACCGGTGATATCGCTGCCGCCGCGTGGGAAGGTGACAAGCCGCCCGGACTCCGTCCGACCGAAAAATCCCGGGAAGACGATGATTTCCGAAATGCCGGACAGGGATTCGTTCAACAGAGAGAAGGATTTGTCCAGGATTTTGGCGTTGCCAAATTCGTCGGACAGAATCATTCCGGCCTGACGCGGATCCACATAAACGGCGGGGTGGCCGATGCTCGTCAGATAGGCCGCAACCAGCTTGGCGGAATTGTCCTCACCGGCTGCTTTGCAGGCGTCTGTAAAGGCGGCCGGATGGGAGAGATCCGCGTCCAAAAGCGCGGAGAGATCCGGCGCAATCCGATCCATGACTTCCGGGACGCCGAGCTTTTCCGCAATGGCGGCATAACGGCGAATGATGAGTTCCAGCTCGACGCGGCCGGCCTCCACACCCTGTTCCAGCGTGACGTTGGCGACGCGAATCAGCATATCGGTCACTTTTTCCGGATCATGCACGCCTTTGCCCGGCGCAGAAACAACCACAACGCGCCGCTCCGGGTCGGAGACGATGACGTTGGCCACTTTTTTTATCTGAATATCGTCGGCGAGAGACGAACCGCCGAACTTGATGACTTTCATGAAAGATCCCCATTTCTCCGCTGCCGGTAAAAATCAGACCGGTCGATTTGAAGCGAAGCTCCGTTCGGCAGCGGGCGAAGCGAAGCCTCCTGAATCTGCTGCGCGGGGGCACCGCGCAAAACAATCATTTTAACCTTTATTCTACCACAGTATGATACGTTTTTCAATGACAAATTGTGATAATTAGCTCCGGCAGAATTCACGCATTTCTGCTCTTTCGCATAGTCTGAAGGGAAAAACAAATCTTTTTCAGAACGGAGATGGCCTATGCAGAACCGTCAGAAACACCGATTTTTTATTGGCTCCAACTCCGGACGGGGCTTTTATTCCTACTTTGATTCCTTCTACGATCCGAGAGAGATGACCCGCGTCTTTCTCCTGAAAGGTGGAGCCGGGAACGGAAAATCCACGCTGATGCGAAAGGTCGCAGCCGCAGCGGAAGAGAAGGGATACTGGGTGGAGGAAATTGGCTGCCCGTCCGATCCGTCGTCTCTGGATGCGGTGCGAATCGTGGAAACCGGAACCGCCGTCATTGATGCGACGCCGCCTCATGCGCGGGAGGCGAGCTTCCACGGGGCACTGGAGCGCTATGTGTCGCTCTCTCCATACGTTTCGGAAACCGTCGCAACCGCCCGCGAAACCATCGAATCGCTGACCGGCGAAGTCCGCAGCTGCCATGAGGCGGCACGCAAACGGCTGAATGGCGCGTACAGTGCCGTCAGCGCCTCTCTGTCGCTTGTGCTGAGCGGCGTGGACACGGCGCGCCTGAATCAGCGCGGCCGATCGCTGGGACGCAAATATCTGCCGCAACGGCGCCATGCGACCAGCTACCCGGTCAAAAAACGCTTCCTCTCCGGCATCACCCCGGACGGCGTGGTCGCCTTCCCGGAATCGCTGGATGCACTGGCTGCCTCGGCCGGAATGTCCGTCCGGAGGGTCGCCGTGTGGGACCGCTTTGGCCTGTCGCCGTTTCTGCTGTCACCGGTTCTGGAAACGGCGGGGGAGAATGGATACGAGGCGTGGGCATTCTATGACCCGCTGGTTCCGGCACGCTTGATCGCCGTCGCCGTTCCGGAAGCCGGTCTGGAAATCGCCGTGCGGAGAGATGGCCTGCTGGAGGATGCAGCGGATGTTCGGAACATTCGCCTGGATGACGCGATTGCGCCGGACGTCCTGAAAAAGAGCCGAACCCGCCTCAAAATCCTCCGCCGCGCCGGGGAGGCGCTCCTGGAGGACGGCTGTGACTGCCTGGCCGAAGCACGCCGACTGCATGATCAGCTGGAAGCCGTGTATCGCCCCTATACCGACGATGACGGCCTGAATCGACTGGCAGACACGCTGATTCGTGCCTGTTGCGGATAAATCCGTCAGCTTTTTCGTGCCGCCCCTTGCCAAGAACGCCGTTTTGTTGTATAATAGGTAGGTAAAATTGAGGAATTCTGACGATGGAGGATCTTTATGCTGTTTGATGGCGTTCTGCTTGCAAGCGATTATGACGGCACACTTGTGCCTGCTACGAAAAATGTAACGGAAGGCGTGCGCGAAGCGCTCAAATTCTTTATTGCCAATGGTGGTCGCTTTACGGTCTCGACAGGCCGAAGCTATCTGGGCTTCCATTCCTACTCCCCGGATATCATCAATGCGCCGGTTCTGCTGGCCAACGGCGGCATGGCCTATGACTACTCCGAACAGAAAATCGCCGTGTTCGACGGCATCGGCGACGAAGGCGTTGAACCGATGCGCGCCATTGCCCGCGAGTTCCCGCATCTGGCCATTGAAATGTACCCGTTCGATCAGGGCTTTGCTGTCCACCTTTCGGAGCGCTCGGAACGCCACTTCACCAGCCAGGGGATTCCGTTTGCTCCAATTGACGATCCGGCCGATGCACCGCGCCCGTGGGCAAAGGTCATGCTCGGCGGCGACAAGGCTGACGTCGCAGCGGCACAGCGCTTCCTGGCGGCCAACTACCCGGAGATCAGCTTTTTGCCGACCGATGGCGGCTATCTGGAGGTCCTGAAAAAGGGCGTCGATAAGGGAACTGCACTGCTCAAGCTGGCCGACTACCTCGGCATTCAACGCGAAAATGTCTACGCCGTCGGAGACGGATATAACGACGTCGAAATGCTCCGCGCCGCCAACCTGGCCTTCGTTCCTGCAAACGGCGATGAATTTGCGATGGCCTGCGCCGATCATGTAGTGCGCTCCAATGAAGAGGACGCAGTGGCACACGTCATTGAAATCCTGACAGAACGGTATCGTTCCCTTCAAAAATAAATGTGTGACAAAACCGCGGCTGAAAGCTTTCAGCCGCGGTCAAGCACGTCATATGGCGAAAGCAGGCCGAGCAGGGGTTCGTCCGTTCGGCCGCTTTTTGTCAGAAAGAGCAGCTTCAGCTTGGGCTCTTTTCTGTGCGCAGACTGCGAAAACAGTTCGCTGGCCTCATCGAGTGTTGCAGATTCCGGCAAAAACTGATACGTTTTTCCCAATGTCCGCGTCAGGGCGAGAAAGTCGGCAAAAGCAGACAGCGGCGTTTTCTCCGTAATCTGCACGTGCCGACGATGCAGCATGGCTTCAAAAATGACGTTTTCCGAGAAAACACCAGTTACAATGCCGTCTGACAAAAGCGGCACATGGCTGATGCACCGCACCTGCATCTGATGCGCCAGCGCGAGGACGGAATCCTCCGGCTGCGCCACCAGCAGCCGGTCGCGCAGAGCTGCGCGGGAAATGGCCAGCGGCGGCTGCTCAATCCGAGCCAGCATCTGCCGCAAAAACGCAATGGCGCGGTCGCTGGGACAAACGGCAAAATCGCCGTCAATGCGCACCTCGTGGGACAGCAGATTGCGAATTTCCCGACAGCAGTCCAATTCATTCTGATGGTCGGAAAAGCGCGGGTGCTGCGCCAGACGGACGATGCTGCTGCCGCGCCCGTCCCTGCCGACAACGCGCACGGCGGCGGTTTCCAGCTGCTTGTAGAGATCCAGAAATTCCTCTGCGTTCTGATTGCTCATCAGAGACCCTCCCTCAACCTTGAAATCCATGGTACGGCCGCCACGGGAAATGGACAGGATGCTGTGGCTGCCTGTTCTTTTATATTGTACGATTCGGACGCCGAATTGTCAAGCTGCGTCCATCGGATTCTGTCCTGCGTTTCAGAAAGGAGAAACTGTTTGCAATGAGTCAACAATTGATCTGCGTCCTTTTTGGCGGCGTCTCACCGGAACACGAGGTGTCCTGCCGCTCCGGCGCAATGGTTTTGGAACATATCGACCGCACCCGTTTTCAGGTTCTGCCCATCGGTATCCGCAAGGATGGGGTCTGGATGCTGACCGCCGATGATGCGGAGCTGGTGCGTTCCGGCGCATGGGAAACGCTGCCGGACAATCGCCCGGTGCTCGTGTCGCCTGCCGCCTCCGGCGAGGCCTGCGGCCTTCTGGTCGGTGAGACGTGGCTGCACCCGGCTTGCATCTTCCCGGTTCTTCACGGCGAAAACGGCGAAGACGGCAGCATTCAGGGGCTGCTGACCTTGGCGGGCATCCCGTTCGTCGGCAGCGGGATTGCCGCATCGGCGCTCTGTATGGATAAAATTTATACGAAAATCGTCTGCGCGTCTGAGGGCATTCCGCAGGCAGCCTGGGTGGCCGTCACGGATCCCGATGAATCGACTGAGGACGCCGCAGCGCGGGTGGAGGAACGGTTTGCGTATCCAGTCTTCGTGAAACCCGCCAATACCGGTTCCTCCGTCGGCGTCAGCAAGGCGAAAAACCATGAGGAGCTCGTGGCGGGCATCCGGGAAGCCCGTCGGTTTGACAGCCGCATCCTGGTCGAAGAATTCATCGATGGGCTGGAACTGGAAACCGCCGTCCTCGGCGACCGCGCCGAACTCGTTTCCGGCGTCGGCCAGATCGTCCCGACACAGGAATTCTACTCCTATGATGCCAAGTACAACGACGAATCCAGCCAGGTGATTTTTGACCCGCCGATTCCTGCAGAGGCCGTGAAGGAGCTGCAAAGCCTTGCGGCCCGCATTTTCCGCCTGCTGAACTGCAGAGGCCTCTCACGCGTGGACTTTTTCCTGAGAAAACGCGATCAACAGGTCATCTTCAACGAGATCAATACCCTTCCGGGCTTCACCAGCATCAGTATGTATCCCAAACTGATCGAACGCATCGGCATCTCCAACCGGGAGATGATCACCCGACTGATCGAGGCAGCCATGGCACGGCAGGGAGGATGTGTCCGCCATGGATAATCGTCCGATCGGCGTTTTCGACAGCGGGGTTGGCGGCCTGACTGCGGTGAAACAGCTCCGTAGACTCCTGCCCAATGAAGACCTGATTTATTTCGGCGACACCGGTCGCTTGCCATATGGCAGCCGCTCGGCGGAAACCATTCGCCGGTATGCCGTCTCGGATATGAATTTCCTGCTCAGCCACAACATCAAACGCGTCGTAGTTGCCTGCGGCACCGTCAGTGCCGTTGCACTGGAGCTCCTCCGCAACCGGTACCGGATTCCGATGCAGGGCGTCATTGATGCGGCTGTTCCAGCCGCGATTCGTGCTACAAAAAACGGCCGAATCGGCGTCATTGGAACAGCAGCCTCGATTCGTTCCGGCGCATATGCCCGCATGATCGAGGAACAGGCTCCCGCCATAACATCGCATAGTGTGGCGTGCCCGCTGCTGGTGCATCTGGTCGAAAACGGCCGCTGGTCTGTGGATGATCTCGTCGTCCGCACCGTGCTGCAGGAATATCTGGAACCGATTCAGGCGTTTCAGGCTGACACACTGATTCTCGGCTGCACACACTATCCGCTTCTGGCCGATGCCATTCGAACGCTCACCGATGGACGCATGACGCTGATTGATCCGGGCGCAGAGGCGGCCAAATGCCTTGCCGCTCAACAGGAAGCGGACGGCACATACGCAGCGCCGGATCGGCAGGGGACGCTGCATCTCTACGTCAGCGACACGGATGACGGATTTTCAACCCGCGCCAGAAGTTTCCTGGAAATGGATGTGGATGACCTCTGTGAACGAATCGATATCGAACAATATTGAACAGAACGGGCGAGCCGTACCCGTGAATGTCCGGATCTGTGCGGACGGACTCACAAGCACCGCCCAGGGGACGGTCACCGAACAGACCGGTTGCCGGATCCTGATGTATCGGGAACCCGGAATGGACGACAGCCGGACGGAGCTCCATTTTTCGTCCGATTCCGTGCAAATGAAGCGAACCGGCACCTACTCGACAGAAATGCACTTTGCTCCGGGCAAGCTGTTTTGCGGCTCGTACCGGACGCCGTTCGGTCAGATTGGCTTCCGCCTTCAGACGAAACGGCTGACCGTCCGGGAAACGGCGCTGGGCTGGGCGGTGGCGCTGCGCTATGAATTGCATATGGACGGCTCCGACCCGGAACAGCATCGGCTGGAGCTGACCATCACTGCGAAATCGGAAACATAAATCGGAAACATAAAACATCTTGATAACAGGGGAAATGACAGATGATACAAAATAATATGTATAAAACGGCCAAAGAAACCTTTGAAACACTCGTCTATGACGCCTATCGTGCGGCAGCTGCAGCGGGTGAACTGCCGGAGGCCGAACCGGCACGCCCGGCCGTCGAGGTTCCGCGTGACCTCCAAAACGGCGACCTTTCTTCCACGTTTGCACTGTCTGCCGCAAAAGCACTGCATCAATCGCCGAAAAAAATTGCAGAAATCCTTCTGCGCCATATGGCGGAAAATGAGCTGTTTGCTGAATATTTCGCAGCCGGCCCAGGCTTTTTGAATGCCCGGTTCAGCGATGCGTGGTATCATTCCGTCATTGAATCGGCCGAAGCCGGCGGCGACCGCTACGGTCAGGATAACATCGGCGGCGGCAAACGCGTCATGGTGGAATTCGTCTCGGCCAACCCGACCGGCCCGATGCACCTCGGCAACGCCCGTGGCGGCGTCATCGGCGATACCATCGCATCCGTTCTGGACAGAGCGGGCTATCAGGCGTGGCGCGAATTCTACGTCAACGATGCTGGCAATCAGGTTGATAATTTCGCCAAATCGATCGAAGCGCGTTATATTCAGCGCCTCCGCGGTGAGGACAGTGTGGAATTCCCGGAAAACGGCTATCATGGCGATGATATCAAGGCGCTGGCCGAAGAGCTGGTCGATCTCTATGGCGATACCTATCTGTCGGCTGACCCGGAAACCCGTCGCAACGATATGCAGATTTTCGGCCTGAAGAAAAACATCGAACGGATGAAAAAGGATCTGGCACGCTATAATATCCATTATGACTGCTGGTTCTATGAATCCTCCCTGCACGACAGCGGCTATGTCCGCGAAACCATCGACCTGCTCGACCGGCTGGGCGTTCTCTATGAAAAAGATGGAGCCCGCTGGTTCAAGGCGACAGAATTCGGTGCTGAAAAGGACGAGGTCATGGTCAAATCCAACGGCTTCTATACCTATTATGCCGTCGATATCGCCTACCACCGCAATAAGCTCTGCGAACGCGGCTTCGATCAGGTCATCGATGCACTCGGCGCTGACCATCACGGCCACACCATCCGCTTCCGCGCCGGTATCCGCGCGCTGGGCATCGAGGAGGAACGCCTCAAGTTCATCCTCTTCCAGCTGGTTGACCTGAAGCAGAACGGCGAATCTGTCCGGATGTCCAAACGCACGGGTAAAATGATCTCGCTCTCCAACCTGCTCGACGAGATCAGCGTCGATGCCGCCCGCTTCTTCTTCAATATGCGTCAGTGCGGCACCCATCTGGAATTCGACCTCGACCTCGCTGTCCGCGAAGACAGCGATAACCCCGTCTATTACGTCCAGTATGCACACGCCCGCATCTGTTCGCTCCTGAAAAAGCTGGCGGAAAACGGCCTGTCGCCGACGGCTGTGGAAAAGCTGGATCTGTCGCTGCTGTCTGAACCGTCTGAGCGGCTGCTGATCAAGCAGATTGCCATGCTGCCGGAAGAAATTCGACTGGCCGCCCGCGACCTGGAGCCGTACCGGATGACCAAATACCTGATCGACCTGGCAACCGCGTTCCACAGCTTCTACACCGAGGTGAATATCAAATCGGCAGAACCACGCGTCGCCTGCGCCCGCCTGACGCTGGCAGATACGACACGCGCCGTACTGAAAAATGTCCTCTCCCTCTTGAAAATCTCTGCCCCCGAACAGATGTAAGCCCGCCACATAAAGGAGATTCAACCATGCACTTTCATCCCTCTCAATTCACAGACCGCCCTGTCATTCTGGATGGCTCCACCGGTATGAACCTGCAAAAGGCCGGTATGTCGTCCGGCGTTTGCCCGGAGCAGTGGGTGCTGGAGCACCCGGACGCACTGATCGACCTGCAGCGCAGATTCGTTCAGGCCGGTTCCAACGCCGTCTATGCGCCGACATTCGGCGCAAACCGCGTCAAGCTGCGCCAATACGGTCTGGAAGATCAAACTGCCGAAATGAACCGGGCGCTGGTCAGCCTGTCCCGCAAAGCCGTCGGCGAGAATGTGGCGGTTGGTGGCAACCTGTCGTCGCTCGGCCAGTTTATCGAGCCGTTCGGCAGCTGCACCTTTGAGGAAATTGTGGAAATTTACCGTGAACAGGCACTTGCACTGGAAGAGGCGGGCGTTGATTTCTTTGTGGCCGAAACGTTGACTCAGCTGTTTGAAGCCAGAGCGGCACTGCTGGCTGTTCGCAGCGTCTCTCAGAAACCGTTCATCGCCTCCATCACCGTGGAAGCCAACGGCCGGATGCTGGGCGGAACGGATCCGCTGACCGCGCTGACCGTCATGCAGAGCATGGGCGCAGATGCGTTCGGAATCAACTGCTCCAACGGCCCGGCTGAAATCGCGGAAATTCTTGAACAGCTGACACCCCATGCTAAAATCCCACTGCTGGCCAAGCCCAATGCCGGCCTGCCGGAAACCCTGCCGGACGGCGCGGCACACTACCATATGACGCCGGAAGCGTTCGCTGTCTACGCACCGCGCTTCGCCGCGGCTGGCGCTGCGCTGATCGGCGGCTGCTGCGGGACAGAACCGTCGCATATCGCCGCGCTGTCGGCAGCGGTGACTGCGCCAAAACAGCCGGCCATGCCGGAGGAAACCCTCCTGGCTACCGAAAAAGCCACTTTTGATCTGGACGGGATGCAGCCGATCGGAGCGCCGATCAATGCACCCGGCGAGCTGGCAGATGCAATTCTGGACTGCGAGGCCGATGAAGATGAAGTCATCGTGATTGCTCTGCATGGGGACGACGATGTCACCGACCTGATTGAAAACGGCTTCCAGCTGATGAACCCGGTCTGCTTCTGCACGGAGAATGTTGACCGGATGGAAAAGGCGCTCCGAATCTATCAGGGGCGGGCGCTGATGCAGTGCGGCCAGATGGCGCCGGAAACGGTGGCCATGCTGGCGGCACGGTACGGTGCCATTCCGTGCACAAACAGAGAGTAGGTCTGCGCTTATGAGAATTGTTTTTGTCCGTCACGGCGACCCGAATTATGCGCAGGACTGCCTGACACCGCTGGGACACCTGCAGGCCAAACGGGTGGCTGAACGTCTCGACGGGGAAGGCATCGTGAAAATTTACGCTTCGACCTGCGGCCGCGCACTGGAAACCGCCGGATATACGGCGGAACGTCTCGGACTGCCGTATACCCGACTGGACTTCATGCGAGAAATCAGCTGGGGCGGGGAACCGGAGCTGTATCGAAACGGCCATCCGTGGGACTGCGCCGACGCCATGCGCCTTGCAGACGATGCGGCGCTGTTCGACGGCACCTGGCGCAATCATCGCTATTTTCAAACGAATCAGGTGCTGGAATTTGTCGATTCCATTCCACTCGCCTTTGACCGGCTGTTGGCCGAGCAGCACGGCGTGGTTCGAGAGGGACGGCTGTACCGCTTCACGCGTGAGGCTCCGGAGACGATCGCTGTTTTCAGCCACGGCGGGTCTTCCACCGTGGTGGTGTCCCATCTGCTGAGCCTGCCGTTTGCCTATTTCTGCACCATGTGCCAGCCGGAGCTGACCTCCGTGACCGTGGTGACGCTGCAGGCTACTGCCGGAAACTGCGCCATTCCACGCCTGGAAATCCTGAACGATGCGCGCCATCTGCGCGAAATCGACAGAATCTCGGATGATGACGCGAAAAATTTACAATCGCACCCTTGCAAATTCAGCGCTCCTGCGATATGATAGAGTGGAAGGATCGCAAGTTGGCGGAGGAACATGAAATATGAACCAACCCCAAACACTCCATCCGGTGGAACGCTGCCTGCTTCGGGCGGTTTCAGCGTGGCTGCTGGCTGTTACAGCCGTTGATCTGCTGCCGCTGTCCTCCGGTTTGTTGACGACTGCCCTGATGATGGTGACGTGCTACATCGCGTTTAGCATCATACCGCTGCTGCTTCACCGCGCAACGCCGGATGTACCGATTTTGATCAGCACACTGCTTGTCACCGCGTTTACCCATGTGGCACAGAACAGCGATTTCTATTTTTGCCTGACGGTTCTGGTCTGTCTGCTGCTCGTCGGCGGTATCCTGTTTGCCAACGGTCGGCTGTCCAAAACCGCACCGAACCTCAGCTGGCGCGTCACAAAACGCTGGATTGCCGGACTGGCCGTCCTGATGTTTGCATTCCTGGCCGGGCTGACCGCCCTGCGCTATCTGCAATATTACAGCCCGAATTTCGATTTTGGCATTTTTTCCAATATGTTCCATCATATGCGTGAGGATTTGTCGCAGACGGTCTCGTGCGAACGTGATGCGGTCATGTCCCACTTTGATGTGCATATTTCACCTATCTACTATCTCATGCTGCCGTTTTATGCCGTGTTTCCGTCACCGGTCACACTCCTGGTCGTACAGGCGGCACTGATCGCCTGCGGCGTGATTCCGCTCTGCAGGCTGGCCAGAAAGCGCGGTGTTCGCCCGTTCCTGATTCTGCTGCTGGCGGTGGCGTATCTGGCGTATCCCGCATTTTCGGGCGGCTGTTTTTATGATCTGCATGAGAATAAATTTCTGCCGCTTTTGCTCCTCTCGACCGTCTGCTGCTATGAGTCGGGGCGTTTCCCGCTCACCTTCCTGTTTGCCGGTCTGACGCTGCTTGTCAAGGAGGATGCACCGGTTTACGTCGCAGTGCTGGGGCTCTACCTGGCACTCGATCGACGGGACTGGAAGCGCGGTGCCACTCTGTTTCTCGGTGCAGTGGCTTATTTCATCTTTGCACTCACCCTGCTGGAATCGTTCGGGACGGGTGCCATGACCTGGCGCTATGAGAACATCTCAAAGGACGGCCTCATCGGCGTCCTGATCGCTGTTTTCGCGGAACCCATGCGTGTCATAGCCGAGTGCCTGACGGCGGAGAAGCTGGTTTTCGTGCTGCAAATGCTGCTCCCGCTGCTCTTCCTGCCACTGATCACCAAACGCCCGGCGCGCCTGCTTCTGCTGATCCCACTGATTCTCGTCAATCTCATGACGGATTATCAGTATCAGTACTCCGTCCGGTTCCAGTATACCTACGGTTCCGGGGCGCTGCTCTTTTATGCGGCGGTTCTGAACCTCACTGACCTGCCGGAGCATATCGGATATCAGACCCTGTGCGGCGCTGCCATGGCATCTCTGCTGTTGTTTACCTCGGTCGATCTCCCGTATACCTGGCTTGTCCCGTCCTATATTCAAAATGCTGAAACCCGCGAAACCATCAGTGACGCCCTGACACTGATTCCGGCTGATGCATCCGTGGCTGCTGATACCTTCCTGGTCGCGCATCTGGCAAAGCGCGACCTGATCTTCGAGTATCCCTCGAAGAACAAAACGGAGTATCTGGTCTTCGACCTCCGATCTGGAGACGATGACGCCAAAGCGAGAAAACTGGCGTCGGCAGAAAGAAAGGGCTATCAGCTGCTGACAAAGACCGAGAACGTGATCGCCGTCTACCGGCGCGCAGAGCTGGAGGTGCAGCCATGAAGGTTCTTGTCCTCGACGGCCAGGGCGGCCGAATCGGGAAACTGCTCGTGGAACAACTGATGTCCACCGGCCTGTTTACCGGAAATGCCCACATTCTGATCGCCATCGGAACCAATACCATCGCGACTGCGGCCATGCTGAAGGCCGGCGCACCGCAGGGTGCAACCGGTGAGAACCCGGCAGCAATCAATTGCGCGGATGCCGATGTGATCCTCGGCCCAGTCGGCATCATCGCGGCCAATTCGCTGCTCGGCGAAGTGACCCCGCGCATGGCCTATGCGGTGGCGACCAGCCGCGCCCGAAAAATCCTGATTCCAACCGGCCGATGCAGCCTTTCCATCGCAGGCACGGCAGAGCTGCCGTTGACAGACGGCGTCCGCGCAGCCGTGTCGGAAACAATTCGCTTTTTGTCGGGACAATAACTTGACAAAAAACGGAAAACTGGTATAATAAAGATGATCGCCTGTCAGGTCATGAACAGATAAAGGAGCGTTCAAACACGTATGAAAAAAAATCTTGTTGTCATTGGTTACGGCGGAATGGGTGGCTGGCATGTGCAGCACGCTCAGACAAGTGACTGTGTCCATCTTTCCGGCATTTATGACATCAACCCGGCAAAACGCGAGCTGGCCGAAAGCCGCGGCATTTTTGCCTATGACTCCCTGGAGGCCGTCCTGTCGGATCCGAAGGTCGATCTCGTCACGATTGCCGTCCCGAACGATTTCCATAAGGAAATCGCCATTGCAGCGCTGGATGCCGGGAAAAATGTCATTTCCGAAAAACCGGTTACACTGTCCAGCGCAGATCTTTCCGAAATGATTGCCGCTTCCGAGCGGAATCACCGCGTTTTCTCCGTTCACCAGAACCGCCGCTGGGATGTCGATTTCCTGGCCATGAAGAAAATCTATGACTCCGGCGAGCTGGGCAAGGTCTTTAACATTGAATCCAGAATCCACGGCTCGCGCGGCATTCCGAGCGACTGGCGCGGCGAAAAGGAGCATGGCGGCGGAATGCTCTATGACTGGGGTGTCCATCTGGTTGACCAGATCCTCCAGATCTTCAAAGCCGACATCAAAACGGTTTACTGCCGCTTTGACCACCTGACGAACAGCGAAGTTGATGACGGCTTCAAGCTGACGCTGACCTTTGAAGGCGGCCAGGAGGCCTATGTCGAAGTCGGTACCTATAACTTCATCTCGATGCCCCGCTTCTACCTCCGTGCGGAGAAAGGCTCTGCCATGATCGAAGACTGGCGCGAAAACTGCAAGCTGGTGCGCTGCAAAGCCTGGCACGAAAGCGATGTCGTTCCGGTGCAGACCGCTGCCGGACTTACCAAGACCATGGCACCGCGTGACAGCGTGACCGTCGATACATATGAAATGGAGCGCCCGACGAGCGATGTCCATGATTATTACCGCAACTTCTGTAAGGCGATTGACGGCGAGGAAACGCAGCTGGTCACCCATGCGGAAATGATGAAGGTTATGCGCGTGATGGAAGAATGCTTCCGTTCTGTCGAAGAAGGCCAGGTCGTCGAATTCCATCTGTAATCCGGATGGCTGAAACGTAAACCGATCCATGATACAGCCGTCCGCTGCGCCGGACGGCTGTATTTGTCTGTTCGCCCCAATGGGGCAGGGAGGGAGCCTGTATGCAACAGGAACACCGAACCAAACTTATTTTTGATACGGACATCGGCGGAGACTGCGACGATGCCGGAGCGCTGGCACTCATCCACCGCCTCTGTGACTGTGGCGAGGCGGAACTGCTGGCTGTGACGCATTGCTGCAACGGCGCGTATTATGCGGGCTGCATCGATGCGATTAACCGGTTTTTCGGCCGCACCGTGCCGGTCGGTATCCAGCTTTCACGGGAACCGGTTGCGAATCCGGCCGGTGTCTATGCGGCACACCTCTGTGAACACTACCCGAACCGCTATCCGCCGGAAACGCATCAAACCAAAGATGGGCCGGAGGATTCCCTGACGGTTCTTCGCCGCACACTGGCCGCCGCGGAAGATCAAAGTGTGACACTGGTCGTGACCGGTGCCATGTCGTCCATGGCCAGACTGCTGCGCAGCGGAGCCGATGAGCTTTCACCGTGGACGGGCAAAGAGCTGATTGACCGAAAAATCTGCCGGACGGTTCTGATGGGCGGACGATTCTTTGAAACCTGGCCGATGGTGCTGTATGAAAGTGGCAACCCAACGCATCACGTTATGACCTGGGAGTACAACATCCGCGGCAGCGGCTATGAAGACGCATCCACCGTTTTTGCCGAATGGCCGGGAGAGCTGATGCTGTCCAGCTATGAAATCGGCACCTACCTGGTCACGATGGTCGGGTATGCCGGACGGGCAGAGCCGGGTGACCCCGTTGCCGCCGCGTACCGGCTCCATAACCACGATACCGGGCGCTGCAGCTGGGATCATACCGCCGTGCTGGAAGCCGTGCGTCCGGGGCGATACTGGTATCCGCACGCATTCGGCCGCATCACGGTAGACAGGGACATGGTTACCCACTGGCACGCGGAGGAGGGAGCCCGACAATCCTACCTGCTGCCAAAGGTGGACTATGAAGTCATTCGGCAAACCATCGACGATTTGCTGGACGGAAAAGGCAACCAATGAACCAACAAATCCCTGTGACCTCCGATTGATTACGATCGGAAGCCACAGGGATTTGTTTCTCTGTGCCGGTGCCTCAGAGCAAACCGGGCGGCGGACAGCGCTCCAGCGACGAGACGGAAACCTCGTAGGCGGTACGCTCTATTCCAACGCCATCGATCAGCTTGGTGTATACGCGGCTCTGAAAGCGCCCTTCACATCGAATACGGTCTCCGACGGCCAGCCCCCGTGCCGCGACGGCGTTGCGTCCCCATGCAATCAACGGCAGAAAATCGGCTCGGCCGTACCGCCGCCGGACGGCCAGCATGATGTCGCAGACCTCCCGCCCCAAGGGTGTCACACGGTAGACCGGGGGCTTGCAGATGCTGCCCTCGAGAAAAACCGTGTTGTAAGGCTCGATATGCTCCGCTTTTGCGATTCTCTGCGCAAAAACCGTCAAAATCAGACGGTATTTCCCACCGTCATGAATATTTCTGGAACGCAGCGTTCCGTCCAGCTCAATCAGATCACCGCTCGACAGAGCATTCGCAGGGCACACCGTCGAGGGCAGTATCACATTCAAAACGTCCTGATGCCCCGAAAGCCTTGCAGCAGCAATCGGAAAGGTGAAAAACGCCTGCTCAGCGGCGTTGTGGGAAAAAACGGGCGCATCCGTGACGATTCCGCAAAGATGCGCTTCGTTCCGGTCGCTTTCATAAAACCCGGCAGTCATCCTCAATTCACATCCTCAATCATGTATTTGAGAGATATATATGAGGGACAGGTGTGCTTTCAGAACGGATGTGCGACGATTTCTTCGGGAGAACGCCCGGCACACAAAAGCGCAGCCATGGCAATCGCCAACAGCTCAGCCGAAAAAGGGGCGCGCAGCGGAACGCAGATTTCCTGAACATCCAGACGCCCGCCTGTGATCACCGGCAGCTCCCGCATCACGGAAACGGAAGCACGGTTGCCGGAAATGCTTGAGCAGCTGACACTGTCCCGCGAAGACATCCCGCAGGAAACGATGCAGGCCGCCGGAAACCGCTGCAACAAACAAGAACCACCGGAGACGATCAGAATCCGCTGCGCCGACGCCTCGCTGCAGAGCAGAACACCGTCAGCAGACCGCGGCTTACTGACCGCACCAACAACCAGCAGCGGTTTCAGACGGTCTGACAGCGCCAACCCGTGACGGCCAAAAATGGTGCATTCCATGCGCACACCACCCCTTTCTGTCTGACCCTATTCTTTCCGAAAGCCTCCAAGGATATGCAAACGGAGGCTGGATGAGATTATTTACAAAAAAACGCTTGAATTCGCGCCGAAAAAACGATATCATATCCTGAAGAAACTACAAAAGGAGGCGCTGCTGTGAATTCCTACAGCTATATTCTCTTTATGCTCCCAGCCATCCTGTTTGCCCTGTGGGCACAGCTCTCCGTCAAATCGACTTTTTCGGAATATCAGAAGGTCTGGAACGCCAAAGGAATGACCGGATGCGATGCCGCCCGCGCCATTCTGGATGCAAACGGCCTGCGCCATGTGCGCATTGAACGCGTTCAGGGTCAGCTCACCGATCATTATGACCCGCGCTCACAGACGATCCGCCTGTCCGACGGCGTATATGATGCGTCCACGGTCAGCGCAGTCGGTGTTGCCGCACATGAAGCCGGTCACGCCGTCCAGCACGCAACCGGATACCGTCCACTTGCCCTGCGAAACGCGATCATCCCAGTCTGTAACATCGGCTCCAAACTGGCACCCTACCTGATCATGGCGGGTCTGATCTTCAGCATGGTGCAGCTCTATCTGGCCGGCGTAGCCGCCTTTATTCTGATGGCACTGTTCCAGCTGATCACGCTGCCTGTTGAGTTCAACGCGTCGCGCCGTGCGGTGCGTGCCCTCGCACAGACCGGCGGCATGAGCGAAAACGATCTGTCCGGCGCAAAAAAAGTGCTTCGCGCCGCTGCTATGACGTATGTGGCCGCACTTTTCACGTCCTTTATGCAGATTTTGTATTATCTGTCCCGCCTGAACCGCAGGAGAGACTGAACACAGAAAAACAGGGTCGCATCCAAACGGATGCGACCCTGTTTTTTGTTGCGTGTTTACCCGAGAATCCGGGTAGCACAGACAAATCGGGAAGAATAATAATCGGAATCCATGGATGTAAGACAGACGGTACGGCCGGGGCTGGGTGCATGAATGAACAGCCCATCTCCGATGTACATTCCCACATGGCTGATGGAAACGCCGTTCGTCTGGAAGAAGACGAGGTCGCCCGGCTGCAAAGCATCTCTTGTCACACGGGTACCGGCGTTGTACTGCTGCATCCGCGGAATGGTGATGCCGAATTGCGCGTAGACGTACTTGGTGAACCCGGAACAGTCAAAGCCGGTTTCCGGCAGACTGCCACCGTAGACATAAGGCGTGCCGATCAGTGTCTTTGCAAACTCACAGAGCTGCACAGCCAGCGCCTGGACATCCGTCCCGGAATCAATACCGGAGACCAGCCCACTGCTGTTCCCACTGGCAATGCCGGAAACGGGGCGCGTGTATGATGAAACGCCAAGCTCCAGATACCCGGCATCCACATAGCCGGTCAGGTTGTTGTACGTCACGCGATACCATTTGTCGTCCACAGAACCGGTCACGCGGACATAGGTGCCCTTCGTGATCAGCGAAAGGACGGCGGATTCTGTCGAGGGTGCCTGTCGCAGATTGACATAGGAACCGGTGATCAGCCCTGTATCGTCGAGCGGGGAAATGGTCACGCTGCCCGGCTCTGAAGACGTGCCGGAGGGTGTCGGTTCAGAGGTCGCCGGAGTCGTAGCAGGCGTCGTTGCAGGTGTTGTGGCCGGAGTATCCAGCTGAATGTAATCGGCGCTGACATAGCCGAGCTGGCCGTTTTCCATCGAAATCCGATACCAGCCGTCTTCCGAGGAGAGAACCGTAACCCGGTCGCCCTTTTTCAGCTGTGCCACGCGGGCATGGTAGGTGGCGGCACCGGCACGAACGTTGACGACAGAGCCGGTGACTGTACCGGCCGCTCCGGCGCCGGAAACGGCTTCAGCGCGCACATAATCGCCGTGCAGATACGCCAACTGTTCACCGACCACGACACGATACCAGGAGCCGCTGACGGCTGTAACCAGGTATTTTTCACCCTGATAGGCTTTGCCGACGATGGTGCTGGAGGTGGATGCTTCCGAACGCAGATTGACGACCGAACCGGTTACAACGACGTACTGTGCCGTTACAGACGGAGCAGCAGAGGAAGCAGGTGGCGTCGCAGGAGCGGGCGTCGTGGTCGATGGGGTTGACGTTGAAGAGGGCGCAGAAGGGGTCACAGAGGTGTCGCTGAGTTTCAGATAGTCTCCGTGAATGTAGGCGGTGGAGGAACCGGAACGCACACGATACCAGCCGGATTCCGAACCGAGAACGGTCAATTGCGTGTTTTTCACAACCGTGGCAACGATTGTACTGGAGGTGGACGGCGCGGAACGCAGATTGACAACAGAACCGGTCACCGTACCGATGGTTTCGGCAGCGGGCGGGGTGGTCGTGGTTGCAGGCGCAGAGGTAGCCGGTGTCGTAGCTGCTTCGGAGTCTGGACGGATATAATCCGCCGCAATGTAGCCGAGCTGGCCGTTTTCGGTCGAAACCTGATACCAGCCGTTGACCAGTGACAGCAGCTCAACTCGATCATCCTTTTTGGCCTGGGCAACCCGTGCATGCTCTGTTCCGGCTCCGGCGCGGATGTTGACGAGAGAACCGGTCACTGTGCCGTACTGGCGGACAGCCGGTGCTTTGTCCGCCGACACATAATCAGCGGAGATGTAGCCGGTCAGACCATTCACAGTGACCTGATACCAGCCGTTCTGCGCGGAAAGAATCGTGACAACGGTTCCTTTGGTGCAGGCTCCGACCTGTGCATAGCTGGTGCCGGGGCCGGAGCGGAGATAGACATAGCTGCCGGTCACGGTTCCGGACTGGTCGGCGAAGGCGGGAATTGCCAGCATCGCCGTCAGCAGGACAATGCTGACGCATCTTTTGGTAAAACGCATAAGAAACTCCTCATATCAGGTGGAAAAAAGCCGGCACAGCCGATGCACTCCGGAAAAGCAGGGGACATCCGAACAGCACCTGACCGATACCGGCAAGCATGGAATGAATCAGAATTTTTCATCCAGCGCACGCTGCAGCCAGATGGATCCGAGATCAAGTGCGTCATACAGACTCTTTTTCTCGCTTTTTCTCACAATCCGTTCTCTTGCGCGCACATTCGGATCGGTCTGCTGCAGAGAAACAGTCACGCGGGAAGGAACACGTGTGCCATATGCGTCGGTCTCCTCCAGAATTTGCAGCATGATCATATAACGGTCGGACAGATTGCCAAGGTAAAGAATCTGATCTTTTCGAATCAGGGGCTTTCCCTTATACGTCAGAAACGCAGCGGCGCTTTGGTTGGTAGCCATATGGGTTGTCATCCTCCATTTTCATCAGATTGATCAAACAGAAACGGCCGAAACAGACTACAGGGGTGTCGGCCTACTGCACATCCAGATAGTTTTTCACAAGGGCCTGAAGCAGCTCGTCACGGTCAATGTGACGAATGATGCTGCGGGCATTTCTGTGGTTGGTGATATAACCGGGATCCTCAGACAGGAGGTAGCCGACGATCTGACTGATCGGATCATAGCCTTTTTCCTTCAGCGCGTCATAGACGGCTGTCAGTAGAATTTTCATTTCACTCTCGCTGTCAGCGGGAATATTGAATTTTCTGGTGTCTCCTCCAAGCATTCTGAGCACTCCGTTCCGGCGGTCAAACTTTGACATAACCGACGACACATACCGCCTGACGGTGCCGCCGACAACTATACTTCTATATGATACACTAAAATTGTAAAGAATGCAAGCACTTTTCCGGAACTGACGAAAAAAATCCGAGCAATCTGCTGCAAAACAAGTCGAAAACCGAAAAAATGACGCGCTGATCGGAGAATAGGGAAATGCTTTGAAAAAAAGTACGGATGAATGCCAACAAATAAATATCCAGACGACCGCTTTGTTGGCAATCGCATGAAAAAAAGCTGTCTAAAATTTTTTGAAAGGAAATGGGAAAGGGGCTTGACAAGCAAAAAGATTTGTGGTAAAATAATCAGGTCATGAAACGTGAGCGCAATGGTTCCCGGCTAAGTGCCCTGTTCATGTGGCTGCAGACAGGCGTTTTGGATGCTTGTTGATTTGCGGGCGTGGTTCAATGGTAGAACTCCAGCCTTCCAAGCTGGTAACGTGGGTTCGATTCCCATCGCCCGCTCCAAAGGGACATTGAAGAGCTGATGCCCGGATGTATGCGCCTGTAGCTCAGGTGGATAGAGCAACTGCCTTCTAAGCAGTGGGTCGGGGGTTCGAGTCCCTTCAGGCGTACCAGTTTCCTCGCACTATGGTGGGTATAGCTCAGTTGGTTAGAGTACCAGGTTGTGGCCCTGGGGGTCATCGGTTCGAGACCGATTACCCACCCCATAGCCGCGCCGGCGGCCAGAAACCGCCGGCGCGTGCTTCAAAAAAAGGATTCGTTTTGCGGGCGGTGTTGCAGATTCTGTAAGCCGGTTCCATATTGGGATGTCGCCAAGTCGGTAAGGCACGGGACTTTGACTCCCGCATCCGCAGGTTCGAGTCCTGCCATCCCAGCCATTTTTCCGTTAAAACGGAATATGATCCACTAGCTCAGTTGGCAGAGCACCTGCCTTTTAAGCAGGGTGTCCCGCGTTCGAATCGCGGGTGGATCACCAAATAACGCGGACAGTTTTTCTGCCCGCGTTATTTTTTTGCGCCTTGTGAAAATCTGACTGCCTTTCCGACTGCAACGGGAGCAGGAGAAGAGGGAAGGATAAGTGATGCGTTTCTTGCGGAACGTGATGCGCGTCTGACGATGCTGTGACGCGGAGCACTTGAGGGAGAGAAGGCGTTACCGATGGGATCACCGCAGCGGCTGACCTTGGACGAAGTACAGGGCTCCCTTATGGAAAGGGACGAAGGATTGCTGCGATCTGAGTTTCGGCATTCGAAAAACCGCTCGCAGAAGGCAAACTGCCCTGGGCACGTTATCATATGAAGTGCAACACCCGGTCGAACGAAGTGTGCATTCGATCAGGCGGCAAATTTGATTTTCAAGCGCATGATGTGGAGCGCCTGAGGGCGAGAAGAGCTTTTCTGTGTGCTCACCACACCCATAGCCGCTCCCACAGGCAACAGCAATCCCTTCGG
>CAZEUG010000024.1:0-25154 GCA_964515055.1 uncultured Oscillospiraceae bacterium | reverse complement strand
CTACCAACTGAGCTACACCAGCAAACCCAACGCGAAGATATCCGCCGCAATCAGCGATGTTTATTATATCAGATTCGCCGCCGTTTGTCAAGCCCTTTTTCAAAAAAAGTTTTGTCAAAATGCGCGGCGTTCGCGAACGTCAACGATTCGGCGGACGATTTTTGCGTTTGGGCGGTCATGCGTTCTCAAAATGCTGCAATGCCGCGTTTTTTCCGGGGCACGTCACGCCTTTTCGCACGGTTTTTGTGCAGATGGGCAGATATCGTCTCCGGTTCGTCGCATTCGCCAGCGCCGCTCCGGTGCAAACGTCCCCCGGAGAACCTGCGGTTTTCCGGGGGACGGCTTATGTCGTGGTCTGCGCATCCGGCAGACGGGTGTTGATGCTTCTTTGGGTGGTTCCCAATTCGCGGAAATATTTGCGTTTTCGCTTCAGAACCAGGCGATTTCATCCGTTTTCGGCGGATTTTCATTTTTCTGAGCGGGATAGCCCAGCGCGGCGCAGCCCCAGACCTGATGATCGGCGGGAATGCCCAGCGCGCTGAGCACGCGGCGGACATTTGGCTGGTCACAGATACCGAAAAACTGGTTGATCCAGACGCTGCCGATGCCCTGAGCCTCCGCCGCCAGGAACATATTTTCCAGTGCGCAGGCGCAGTCCTCTCTGGCCAGCGGATTGTCCGACGAATCGGACGTCAGAATCAGCGCATCCGGGTTGTAGAAGCAATAGTCCTCTCCGGCACCGATGGCCTCCGCCACGGTATGCGCCAGCAGCGTCAGCAGCTCCGGATCCTGCACCACCGTCAGACGGCGGGTATGGCGGTTCCGCGCACTCGGCGCACGCGAAGCGGCGGACGTGATGGCTTCCAGCTGTTCCCGCGGAATCGGCTGTTTCAGGAAGGAGCGGCAGCTCCGGCGATCGTGAATGGTTTGCAGTGTGTCCGACATGGCCATGCCTCCGTTATTTCAGAATCAGCTCAATGACCGGCACAGTGACATCCGGTTTGACCGGCGGCAGCTCGAAGACAACCAGATCATCGCCGGTCGGCTTGCCCTCGCCATACGGATCCTCCGGATGCTCGTTGAAGCAGACCTCACTGCCATCGTGCAGGAACTGTGCATATTCGATTTTTCCGGCCAGACCGTTCATGCAGAGCTGTGCAAGCGGGTAGACAAAGAGGTGGATGTAGAGGCGCTTTCCGTCCTCACTCTGGGTCAGGCGGCAGTCCGGCGGCGTATTTGCGAAGAATTCCGGCTCTGCCATTGTGCAGCCGTAGATCGAGCGGCTGTTGTACTTCATCCAGTCGCCATAGACCTTCAACGATTTTTCCGCACGGGCATCAAAGTAGCCGCGGGACGTCGGGCCGACATTCATCAGCAGGTTGCCGCCGCACGAAACGCTGTTGACCAGCAGGCGAATCAGCATTTCCGGGGATTTCCAGCTCGTCTCATCCCGGTAATAGCCCCACGAGCCGGAGAAGGTCTGGCAGGCTTCCCAGGTGACCAGGTCGCCGGTTTTGCCTTCGCTCCGCACCCAGTCGGACGGCTGGAACTGCTCCGGCGTCCAGAGATCCTGGTCAATGTGCGCACGGTTGTCAATGATGATATGCGGCTGCAGCTCACGCGCCACGGCGAGCAGCTTTTCGGACTCCCAGTCCTCCTTGCCTTTGCCGCGCATCCAGGCCTTGTCGCCGGTGCCCTTGAAGGTCGGATAGGAAAAGTCGAGCCAGAGAATGTCGATTTTTCCGTAATTGGTCAGCAGCTCGCGCACCTGATTCCGCATATATTCCGCATATTTCCGAACATCGCGGTTCTTGCTCTGTTCAAAGGCATCCGGGTCGTCACGGCGCGGGTGAATTGTGTCGATCGGGAATTCCGGATGGTGCCAGTCGATCAGGGAATAATAGAAGCCGATGTGCAGACCCTCGGCGCGGAAGGCATCGACATATTCGCGAACCAGGTCGCGGCCGGCCGGTGTGTTGGTGGATTTGTAATCGGTGTACTGGCTGTCAAACAGGCAGAAGCCCTCATGGTGCTTCGTGGTCAGGACGGCATATTTCATGCCGGCTGCCTTGGCCTGACGTGCCCATTCCTTCGGGTCAAACAGGTCGGGGTTGAAATTCTTGAAATACAGGTCGTAATGCTCTTCCGATATGCATTCGCGGCTTTTGACCCATTCATGCCGTGCAGGCATGGCATACAGGCCCCAGTGAATAAACATACCAAAGCGATCATGGGTAAACCACGCGGTATCACCCGGGGTTTTGCGGGTAACATAGCTGGACATTGTGCGTTCCTCCTGATTTTTCAGAGCGTATCAAAGCTCAGATTTTCCATGTAAAATTCCGAAAAGCGCGGGTCTGCAGAGAGCTCCAGGGATTCCATTCGGTCGCGGAGCTGCATGATGGATGCTTGTGCCGCCGTGCCGCCGAGTGCAATCGCCGCACCGGCCAGCGCAGCATTCCCGGCGGCCGTTGTCTTGTCGGCCAGCTCCGGCGGATAGAGGCCGATTTGCGCAGCCGTCACCGGGTCAATCCGGTTGCCGAAGCCACCGGCGACAACGAGCGCAGCCACATCGTTCGCGGTCAGGCCGACCTCCGCCAGCATGGTCTGAATGCCCGCGGCCACCGCTGCCTTGGCCAGTTGCAGGGCGCGGACATCGGCCGCCGTGAGGTAGACCTCCTCCGCGACAAAAAAGGCCGGCTCGCCATGATGCAGCCGCAGATAGGGCAGAGCTGCCTCCGGCGCTTCCTCAGGCGGCAGCAGCCGCCCCGTTTCATCGACGGCGTCGAGCCTTCGCATCACCGCCAGCAGGTCAATCAGCCCGGAGCCGCAGATGCCACGCGGTTTCGCTTCGCCCAGCACGGAAAGCTGCAGCGTCCCTGCATCCGACAGGGAAGCATGGGCAACAGCACCGTCCATACCGGCCATGCCGCAGATGATGTTTGCGCCTTCAAAGGCCGGACCGGCCGCAGCCGAGCAGCAGACAATGCGCCCGGATGCCGCCAGCGCCATTTCGCCGTTGGTGCCGACATCGAGCAGCAATGTCGGCTGTTCCGCATCTCCAAGACCGACAGCACAGGCCGCACCGACAGCATCGCCGCCAAAGAAGCCGGAAACAGACGGCAGAATCCAGATGGCTGCCGTTTCCGACACACCGAGCGGTGCTGCCAGAAACGCCGCATTGAAATCGGCGCCGAACCGGCTCACCGGCTGGAAGGGCAGGGTGCCCAGCGGAACCGGTGACAGCCCGGCCACGAGATGGCACATGGTCGGGTTCCCGGCCAGCGTCACCGCGCAGAGCTCTGTTGGGCGAATGCCCGCCTGGCAGGCTGCCTCTGCGAGCATGGTGCGGAGCTGGCGGCGAATCTCCTCCGCCATGCGGGTGACATTGGCCGGCTCCTCCATGCAGGCATGGATTCTGGAAACCACGTCCGCGCCCCAGCGCCGCTGGCAGTTCGGCGCACCGCGCACCCCCATGCACCGGCCGTTTGACCGGTCAAAGAGCGCCACAGCCACCGACGTCGTGCCGATGTCGATTGCCGCACCAAAGCCGGACTGAGCTGCGCTGAACGCAGCAGGTGCGGTGTCCGTCAGAACATCCATGGTTCCAGCATCGTCCGGCAGCTGCACCGTGCAATCGCCCAGAATGCGCGTCCGGCAGGCGAGCCGCCAGCCCGGCGGCAGGTGCTGCTCCTCCGGCGTCATTGGGGACAGCGCCCCCTCCGCCCGTACCGCGCATTTGCCGCACCGGCCGGTTCCACCGCAGGGTGCTTCCACTGCTTCACCGGCCTGCACGAGCGCCGCATACAGCGTTTCGCCGCATCGACACGGCACCTCCCTGTGGCCGGACGGCGTGGACAGGATGGTCAGAACGGCATCCATGGCTTCGCCCCTTCCTTTTTCAATACTGTCATTATAACAGTATTCGTTAGAAAACGCAAGCGTTTCCTTGGAAAAATCTATAAATTCTTTTGTTCATTCGCGCCGTTGCCCTGCCGCTTCCACATTTGTGTCGCCCCGGCCGCCAGAAGCAGGACGCCAAACAGCCGCCGCAGTGTACCGGTTTGCAGCACCCCGGCCAGCAGGCTGCCGCCGATGGCCGCGACCGTTCCCGCAGCGGCGCACAGCAAAAATGCACGCAGGCAGATGCGCCCGCTCCGAATGTGGCCGATCAAACTCGACGCTGCCACCGGCAGGAAATAGAGCAGGTTGATGCTCTGTGCCGCACGCTGCTCCGTCCGGAGCAGCTCGACCAGCACCAGCATCAGCAGTGTGCCGCCGCCGACGCCCATCCCGCTCAGAACACCCGTGACCGCGCCGACCAGCATCGCCAACAGCGCTGACATTTCGACCGCCTCCTTTGTCTGTTTATCCGGCAAAAGCCATGCGCAGCCCCGCAAGCATCATGAGCGCACCAAACAGCCGCAGCAGCCACTGCACGGGGATGCGCCCCAACAGCAGGCCACTCGCCGTGCCGCCGATCAGGCCGCCGAGCGCATACCACAGCGCTTCCTTTGAAAAGGTGCCGCCCGTGGCCAGAAAGACCAGCGCCGAGATCAGGCAGAGCGGCGTTACAATTGCGACAGACGTCGCACACGCTGTCCGCGGCTCCAGACCGCACCACCGGGTCAGCAGCGGAACCAGCACCATGCCTGCTCCGGCGCCGAACAGTCCGTTCAGCACACCGGCGGCAGCGCCGGTCGCCAACAGCCGCCCGACAGACAGCTTCCGGTTGCTTTTCTCACATTTCATACAAGCTATTTTGCCTGATTTGGCGATTCGTTATTCCGGTTATGCGTTGACAAAAGCAACTTTTTCCGCTACAATTATAGAGGGCTCTTTTGTCCGGATGCAGATGCATCGTTTTTTCGGCTTGCCGAAATGGATTTCAACCATTCCCTCCCGCAAAAATGCGGGAGGATCATGAAAGAACAGGTATGATTTATGGCTGTTTACAGATGTTATGTCACAAAAAAACCGGGGTTTGATTCGGAGCGCAACGCGCTTTTCCGCGATTTGTCCGAGCTGCTGTCCCTGCACGCGCTGGAGGGCGTTGACATTTTCAACCGCTATGACGTGGAAGGCATTTCCGCCGAGGCCTTTGAAAATGCGACCCGCTCCGTCTTCGCGGAGCCGCAGTGCGACGACTGCTATCCCGAATCACTGCCCGAAGAGGCACTGCGTCAGCCGTGCCGGATTCTCGCCGTTGAGTCGCTGCCCGGACAATATGACCAGCGCGCCGATTCCTGCGCCGCCTGCATCCAGCTGCTGACCGGCGGAGAGCGCCCGCGTGCCGCATATGCGCGTGTCTACGTGCTGCACGGCGAGCTGAGCGACGAGGATTTTGCCGCCTGCCGCAGCTGGCTGATTAACCCGGTGGAATGCCGCGAAGCATCGCCGGAGAAGCCGGAAACGCTGGCCGCCTCGTATGGCGAACCGGCACCCGTCGCCGTCCTGACCGGCTTTACCGAGCTGGATGCCGCCGGTCTGGCTGATTGTCTGGCTGAGTACGGGCTCGCCATGGACGCCGCCGACCTCGCCTTCCTGCAGGCCTATTTCCGCGATACGGAAAAGCGCGACCCCACCGTGACCGAGCTGCGCGTGCTGGACACCTACTGGTCCGATCACTGCCGCCATACCACCTTCCTGACCGGCCTCACCGTGGACGGCATCGAGGATGAGGTCGTCGCCTCCGCCTTTGATCAGTATCTCGCACTGCGCCGGGAGGTCTTCGGCGACAAGGCCGATCATCGCCCCGTCACGCTGATGGACATTGCAACCATCGGTGCAAAAGCGCTGAAAAAGCGCGGCATTCTGAAGAATCTGGACGAATCGGACGAAATCAATGCCTGCACCGTTAAAATCAAAGCCGTTGTGGACGGCGAAGAGCAGGATTGGCTGCTGCTCTTCAAAAACGAAACGCACAACCACCCGACTGAAATTGAGCCGTTCGGCGGCGCAGCCACCTGTCTGGGCGGTGCCATCCGCGACCCGCTCTCCGGACGCGCCTACGTTTATCAGGCCATGCGCATCACCGGAAGCGGTGACCCCCGCGTCCCGCTTCAGGAAACGCTGCCCGGCAAGCTGCCGCAGCGCCGTCTGACCAAGACCGCTGCACGCGGCTACTCCTCCTATGGCAACCAGATCGGCCTGGCCACCGGCTTTGTCGATGAAATTTATCACCCCGGCTATCTGGCCAAGCGCCTGGAAATCGGCGCAGTGGTCGGTGCCGTTCCGGCGGCCAACGTTCGCCGGGAGGAACCCGCCGCCGGCGACGTCGTGATTGTGCTGGGCGGCCGTACCGGCCGTGACGGCTGCGGCGGCGCAACCGGCTCCTCCAAGAGCCACAGCACCTCTTCGCTGGCGGTCTGCGGCGCCGAGGTTCAGAAGGGCAATCCGCCTGAAGAGCGGAAGCTCCAGCGCCTGTTCCGCAATCCGGATGTCTCCAGACGCATCAAGCGCTGCAACGACTTTGGCGCGGGCGGTGTCTCCGTCGCCATCGGTGAGCTGGCAGACGGGCTGAAAATCGATCTGAACGCCCTCCCCAAGAAATATGAAGGTCTCTCCGGCACGGAGCTGGCCATCTCCGAATCGCAGGAGCGCATGGCCATCGTCGTATCCCCGGCGGACGTCTCCGCCATTCTGGCTGCGGCTGCCGCTGAAAACGTGGAGGCCAGCCTGGTCGCCGTCGTCACGGAGGAACCCCGGCTGGTCATGGAGCACAACGGCCGGAAAATCGTCGATCTCTCCCGCGCCTTTGTCAATTCCAACGGCGCACCGAAAACCGCAGCGTTCGCAATCCCCGATCTGCCCACCCCCAACGCGGAGTTCCCGGAGGTCTGCGGCGGTCCCGCCAAGCGTCTGGAGCTTTTGATGCGCGATCTCAACATCTGCTCCAAGCGCGGTCTGGTCGAGATGTTCGACTCCTCCATCGGCGCTTCCTCCGTCTTTGTGCCGTTCGGCGGACGGAATCAGCTTTCGCCGTCTCAGGTCATGGCGGCACTGCTCCCGGTACAGGACGGCGAAACGTCCACCTGCTCCGTGATGAGCTACGGCTTCAACCCGAACATTTCCGAACAGAACCCGTTTGCAGGTGCCGTCTACGCCGTAACGGAATCGCTGGCCAAGCTGGTCGCCTCCGGCTGCCGGATTGATGACGCCTACATGACCTTCCAGGAATATTTTGAGCGCCTGCGCGAAGACCCGAACCGCTGGGGCAAGCCGGTCAGCGCACTGCTCGGCGCCCTGAGCGCACAGCTGGGCTACGGTGTCGCCTCCATCGGCGGCAAGGACTCCATGTCCGGCTCCTTCGAGGATCTGGATGTCCCGCCGACGCTCGTCTCCTTTGCCATTGCCACGGCCGATGCCGCCTCTCTGGTGACGCCGGTCTTCCAGCAGGCCGGCTCCACCGTCTGCCTCTTTGCCGCACCGGTCGATGCCAACGGCCTCCCGATTTACGATTCCGTCCGCGCCATGTGGTCGCACTTCCATGACTGTGTGGCAGCCGGTCATGTCCGTTCCGCGTTCGCGCTGACCTCAGGTGGCCTTGGCGAAGCCGTTGCCAAGATGGGCTTCGGGAACGATATCGGCTTCGCGCTGGACGATTCGATCGATGTTTTTGAAATCTGCCGCCTGAATTACGGCGCCATCCTCGCCGAAACGGACGGCCCGCTCGCCGGTGCCGTCGTTGTCGGCCATACCACCTCGGAGCCCGTCATTCGGATGAACCGTTGCCCGGATGTTTCGCTCGAAACGCTCAAGGCCGACTGGGAAGAACCGCTCTCCGGCGTCTTCCCCATCTCCGAACCGGTTGCCGGTACGGCTGAACCGGTCAGCTATGCCGAACGCAACACGGCGCGTCCGCTCGTCCGCCATGCCAAACCGACGGCGGTCATTCCGGTCTTCCCCGGCACCAACTGCGAATATGACACGGCGCGTGCCGTGGAACGCGCCGGTGGCCACGCGGAGACCATTCTCGTCCGCAACCTGAATCCGGCACTGCTGCGCGAATCGGCAGATGCACTGGTCGATGCCGTGCGCCGCGCACAGATGATCATCTTCCCCGGCGGCTTCTCCGGTGGGGACGAACCGGAGGGCAGCGGCAAGTTCATCGCCTCCTTCTTCCGCAATCCGGCACTGCGCGATGCGACCAATGACCTGATTCAGAACCGCGACGGCCTGATTCTCGGCATCTGCAACGGCTTCCAGGCGCTGATCAAGCTGGGGCTCGTGCCGTTCGGCGAAATTCGCCCGCTCGACGCCGGTTGCCCGACGCTGACCTACAACGCCATCGGCCTGCACCGCGCGCGGTATGTGCGGACACGCGTCGCCTCCGTCAAGTCGCCGTGGCTTGCGCGCTGCACGCTGGGCGAGGAACACGTCATCCCGATTTCCCACGGCGAAGGCCGCTTCTCCGCCGATGAGGCGACTCTCAAGCGCCTGATCGACAACGGCCAGATCGCCTTCCAGTATGTCGACCAGGCCGGTCAGCCCTCCATGGAGACCGGCGCAAACCCGCCGGGCAGCCTCTTTGCCATCGAAGGCATCACCAGCCCGGACGGCCGCGTTCTCGGCAAAATGGGTCACACGGAGCGCTGCGGACAGCTGGTTGGCCGCAACATCCCCGGAAACCGCTTCCAGCCGCTCTTCGAGGCCGGTGTGGACTATTTCCGCTAAACCACCGAATCGTCAAAAAAGCCTTCGTATGCGCTTTGCATACGAAGGCTTTTTGTTTGAATTTCAGCGATATCCGTACTTTTGCAGCGCAAAAAGCAGTGCCTCATACGGGACGGAGTGGACGCGATGGCGGCGGCGTCGGCGAGACATTTCCGACACATGGAGTGTGCAGAGGTCGTGGGCGGCCTGCCAGCGGTTCTGCGAAATCCGGAGGCTCCCGATGGTTCGCTTCGAAATCCGGACGCGGTGAAAATGGAAGCCCCGGCCATAGCGCAGGCAGAGCGCGTCCGCTTCGACGCCGACTCCGCTGTGGTGCATTGCGTGCAGGCGGTGCAGACCCATCCAGACGATGGCCACGCCGAGCATGGCCGCCCAGAACGCGATCAGCCCCGCCATGTCCGGCAGCAGCAGAGACGCTGCCACACTGCCGGCGGCCAGCAGCAGCAGACCGATGAGCGGTGCCAGCAGGTAGGAGCGCCAGGCACGGCGCGGCTGCACACGAATCGGACAGGCAAACGAGCCAAGCTCCGGCAGCAGTCGGCGCAGCTGGCGCATCGTCTCATGCAGACGACCGGTCGGAATGATGGCCGGTGCAAACGTTCCATCGCTCAGCCCGGCAGCATTGACATAGGCGCTGATTCCGGCAAACCGCCGCGAAATCAGGCCATAACGCAGATCAACCGATTCAATCTGCCGAATCGGCGTCTGAAAGCAGCTCCGCGTGAAGAGACCGCCGCTGACGTGGAGCGCCCGCGGGGAGCGGGATGCCGTAAAGCGGTAATACGCGCTCAGATTGCTCAGAAATGCCGACAGATAGGCGAGCAGGAGCGTGGCTGCGGTGATGGAAACGGCGGGGGGCAGCCCCAGCGAAACCTTTCGGAGAAAGAGAAACGCCGTCGTCAGAATCTGGTCGGCTGTCGTTTCCCGCGCATAGCGAACCGTGTTGGAGAGGAGCGCCGCCGTAAAGGTCAGACCCCCGACCAGACTGGACGTGGCCGCAGCCGTGGCGGCCACAGCGGCCGGGCGCGGGCGGACAACCGTCTGAATGCGGTCGCCCCGTGCGCGGAGAAAGAGCCGTTCCAGCGTCCGCAGATCGTCCGCGTACAGCATGAGGCTCGGCGCAGCCGGCAGCGGCGGTGTCCGCGTTTCCAGGCGGACAAGCTGTATCCGCGGCGGCCGCAGGTACCAGGGCGTTGACACGCGCACGGTGGAAACGGTGTCCGCAAAGAACACGTCCCGCGTGTGCCAGAAAAGCCCCCGCTCATAGATGAGCTGACCGTCCGACAGAAGGACCCGGCTGGAGCGCCATCGCAGAATCCCCAGCAGGAGAATCGCCGCCAGCGCGAGCAGGTCAATCCATGTTCCACGGAGCCAGTCCATCCAGCCATCGCCAATCGCGGTCAGACCGCGAATCAGCGGAATCAGCAGCAGGATCACATAGCGGCGCATTCCGCTGATGGCTGCCAGCGGGTGCAGCCGCAGGACGGCCGTCACGGTTCTGCCTTTCCGCAGCAGGCGATCAGTTCCTCGATTTCTGCCGCGCAGACGCAGTGGAGCAGGAACCGGTGGGAGGACAGCCCCAGCGTGACCATCCGGACGTCGAACAGCCGCATCAGCGGCGTGGCAGAGACGGAAACGGTCAGCACATGGCGCAGCGGGATTTCCGTCTCCGAGGTATAGAGGACGCCGTGCCGGATGCGGACAATGCCGTCCTGCACGGTGACGCCGTAGCGCCGGAAATATGCCGGAATGTACCAGCAGCCGAAAATCGCGGCGGCGGCCAGCGAACCAACGCCGACAATGACACCGATAAACGGTGAGGCATGGAGCAGCTCCACCGCAACAATCAGCATGGCCGCAGCCATCAGCAGCAGGCGAATCAGCCAGATGGCCGTCATTCTTTTGGAATCGGTGATCGACCGCACGTCCGTTTTCCTCCCTGTTTCCAGCGTTTTTGAGAATTCTCTTCCTTTCATTATACACAGTTTGTCCGGAAAATTCAACCGCCAACCGGGGAATGTTACCATTCCCCGGAATGCACCATTTGTGCAGTCCGACCATACCATGAACTGTGCGGCCGTGTGCCGCGCAATCAGAGAAGAATGGGGAGACAGAAAATTGGACGAGACAAACAGCTGCCCGGCCCTGACCATGCTGTACGTTCCGATTCAGCCATGGGAAACGCCGTATGACGAATCGACAGCGCTCAGCCGCGGGACGATTTTTCCGTCCCTGGATAAGCCGTTCATCGGAGAGGGGAGCTTCCGCCATGAGTGAACGCAGCCGACTTCTGGCAAACGTGCGGATGCTGGGCTTCGCCGCAACGGACGCCGCGCTGTTTCTGGATACGCATCCGGACGATATGCAGGCGCTGGCCTATTTCCGGAAGCAGCAGTCTGCTCTTTCGGCTGCGCGGAGCGCTTTTGAACGCAAATTCGGCCCCCTGACGCAGGAAACACAGACAGACGACCGCGTCTGGAACTGGATCGACGGCCCGTGGCCGTGGGAAGGCAGGGAGTAAGTATGTGGGCGTATGACAAACGATTGGAGTACCCGGTTCGGATTCAGACGCCGTCTGCCGCGCTGGCACGGGTGATCATCAGCCAGCTCGGCGGGCCGGACGGGGAGATGGGCGCTGCAACCCGCTACCTGTCGCAGCGCTATGCCATGCCGACCGACCGCGCAAAGGGACTCCTAACCGACATCGGAACGGAAGAGCTTGCGCACATTGAAATCATTTCCGCAATTCTCTATCAGCTGACGCGGAACCTTTCCATGGAAGAAATCCGTTCCAGCGGGTTTGACACGTACTTTGTCGATCACACGACCGGCGTCTACCCGCAGGGCGCGAGCGGGATGCCGTTCTCCGCTGCAACGCTGCAATCGACCGGCGACCCGATCACCGACCTCAGCGAGAACCTGGCGGCGGAGCAGAAGGCGCGGACGACCTATGACAACATTCTGCGGCTGACGGACGACCCGGATGTGCGTGACCCGATTCGCTTCCTGCGCGAGCGGGAGATCGTGCATTTTCAGCGCTTCGGTGAGGCGCTGCGCGATGTGACCGACCGTCTGGACAGCAAAAACTATTACGCGTTCAACCCGTCATTTGATCAGTAGTCGCTTCGGGCTGATGCCTCATACCCGCCGATTGGGTGGGTATGAGGCATTTTTATCGCATGGGAGCTTCGATTTTCCGCATGAATGCGGCGGTACTCTCCGTACCGGCACGGTTGAAGCGCCCCAGACCAAGAAGCGACTCCGCCGAGCGGGTGATCTGATTGATGCGCTCCTCACAGGTCATCGTGCAGCGGAAGCCCAGCCCGGCGAGAATCCCATCCGCGCCGCGGCTGACCTGTCCGTAGGGGTAGACGAAGGCGGTCGGCGTCACCCCGCACCGCGTCTGCAACAGCGTTTGCAGCGTGCAGACGTCCTCCGTCAGCGCCTGCGTATAGGCGGCCATGCTCTCTCCGCTCTTTCGCCCGGCTCCGCGCCGCGCCGCCTGGCGGTGCATATCATAGGAATGATTCTGGATTTCCACCCGTCCGCTCCCGCTCAGCGTGCGGATATCGTCCCACGTCAGGTGGGCATACGCCGGGTTCGGGTCCGGCGTATCGGAATAGAGCGCAGTGTATCGACCGATGACAGAGATGACGGCACACATCTCGTACCGCTCCAGCAGCGGCAGCAGATACGTCAGGTTGTTCAGATAACCGTCGTCGAGCGTCAGCATCACCGGCTTTTCCGGCAGCGGCGTCCCATTGTCCACATACGCGAGCAGATCGGCGACCACCACCGTCTGATAGCCGTTGTCCCGCAGATAGCGGAGATCCTCCTCCAGCGCAGTCGGCGTGATGACGTACATCCCTGTGCTGGCCGGATCCTTCAGAATGCTGTGGTACATGAGAATCGGCAGGCGAACCCCCGCATCCGCCGATGCGCGCACACCGTCCGACCGGTTCACCCGGAGCACCAGCAGCAATGCAGCGATCAGCCCCAGCAGGCCGAACGCCAGCACGCGGGATCGCTGTCTGTTTTTTACCCGTTTCACACAAAATGCCGTCCTTTCCGTTGGGTTCCGCGCAGGCTGCCCTTGCCAAATGGCGAAAAATCCTGTATAATTATCACCGTACATCATTACGGTTCGTGCGCGGCACCTGCATGACCATATGTATGACGCAGGTGCGGCGCATATGTCCTGATTCTCGGAGGTTTGTATAGGTATGGGCATCATTATCGGCATCGACGTCGGCGGCTCCACCACGAAAATTGTCGGGATGCAGAACGGGCGCATGATTCACCCGCTGATGGTGAAGGCCAGCGACCCCAAGGCATCGATTTTCGGCGCGTTTGGCCGCTTCCTGAATGACAACAATCTGCATCTTGACGACGTGGAACAGATTATGATGACCGGCGTCGGCGCTGCCGCCATCCATGAAAACATCTACGGCATCCCGACGGCACGGGTTGATGAATTCCGCGCAATCGGCCGCGGCGGGCTTTTTCTGTCCGGGCTGGAACACGCCATCATTGTCAGCATGGGCACCGGCACGGCGCTGGTCGCGGCGGAGGGCGGCAACGCCACGCACATCTGCGGCACCGGCATCGGCGGCGGTACGCTGCTCGGCCTTTCCAACCGGATGCTGAACATCCGCGATTTCGATTCGCTGATCGCGACGGCAGAGGGTGGGCAGCTCGATCACGTCGATCTGTTCGTCAACGACCTGACCTCTGAACAGATTCCGACACTTCCCGCCGGAACGACCGCCTCCAACTTCGGGCGGATTTCCGATCTGGCCGCGCCGGGCGACATCGCCATGGGCATCATCAATCTCGTATTCCAGTCCATCGGTGTCACCGCCGTGCTGGCTGCGCGGCTGGAGCGCACCGATCAAATCGTCCTGATCGGCACCCTGACGGAGGTCAGCTATGCGCGGCGCATTTTCGACACCATGGAGCCGCTCTATGGCGTCCACTTCCTGATTCCGCGCCATGCCGAGTTTGCCACCAGCGCCGGTGCCGCGCTCTGCGAACCGGAAAGGCTGTGTTGACCGATGGGGCGCGTCTGTGCCGTGGACTACGGCAGAACCAGAACCGGCCTCGCCTTCTCCGACCCTTCCCGGACATTTGTCGGCGAAACAACCGTTATCACTGAAAAAAATGAGCGTATTCTGGCCGATCAGCTCGCCGAACAGCTTGCAGCGCACGGCGTGGAGGCCATCGCCGTCGGCCTGCCGGTCAACATGGACGGCACCGTCGGCCCGCAGGGCGAAAAATGCCGCCGCTTTGCCGAGCTGCTCGCTGCGCGAACCGGCCTGCCGGTCACGCTGATCGATGAGCGTCGCACCACCATCGACGCCCACCGGATTCTGACCGAAAACGGCGTCTTCCGGCAGAAGCGGAAGGAAACCGTGGACGCAGTGGCGGCCGCCCTGATTCTCGAAATTTTCCTGAAGCGTCTGGCGGCGGGAGGCGAGTCATGAAAGCCTATCAGGTCTATCTGTTTGACGCCGATGAGACGCTGTTCGATTTTCGCCGGGCAGAGGGCGCTGCGCTGGCAATCGCGCTGCACTCCTTTGGGATCGCCTGCACCGATGAAATTCTGGCGTGCTATCACGATGTGAATGACGCGCTCTGGAAGCAGCTGGAAACCGGCCGCATCACGCGGGATGTCCTGAAATGGACGCGCTTTCAGCAGCTTGCCGATGCGATGCAGCTGTCGCTGGAGCCGCACACCGCCAACGAGCGGTTTATGGAAGCGCTCTCCACCCGCGCCGATCTGATCGACGGTGCGGCTGACGTCTGCCGTTCGCTGGTCGCACACGGCAAAACGCTCTGCATCATTTCCAACGGCACCACCTCCGTCCAGCGTCCGCGCTTTGCCCGCTCCGGGCTGGCGCCCTGCTTCCACACGCTGTTTTTGTCGGAGGAAATCGGCGTCGCCAAACCGGATCCACGCTTTTTTGACGCCGTGTTCCATGCGTTCCCGCAGGTGGAGCGCAGCGAAATGCTCGTTGTCGGCGATTCGCTCTCCTCGGATATCGCCGGAGGGCTGGCCGCCGGGCTGGACACCTGCTGGTTCCATCCGACCGGCACACCGGCACCGGCCAAACCAAAGCCGACCTTTTCCATCCGCTCGCTCTCGGAGCTGCTCACAGCCCTGTAGGGTGCGGGGCTCTGTTCATACAGCAGTGCCGCGCAGGTTTTGCCGGTTCAGCGATTCCGTCAAAGTGACCGTTTTTGTCTGTCGTTTGTCTGTCGATTCCGGGCATTCGACAGATTTTGCCGAATGCATGGTCTGCGGCTCGCCGAACCCCATTGACAAAATATAACAGGTGTGATATAATCAACTCGTTTCAAAATAGAGGTGAAAAACGGTTGTGCCGCTGTTTCATCCGACATTATCAGGAGGGTTTTTATGTAAAAACGTCCGGTTCTCGCATTCGTCCCTGCCATTCTGGCTGTTCTGTCGTTCCTCTGCTTTGCCATGCCGTTCCTGTCGATGACTGTATGGGGTCAGACCGTTTCCGCATCCGGCTTTGAGCTGCTCGATACCAGCGGTGTCCCTGGCTCATACATTTTTGGCTTCCTGCTCGCCATTCTGAACATCTTCATCGCAGTCGGTGCCATCTTTGCCCGCAAGCTGAACATCGCGGTTGCACCGGTCAGCTTCTTCGCATTCCTGTTCGTCATCATCGGCATGGGTGATTCCGGCGCAGACTTCGCAGTCGGCCTGATCTTCTTCATCCTCCTCAGCATTGCCAACATCGTCTGCCCCTTCCTTGCACTCAAGGCCACCAAGAAAAAGGCGCAGCCGGTCGCTGCTCCGGCTTTCTGCAAGAACTGCGGTTCGCAGATCGCTCCGGATGCCGCTTTCTGCAACAACTGCGGCACACCGCGTGAGTAATTGCTGCGGTTTCAGGCACACCATCTGACACAAACGGGCGCACCGTCTTCGAGCTTCGAGGACGGTGCGCTTTTTTTCTCGATGGGTTGTGTCAGTGACTGCGTAGCCGCTGCCGTCGGCGGGTTGTCCGTGTTTTTTTCGGTCGGGGCGATTTTCTGTTTGCAATCCGCAGGGCGCTGTGTTATAATACGGTTGACGGTATCATGCGCACGAACGTGCGTATCACCGGAAGGGAGGACCCGACTTTGACCAGTCTTGAAAAACTGAATACCATTCTGGCGCAGGAATCGCATTCCTATTGGAGCGGCCGCATCGCCGCGGAGCTGGCCTACGCCGACAAACTGTCGTTTACGCTGGACGGGCGATATCAGCGCGAAATTGAAAACGTGCTGGATGTTTTGCTGGCATCTCTTTCCACAGACGGCATCATCACGGACGCTGCGGCGCAATTCGCCGAGACGCTCCTTTCCCCGCTCTCCGAGGCGGCCAAACAGCTGACCATGATCTGCATCGGCCATGCTCACATCGATATGAACTGGCAATGGGGCTTCCACGAAACCGCATCGCTCACGGTGGACACGCTCCGCACCATGTTGGAATTGATGGAGGAATACCCCAATTTCACGTTTGCGCAGTCGCAGGCGTCCGTCTACCGCATCATTGAGGAATATGCGCCCTGGATGCTGGACGAGATTCGCCGCCGCGTGGCCGAAGGCCGCTGGGAGGTGACGGCGTCCTCCTGGGTCGAACCGGACAAGAATCTGCCGTCCGGCGAATCCCTTGCGCGCCACATCCTGACGACAAAGCGCTATCTTTCCGAGCTGATTCCGACTGTAAAGCCGGAGAGCCTGACTGTTGACTTCGTGCCGGATACGTTTGGCCATTCCGCGAACATCCCCGAAATCTGCGCGGCGGGCGGCGTCCGGTATTCCTACCATTGCCGCGGCAACAACGACCACGCCATCTATCGCTGGCGCTCTGCGTCCGGCGCGGAGCAGCTGGTTTTCCGCGACCCGACCTGGTATAACGGCGCGATTTGCCCCCGCATGGCGGAGCATCTGCCGGAATTCTGCAAGCTCTACAACATCGACTGCTACCTTAAAATTTACGGCGTCGGCGACCACGGCGGCGGCCCGACCCGCCGCGATCTGGAGCGGCTGCAGGATATGGCCACATGGCCGGTCATGCCGACGATCCGCTCCGGCACGGTTCACGAATTTTTCAGCCGCATTGACCGCCCCGAAAACGATTTTCCGGTGCTCACTGGTGAACTGAATTATGTGTTCTCCGGCTGCTACACCTCGCAGTCCCGCATCAAAATGGCCAACCGCATCGGCGAAGACCGCCTGTATGATGCGGAGGTTCTCGCCTCGGCGGCGCAGCTCGCCGGCGGCGACAAGCTCGCCCCCGCCTTTGATCGCGCATGGCGCGGCGTCCTGTTCAACCATTTCCACGACATTCTGCCGGGCAGCGGCGTGACCGAAACACGCGAATATGCGCTCGGCGTCTTCCAGGACAGCATGGCCGCCACCCGCATCAACGCCAACCGCGCCATGCAGACGCTCTCGGAGCAGATCGACACGGCCTCCATCCCGTTCGATGATGACCGCCTGACCATTTCAGAGGGCAGCGGTGTCGGGTTCGGCAGCAGCGAAGCGATGCATTTCGCCCTCGGAAGCACCGGGCGCGGGCGCGGCAAGACACGCGCCTTCTCCGTCTTCAACACGACCATGTACCCCTGGCACGGGCTGATTTCCCTCACGGTCTGGGAATGGCCGGGTGATGTCAACCGGATTCGCGTCCGCACACCGGACGGAACCGTGCTGCCCGCTCAGCTGATGGAAAACGGCACCTGGTTCTGGGATCACCATTTCCTCCGCCTGTCGGTCGATGCATCGGTTCCGGCGCTCGGCTATACCACGCTGGTCGTCGATGAGGCGCCGCCGGAGCGCACCCGCTATCTGCCGACAACCCATGACCGGGTCGATCTGCACAGCGATGCGCCGATTGTTCTGGAAAACGACTGCATTCGCGCCGTGTTTGACCGCACAACGATGAAGTGCATCGAGCTGACCGACCTCAGCGACAAGCATACACTGACGCCGCCGGAGGGCTCCTGCTTCTTCCGTCTGATTGAAGAGGACACCGTCCACGGGATGACCGCCTGGCGTGTCGGCGGCCGGATGCAGGTCATTGACCTCAACGCCGCGCAGCCGGTGCGGATTCTCCGCGAGGTCAGCGGCGATGTGGAGCAGTCCGTCACCTATCAGGTGCCGTTCCGCAGCTCCACCATGGACGTCACCGTTCGCCTGGCAACGCACTCTGCTCTGCTGGAATTTGAGGTTCAGGCCGACTTCCGCGAAGTCGGTTCGAAGGAGTTCGTGCCGCAGCTCGCCTTTGCCGTGCCGCTCGCGTATTCGGCGCGGTCGTTTGTCAACGATATTCCCATGGCCGTCACGGAGCGCGGCGCGATGGCGTACGATGTCCCGTGCCGGAGCTTCACCATGGCGAAGCACGAGGGCCGCAGGGAGCTTCTGCCCTCCGTCCTGCTGACGACCGATTCCAAATACGCCTTCCGCAACGAAACAACGGAGCTGGGCGTGTCGCTGATTCGCGCCACCATCGACCCGGATCCGACGCCGGAGTTCGGTATGCACCATTTCCGCATTGGTGTCGCCGTGGTCAGCCAGCCTGACTATGACGCGTGCCTGCGCCTTGCCACCCAGTTTGCGCATCCGTGCCCCTCCGCCAGCATTCCGCTCGGCGCATCGAAGCGGGAAAAGAGCCTGCCGCTGAGCAGCGCCTTCTGCCGGGTGGAGGGTCAGAATGTCGCATTGTCGGCCATCAAGCCGTCTGAAGACGGGAGCGGCATCGTGGTGCGCGTGTACAACGCCGCGCCGCAGGAAACGACCTGCCAGCTGTACTTCCGCATTCGTCCGAAGGGTGCCTATGTCTGCGACCTGAACGAAACCACCTGCACGCCCATCGCCTTCACTGGAAAAACCCTGACCCTGACGCTGCCGCCGCACGGCATCCGGAGCGTCAAGCTGCTGGCCGAATAAACGGTCACACGTTCGATCTGTCAACCATTTCAATGTCTGAAAGGAGTATTCATATGAGAATTACTGTCTGGAACGAATTTGAACACGAAAAACACAGCGAAACCGTCCGCGCCATCTACCCGAACGGCATTCACGGCTGCATCGCCGACTTTTTGCGCGAAGCCGGCTATGACGTCACCACCGCGACGCTGGATATGCCGGAGCATGGTCTGACCCAGGAGGTCCTGGACAATACGGATGTCCTGTTCTGGTGGGGTCACATGGCGCACCACAAGGTCAGCGATGAAATTGTGCAACGCGTCTATGACCGCGTGATGAACGGCATGGGTCTGGTGGCACTCCACTCGGCACACGCCTCCAAGATCTTCTGCAAGCTGATGGGCACGCAGTCCTGCGATCTGAAGTGGCGCGAATCCGGCGACACGGAAATCATGTGGGTCACCAGCCCGAACCACCCGATCGTAGAGGGCATCGGCGACCGGCTCGTCATTCCGGAGGAAGAAACCTACGGCGAGCATTTCAATATTCCGGAACCGGACGAGCTGGTCATGATCAGCTGGTTTTCCGGCGGAGAGGTGTTCCGCAGCGGCTGCTGCTTCAAGCGCGGCAACGGTCGCATCTTCTACTTCAAGCCCGGCCATGAGACCTTCCCGGTCTACCATCAGAAGGAAGTGCAGAAGGTGCTGATCAATGCCGCCAAATGGGCGTGCCCGACCAGCGAAAAGCCGTTCCGCTATGGTCATTTCCCCGTCAAACCGATTGACGAAATCAACGAGCAGCTCGCCAAAAACGAACAGTAAACACAATCGGCGGAGGGATTCCCTCCGTCGATTTTTACACAAAAGCACTTTTTTTGAATGCATTTGCACCTTACCAGATTCCAAAAAAACGGAGGAAGATTCCGATGATTCTCTTGATTCAGGGCGCATCGCACGCGGGCAAAACGCTGTTCGCGCAGCGTCTGCTCGAAACATATCAGGTGCCGTATCTGTCCGTCGATCATTTGAAGATGGGGCTCATTCGCAGCGGGCAGACGCACCTCACGCCGATGAGTGATGCTCGCGACCTGACGGCATACCTCTGGCCGATTGTGCGTGAAATGATCAAAACGGCGATTGAAAACGGGCAAAATCTGGTGGTGGAGGGGTGCTATCTGCCGATCGACTGGCAAAAAGACCTGGATGACGCGTACCGTTCGCAGGTTCGTTCCATCTGTCTGATTCTGAGTGCCCGATACATCACAGAGCATTTTGACGACATCCGGAGGTATGCGAACGTCATTGAGCATCGGCAGGACGATTCGGACTGCACGCCGGAGCGCCTTTTGGCCGAGAATGCCGCGCTGCTCACACTCGCCCAGCAGCATCATGCGAACTGCTTCCTCGTGGAGGATTCGTATAGCCTGCCGGATCTGCCGAGCGACTGCGTGTTCGACTGAGCGCCGTCCACCGTTTGCACAGCGCGGATAAAAATTGCAAAAAGGAGTGAATCCGTTCGGATTCACTCCTTTTTCGTGGTGCGTTTTGTGACGGGTTCCGTGACAGAATGCTCCGGGGCGTTGGCGTCTGGCCGGATGCGGCGCGGCGCTTTTCCCTGATGCGCGATACGGCGCCGGTTCCGTTACCCGTGGAGCTCCTGCTTGATTCTCGTCGAGGAGATTTCCGGCGTTCTGGGGAGGTACACGACCTCACACTGCGACTTCAGGAAGTCGAATTTTCCCGCCCAGTCGTCGCCGATCACGAAGGTGTCGATGTGGTACTTTTCGACATCCAGCGATTTCTGATCCCACGAGCATTCGGGGATGACGAGATCGACATAGCGAATCGCCTCGAGCAGCAGTTTGCGCTCCTCATAGGCAAAAAAGCTGCGCTTGTTCTTTTCGTTGAGGTTGAATTCATCGGTGGAGAGGCCGACTACCAGGTAATCGCCCAGTGCTTTTGCGCGTCTCAGCAGGTTGATATGTCCGTAATGCAGCAGGTCGAAGGTTCCGTAGGTCAGTACACGTTTCATATGATTACTCCTGTCTCAGCTTCTCAATGATCCAATCGGCACAGCGTTCGGCGGCGTTTCCGTCCTCGCAGATGCCGTTTTGTTCGTAAAAATCGTTCCAGCGTGTTTGGTATGCAGCCGCATCGAAGCTCTCCACCGCAGCACAGAGCTGCGCATTGTCCTCACAGAGGTCAAAGGGCAGCGCATCGATCGGGAAATAGAAATTGCGGTCGTTTTTGTAATCCTCAATGTCCGTTGCGAATTGGAAGACCGGCCGACCGCTGAGGGCGAAATCGAACATACAGGAAGAATAGTCGGTGATGAGTGCATCGGCGGCGTACATAAGCTCTGCCATATCGGGGTAGCGTGTCGCATCGATCACGCGCTCGCCGTCATAGGCAAAGAGCCCTCCGGAGCGATCGTCCACATTTGGGTGGAGCCGCACCAGGAGCGTCCATGCGCCGCCGAAGCGTTTGGCCAGCGCGGAGAGGAGGCCGTCCGCATCCAGCCGATAGGGCTCCGTGCTCTGCGATGCGCGGAAGGTCGGCGCATACAGAACCAGGTGGCGGTCATCAGAGAGGGACAGCGCGTCGAAGACCCGTTTCCGCAGCGTTGCATCGTTGCGGAAAAAGAGGTCATTTCGCGGAGAGCCGAACTCTGCGACAGCGCCGTCATACCAGAAGGAATTGCGGTAGATGTTGCTCATAAACCGGCTGTTCGAAACAATCAGGTCGCACTGCTCAGAATCTCTTTTGGCGTATGCGGGATAATCGGGCGGGAGGGCATCGGCGGCGTCCTTTTCGATGCGTTTGAGCGCGAAGCCGTGCCATGTTTGCAGGTAGAACTGCCCTTTGCGCTTGCAGTGCGCACCCTTGCGGCAATTGTCCACCCAGACCCTGGCCTGCATCAGGGTCGTGATGCGCTGCCTGGACGCGATATTCACCGCACGAACACCCTCAGGGAGCGCCGTGCGTTCCGGATCCTTGAGCAGCCAGACGATCTCCGCCTCCGGGCATTTTTTGTGCAGCGCTTCCGAAATCGCCGCCGGGCTGTCCGACACCGATCGGCCGTAGAAGCTTGAAAACACCACGAGGTTGTTCCGGATGGGGCGAAGCCGTGCGGCGTTCCACAGCATGGCGGCTGCCGCCTTGCGAAAAAGCGTAGGCATATTAGTCCTCCTTGGGGTGATCGGTGCGCAGGCGGTCACGGTTCCTGACGATGACCGTGAGGCGGTATGCAAGGATCAGGGTTTCCGTCAGCGACACCGCGCAACCCAGTGTCACCGTGCTCATATGACCGGAGGCGTACAGGAGCAGGAGCACTGCAATGTGGCAGACCGTGCCGAAGATGACGGAGTAGTTCGCGTGTTTGGTGAGCCCCATTGCGCTGAGCATGGGGAAGCCGCAGATATAGCTGGGCAGGATGACAATTCCGACGGGGAGCATGGCGCGGAGAATTTTGCCAGCCCCCGCAAATTCAGCGCCGAACACGAAGACGCACAGGGGCTCCGCCCAGATGAATGCGACGGTGCAGCCGCAGAGAATCACGGGCATCACGATGAGCAGCACCTTGCGCACCAGCTTGTAATCGCGGTTTTTGACCATGTAGGGGTACAGGCTGTCCGAGACCGGCGACAATGCGTTTTTTCCGGCGGTGATCAGCTTATCTGCGCTCGTATACAGCCCCGTTGCGGCGCCGCCTGCGGATAAAATATCGATCAACACGGTGTTGAAGGCGGTATACGCGGTGGTTGCGATGCGGGAATAGAAAAATGTGGAGGCGCGGCGCAGAAAGGACAGAGCCTTTGAAAAACCGCAGCGCGAAGGGGTGATGCCGAAGGAACGCTTCAAATGGCTGAAGGCGGCGACCAGCGCGACGCCGTTGCCGATGATGTTGAGAATCGGGACGACCAGGATATCCTCCGGCTTTTTGAGGAACACGAAGATCGCCGCGGTGAAGAAGACGCGGACGGCCACCGTTCGAACGGTGATCGCGGTCATGCGTTCCAGCCCCCGGTACAGATAGTCGGGCAGCAACGAGGTCAGTGCCGTCGAGAGAAAGAGCAGGAGCAGCAGCATCTGCTTGTCCCGCCAGGTCGGAATGAGCTGGCAGAGGATGAGCAGCATGGCGGCGGCTACGACGGAGAGAAAGAGCTTGCAGACGGTGACGCCACCCAGAATCTCGCGAAGCGCGGACGGATCGTCACGGCGGCGGGAGACCTCCTCCGTTGCAGAGAACATGAAGCCGAAATCGATGAACAGCTGGAAATAGACCATCACCGCCGTTGCGACACCGAGAGAGCCGTAGGCGGTGGGGCCGAGCACACGGGTTTCATAGGGGATTACCGCCAGACTCAATAACGTACCCGAAAATTGCAGGATGTAGAGCATGACGGTGTTTTTGAGAAGAACACCTCGTTTGGAACCGAGACGGAAATGTTTCATGACAGAGCCTCTAAAAACTGTTTTTGATGCGAAACAGAAAAGACAGCGTGCGGTAAGCACGGTGATTCAAAAGCCGGTAGCAGAGCTTTTGCGCGGACGAAAAATGAGCCCAATCCATCTGCGAAGCATGGTCGGGAAATTCCGACTCAAACCGGTCGCGCAGCTCCGAAAGGATGGGCGATTTGCGGTCGGCGCGGAGCACCCGCACCGAAGCGGCGATATACAGATGCTCAGCGGCCAGCGTGCAGAGCTCACGGCGATAGGTGTGGCCGTTTTTCGCAAACCAGTCGGAGAGATCGTCGAAGGCCTCGATGATCTCTCGGCAGCGCTCAATGTTGCTGTTTCTCATGATTGAGCCCTGACGCATCAGGTAGCGGTACAGCTGCGCATCCAGTGTCACGATGGACTCTGCCACCGCAAAGAGCTTGGGGCTTGTGCGGATGTCCTCGTACCAGACCTTGCAGGGAAATTGAATTCCATGCTCGACAAACAGCCGTTTTTTCCAGATTCTGGCCCATGACGCGGGCAGCGCTTCCAGAAATTCGGGGTGCTCCCGAAGGCTGAAGGCGCCGTCATAGAGCGGTGACACCTTGAGCGGGGTGGACACCCCCGCCTCCGTCACCTGACACATCTGGAACGAGTAGATGTCGGCGTGCGACGCGTGGATCGCAGCCGTCAGAATCGAGAGTGCGTCCGGGCTGATGGTATCATCGCTGTCCACAAAAAAGAGGTACTCGCCTGTGGCCGCGGCGATGCCGGTGTTTCTTGCGCCGCCGAGACCCTGATTGGCCTGGTGAATCACGCAGATGCGCTCCGGGTGCTTCGCGGCGTTTTCATCGCACAGATCCGGCGATACGCCGTCTGTGCTGCCGTCGTCCACAAGGATGATCTCGCAGTCGGAACAGTCGTTGGCCAGTACGGAGTCGATACACGGTTGCAGATAGGCTGCAACGTTGTAAACGGGGATCACGACGCTGAAAAGCATTCGTTCTCGCCCTCCTTGTCAGTCGGAATACAAGCCGGCACAAAAAAACAGAGCCGTTTTCGATTGGGACAGTGCCGGCAAACCATATCAAAAAAACGTCCGCGCCGACCATAGCCGGGCGGGAACCCATGGATGGGCGAAATGTGGCTGCGAAGCCGAAAAACGCAGTTGGCGAAAAAAGCACACCCGGTCAGCGGCCGGGAGATTGCAAAAACGGGAACACTCAACCGTAAAAAAATGCACCCAAAATCAATAGCCGGACATCCGCAGCACAGGAACGCCCAACCGGCAAAAATGCGTCGAATCCGTAGCCGGACGTTTGCATTCGCTCTTTTCTGAGCCTTTTTAGTATAGCACACGAATGTGCCTGAGTCAATAGCAAAATTCGAAAAAACAAGCCTTTCGTTCGATCGCTTCCATATATATCCCTGTGCATGGAACAGAACCTGCAAAAAACGGATATCGCCCGCACTGCCGCAATGCTTCTCGCAATGCCCTAAGGCGCAGCGGCGTTCGACGTAGCGGCGTTCGACGTAGCGGCGTTCGACGCGTATCAGGTACCGACAGGTGTGCATCGCTGATCACCGAATCCTGTACTCTTCGTCAGCAAAGCTGACTGAGAGGGCAGGTGGAAGTGATATGCGTCCGAGGACGTTGGTCTTCGACGCGTGATCAGTGTGGAGAAAACCGCAGCCACCCACAGTGGGCAATCTGCAAAGCTCCCTCTGACGAGGGAGCTGGCGCGAAGCGCCTGAGGGAGAGAAAAGTGTCTCTGAGTGTTCACCTGCACCCGCAGCAGCTCCCACAGGCAAATACAATCCCTCCGGCGCGGCTTCGCCGCACCACCTCCCTTTGCACAAGGGAGGCTCATGTGCGTCCCGATGTGGATGGCTGCGGCTGCACCAGAAATACCCGGAAACTGCCCAGCTTTGAACGTTTTCAACAAGTATTGCAACGCCTCCTGCCATTGAACCACGGCGGGAACGAGCCCTGTGCCCTACAGGTGTCCCACCGTTCCCGCTACCTTCGCAGCCGGCCACCTTGCCCAACCACCCCAGCTCCCTCTGACGAGGGAGCTGGCGCGAAGCGCC
>CAZEUG010000023.1:0-25562 GCA_964515055.1 uncultured Oscillospiraceae bacterium | reverse complement strand
GTGGTCCGGGATGGTGACCAGGAATCCATGATTCCTGCCGCAGGTGATTTTATCCAGTCTGTTGATCTGGAGCATCAATGCATGACGGTTCAGACAATTCCGGGGATGGTGGCGAATGAATAAAATCTTTGTCTTGACACTGTTTCCTGACGCCGTCATGGGTGTCCTGTCGGACAGCATTATCGGTAATGCGATTCAAAACGGAATCGTTTCCATTCAATGTATTCAGATTCGCGACTATACGCTCAACCGTCAGGCACAGGTCGATGATTATCCGTATGGAGGCGGCATGGGGATGCTTTTGATGGCAGATCCGCTGTACCGCGCATGGTCGGCGGCGGCCGAACAGTGTTCGCACCCACATACGATTCTGATGAGCGCACGGGGAACTCAATACAGCCAATATCATGCCAAGCGCCTTTCTCTGACAGATGAATTGATTCTGGTTTGCGGGCACTATGAAGGAGTCGATCAGCGATTTATTGATGAATGCGTCGATGAAGAAATCTCAATCGGTGATTTTGTGATGACCGGCGGTGAAATTGCAGCATTGGCTGTGATCGATTCACTGTGCAGATTGCTGCCCGGTGTGTTAGCCGATGAAAGCTGCTATACGGATGAAAGTCACTGGGCTGGAACGTTGGAGTATCCGCAGTATACGCGCCCTGAAGTCTGGCACAACAGGCGCGTGCCGGATGTCCTGCTCTCGGGACATCATGAGAACATTCGGAAATGGCGGCGTCAGCAGTCATTACGCGAAACGAAGGAACGCCGCCCAGATCTCTTTTCCAAGTTGCAGCTTACAAAAGAGGATCAGAAGCTGCTGCGTGACGAGGAAAACAATCCGCACAATCCGGCATAGCCGCTCCATCTCCCCACGCGAATACGTTCGATCGCGTGTTCAGCCACAACACAAAAACAGCATCCATACAGGTTTTTCTGCATGGATGCTGTTTTCTTTTTCAAAATTCAATTTCGTTCAGCCCGGCGCTCTTGGCAGCGCCTGTTTCAGGCTACCATTGGATGGAACGCGTGTTTTCAGGATTCGGTCAGGACACAGCGAACCGTCAGTCTTGAACGGCCACCAACGGTACAGGTGAACAGGGTGAAATCCCAATCCCCTGCCGTCATGGCATCAACGGCATTGGCCGGGAGCGATTCCAGCTCTACGACTTCGTATCCAAAGCGTTGTCCGAGCGCATCAGCAAAAAAAATCGAATCCCCGATTTGCAGATCGGACAGCTTGCCAAAATGGCCTTTGTAATTGTGCCCGGCGATGACCAGATTATTCTGGTAGATGGAACCGGCGTAGCAGCACGGCGCATTTTTCAGGGCGGCCATGCTCCAATTTCGGAGAACCGGCAATTCCAGCGACAAAGACGGAATCGAAAGAATGCCTGCATATTCCTGACCGTTCAGCTGAATCACGGGCATTTCCGGTTCATCGTTGGGCTGGTCGGCTGGGGGCGTGTCGGTGGCTGGTAACGTGGTCTGATCGGTAAAAGATGGCGGAACAGGCATGGCATCATTGTCGGTGATTGCCGATGCATCACGGAAGCTGCCCATGGCAACCGCAAGCTGTGACAGCGCCTCATCCGCACGTTTGGCGGCGCGGGCTTCATCAGCCAGATTATATGCGGTCAGGCCCAGAGCAGCGGCAATCAGGAGGCAGCCGATTCCAATCAAAAAGCGGGCGGTTCTATTCATGATGATGTCGCGCCATCAAAACACCGGCCATCAAACACAGGCAGCCGACGATTGCAAACAGGGGTACCGGCCACCAGAGCATACCGGTTTGCGGCAGATTGGGTGAATCTGGCGTTGTCTGCGAGCTGTCGCCGGGAACGGAAGTCGATGGGTGGGATGGGTTAGAAATCTCCGAACCGCCGGGTGTACCGGAGGTTGTCGGCGTATCCAAACTGCCAGATGTATCGGTGGTTGGCGGGGTGCCGGAGGATTCGCCGGGAGGCGTGGAACCGGGCTGCGGGATGTCACTTCCGGTGGTCTGGGAAGGGTTTGGCACATCATCAGTAACCGTATTGGTCACCAGAAACGTGATACCCTTCTGCTCGACTGTAACGGTGTAACCTGCGGGAACCTGTTCCGTCAGCGTCCAGGCTGCCAGGTTGTCCAGCTGGTCCCATGTATAATGCCACTGGTTCTCTTCACTCAGCGTGACCGTATCGTAGAGGACGCCGTTCCGCAGGAGCTGCACGGTGATGGAGGCTGGCCTGATAGACTGATGCCCGTCATCCTTCCATTCCTTGATCACTTCGCGCATTGTGTATACCGGTTGCTCCGGCAAGACCGGATTGTTGCGGATTTCTGTCTTGGGTTCGATGGAAATGTCATACGTCCAGTCCTGTGTCAGTGCGTCAATACCGGGCAGCATGACAATGGACGGTGTTGGAATATAAACCGTATTGCCGATGGTGCGGGGTTCTCCAAGCACAAGATAGACGCCATGCGGCAGACGCTCCGCCCCGTGCGGGAAGGAGAGCGCGCCGGATGCATCGGTGGTTCCGATATCGGTCGGCGTTATTTGTCGGCCCTGAATGTAGCCCTCTAACGTGGTGGCCAGAATCCGCCATTCTTCCTCGGCGTTGCCGTCTGGCAGCCGTACCGGCAGCGTTGAAAACGGCTCCGTCAGACGAATAGAGCCCTGTTCATTCATGGATGCGATCTGATAGACAGAAAAGCGAATGCCCTGTAACGGCCTGCCATCCACCCGGTAGGAAATGGAGAACGAAACCGCCTGATTCGGATCAATCACGCCCGAAGCAGCAATTGGCGAGGCCAGCAGTGCAATCAGAACGATGGCCGTCAGCCATGCTGCAATTCGATGGAAAGAGCTTTTCATGAATGATCCTTTCTGTGATTTCGCTGCTTTCGACTGGGTAGGAGCAAAATCACGAATAATATCAGTAAGATTGGGGCGGCAATGATCGGTGCCACCACCAGCGTATCCACCTGGACGGCGTCAGCCACGAGGCGAATGGTTTTGGCTTCGGTCGTGTTTTCAATGCGGTGTCCGCGGACGAGAAGCCGGTGCGAATTGATGCCATAGGGCGTACACGTCATCAGCGTACAGAGGTCTTTCCCCTGCTCAATGACGAGCGCAGAGGTGTCGGTTGGTTCAATGATCAGGATTTGGTCGACCTCGTATGTCAGCACCTCATCGAGCACACGAATCACGAAGGTATCGCCCAATTTCATTTCATCCAGATTCGTAAACAGCTTGGCACTCGGCAAGCCGCGATGGCCGGAAAGGACACAATGCGTGCTTTCGCCGCCAACTGGAAGGGACGACCAGTCGAGATGACCAACCGCAATTTGCAGCACCGATTCACTGGTGCCGTGATAAATCGGGAGGGAGATGGCGATCACCGGGATTTCGATATAGCCGATGATGCCGGTTCCGCCGACGTTCAATTGGCTGTCGTAGGACTGCTGTTCTTCATCCGTCAGGTAGAAGTCCATCGTTTTGGATGATCGACCCTGATTGTATGCACGCGCCTGTTCGAGGACATTCTCATATTGCTCCTGCTCCATGGCGTGGACATCTTCTGCGTAGGCCGCGACGGCCTGAGACGCGTGCAGCGAATTCCAGTAATCGCTGACCGTTGGATACAGCAGCAGAGAAACACCTGCAAGAAACATCAGGACTAAAATCCAGGTTGTTTTTCGACTTTTCATTGCAGGTGCTCCCCTACCACTGTGGCTTGATTTTTAGTTCTTTGTCTTGCTCACACGCTTTTTGGTGACCAGCAGAACGGCGGCACCAACAGCCAGAATGGCCCCGGCGATGTAGAAGATTTTGGTACCGATGCCACCGGTGGACGGCAGCTCGGTGCCGGACTGGTTGTTGACCTCGGCAACCAGTGTTGTGTACGTATCATTGCCGGTCTCTGCGTCTTTCTTTTTCCCTTCGATCTCGACTTTTACATCAGTTCCAAGCTTGTTAAAGCCCGGAAGTGCTTTGATTTCGCGGAGGTAGTAGGTGTCTGCGTCGAGACCGTCGATTTCGATCTTCCCTGATGCATTGGTCGTGAGGATGGATTCGGTCGGCCATGTTGCATTCTCTACATCCTCGACAACCTCCCAGCCGGAAATTTTGCCGTTTGACACTTTGGCAACCTTCCAGACGTCCCGGATAGTGGACGCACCGCCTTCGCCTGGTACGGTTTCGGAGGATTTGTGCAGCAGAACGAACTGAACGCCTTCCAGAACATCGGTTTTTACGCCGTTTTTGTATTTCAGAACATCAAAATCCCAAGTGTAGGTGACGGTCTTGCTGGGCGTCGTTGTTCCGGTGCTGGTGCCGCTCCCGTTGTTCCCGTATGAGAGCTTGCTCTCGTTCGGGTTGCCCTGCAAACCGACAACGGCGTTTTCGTTCAGCGTGGCGGTGTAGGAAATGACGATTTGGTCATTGGCCTTCAGGGTATCACAGAAGGCCTGCGTGAAGACGACTTCAAAGGTGCAATTGTCTGACGGTTTGTTGTCGGTGTCGGTGGCTGTTTTGACGGTGTAATTGGATACTGCAACCGCTGTAGTGTCGTCGCCGCTCATCAGGGTGATTCCGGTGACGCTGCCAAAGGTCAAACCGGCAGACATTTTATCGTGGAAGACATAGTTCTCGGCACCGGCCTGAGCGGTGATGGTGCTTTGGAATTCGACCCTCTGACCGATGTCGGCGTCATTTTCGTTGCCGAAGTTGCCGGTGGAGTCTTCTTTGACCTTTTTCTCGTTGGTCGGGGCGACGTTCTTCTCACGGATCGTCACAGTGGGGTTTGTGGTATCCAGAGAGCAGAGCGTACCCAGTGTGGAATCTACAAGGTAATAACCGAGAGACAGTCCTGTGAAAGTCACGGTTGTGGCGGTCGCAGTTTGAGAATCCTGACTGCTGATCGAATTTGTTTTGGCGTGTCCCTGAGCCAGCTTGGCAAAGGCGGCTGCATCGGCACCTTTAACCCAGGTTACATAGCCCTGAGCGTCAACCGTGACGTAATCAGTCTGGGATTTCAGCCAAGCTTCCCATGCGGAGCTTGCCTGATACGCATACGCACCGGTTGTTGTGTTGTAGCTTTCCAACTCGAGAATCTGGTAGATCGTGTAGGTTTGGCCAACAACCGCGTTATCAATGGTGATTGTTCCGGTGGTGGTGGTTTCTGCCGGTGTTTCCGGTTCGGTCGGTGTTTCCGATCCATCTGCAAGGGCGAAGGAACTCAGCGTGACAAGCGCCAGCAGGAGAGCCAGAATCTTTTTTGCGTGTTTCATTGTTCAAAATCCTTTCAAACTGATTTGGTCTTCAAATTGATTCAGAAGTGTGTGGCGATTCATTATGAGGAGGAGTCCGCCTCCTTTTCCCTTTTATGGGAACGGTATTTCTGAAACAGGAGAAAGCCTGATGCGCTCAGCAACAGGATGCCGCCTGCAACATACAGAAGTGTGCCGGGACCGCCGGTGGAGGGCAGCTCATAGTAAATGCGGTTCGTAATGGCGAGATTGTCCAGATCGTCACCTGTCCACGTCGCCGTTGAACCGTCTTCCTTTGACACTGTCACGGTGACCTTGTCGTATGCCACGACGACCGACCAGGTGTCCCCCGTTTTGACATAGCCTGCCGGAACGACCGTCTCCTCCAGCTTGTAGGTGTGGCCGGAGGGGATGTTTTCAAAGGTGACTTTGCCGTCTGAATCGGAGGTCTGGACTTTTTGTGGCACGGTGACGTGCGTTTTGTCGCCGCGACATATGCTACACTTGTCCGTATCGTGGCTGAGAGTGAACTCGGCACCGGCCAGCGGATTCGGAATTTCCGCCGTATCCTGTTTCGTGAACGTCAGCTCACCGAGATAGCCATGAACCGAGGGAATGGGGAATTCAATCGTTTTGGGTTCTGAGATCGTCTGCTGACCGTTGGTGTCGGTTACAGTCCGGTACTGCAACGTTGTCTCACCGTTTGTGTCGTAGACGTTTTTCTCAATGAAAGAAGCATCTTCATTCTTCAGACGGACGCGATACCGGAGTTCGAAGACGTACGTTATCTCTGAACCGGAGGTGGTTTTGGTGTAGCCGGACTTTTTCAAATCCCAGTTGATATCCGTACTGGACGGATTCGGCTTGGTTGAAGCAGTATTTTCGGCATTTTCTGCGTAGGTGCCTTCCAGATCCTCTGGTGACAGCTGATTGTCTTTGTCATAGAAGCCGATGAACTCAATCTCGCCCGGAACAACCGTCGGCACCGGGTCCGATGCCACCCAGTCTGCCCTGGCAGAAGTCTCAGCGGTGAGTTTCATTTCGCTGAAAATCTGTTCGAATGCCTGATTCAAACCTTCCTTATTTGTGCTGTCATAGTAATATCCGGAACCGATGCTGTTTTTCAACCAGTTCTTGTAGGATTCTGTACTGGACGCATCACCAATTTCATATGTTGTGTCAGTGCGGTCAATGATAGAAAAGTCGCCGTTATCTCGTTCATAGTCATCAATGGTCTGACCACCGACATCGACACCGATGGAGAAAATGATTATCTTTGAATCTCGCATGGCGGAAGCTTGTTTACGGGCACGAATAGCAGCTTCGTCGCTATAGCTGGTGCCATACTTGCAATAAAGATCTATCACATCGTCGTAGAAAATACCATCGTCATCCGGGTCACCCTTCTCTGTATACGGGTCGTAACCCTGATACCCGCTTTTGATATAGGTGGTCGGGAAGCCGTCGCTCAGGAAGACAACGAATTTGTGTTGATTCGAAGCTTTATTCAACATATCCTCAGCCATTTTCAGACCGGCTTCTATGTTGGTAAAGCGGGAATGACTTTCCCCATAGCTATTCGATTTGATGAAATCCCATGTCTTTTCACGCATGGTGTTTTTTAGTTTGTTGACCTCTGCTGCAGTGTGACAGAGTGTTAAATCGAAAATTTTGTGGGCGTCAGTGTTGAAGGCGACAAACCCTACTTGGCTAATCTCAAGAGAGTTGCTATTGGCAAATTGAGTCAGAAATGCTTCCGCTGCCACCATGGCTGCCTCGTAACGGGTTTCACCGCCAAAGTTATCTTTCATCGTGTTCGATATATCGAGCACAATGACAACGGCCATGTCCGGCTCGTTGATCAGATCTTTGATATTGCCGGTTGTTTCGACGCGCAGCGTGATATCAAAGACGTTTTCCAGCTCGGTGCCTTCGATCGTCTTGCTGACGGTGACACCGTTCTCCGCGTTGGAGCCGCCGCGGTTATCGACCTGCTGATCGGATGGCTTTGTTTCTTTGGGAGCTGCTGCGTCTCTGGTCATTGCTGCGGCGAATGCCGTATGCTGGAGCTTGCCCAGTTCGTCCGGTGCAGGTGTGTCGCTGTTGGCGGCGTCGCTGAATTCCGTGAACCAGCCGCTGTCGCGGAGCTTCATCCAGTTGGTACCGATGCAGACTTCGGCAACTGATTCGTTATCAAAAATGAGCATATGCACGAGGCGGTTCGAAAGATCGCGGTAGTCCGTTTCGGAAAGCGTGCCCTGTGCGAAGGCTGTATTGATTTCATCGAGCAATGTGTTGGCCGCCTGCGGTTCGGTCGCGGAGGCTTGCAGCGCTTCAACCGCCGACAGGTACGAGCGGTAGGCTTCCAGCGAAGCGGCGGGGTCAAATTCAGTCGAGACACTACAGGCCACCGTATCCACGGTGAGGCGTTCAGCCATCTGGTGTTCTTCGCACACACTGTCCCACGCGTTGTATTCGGCAGCGCCATGGATGCGGAGGGCAAAGCTCACAGCCTCCGGCAGAGTATGGACGGAGACTGCAAGGGAGCCCGACCATTCCGATGCTGCAATCGAAAGCGAGGGGTCTTCTGCGGTCAGCAGGAGATGACCTGTGAGCACCTGGCAGGGTAATTCCGTTTCGCCAAAGAGACGCGTTTCACTGACCACGGACGGCGCATAACCTTCCGTCTGATCGAGCCAGGTCATGGCGTCGAGATCAAAGGTGGCGATTTCCTCCGACAACGGCAAGACGATCTCCAGGCGGATTCGGATGGATGAATACGCCACATCCGGAAGGATGGGTGCGGTTTTCAAAGACAGCGGGAAGCAGACGGTTTCGCCGGGGTGCGCAGTCAGCGCGGTATCGGCGGCAGCGGACAATTCCGTCAGGCGGACGGCATCCGCGTCCAGCTGCGGCAACGGCTCCGGAGTGGTTGCCGAGGGGCTCGCTGTCGGTTTCTGCAAACAGGCATCCGAGTGCTGATGCTCCGGCAGAGTGCAGATGAAGTTCTTTTGATAGCAGTCTGCCGTGTGGCGATGCGGTGTGGTCGCTTGCGGCTCAGACTGTGGTTCAGCGTCGGACGCGGTGGCAGTTGTTTCGACTGACGTTTTGCTCACGGTGGAGGGTGGTTCCGATGTCGTGGAGGTGGTCTCGGAGGCGGACGTGGTGGTTATTAGTTCGGCCGACGTTTCGCTTATCGCTTCGCTCTCGGTGGCAGGCGGCTCCGATGCGGTGGAGATGGGTTCAGCGTCAGAGGTGGCCTCCGGTGCATCGGTTTGGGCGGTGGACTCCAGTGCTGCAAACGGGCAATTGAGAACGACTTCATAGCAGGAAGAGCCATGCTGGTGTTCTTCCAGGCCGCAAAGCGGCGGTTCGGTCAGGGTAATTGCCGGGAGAATCAGCGCATATGTCGTGCTGAAGACAACGAGACAGGAAAGAAACAGCACGAGTTTTTGCCAGCGTTTCCGTTTTCTGCGCGTTGTCCAGTAGGAATTCGCCGGTTGCTGCACGATGCGTCCACCTCCTTTCCGGCGTAATCAAAATTCAAAATTACAGTTTCAGTTATTGAGAAGATTGGGAGAGCATACCGAAAACCGGCAGCGGCCAAATTCGGAACACCACTTTGCCGACCATCTGATCTTCGGCGACACAGCCAAGCGCCGTTGTCCGGGAATCCACGGAAACGGCGCGATGATCGCCCATAACAAAATATCGGCCGTCGGGCACCTGGTACGGTAATTCAATGTTGATTTCACCAAGTGCTTTTTCAGTCAGATATGGTTCATCGAGAAGCACACCGTTCACGAGGACGGAGCCGTCCTCCGTGAAATCGACCCAGTCGGATGGGCCGGCGATGATGCGCTTGATGAGCAGTTTATTTCCATAATAAAAGGCGACAATCTCGCCTGTTTTGAACTGCGAACTTTTCACAGTGACGACAATCTGGCCATTTTCCAGCGTGGGGGTCATGGAGGTGCCATAGATTCGCAGAACCGGCATCCAGAGCGTTGCGACCAGAACGGCCAGAGCTGCGACGACGATCAGGACAGCCACTGTACTTTTTAAGGCACGGTGATAATGACGATGGTCGCGAAGGCGCGACCGCTCCGCTTCAATCTGTGTGAGCGTCGGGAGCTCAACCTGTGAATTCATGTGACGGTTCATCGGTTACACTTCTCTCGCCATCAGGGCATTCAGTTCACTGTGCAGAAGGATGAATGCGTCCGCTTTTTTGCGGAAGTCTGACCACGCATTGGCCGCTTCCATGTTTGCGGCATCGATTGTCTGGCGGGCATAGTCCTCCGCTTCGCGCTGAATCGCGACGGCGCGGCAATTGGCCTCGGCAAGAATGGTACCGGCCTGTTGCTCAGCCAGAGCGATTTTCTGCTCGCTTTCGGTTGAAGCAGATTGCACGGACGTCAGATACTGATCCGCCGCGGCCTGCGCCGCAGCAAAAACGTCATTCAGCTGAAGAGCTGCTTCTGCAATCGAACCGGCTGATTCCATGCAGACAGAACGGTTTTTCTGCAGTTCTTCCAATTGAAGGACTTTCAGCTGAAGCGCTTCCAGCTGTTTTTGCTGTTCATAAATAATATCGACCAGATCAGCACGGCTCAGGCGCTTCAGATCTCTATCAGCCATATCAATCCCCCGGCATTTTTCCTGTAACAAAGTGCAATGCACACACCTATACAGTAGATATTATAATACTTTCCCAATCTCGTGTCAAGCGATTTTTGTCGAGTTCTGTTGATGTTTGGCGCAGGACTTTCCAAATTCTGGTATTTTTTTCGAGGTTGACTGTTTTGAAAGACATTGAGTGCCGCCTATGGACATTTTTCGGTTCCCATGATATAATAGAGACAAGGTATCTGGAGCCATTTGGATTGGAGCGGTGTTTTATGAAACGGACAGATTATATCTCGTGGGATGAGTATTTTATGGGGGTTGCGCTCCTTGCGGCCAAGCGGAGCAAAGACCCGAATTCGCAGGTCGGTGCGTGCATTGTCAGCGATCAGAATATCATCATATCCACCGGCTATAACGGCTTTCCAAAGGGCTGTTCGGATGACGAATATCCCTGGGCGCGTGAGGGCGCTGTCAACGAGACCAAGTATCCCTATGTCGTTCATGCGGAGCTGAATGCCATTCTGAATGCCGCCGGGCGTCCGTTGAACGGTTCGCGGCTGTATGTCTCCCTGTTCCCGTGCAACGAATGCGCAAAGGCCATCATTCAGACCGGCATTCGGGAAGTGATTTATCTGTCTGATAAATATGCAACGACGGATGCGACCTGTGCATCTAAACGGATGCTCCAATCAGCCGGTGTGCAGCTGACGCAGCTTGACTGCGGTGAGCTGGAGCTGACGCTTTCCTATCGCGCATAATCAAACTGAAAACCCATCAATTTGCCCGGTCAGATGATCTGACCGGGCAAATTTGTTGAAAAAAATAGTCTTCCCTATTCGATTTACAGTGCCAGAACCGTTTGAGAGAACACCTCGCCGCGTTCTTCAAAGTTTCGGAACGCGTCAAACGAAGCACAGGCCGGAGACAAAAGAACCACCTCATGCGGCTGCGTCAGTCGGTGTGCGGTATGAACGGCCTCCTGCAGGTTGGCTGCGTGATGGATTTCCGGGCAGCCGGTGTGATAGGACGGCGCATTCCGGACGGCGGCTTCGATCTTCCTTGCAGTTGCACCGGTCAAAATGATGCGACGCGTCTGACGGCACAGCGCTTCGCCGAGCTGATCGAAGGAAATTCCTTTATCGCTGCCGCCGAGAATCACGGTCAGCTGTCCGTCGAAGACGCTCAGAGCCGCCATGGTTCGCGTGGGTGACGAGTCGATGGAGCTGTTATAGTAGCGGACGTCATTCAGAATCCGCACAAGCTCCAGACGATGGTGGACGCCTGGGAATGTGGTTGCGACCTCTGTAATCGCGTCCTGTTTTGCATATTCATATACTGCGCCGATGGCGGCCATGTAATTCTCGATGTTGTGTTGACCGGGGATTCGAATCTGATCGACCGGCAGAATCGGGTCTGAAACGCCCTGATTGCTGACGGTAATCCAGCCGTTTTGGAGGAGGACACCCTGTTCACAGGCGTTGGCTCTGGAGAACGGACGTGAACCTGCCGGAGCTTCGGACAAAAAGCCGCGTGTGATCACGTTGTCATAGTTGGCGACCAGGACATCCCCCGCCTGCTGCCAGCGGAAAATGGTGCGCTTGGCCTCAATGTATTCCGCCATATCGGTATGTTTATCCAAATGGTTGGGTGTAACATTGGTAACGACTGCAACGTGCGGGCTGCGCTTCATATCCATCAATTGAAACGAGGAAAGCTCGACAACGGCCAGATCATTCGACGACATCTCAGCCAGCCTGGGTGTCAGCGGTGTACCAAGGTTGCCGCCGAGCCATACGCGTCTCCCTGTTTGTTCCAGAATTTTGGCAATGACCGTCGAGGTTGTCGATTTTCCGTCGCTGCCGGTAATCCCGATGATCGGGCACGGGCAGCAGGCAAAAAAGAGGGACATTTCGGAGGTGATTTCCGAACCGGCTGCCGCTGCACGCCGAAGCATTGGTTTGGTTGGAAGGAGACCCGGAGAGCGGAAAATCACAGCATCGTCCAGATGCGCATCATACCCATCACCGCAGCAGAACCGGGCGCCCCGCTCCTGCAGCATCTGTGCCGCATCGCCCAGTGCATCCGGCGCTTTCTGATCATATATGGTGACGCAGGCTCCGGCATTTAGGAACATTTCTGCCAGCGGCGCATTGCTGACGCCAAAGCCCAAAATGCCAATGCGCATGCCCCGAATGGATTCAAGATAGCGTTGAATGTTGGTCACTCATTTGCCTCCCGATTCTTTTTTCTGTTATTATACGCTTTCCAGCCCGACAAATCAACTCCCCTTTTTGCTCCGTTCTTATTTTTCGTCGTTTTGCAGATGCGGTTCTCCATTGCGAACAGTGATTCGTCCATATGGATAACAGATTTGTCCATTCTCATGCTTCGGAAAATCGGCTATAATTTTGATAGGAAAACCCTGCCGGATCGAATGCAGGGTGAGATCAGAAAAAGTTGAGGGTCAGGTTTTATGAAAAGTAATACAGTGAATATTGCTGTGATTGGCCTTGGCGGTCGCGGACATGATATGATGCGCAACCTGCTGGCCATGGATGACGTTCGTGTGGTCGGCGTTTGTGACGTCTATCCGGATCGGGTTGCAAGTGCCTCGAAGGCGGTTGAAGAGGTCTATGGAAAAGCTCCGGTGACCTCCACCAATTATCATGATCTGCTCGCCATGAAGGAAGTAGATGGCGTTTTGATCACTACCTGCTGGCAGATGCACATTCGCATTGCGATTGACGCGATGAATGCCGGCAAATATGTGGCCAGCGAGGTCGGCGGCGCATCCTCTCTGGATGAATGCTGGGAGCTGGTTCGGACGAGCCAGCGCACCGGGATGCCGTGTATGCTGCTGGAAAACTGCTGTTACAGCCGGGAAGAAATGGCGCTGCTCAACATGGTCAAGCAGGGGATGTTTGGCGAAATCGTCCATTGCCGCTGCGGCTATGAGCATGACCTTCGCGAAGAAATTGCCAAGGGACATATCAACCGTCACTACAGACTGGATCATTACATGAATCGAAACGGCGACATCTATCCGACGCACGGCGCCGTTCCCATGGGCAAAATCCTGAACATCAACCGCGGCAACCGATTTGTCACACTGGTTTCCATGGCCACCAAGGCACGCGGACTGAATGAGTGGTCTGCTGCCAATATGCCGGCGGACAATGAAGTGCAGGGCTATCCGTTTACACAGGGTGACGTCGTGACCACCATGATTCGCTGCGCACATGGCGAAACACTCGTGCTGACGCACGACACCACACTCCCCCGACCGTACTCCCGCGGCGGATATGTGCAGGGCACAAAGGGTGTCTGGATGGAAGAAAACCGCAGCATCATGCTGGAAGGCATCACCGAACATCACAAGTGGTCGTCCTTTGACCCGATTCTCAAGGAATATGAGCATCCGCTTTGGAAATGGTATCAGGAGATCGGCATGAGAGGCGGCCACGGCGGCATGGACTATCTGGTGCTCCGTGCCTATGTGGAGAGCATCCAGGCACAGCAGGATACCCCGATTGACGTCTACGATTTTGCCACCTATGCGGCTATTACACCGCTGAGCGAAAATTCCATCGCAGAGGGCAGCGCACCGCAGGCCTTCCCGGATTTCACGAGCGGCGGATTCCTCGTTCGGAAACCGGAGCGCTGCTGGCAATACAGCCTGTCGGAAATTGATCGTTCCTATTGTTCCTGCGAAGGCGCTCCGTCAGAGCAAGCAGCGCCGGAAGCATAACAGTAAACGGCAACGCCAGGTATTTGTGCGTTTGCAGGAACAGTGTGATATACCGCTGATTGCTGACAAACACGGCAGCCAGGCCGATCATCAGCAATGCGGATGGCGCGGCAAATAACGAATGCTCCCGCTGTTGGGAGTGTCCTGTCAATTCGTTGAGACATTTCGTCAGGCATTGCACGCACAGTGCCAGTTTCAGCGTATCGCACAGGATATAAATGACGGACACAAGGATTTCCATTCGCTGAAAAAATGCGCCAACGCTGATAATGCGAACGGCGACAAACGACTTGAAAAACAGAATCCCATAGGATGCAGGCCCCAGTGCGAGTACGTTTCGAAGAAAGACGAGCGTCAGCAGCACCCAGGTCATGCCGGCACCTCTGATCAGGTTTCGACTGCCCCTTCTCCCGGATTTTCCGTTGAGAAGGGGCAGTAAAATTATGACATCGCCAAACGAAACGGTGAAGATCGAAAAGGCACCGGCAGCCACCGGCTGCAAGCCGTGATACAGCATCGGATACGGAAAATGATCCAGGTCAATGGCGAACAGAGACAGCACCAGCGTGACACTCAGCGTTCCGATCACGGCATACTGAACCATTCGTGAGACACGCGCCATGGCCATGCGGCCACACCGCACCATGAACGTGATGGCGGCTGCCGAAAGAATGCCGACCACAAGAAATGATGTGTCGGTCAGGAACACCGTATGAATAAAATTCAGATAATTGCCTGCGACGGCAGTTCCGATGATCACGGCGTAGACGCCGAAGAGTGCAATCGCGATTTTTCCGAACAGGGTTCCGAAGCATTGCCTGCAGAGGGCAAACAGACCTCCCTCCCCTGCGCGGGTCAGCAGGTGCTCATAGAGCGCGTACAGCGGTAAGGTTGGAATGACGGCCAGCAGCGCAGACAGATAGCTTTCTTCTCCGGCCTCTTTGGTTCCGCCGATGACAAAGATACCGCCCATTGTTATGAGAAATGCCATTGATCGGATTTGACGATCGGTGATTTTTCCCGTTTCCAGCATACGAAAACTCCTTTTCAGGATGGATACAGCCATTCAGACAGCTGCTCAATCGGATTGGGCAGTGTCCACTGCCGAAAGGATGCGTAGCAGAACAGCACGGCTGCGAGCATCAGAATACAATAGACCATACCGCGACTCAAGGTCAGTTTCTGACGACCTGTCAGGAGATCGGCAGCCAGGAAAAACACCAGATAGGCGATCATCAGAAAAACCGTCATGAGATTTCCTCCTGATCATTGAGCGGAGACATTTTCCCAGACTGATCAATCACGGCGTGTACGTGCATTTCGTAGGGCATATTGGCATAAAACCAATCCCAGTCGGCAGCAATGTGATGCCAGATTTTGGGGTCATGACGTTTGATATGCTGCCCGATGCACAGAATATCTGTGCCGAACTGATGAATGTCCCGATCCAACAATGCGCAGCACGCATCGCGAACCTCTTGCTCGGCTGCCTGTATGATTCGCTCTGTGCCATCTGCATTTCGAATCATGGTATCATCTCCGATATGGCCAACAAGAGACAGGTTCAGCTTCATCTCGATTTGCGCAGACACAGCGTTCGTGCTGCAATCTGTCCGCAGGGAAATCGAATGGCTGACCACTTTGACCTGAACTGTCAAATTTTCATTTGCAATCGGAACAGACAAAACACTTTGAAACGGGTTCTTCATCATCAGCATCAGGTATGGAACATCACTGCCCTCATAAATGCCTGACAGGACATCCTGTTTCAAAACAGCGTACGAGGAAATGGACAGCAGTTCCTGTTCCTGATTCGTCTGCCCGCTGACAATCGGGATACAGGTTGCCGCGCCTTGTATCCCGTATCGATTGATCAGTTCATTGACGTTGACAACTGTATGCCCTCGATTCTGGTAATTTTCCAGAATCTGCTCCAGAGAAATCGAGACGCTCTTTTGTCCAAGCGTCTGCATTTGATAGATCTCGCTGGCTTTTTCAGTGCCGGCCACAATGACCATGGATGAAAGCCTTGCGTTAACATCGCTGGCGAACCAGTCGAGAATCGGTTCAATGGAGTGCTGGAGCACACTCCGGCTCAGAATAAAGACGTCTGCATGTCCCCAATACAGCTGGCGACCGGCCATGTGCGTCATATCATTGATGGCCTCTACAAGGCTTGCACCGCTCGACTGCATATAAATGGTCTCATAATCGGAATCGTTGCCGCCGCTGTTTTGCAGATTCAGAATCTCGGTTGTCACGGTATAATCACCGGAGGACGGGTCAAAATCGATGGCGGCACCGGCAACAATGATCAGTTTTTCGATTTCAACATAATTGCTGCACCCGCTCAGAAGCGATAACAGAAGCGAGAGGCAGGCAAGCGACAACAGCCAACGCGTTTTTTTCATGATTTCTGATCATCCTCATCTTCTGATTCTGCAAACAGACGCCGATAATGCAGCGTTCCCCAGCGTGCCCGGATGAATGAATCATGCCGCTGACGATCGGCGCGATCGGGTGCAAGCGACAGGTACGGTATACTAAATGTCCGGATTGCACCCAGATGAAAGAGCAGGAGCAGAGCGCCCAGAATATATCCGACCATACCCAGCATGGCACTGCCGATTAACAGCGCCGTACGCGTGATAATCTCTGCGCCGCCGACAGCCGGAATCATCAGCGAGGTGGTGCCGGTCAATGCAATAACAATGACCATAGGTGCCGAGATGAACTTTGCCTCGACGGCAGCCTGTCCCAGAACCAGCGCACCGACGATGGATAGCGCCTGACCGACATTATTGGACATTCGAATGCTGGCTTCCCGTAAAATTTCGAATGCCAGCAACAGGAGAAGCATTTCGATGATGGTCGGAAACGGAACGCCCTGACGGCTGGCCGAAATGCTGATCAGCAACGACGGCGGCAGAATTTCCTGATGATAGGTGAGAATGGCCACATAAATGGCGGGAACGGAAACGGAGATGAAAAAACCCACCATGCGCAGCAGCCGATTGATGGTCGCAAAGATATAATTGGTATAGTAATCGTCATTGACCTGGAAGTTTTCAATAAAGAGATACGGAACCGTCAAAACGCAGGGAGAGCCGTCCACAATCAGTGCGATGCGCCCCTCGATTAGCTTGGCGGCTGTGATGTCCGGCCGTTCAGTCACGCCGATGGTTTTGAAGGGCGTATATGGGGCGTCACAGAGCTGCTCCTGCAAATAATTGGAATCCAGGATGCCGTCCATTTGGATTTGAGTCAGTCGCCGTTTGAGCTCAGCCAGGATTTTGGGGTTGACTCTGGATTCCAGATAACAGAGATAAGTGCGCGTATGCGTCAGGGAGCCAAAGGTGATCTCCTCCACCTGCAAGGACGTCGTCTGCAATTTGCGGCGCAGCATACAGATATTGGTTAGAGCCGATTCGATGAAGCTCTCGCGTGGGCCGCGAAGCACCTTCTCGTTTTCCGGCTCCTGCGTTGCACGCCGCATCCAGCCTTTGGTGCCGATGATCAGTGCGCCGTTTTGTGCAAACAAAACGCAGTCGCCGTTCATGATGGCCTCCGCCAGCTCTTCCACTGTTCTCCCCTGCTGCACTTCGGCATTGGCCAGTCCTTTTTGGGCGATGGATGCAACATCCGCTGAAGCATCCAGCTCTGCCAGGTAGCTCTGCAGAGGCTTTAGTATGCTGGCAGAAATCAACAGGCCGTCCGTCATCCCGTCGAGATGGCACAGAATGCATTCCGCATCCGGTCGATCGATTCGGTTGACACGGCACTGACGAAACGTCACATCATTTTGAAAAAGCGCAGACAGCCGACCGGCGTCTGTTGCCGGAACGCCTGTCAGTGGCTGGACGGACTTGTCCCTGTTTTGTGATTTGTGCATTGCTCTCACCTGATTCTCCTTCTGCTTGCTTCCCGCTTCCAGTATCTCCGGCTTTGACGAAGTATATACGCATCGAAAATGGGAGATACTGATGACAGCAATCGAGCAACAGACAAAGGTGGGAGAGAACAATGCAGACAGGTCGGATCCGCACGGATCTTGCAGAAGAAGCCGTTGGCTTGTACCGGGACTCGCAGTCGACTGCGAATCTGCCAGACGGCATTTCATCCACGGAACAACGGCGCAACGGGATGCTCGTCACATCCGTTCAGATTACCACGCAGGCTGCTGCCGAACAGGTCGGCAAGCCGATTGGTTCCTATATCACCATTGATCTGGAACGATTGCACACGCATTCGGAGGACAGTTTTCGACAGACTGCGGAATTGATTGCAGAGGAGCTGACGGCACTTTTGCCACCTGCCAATTCGTCGCCGTTCCTGATTGCCGGGCTGGGCAATCGCTCGGTGACGCCGGATGCGCTTGGCCCCTGTGCCGCCGAAAAGACGATTGCAACCAGACATTTGCTGCGTGAAATGCCCGAACAGTTTTCCATGCTGCGCCCTGTCACGGTGATTGCCCCCGGTGTACTCGGAATGACGGGCATTGAATCCGGTGAAATGATTTGCGGTCTGGTGGATCGCATCCAACCGTGTGCTGTAGTGGCCATCGATGCGTTGTCTGCTAGGCGAAGCGACCGCCTGTGTCGCACGGTGCAGTTGACGGATACTGGCATTGTGCCGGGCTCCGGCGTCGGCAACCATCGATTTGCAATCAACCGGGGGACGATCGGCGTGCCCTGTATTGCAATCGGTGTGCCGACGGTTGTGGATGCGGCAACACTGGCGGCAGATGCACTGGAGCAGATTCACGCAGACTACGATGCAGAGGCGCTCTTCCGAACATACGGAGCGACGTTTGTCACCAGTAAGGAGATTGATCGCCTGATGGCGGTTTGCGCCAAGGCAATTGGCTATGCGGTGAATCTGGCGCTACAGCCAGAGCTGTCAATGGAAGACATTGAGATGTTTCTCGCCTGAGCATATCCGTCGTTCCCCGCTCATATACTGGTCATGAACTCTACAGAAGGAGGCATTGAGCGATGGAACAGCTGGAGCTTTTGTATCGGTACCCAACTGGTCAGTCCGACAACGGTTCAAAGAAGCGCACGGAGCAGATTGTCATTCAGAAGGACAAGCCGCGTTCCAAGCGTCCGGCCTTTTCGGTGGTGCGGCGCGGCGCAGCTTTCTGTCTGTCCGTCGGGATTCTGGCGTGTACACCGGCTGTTGAGCAGACGCCGACCGATTCCAGACTCCCGGATGCTGTTCTGGGGCTTGTGCTGCGAAATGAAATGACCGGCTATACCTCACCCTATCGAGTAGCCGATTTACCCATTCTCTCCTGGACGGATCAGCTGCAATCCCGGCTGCAAACACTTCCGCTTCAAACGCCATTATCATCGGATTCAGTGCCGTTCATAGAGGATGAGCTGGACTTTCCGGCGAACTGCCGAAGTACGGGTGGGGTTCTCGAGCCCTGTTCGGACAGTCTGGTCACAGAATCTGTCCGCGAGCTCACTGTTGCGCCGACCAGTGCCTACGGATATGACGCGTATCAGAATCTCTACGTTTTGAACGGGAGCGGAAAAAAGCTGAATCTCCCTGAGCTGCTTCAGGAGCCGTTGCAGATTTCCGCTGTTGGTGCAGAGCCTCTCGTCTATATCTATCATACGCACACCTGCGAAGCATACACGCCGGGTGCGCTGGATACATACACAACGGATGCATCTGACCGCTGCACCGATTCGGCATACAACGTGGTACGAATCGGTGAGGAAATGGCCGAACGTTTGCGGGCGCATGGAATTGGCGTCATTCACGATACGGCGATGTACGATTCCCCCTCCTACACCGGTGCCTACAGGCGCTCATTGACCGCTGTTCAGCAGGCCATACAGGAGCATCCTTCCATTCAGGTGGTGATCGATGTTCACCGGGACGCACTCAACCAGCCGGATGCGCAGAAATATAAATTGATCACGGAAACGGAAGCGGGCAAAACGGCACAGGTGATGATGGTCATTGGAACGGACGCAGCCGCAGGGGATCATCCGCGCTGGAAGGAAAATCTGAAGCTGGCACTCCATGTGCAGCAGCAGATGACAGCGTATTGGCCGACATTGGCGCGGCCGATCAAGCTGACCCGCTCCAGCTATTTCCAGTTTTCCGCGATTGGCGCCATGATCATTGAGGTTGGTGCCAACGGGAATGAGCTGTCTGAGGCGATTCGTGCCGGTCGCCTCTATGCCGAGGCACTCGCCGAGGTGCTGTTGGCGAAAGCGGGCGCATAGACGCGCATCCTGTGCTGCTTTTTGAATCGGGCTGAGGGACTTTGTTCTTTCAGCCTGATCATCATGGTGCGGGTCTTTTCCCTGTGCGACTTATTTTGCGTATTGAGGATGGATTCTCCGCAAGATTTCCTGTTTTCAAGCGGAGCAACATCTTGCAATTTGACAGCATTTGCGGTATAATAAAACCAATACGAAAATCAGGTTGATTTTTACTTGAGAGGAGTTTTTTTCATGAGTGAGCTCAGAGGAGCTTGTATCATCGGCCAGTCTGGTGGGCCGACTTCCGTTATCAATGCCAGTGCCTATGGTGCAATCAGCGCGGCGCTGAAGAGCGACGTGATCACAAAGGTGTACGGCGCTGCCCACGGCATCAAAGGTGTTCTGGATGATTGCCTGTATGATATGGGCGCAGAGGATCCGGCCGAGCTGGAACTGCTGAAACACACACCGTCTTCTGCTCTCGGTTCCTGCCGCTATAAGCTGAAGGATCCGGATGTGGACGATACCGATTATCAGCGCATCCTGGAAATCTTCAAAAAATACGACGTCCGCTACTTCTTCTACAACGGCGGCAACGACTCCATGGACACCTGCAACAAGATCAGCAAGTTCATGCTGAAAAATGGCTATGAATGCCGCGTCATGGGCATCCCGAAGACGATCGACAACGACCTGTTCGGAACTGACCACTGTCCGGGCTATGCTTCTGCCGCAAAATACATTGCAACGACCGCCATGGAAATTTTCCTGGACGCCAAGGTTTATGACACCGGTATGGTCACCGTTCTGGAAATCATGGGACGTCATGCAGGTTGGCTGACCGCCGCCAGCGCCATTGCAACGCATTTCGGCATGGGCCCTGATCTGATTTATCTCCCGGAACTGCCCTTTGACATTGATCGCTTCTTTGCAGATGTGGAACGCATCTACAAGGCGACCGGTAAGTGCATTGTCGCGGTTTCTGAAGGCATCTCCGATGCTTCCGGCAAGCTGATGGTTGAAAAATTCGCAGAAGGCGAAAATGTCAGCCGCGACTCCTTCGGCCATGCGCAGCTTGGCGGTATCGGCGTCACGCTGGCCAACATGATCAAGCAGCGCCTCGGCTGCAAGACGCGTGGCATCGAGTTCTCCCTGATGCAGCGTTGCGCCGCACACGCGGCTTCCGAAACGGACGTCAACGAATCCTTCCTGGCTGGCCAGAAGGCTGTTGAATTTGCCGTGGCCGGTATCACCGATAAGATGGTCGGCTTCAAGTGCAGCCGTGAAAATGGCTATCAGTGCGAGATCGAGCTGCTGAACCTGACGGATGTTGCCAACACGGAAAAGAAAATTCCGCGTGAATGGATCAATGAAGAGGGCAATGGTCTGAACCAGGCCTACATTGATTATGCTCTGCCGCTGATTGCCGGTGAAGCTCACCCGAAATTCGAGAACGGCGTACCGCGCTTTGCGAAGCTGAAAAAGGTTATTGTGAAATAAGCACATTCCCGACTAACAGTCTCTCTGTTCATCGCAAATGCAGGGAGACTGTTTCTTTCAAAACAGTTTGACTCAGAATGGAGCATTTGTCATGTTGTTTCGTTCCCGCAAAAAGGCTGCTGCTGAACAGGCGCGAATTGCCGCGCTCTGCTCGAAGGATTTGCAGTATGTGACACTGCGCGACTGTGCAGACAATACAGAAACAGTCATTGGGAAAGCCGGGGCCATCAACCTGAAGGAGGAACAGGTTATGATCCTCTGTGATGGCGTTCTGGTTTTTTCAAAGCCCGTTTCCGAATTGACCATCGGTGAGCTGCTCTCGAAAAATGGAGTCACATTCACCTATCAGGAGCCCAACGGGAAACGAATGACAGTCGTTGCCTACTATTCGTACTATCGAAAATCTGAATAAAAAGGAGTTTCTTTATGTTGAACATTGCTCTGCTCAGCCGTTGGCATCCACATGCGACCGGCTATGGAAAAGAATTTTCGGCACATCCGGAATGCCACGTTTCTGTTGTCTGGGATGAAATCCCGGAACGCGGTGCCGAATGGGCTGCGGAACTCGGCTGTGACTTCGAGCCGGATTATGACAAGCTGCTGGCTCGGCCGGATGTCGATGCCATCTGCTGTACAGCTCCGACCAATCTGCACCGTGATCTGTTTACACGCGCTGCAAAAGCCGGAAAGCACATTTTCACAGAAAAGGTTCTTGCTGCAACCAAGGCAGACGCCGAGGCGGTGCGAGACGTCATTACAGAAACCGGCGTGAAGTTTGTCATTTCCTTCCCGATGCGCACGAATCCGCGTGTCCTGTTCGCGAAAAAGCTGCTGGACGAGGGTCTGCTTGGAAAACCCAACTATCTGCGGATTCGAAACGCCCATGACGGCCTGTCCGGTGGCTGGCTGCCGGATTTCTTCACGGATCCTGTCTCCTGCGGCGGCGGTGCCATGATGGATCTTGGCGCGCATCCCATGTATCTGGCGTCCTACCTGTTGGGCAAGCCTGCACGTGTGACTTCCCTCTTCAACCGTTTGTATCAGACACCGGTCGATGACAACTGCGTTTCCGTGATTGAGTTTGAAAATCAGGTCATTGCCGTCAGCGAGACGGGCTTCGTCACCAATTCGTCGCCGTTCTCGTTTGAGCTTTCCGGGACAGAAGGTACCTATCTGTTTGGTGGCGCCGATGATCAGTGCCGTTTCAAATCGTCCCGTCTGACCGGTGATGCAGCTGGCTGCTGGATTTCCCCGCGCCTTCCGCAGGGACTGCCGTCTGCGGTTTGCCAGTTCGTCGATGCCGTTCTGCATGACGGAACGATTCTGTTTGGCATTGATGATGCTGTCGCTTTGTCCGAATTGATGGACGGTGCCTATCGCTCCTATCATGAGAACAGAACGGTTTCTTTCTCCGAGTTTTAAGGATCTCTCATCTTTCATAATTAACCGGTGAATGCAAAAAAAGGCTGTCAGGAAAAACCTGACAGCCTTTTTGACAGTAAATTGAATTAGCCAGCGATGACCTTTTCGGTGTCTTTATCAAACAGGTGAATGCGATTGACATCGATTGCGAGTTTGATGCGGTCACCAGTCTTAACAGTGGTACGCGGCTGAACGGATGCCGTGAGGGAGTTGCCTTCACAGGTGACATAGAGGTATGTGATCGAGCCAAGCTGCTCAACAACATCAACGTCTGCTTCGATGATGGCTTCCGGATACTGATCAATGAAGACTTCTTCATCGTGAATGCTTTCCGGACGAACACCGACAATGACTTCTTTGCCGGCATAGGCCAGAACTTCCGGATTGCGACCCTTGGCGGCCGGCAGCTTGATGCGGGTTTCGCCAAACTGGAGGTAGGTGGAACCGTTTTCATCAAGGAGTGTGGCGTCAAAGATGTTCATTTGCGGAGAACCAATGAAGGTTGCAACGAACAGGTTGCACGGATATTCGTACAGAACGGTCGGTGCGGCGACCTGCTGAATGAAGCCGTCCTTCATAACAACAATGCGCGTACCCATTGTCATAGCTTCGGTCTGGTCGTGGGTAACGTAGATGAAGGTGGTCTGCAGGCGCTGATGCAGCTTGGAGAGCTCCGTTCTCATCTGGGCACGCAGCTTTGCATCCAAGTTCGAGAGCGGTTCGTCCAGCAGGAAGACCTTCGGGTTACGAACGATGGCACGTCCCAGTGCAACACGCTGACGCTGACCACCGGACAGAGCCTTCGGCTTTCTGTCGAGCAGATGGGAAATATCCAGGATTTTCGCAGCTTCTTCTACGCGACGCTTAATTTCTTCCTTCGGCGTCTTACGCAGTTTCAGACCAAATGCCATGTTCTCAAACACGGACATATGCGGATACAGAGCGTAGTTCTGGAAAACCATTGCAATGTCTCTGTCCTTCGGGGCAACGTCGTTCACGTACTTGTCACCGATAAACAGCTGGCCTTCCGAAATTTCTTCAAGCCCCGCAATCATACGAAGCGTAGTCGATTTACCGCACCCGGAAGGACCAACCAGAATGATAAATTCCTTGTCCTTGATTTCCAGGTTAAAATCAGAAACGGCGACAACGCCGCCGGGGTACTTTTTGTAGATCCCCTGCAATTTTACACTCGCCATTGATGAACCTCCATATTGTTCTTAAAGCTTGATATAAGGATACCATATTTTTCGCGATTCGTATACTGTGGAATTCAACAAAAAGAAGAGCAGCTTTTTATGCAACATGCTGTAAATGAATCAGTTGTGACGTTACGCAGTCGAATTGTGAACCGCTTTATGAACAAAGGCGTATTTTTGGCATCGAGTTGTTTCAAAAAGAACCTTCGTTCGAAAATTGTACTGTCTCCAGCTTTTTCTATTTACAAAATGAGATCGCTGCAAACAGAGTCGTTCGATTTTGGTCGTTCTGATTCGTTTTGAAAAATAAAAACCAGAGCCTTTTTCGATTCAATCGGTTCTGCCATAAACAGCAAATGGTTGGAGCAGCCCGATTGCCTGCACAGGTTCGGTATCATTGTCGAAAAAACGTCCACGCCGGCATATTGGCAGTCATCCTGCAAATCCGATTCCTGCCACGGTCGTAGGGTTGGTTTGCAGTGGAACGGTGCTGATGTCAATTGTTGCGTTTTTTATCTTCTGAAATCGCAAATGCAGTGCAGGGAAACTTTCGTTTCAGCCTGCACTGCATTTGTTTTTATAAAAGTCTGAGTTTGATCATCCTAAAAAGCATATGACAATGCAAAACCGTAAGGCGCCATTTGCAGACGAATCCAGATTCATATGAGACATATGGAACGACTGAAGCATTGTCACACCTCCTGAGCATGAAACTTTCTGGTGGCCTTGGAACGATCAGGCTCTGGGCGGGGTCGCTTCGGACTGAATATCCGCCAGGAATTCTTCGACCGTCCGGGCACCCAGATCGCCGCGGGTGCGTTCACGCACAGAAACTTTGCCCTCTTCGACCTCTTTATCGCCGATCAACAGCATATACGGCAATTTCTGCATCTGGGCTTCGCGAATCTTATATCCGATTTTTTCGCTGCGCTCATCGATCTCTGCACGCAGGCCGGCACGTTTCAGCTGATCGAGCACCTGGTGCGCGTAATCGGCGCAACGGTCTGTGATCGGGAGGACGCGAACCTGTTCCGGAGCCATCCACATCGGGAGTGCGCCTGCATATTTCTCGATGAGGTAAGCCAGGGTGCGCTCATAGCATCCAAGCGAGGTGCGGTGAATGATGTACGGACGAACCTTTTTGCCGTTCTGATCAGTGTATTCCATATCAAACTGTTCAGCGAGAAGCTGATCGACCTGAATGGTGACGATGGTATCTTCCTTGCCGAAGACATTGCGGTACTGAATGTCGAGCTTCGGGCCGTAGAAAGCGGCTTCGCCAATGCCGATGGTATATTCCACGTTCAGATCGTCCAGGATTTTCTGCATGATGCCCTGTGCCTCTGCCCACTGTTCCGGTGTGCCGATGTATTTTTCGGTATCAGACGGATCCCACTGGGAGAAGCGGAAGGTGCAGTTATCCAGCATACCGACGGCGTTCAGGCAGAATTTAGCCAGATCAAGGCAGCCGCGGAATTCTTCTTCCAGCTGATCGGGACGCAGAATCAGATGGCCTTCGGAAATCGTAAACTGGCGAACACGAATCAGACCGTGCATCTCGCCGGAATCCTCATTGCGGAAGAGCGT
>CAZEUG010000022.1:0-27465 GCA_964515055.1 uncultured Oscillospiraceae bacterium | reverse complement strand
AGGCAGTTGGTGGTGCAGGAAGCGGCAGAGATGATGTTATCTTCTGCGGTCAGGGTTTCATGGTTGACGTTGTAAACAATCGTCGGCAGGTCGTTGCCGGCCGGAGCGGAGATAACAACCTTGCGGGCACCGGCGTCGATGTGAGCCTGAGCCTTTGCTTTGCTGGTGTAGAAGCCGGTGCATTCGAGAACGACGTCAACACCCAGCTGACCCCACGGGAGATCTGCTGCATTCGGCATTTTATAAATAACAATCTTCTTGCCGTCGACAACAATGTAGTTGTCTTCGCCTTCGCCTTCGTGGAAGTCGACTGTATGGCCAGCGGCAACGTAGTTACCCTGGGTGGAGTCATACTTCAGAAGATGTGCCAGCATTTTTGCGGAAGTCAGGTCGTTGATTGCGACGACTTCATAACCTTCGGCACCGAACATCTGACGGAAAGCCAGACGACCGATACGGCCAAAACCATTGATTGCAACTTTGACAGACATAGTTTTATTCCTCCATTTTTGTGATATATAGATTTTACCGCATTTCGCCCGATTTTTCAAGACGCAAAACGTATAAATTATCCGGTTCTTTTGCGGTATTCTCCGTATTGTTTGTTGATGATGTGCCAAACTCAGCGACGTTAATCGTCATCATCGAGGATGGAATCATCCTCACTCGGCGATTCAGCCGACTGAGATTCGGATTCCTCCAGCAGATCATCGATCGGCTCTCCGGCGGCCTTGCGGCGTTTGATCTCCTCCTTGCGCTGTTCCTCCAGTGCCGGCGCGACAAGGTATTTGTGCATGACCGGATAGGTGCCAAACACGGCCATAAACATCAGCATACTCCAGAAGAACAGGAGCACAAAGAGCATGGAAAATGCCATGAAGCGCATATCATACATCGGGAGCAGCAGAATCAGTGCCATCAGCGCCAGGCTGCCGATAGCGACGGCAAGGTTGCGGCCGATGCCGAGAATGACAAACATCCAGGCGTTTTTCAGCAGCGCCTTGAATTTCAGCGTGAAGGTCACGATCATCTGGTAGATATACCAGCGCATGACCATATAGATGCAGAAAATGGCAATGCAGAGGATCCGGCAATAGGAAAACGCCCAGTCGGGCATTCCCATCGTGCCCGGTGAGACGAGATAAATCAGCAGGCTCAGGCAAACCGCCTGATCGATCAGGCCAAAGGCCAAGCCCTGCCATTTATTGCGCCAGGCGCGTGTGAACAGATCGGTGAACCAGGCGTGTTCTTCCCGGGCATGGTTCCGCATACAGTAAACGATTCCGCAGTTGAGCGGGCCGATACAGACAGCGGACAGGACAGCAAGAATCGGAATCAGCCAGCTTGGCAGTCCAAACAGGACGCTTAACAGCACATACAGCCAGGAGCCCGGTATGAAATACTTGTCCGTTTCGCCGATCAGGCCTTCCATCCCGTTTTGGATGCTTTCGAGGTATTTCGCGATTCCCTCCGGGTTGACGTTAAATACAACATAGGCTGCCATGCAAAAAAGCGGAAGCAGCACAATTGCATAGATCACGCCGTAACCGAGCATTTTTCCGAAATTGCGGAAATACAGTTTGAAGTAGCGAACCAGCGCTGAGCCCTGGGGCTCGTCCTTTTCGACGCCGCGGCCAGGTTTGTTGTAATTCGGTTTCAGAAAACTCATTGGAATCTCTCCACTTTCAGAGATTTATTTCGGCAGGAGCGCAGTCAGCGCCGGTGTCAGAAGAACATCGGCTGCAGCCGCCGCAAGCGTCAGCAGCAGTGATGTCCAGGTGGATTGTACAGAGGTTCGATCAACCGCATAAAAGCGGTACGGGCCGCGCAGCCGTTCCCGGCGGAGTGTCCGTGCGAAGTTCGGTACGGCAACTGTGGCGAGTGCCAGCAGCTGCGTCAGATTGCGAACTCCACAGACCGCTGCAACCGTATACAGGCCGAGGCGAAGGCCGCGCACCTGCAAAACAGCAGAGACGGCACAGGCCGCCGTGCAGCCACGGCAGGCAAACAGCAGCGGGAGCGTCATACCGCAGGAAACAAACGCATTCAGGCCGACAGCCAGAACTGTCCAGAGAAGCAGTGCCCGGAGGCTCTGCCAGAAGCCGGGCTGCAGCGTACCGTCTTTGGCGGCCGCAACATACCGTTCCAGCCCCATTCGGAGCTGCTCCGACGCCGCAGGCGACAGCTTGCGCGCTGCAAAGGTGCCGAGCAGGCAGCCACCGACAAACGTCAGGCCGAGGATGAGGACGGCGCCGCCGTCGGAAATCGGAGACTTGCGACTCCACGCCCGTTTTTGCAATTCCGCCATCCCCTTTCTGCGTTCAATATATTCAGAAAGGGTGGCATTCATTCAGGTTGGACGTTATTTCCCGGCTGCGAGCTCTTCCGCTCTGCGGTTGGCCGCACGGACGCCGCACCTCAATGCGTCATCCAGGTTGGCAGCATCAAACGCTTCCAGCGCCGCCACCGTCGTTCCCTTTGCAGAGGAGACGTCCTGCAGCAGCGTTTCGGGCGATTTTCCGGAAACGAGCATCATTTCGGCGGCGCCGGCCATGGTTTCAGCCGCCATGCGCACAGCCGTTTCTGCGGGCAGGCCGAGGCTGGATGCTTCCGCCGCCAGAACGCTGGCAATCCGATAGAAATAGGCCGGGCCGGAGCCGGACAGCGCCGTCACGACATTCATCATGGATTCGTCCACCGGGAACACCTGACCGGCCTGTGCAAGGATTCCAGTCACTGTTTCCACTGTTTCCACCGGGGCATCGCCGAACGCAACGGCGATGGTTCCGCGGTTGACGAGCATCGGGGTATTCGGCATCATGCGGACGACGGCAGACGCACACGGGCAGAAGGCGCGGATGGTCTCCGTCCGGATGCCAGCAGCCATCGTAACCACCGTTTTGCCGGCAGATGCATCGCCCACGCTTTGGAGCGCTTCGGCCATGTGCTGCGGTTTGACCGCAAGGAAAACCAGATCGGAACGGGTAAACGCCTCCGCGTTGTCCGCCGTGACAAAAATACCGGCGGCTGCGTGCCGTTCACGCGCTTCTACGGAGCTGTCGCTGACTGTCAGTCGGGCGGCATCCATCCCGTTTTTCAGCAGAGCATTGATAATTGCGCCGGCCATTTTGCCGCCGCCGACAAATCCGATTCGTTTCATGTGTTCGCCTCATTTTCCTGTTTCATGGCCTGTTCGTCTGCACGAACCGCCAGTGCGGCCTTGAGGGCAATGGCGCATTCGACGCGTTTCCGCTCGATGTTGCAGCCCAGTTCATACGGTTTGGACAGGTCGCCATTTTTGTTGTAGTTGGCAGCAGAGCAGCCGCCGGAGCAGTAGAACCGTGCAAAGCAGTCGCGGCAGCCGCTGCGCGAATAGACATTCTGCGCGGCGAACTGTTCACGGAGCGATTCATTCAGGTGATCCGGTTCATAAATGCTGCCGATTTTGAAGTCAGGGTTGCCGACGAACTGGTGGCACGGATAGAGCTCGCCATCCGGTGTGACAGCCAGATACTCGGCTCCGGCGCCGCAGCCGCGCAGGCGTTTGATCACGCAGGGGCCCTGCTCCAGGTCAATCATGAAATGGAAGAAGCGGAAGGTATCCTCTGTTCCGGCACGATCCAGCATGATCTGCGCCAGCCGCTCATATTCGCTGTAGATGCGCGGGAGGTCAGCTTCCGTAAAATCGAGTTTCGGATCCGTTGTCACAACGGGTTCGACGCTGATCTCCTTGAAGCCGAGATTGCGCAGGTGCAGCACGTCTTCGGCAAAATCGAGATTCAGGCGGGTGAAGGTGCCGCGGACATAATAATCCTTTCCGTTGCGGGTCTGTGCCATTTTGAGCAGCTTCGGCATGACACGCGCATAGCTGCCTTTTCCGGCAATATCACAGCGGAGAGCATCATTGACTTCCGGGCGGCCATCGAGTGACAGGACGACATTGGACATTTCGCGGTTGATGAACTCAATTTTCCGATCATCGAGTGCCAGGCCGTTTGTCGTCAGAGTGAAACGGAAGGTTTTGCCCCATTCCTTCTCCCGTGCGCGGACGTATTCGACCGTTTGAATCACGGTATCAAACGCCATCAGCGGTTCCCCGCCGAAGAAGTCCACTTCGATATTTTTACGGGCTCCGGAGGCCTTCCGGACAAATTCCATGGCGTCAATCGCCGTCTGTGCAGGCATCAGCATCCGCTGTCCACCGAAGTTACCCGTTCCCGCGAAGCAGTATTTGCAGCGGAGGTTGCAGTCGTGGGAGATGTGCAGGCAAAGTGCCTTGACCGGCGGATGTTTATTGATCATTGCGGCGATCTGCTCATAATCATCTTCCGAGAAGAGCAGACCTTCCTCAAACAGGGCGTACAGCTCGGCGTATGCCTCGTCAATGTCGGCTGCCGGTGCATCCAGTGATGCATAGACATCCGCAGGGCATTCCCGTTGGAGCGGCGGCGTCAGCAGACGGAGGACATCATATGCCAGCTTGTCCAGCACATGAACCGCACCGCTTGCCACATCGAGGGCGATGTACTGACCGAGCAGTGTATATGTATGAACCGATGTATGTGCCATTTGAAACGATCTCCGAATTCTATCATTGTTCTTTATTGTTCTTCCCGGTTCGAGTCCCGAACCGGTTTTGCCTGTGAAACAGGCTGAGCCGCACAAAGGCATTCGTCTTTGTGCGGCTCCGTCAGCAGTCCATTACTTGTCGTTGTTCTCACATTTCTGATTGGCGACGGTGCAGGAGGTCTTGCAGGCGGACTGGCAGGAGGTCTGGCATTCGCCGCAGCCACCCTTTGCCGCGCTCTGACGAAGGTTTCTGGAATTCAGCGTTTTGATGTGTTTCATTTGTTTTTCTTCCTTTTCGTTGAAATTCATTTCGAGCGGAAATGATGTGGTTTGACAATATTTAATGTAGGAAATTGACGCCGACCAATCCGCCAGCCAGTCCGCCGGTCATACAGACAACCGAAAGCACCGGCCGTCCTGCCTGCCGGAATCCATCCGGGAGCAGCGCCAGCAGCCCGGTCAGCAGAGCGCAGATCAGCGCCGCACACGCGCCGTTCAGCAGGCCATTTTTTCCCGCTTTGCGAGCCGCCATCCAGCCGGAGCAGATTCCGCCGATCATACTGCCCACATAGACGCAAACATTTCGGACTGCGTCAAGACTGCCGCCTTTGACGGCAATCAGGGCAAAGACCAGCACCGTGATCACTTCGAGAAGGACGCCGCAGGCTGCGGACAGAAGCAGGCGCCGTACAGCGCGCAGAAATCCAATTCGTTTGCCGCTTGTCTCCATAGACTCACCTCTGACAGATGTACAATTTGAACAGTAACATCTGTATGCGGCAGTGGTGACGATTTATTCCTCGTCGTCGTCTTTGGATTCGACCGATGCAATGGCCGTTTTCAGGAACGTCATCTTGCTTTCAGAGGACAGGATGGTGATCGTGTCATCCTTGACGTTGGTGACTTTGCCGCAGATCCCGCCAATGGTGACGATTTCATCGCCAACCTTAATGGAATTGCGCATTTCCTTGGCCTGATTGTCCCGTTTCTTCTGGGGACGGATAATCATAAAATAGAAGATGGCAACCATGGCAACAATCATGACCAGGGTCGGAATCCAGCTCCCGCTTTTGTTTCCGTTCTGATCGGCTGCTGCGGTGGTCGAAGCGGCGACGTCCAGAACGTGAATCATGTTCAGCATATCATTCTTCCTCCAATCGATTCTATCCTGTTAATTATACACAAATCCCGCATGGAATGCAAGTCCTTTTCGCGAAAAACAGGTCTGCATTTCTGAATTTTTTGAAAATGCATCCGCTTCCTCCGTTTTTCCATACAAGTCGCGGACTCCCTTTTCGTCCGTTCCGGCCGTTTTGCATGGCCTTCACAAGCCCTCCATGGCCGGGTATGCGCGGATTCCTTTATGGGATTTGATACAATTTCGCCCGTCGGTTCGCCCTTTATTTGTTCACAGGAATAAATATGCACGCTTTTCCGGATTGAATCTTGATTTTTTCCGAGGTTTCGTGTATAATATTTCTATTCCATGCTTAAATATACATTTCATTTTGCATATACGGAGGACAGGTACGCAGTATGATCAAAGGATTCATCGATGGCAACCAGGGAACGACCGGGCTTCGCATTGTGGAGCGACTTTCCGCCAGACCGGATATCGAGCTGACGGTGCTCCCCGAAGAGCTCCGAAAGGATTTTGACGCCCGGGTACAGGCCATTCAGGCAGCTGACATCGCTTTTCTCTGTCTGCCCGATGCTGCCGCCCGTGAAATTGCGGCGGTTGCATCGCCGCGTCTGGCACTGCTCGACACATCTACTGCGCACCGCACCAACCCTGCCTGGAGCTACGGGTTTCCGGAGCTGTCTGCCACGCACCGGGCGAACATTGCATCCGGCGGCAAAATCGCCGTTCCTGGCTGCCATGCAAGCGGAATGATTGCGCTCGTTTACCCGCTCATTGCCAGCGGTCTGGCCGACGCCGACTATCCATTTGTCTGTCACAGTCTGACCGGATACAGCGGCGGCGGCAAGTCCATGATTGCCGCCTATCAGACGGCGGATCGTCCGCTCGCGCTGGATGCGCCCCGCCAATACGGAATCACGCAGCATCACAAGCACCTGCCGGAAATGCAGGCCGTTTGCGGGCTGAATACGCCGCCGGCATTTTCGCCAATTGTGGCGGACTACTATTCCGGGATGGAGGTCACGATTCCGCTGTTCCGTCAGCTGCTGTCGCGTTCCCTGTCGGTGAAGGAGCTGCGCGATTCCTTCACGGAGTTCTACGCCGGTTCCCCGCTGATTTCCGTTCTGAGCGAGGAAGAGATGCAGGCGGAAAATGGGATGATCGCCGCCAACGCGTTGTCGGGAAGCGACCGCATGGAAATCATTGTCGCCGGAAATGATGAACGGCCTCTGCTGATTTCCCGATTTGACAATCTGGGCAAAGGCGCTTCCGGCGCTGCCATACAGTGCATGAACATTGCACTCGGTCTGGATGAAACCACCGGCCTTGTGCTGTAAGCCGATTCAGGCGAAATATGCTATAATAATAGTTGACGGAACGAAGAATGATGGAGGATATCAAGATGTTAGAACCAATGATTGGCGGTGTCACGGCCGCACAGGGATTTTCCGGTGCGGGAGTTCACTGTGGCATTCGGAAAAACAAGCTCAAAAAAGACCTGGCGCTGATTGTGAGCAGTGTGCCCGCTGCGGCCGCCTGCGTCTATACACAGAACCTCGTGAAGGGAGCGCCGCTCCTGGTCACGAAATCGCACGTGGCTGACGGCTATGCACGCGCCATCCTCTGCAACAGCGGCAATGCCAACACCTGCAACGCTGACGGCGTGGAAATTGCGGAAACCATGTGTTCGCTGCTGGCTTCCGAAATGAAGCTCCAGCCGTCCGACTGCATCATCGCCTCGACCGGTGTCATCGGGCAGCCGCTGCCGATTGCGCCGATTGCTGCCGCGATGCCGTCACTGACCGCATCGCTCCGTTCAGACGCACAGGGCAGTGCCGATGCGGCTGAGGCCATCATGACAACAGACACCGTTCGGAAGGAAGTCGCTTTTTCCTTCTCTCTCGGTGGAACAACCTGTCACATCGGCGGCATTGCAAAGGGTTCCGGTATGATTCACCCGAACATGGCCACCATGCTCGTCTTTATCACGACCGACGCTGCCATTGAACCCGCTCTGCTGCAGCAGGCGCTTTCCAACGACGTACCGGACACCTTCAACATGATCAGCATTGACGGCGACACCTCCACCAATGATATGGTCGCTGTGATGGCGAACGGTCTGGCCGGGAATTCGTGCATTCAGGATGCTTCCTCTCCGGATTTCGCCGCTTTCTGTGCCGCGCTGCACGCGGTCACCTCGCAGCTCTGCCGCGCCATTGCCGCCGATGGTGAGGGCGCTACCAAGCTTCTGGAATGCATCGTCTCCGGTGCGGCCGACCTTCCGACGGCGCGTACCGCTGCGAAGGCCGTCATCTGCTCCTCACTGGTCAAGGCCGCCATGTTCGGTGCCGATGCCAACTGGGGACGCATTCTGTGCGCGATTGGCTATTCCGGTGCAGCAGTGGATCCTTCCGATCTGGATGTTTCCTTCTCCTCTGCCGCCGGTCAGATTGCCGTTTGTCAGGGCGGCGCAGGCATTGCCTTCTCCGAAGAGCTTGCGAAGACCATTCTGTCCGAAAAAGAAATTCAGATTCTGGTGCAGATGCACGCCGGTTCCGCCTCGGCAACGGCCTGGGGCTGTGATCTGACATACGATTACGTCAAGATCAACGGCGACTACCGCACCTGATGCGAAGGAGTTGGATATCATGCAGGAACTGACCACGGCGCAACGCGCCGAAGTATTAACGCACGCGCTCCCCTACATTCAGCGCTATGCCAACAAGATCATTGTCGTCAAATACGGTGGCAATGCCATGCTGAGTGAAGAGCTCAAGCATTCCGTGATGGGCGACATCGTTCTGCTCTCCCTGATCGGTATCCGCGTGGTGCTTGTCCACGGCGGCGGCCCGGAAATCTCCGATATGCTGAAGCGTCTTGGGCATGAGACGCGATTTGTCAACGGTCTGCGCGTGACAGACGCCGAAACGGCGGGCGTTGTGCAGATGGTGCTGGCCGGAAAGACCAACAAGAGTCTGGTCAACATTCTCGGCACGCTGGGCGGTCGTGCGCTCGGCCTCTGCGGCATTGACGGCCAGATGATTCAGGCCAAACCGCTGGATCCGGAGCTGGGCTATGTCGGCGAAATCACGGACATTGACACGCGCCCCATTCTGGACGCGTTGAACAACGGATACATTCCGGTTGTCTCCACCGTCGGGTGCGACGCAGAGGGCAATGTCTACAACATCAATGCGGATACGGCAGCATCCCGCATCGCCGGAATGCTCGGCGCGGAGAGCCTGATTTCCATGACGGACATCGTCGGCATTCTTCGCGACAAAAACGACCCGAGCTCGCTGATTCCGAAAATTCAGGTCAGCGAAGCACCGCTTCTGATGAAGGACGGCATCATTTCCGGCGGCATGATTCCGAAGGTGGACTGCTGCATTGAAGCCATCCGGCGCGGCGTCAAGCGCGTGTTCATCATTGACGGAACGATTCCGCACGCCATTCTGATTGAAATTCTGACCGATGAAGGCATCGGTACCATGTTTGTCTGAGGAGGAACCATATGAATATTCGTGAGACAGATCGCCAGTATGTCGCCGGTACCTACCGGCGGTTTGATCTGGCTCTGGTGCGCGGGAACGGCTCGTACTGCTACGACGAAACCGGCCGCGAATACATCGATCTGGGTGCGGGAATTGCCGTCAACACGTTTGGCGTGCAGGATTCAGAATGGATCGAAGCCGTCACGCAGCAGCTGTCGGTTTTGCAGCACACCTCCAACCTGTATTATTCAGAGCCGTGTGCCCGACTGGCCGCGCTGCTCTGTGAGAAAACCGGGATGCAGAAGGTGTTCTTTTCCAATTCCGGTGCAGAGGCCAACGAGTGCGCCATCAAAACCGCACGGAAATATTCCTTTGACCGATACGGTGACGGCCGAAACACGATTGTCACGTTGACCAATTCCTTCCATGGCAGAACCGTCACCACCCTTTCTGCGACCGGTCAGGATGTTTTCCACACCTCGTTTTTCCCGTTTACGGAAGGGTTTATCCACATTCCTGCGAATGACGAAGCTGCGTTGGAGGTTCTGGAGCGCGATTCCGGCATCTGTGCGGTCATGATTGAAATGATTCAGGGCGAAGGCGGCGTCAACGTTCTGACCGATGCCTATGTTCAGGAGCTGGCTGCGCGCTGCGCGAAGCACGACATTCTGCTGATTGTCGATGAGGTACAGACCGGCAACGGCAGAACCGGTGATCTGTACGCCTATATGCACGCGGGCATCGTCCCCGACATTGTGACCACGGCCAAGGGCTTGGGCGGCGGTTTGCCGATTGGTGCGACCATGTTCAACGAAAAGACGGCTGATGTTCTGACGTATGGGACGCATGGCTCTACATTTGGCGGCAATCCGGTCTGCGCAGCCGGAGCCTACAGCATTCTCTCGCGGCTCGACGATGCGCTGCTCAGCGAGGTCAAAGCCAAGGGCGAATGGATTCAAAGCAGTCTGTGTGGCGCAGACGGGATTGTCGGCGTATCCGGCCGTGGGCTGATGCTCGGCATTGAGACGGTCAAGCCCGCCGCAGAAGTGGCCGCCGCCTGCATGGCGAACGGTGTCCTGGTTTTGACAGCCAAGCAGAAGGTTCGTCTGCTGCCGCCGCTGAATATCCCGTGGGACGCACTCAAGAAAGCGATTGCAATCATCAAGGAGGTCTGTAAACAATGAAACACCTGTTAAAGCTGATGGATCTTTCCCCGTCCGAAATGACGGACATTCTGAACCTGGCCGATCAGCTGAAATACGAAAAAAAGCACCACATTGACACCAAGCGTCTGGCCGGCAAAACGCTGGGGATGATTTTTGAAAAGTCCTCCACCCGTACCCGTGTCTCCTTTGAAGTCGGTATGTATGAGCTGGGCGGCTCGGCGCTCTTTCTGAGTGGGCATGACCTGCAGATCGGGCGCGGTGAGCCGATTGAGGATACGGCACGCGTGCTGTCGCGGTATCTGGACGGAATTATGATTCGAACCTTTGCGCAGTCCGATGTGGAGGCGTTGGCGCAGTACGGCTCGATTCCGATCATCAACGGCCTGACGGACTATGCGCATCCCTGCCAGGTGCTGGCTGACCTGATGACCATCCGGGAGCGCAAGGGCAATTTCAAGGGACTGAAGCTCTGCTTTGTCGGCGACGGGAACAACATGGCCAACTCGCTGATTGTCGGCGGCATCAAGATGGGCATGAAGGTGGCCATTGCCTGTCCGGACAACTACCAGCCGGACAGCGACATTGTCGCCTGGGCCAGGGAAAACGGTTCGTTTGAGATGACATCCTCTGTCATGGATGCGGTTCAGGGTGCAGACGTGCTGTACACGGATGTCTGGGCGTCCATGGGGCAGGAAGGCGAAGCTGCCATGCGCCGTCAGGCGTTCGAAGGCTACCAGCTGAACGCGGACGTTCTGAAATGCGCCGCGCCGAACGCCATGGTTCTCCATTGTCTGCCCGCGCACAGAGGCGAAGAGATCACTGCCGATGTGTTTGAGGCACATGCAGATGAAATATTTGACGAAGCAGAAAACCGTCTGCATGCACAAAAGGCTGTTCTGTGTACATTGATGGGCGAATCCGTATGACAGCTTTCAAAGACTCTGTATCCATTGTTTTGGAGTCCGGTGAGGTGTTCACCGGGAAACGTTTCGGCGCACCAGTCGATACCCTTGGGGAGCTGGTTTTCACGACCGGCATGGGCGGTTACATTGAAACGCTGACAGACCCCAGCTATTACGGGCAGATCGTGATGCAGACCTTCCCTGCCATCGGCAACTACGGCATGATTTCGGCGGATTTTGAATCAGATCGCAGTGTTGTGCGCGGCTACGTCTGCTACGACCCCTGTGAAACCCCTTCCAACTTCCGTTCGGAGACGACGGTGGATTGTTTTCTGAAGGAGCATGGGATTCCCGGCGTCTGCGGCATCGACACCCGTCAGCTGACGCGTCTGATTCGCGCACGCGGCGTCATGAATGCCGCCATTGTATCCGACCCGGCGCTTGTGGATTTGGATGCACTCCGTTCGTATCGGGTTGTGAATGCAGTGAAAGCTGTGACCGGTTCGGCTGTCCAGATTCTGGAACCGGACAGTCCGGCCTGTGCGACCATTGTTCTGATCGATTACGGTGCCAAGCGCCACATTGAATGTGCTCTCTTAGCCTGCGGCTGTCGGGTGATTTCTGTTCCTTCGCAAACGCCTGCGGAGGAAATCCTCGCGCTCCATCCAGATGGCATTTTGCTCTCCAATGGGCCGGGTGACCCGGCGGAAAATACCGAATGCATCGCTGAGCTCGCCAAGCTGCTCGGAAAATGCCCGATCTTTGGCATCTGTCTGGGACATCAGCTTCTGGCGCTGGCAGCAGGCGGACGAACCGAGAAATTAAAATACGGGCACCGCGGCACGAATCAGCCCGTCAAGAATCTGGAAACCGGCCGCGTCTTTATTTCCAGTCAGAATCACGGATACGCCGTCCTTGCCGATTCGCTGAAGGCGTTCGGCGCGGCGCAGTGGTTTATCAATGCCAACGACGGAACCTGTGAAGGAATGGTCTATCCGGAGATTCACGCCGCTTCCGTCCAGTTTCACCCGGAGGCCTGCGCGGGACCGAAAGACACCGGCAGTCTTTTCCGTCAGTTTGTTTCTTCCATCGTCACACGCTGACGTTTGTGGCGCGCTTTTGAAAGGTTTGGGTTTACAATGCCGAAGCATCCTGAAATCAAAAAAGTTCTTGTCATCGGCTCCGGCCCGATTGTCATCGGTCAGGCAGCCGAATTCGACTATGCAGGCGCACAGGCCTGTCGTGTCTTAAAATCACTGGGGTTGGACGTGGTTCTGGTCAATTCCAACCCCGCCACCATCATGACGGATTCGATGCTCGCCGATGAAATCTATCTGGAACCGCTGAACGCGGAAACCGTCCGTCGCATCATCGAGAAGGAGCGACCGGACAGTCTGCTCGCTTCCCTCGGCGGTCAGACCGGCTTGACCATCGCCATGCAGCTCTCGCACGAGGGCTTCCTGGACAAGATGAACGTCCGGCTCCTGGGTACCAACGCCGAAGCCATCGACAAAGCGGAGGATCGTCAGCTGTTCCGCGACACCATGCTGAAAATCGGGCAGCCGGTCATCCCCTCAGAGGTCACCAATGATCTGGAGGGTGCCATCCGGATTGCCGACGAAATCGGCTACCCGGTCATCATCCGTCCTGCCTTCACGCTGGGCGGTGCGGGCGGCGGCGTTGCATACAGCCGGGAAGAATTGATTCCGATTGCCAAAAACGGATTGATGCTCTCCCCCATCACGCAGGTGCTGGTTGAAAAATATATTTTCGGCTGGAAGGAAATCGAGTTTGAGGTCATGCGTGACCACACGGGCAACGTCATTGCCGTTTGCAGCATGGAAAATGTTGATCCGGTCGGCGTCCACACGGGGGACTCCATCGTCGCAGCACCCGCTCTGACGCTGTCTGATCGGGAATATCAGATGCTGCGCAGCGCCTCACTGGATATTATCTCCGAATTGGGCATTGAGGGCGGCTGCAACTGTCAGTTTGCACTCGACCCCAACAGCTTCCAGTATGCCGTCATTGAGGTCAACCCCCGTGTTTCCCGCTCCTCCGCACTGGCCTCCAAGGCGACCGGCTATCCGATTGCAAAGGTCACCACCTACATTGCACTGGGATATACGCTGGATGAAATCACCAACGCCGTTACCGGAAAGACCTGTGCCTGTTTTGAACCGGCGCTGGACTACGTCGTTGTCAAATTCCCGAAGTGGCCGTTTGACAAGTTTGCGGGAGCCAGCCGTCGACTGGGGACACAGATGAAGGCGACCGGTGAGGTCATGGCGATTGGTCGCACCTTTGAAGCAGCGCTGATGAAAGCGGTGCGCGGTGCGGAAATCGGCCAGGATACGTTGAATGCCCGCTCGCCCATCTCCGGCGATTGGGATGCGCTGCTCGCTGTGCCGGATGATCGGCGGCTGTTCACGATCTTTGCCGCGATCAAAGCCGGTATCTCAATCGACCGGATCTACGAAATCACACGCATCGACCGCTGGTTTTTAGCGCGTCTGGCCAATCTGGCCGCGCTGGAAGCAGAGCTCGCCGCAGAGCCGCTGACGGAGCCCCTTTATCTCCGCGCCAAGGAGCTGGGTTATCCGGATGGTGCCATTGAGCGCATCAGCGGACAGGCCATCCCGGCGCACCGCCACGCGGTGTATAAGATGGTTGATACGTGCGCAGCGGAGTTCGACGCAGAGACGCCGTACTTTTATTCGACGTATGACGAGTTCTGCGAAGCTCGTGCCAGCACGACAGACACCTCGCGGAAGCGGATCATTGTCCTCGGCTCCGGCCCGATTCGCATCGGCCAGGGCATCGAGTTCGACTATTCGTCGGTTCACTGCGTCTGGACGCTCCGGAAGCTTGGATACGAAGTCATCATCATCAACAACAATCCGGAAACGGTTTCCACCGATTTCGATACGGCCGATCGCCTGTACTTTGAGCCGTTGACGCCGGAAGACGTCATGAACGTCATTGAGGTGGAGCATCCGGTCGGCGTGGTGGTTGCATTTGGCGGTCAGACCGCCATCAAACTGACGCAGTTCCTCAGCGACCACGGGATTGCCATTCTCGGAACGAGTGCGGAAAGCATCGACATTGCTGAGGATCGCGGGCGGTTTGATGCGCTGCTGGAGCAGTTCTCGATTCGCCGTCCCCGCGGCATGACTGCGTTGAGCAAAGCAGAGGCGTTGGCCGCTGCGGAGGAGCTGACGTATCCGGTTCTGATTCGTCCGTCCTACGTCATTGGCGGGCAGAACATGACCATCGCCTATTCCCCGGCTGATGTAGAGCACTACATGGACATCATTCTGTCCGGGAAAATTGAAAATCCGGTGCTTGTGGACAAATACATGATGGGAATGGAGCTGGAGGTTGACGTCATTTCCGACGGAACCGACGTCCTGATTCCCGGCGTCATGGAGCATATTGAGCGTGCCGGTGTCCACAGCGGCGATTCCATTGCCGTTTATCCGCAGTTCAACATCAGCGACCCGATGCTGGAGCACGTGATCGACTGTTCCACCAAGCTGACGCTGAGTCTCGGCGTCCGCGGGCTGGTCAACATCCAGTATCTGATCTATGAAAATGAGCTCTACGTCATTGAGGTCAACCCCCGCGCTTCCCGCACCATCCCCTATATCAGCAAGGTGACCGGCGTCCCCATGGTCGATCTGGCCACGCGCATCATGGTCGGTGCCAAGCTCCGGGATCTGGGCTACGGAACCGGGTTGTATCGGTATCCGCCGTACTTTGCGGTCAAGGTTCCCGTGTTCTCCTTTGAAAAGCTGTCCGACGTCAACACGACGCTGAGTCCGGAAATGAAATCGACCGGCGAGGTGCTCGGCATTGGCCGCACGCTGGAAGAGGCGCTCTTCAAGGGACTCGTCTCTGCCGGGTTCCGTCTGGATGCCTCCACGCCCGGACACCGTGCCGGTGTGCTGCTGTCGCTGAAGCCCATGGATCGCTATGAGCTGCCGAGTCTGTTGAAGAAGCTGGACGATCTCCATCTGCGGATTTACGCCACGCCGGGAACGGGTGCCGAAATCGCCGCGTCCGGCATCGATGTGACGATTGTGGAAAAGCTCAGCGATTCAGATGAAATTTTGCAGCGGCTGGAAAATCACGAGATTGATTACATCATCTATACTGCTTCCCACAAAAAGCAACAGTATATCGATGATTTCATCCGGTTGAACCGCCGCGCGTTGCAGTTGGGCATTGCCTGCCTCACTTCGCTGGATACGGCCAATGCGCTGGCTGACATTCTGGCCAGCCGCTATCACCTGTACAACACGGAGCTGGTGGATATCAACCATCTGCGTTCGAGCCGGCAGAAGCTGCATTTTTCCAAAATGGAAGGCTCCGGCAACGACTATATCTTCTTCGACAACTTCGACGGACAAATCACCTGTCCGGAATCGCTGTCCATCACGGCGACCGACCGCCATCACGGAATCGGCGGCGACGGCATTGTCCTGATGGAGCATTCGGAGATTGCAGATGCCAGGATGCGGATTTTCAACGCAGACGGCAGTGAAGGCCGAATGGCCGGCAACTGCATCCGATGCGTTGGCAAATACCTGTATGACAAGGGCATTTGCAAGAAGGACGAATTGACTATTGAAACGGCCAGCGGGCTGAAAGAGCTCCGGCTCTATTCGTTCAACGGAGCCGTTGGTTCCGTTCAGGTCAGCATGGGGCGCGCCGATCTGCGTCCGGCGAGTTTGCCGGTGCTTCTGGAGGGCGATTCCGTCATTGATCGGCCGATCACGGTGGGTGATCAGGAGTATCGCGTGACCTGTGTTTCCGTTGGGAACCCGCATTGCGTCGTCTTCTGTTCCCGCGTGGACGAGGTTGATCTGGAAAATACGGGGCCGCTCTTTGAAAACAACCCGCTCTTCCCGGAGCGCGTCAACACGGAATTTGTCCGCGTTGTCAACGAATCCACGCTGAAAATGCGTGTCTGGGAGCGTGGGAACGGTGAAACCTGGGCCTGCGGTACCGGTGCGTGTGCTGCGGTTGTAGCCGCAGTTGAAAACGGGTTCTGCCACAAGGGCAGCGACGTGACCGTCAAGGTTCGCGGCGGCGATCTGATTGTGCGGTACACCGATGAAGGCGTCTGGCTCACAGGCAATGCCCGGCTGATCTACGAGGGCGAAGTGGAATACTGAGGCATCGCCTTCCCCTCTGATTGCAAGAAAACAGTTTCAACAGGCAGCTGCACTCTACAATGCGGCTGCCTGTTGGTTGCCTATTGGGTGTGCTTCGATGGAGCATCTGTGCCTGTTTTCCATCCAGACGCGCAAATCGCACCTGTTCGCCGTAAATTCGGAATGCATCGATGTGGGTGGTTTGATGGCGGCGCTGGTTCGTGTTTTTTGGGGATGGTTCATGGGCGGGTGAGTCCAATGGAGGCGGCTTTTGGAGCCTCTGGGATTTTTTCGGGCGATGCCCTTGTTTTCTGCGCGTTTTTCCGTTATAATATAGGTATCAGAACATGGAAAGGTTGAAATGCATGCTTAATGATGTTCAGATCACACGTTGTCTTTCGAAGCTCCGTCGTTTCTGCAATATGCTGGATCCGATGATCTTTGAAAAGGTCTGTTCCCTTCCTTTTGAAAAATTCGAGACGCCGGAGCAGTATCATTCGATTCCGGACGTCACCTACACCCCCATTTCCACAGGCGATATCTGGGGCGGCGAAGGAACCTACTGCTGGTTCAAATCGAGCTACACGGTGCCGGAATCGCTGGCCGGTCGCCCGCTCTTCCTGCGTCCGTCGGTCGGCGGGTATGAGGCGATGCTTTGGGTAGACGGCAAGCCGATGGGCACCTATGCGACAAAAATCGTCGTCACCGGGCACGGCAACCACTACTGCGATATGATTGCCCAGCATCCGTCTGCCGGTCAAACGCTGGAGCTGGCCATTGAATTCTACGCCGGGCACTACGTCATGGGCGAACAGCCCTTTGAGACGCGTCCCCGTTCCGATTTCCGATTTACCTATCAGACGATTGACCTCTGCGTCCGCAACGAGCTGGTGACCAAGTTCCTCTTTGATTTGCAGACGCTGCTCAGCCTGTATGACGCACTGGACGACAGCTCGTATCGTCGGGCAGAGATTGAGAACGTCCTCGTCCATCTGCACGAGATCGTCTATTATTCGCCGGACGATGTGGATCGTGCAACCTTTGACGCCGCTCTCGAAGAAGGGCTGGCGGTAATGGCGCCGTCTCTGGCTCGCACCAACGGTAACGCGACGGTTCCGTATGTCGGGCTGATCGGCCACAGCCATATGGACACGGCGTGGCTCTGGCACATCGACGAGACGATCAAGAAGTGCGCGCGTACCTCCTCCAACCAGATGAACCTGATGGAGCAGTACCCGGAATACAAATTTGTCCAGAGTTCCTCCTATCACAGCGATATGATTCGCCGCCATTACCCGGAGCTCTTTGAGCGGATTCGTGAGAAGGTCGCCGAGGGTCGGTATGAGCCCAACGGCGGTGTCTGGGTAGAATGCGACTGCAACATCACGTCCGGTGAATCCATGATTCGTCAGTTCCTTTGGGGGCAGCGCTTTACGCGTGAGCATTTCGGTTACACGTCCGACGCTTTCTGGCTGCCGGATACCTTTGGTTACTCCGCCGCCATTCCGCAGATCATGCAGGGCTGTGATGTTCATTACTTCCTGACCACAAAAATTGCCTGGAACGACACCAACCCGTTCCCCTATGATTCCTTCTACTGGAAGGGCATTGACGGCACCACCGTCTTTGCACACTTCAATAAGACCCACATCGGCACCCTGCCGCACGAGGTCATGCCGCTTCTGCACAACAAAAAGGGCAACGATTCGGTGCGCCAGAAGAATGTTTCGCAAAGCAAGCTCATCTCCTTCGGGTTCGGCGATGGCGGCGGCGGCCCGCAGTGGGATCAGATCGAGCATTCCCTCCGCTGCAAGGACCTGGAAGGCTGCCCGAAATACGAATACACGACTGTTTCCGATTTCATGAAGCGTCTGGAAGCGGAGGTTCAGGATCCGGCTACCTATGCCGGTGAGCTGTATCTGGAGCTCCACCGCGGCACGTTGACCAACCAGCACGAAATCAAGCGGAACAACCGCCTGTCTGAAATCGCGCTGCACAATCTGGAGGTGCTGACGGTTGCCCGCGCTGTTGCGGCACAGGAAATCGCTTCGGACGAAGCGTTCCGTGAGATGCAGAACACGCTGCTGGTCAACCAGTTCCACGACATTCTGCCCGGCACCTGCATTCCGCGTGCCAACCATCAGGCCAAGGATGAAATGACGGCGCTGCTCGCACAGGCACATCAGCTGACTGATTCGCTGCTGAATCGCGACGATACAGCCAAGCATCTGACAGTCTATAACCCGTCCTCCTTTGAGCGCAACGATGTCCTGTATCTGGATGGCTCCGTTTCGGGCGTCTCCGGCTACAGAACACAGAGAGTCAGCACCGTTCGCGGGGAAGAAAAGCTCGCCGTTGGCGGTCTGACGATCGCGCCGTATGCATCGGTGCAGCTGGACGAATGCGGTGCATCCGAATCGGTCAGCAGCTTCGCCTATGACGGAAAAACGCTGGAAACGCCGTTTGCAACCGTCACATTCACAGAGGACGGAACCATTTCCTCCTTCTATGACCGGACTGCGGCGCGTGAGCTGTGCGGTGAAGGATACCCGCTCAACACGTTCCTGCTCGCCGAGGATGTTCCGGCCGGCTGGGACAACTGGGATATCGACGCGGATGTCGAGCTGAAATTCCGTCCGTCAGCACAGCTGCTGAGCGAATCCGTCGTTTCCAACGGCAGTGTGGAATTCCGGATTCGCCGTTCCTACCGTCTGACCGCCAAATCAACGTTGACGCAGGATATGATTTTCTACGCCGATTCGCCGGAAGTTCGTTTCGAGACACTGATGGATTGGAACGACGATCACCGACTGCTGAAAACGGCTTTCGATACAGACGTCTTCTCCGATTTCGTCCGTCAGGAAATCCAGTTCGGCTATCTGAAACGTCCGACCACGCGCAACAATTCAGTCGAACAGGCCAAGTTTGAGGTCCTGAACCACAAATATACTGATCTGTCCGAGCAGAATTACGGCGTCGCCATTTTGAACGACTGCAAATACGGAATTTCCGCGTTCGGCGGTCAGCTCCGTCTGACGCTGCACCGCGGTGGTGTCCGTCCGGACTTCACGGGTGACCACGGGAAGCATTACTGTGAGTACTCCTTCCTGCCGCACGCCAGCGGATTCTCTGCTGAATCGGTTGTCCGTCCGGCCTATCTGCTGAACGTGAAGCATCTCGTTGTCCGCGGCGGTGCAGCCGTTACGTCCTTCGCACAGACGGACGATTCGAACGTTGTCATTGAGACGATCAAGCCGTGTGAAGACCGCGAACGCGCACTGATTCTGCGTCTGTATGAATCGGAAGGCGGGCGCACCAACACCATGCTGCATCTGGGCTTCGAGCCGACCGGCGTATGGGAGACCAATATGCTGGAGGAAACGCAGCGGACGCTGGACACCTCAAGCAGCATTCCGCTGACGCTCCGTCCGTTCGAGATCAAAACCATCAAGATTGCATACTGAGCATCTGGCATACACATTGTTTTCGTTCTGCTATCCGTGGAGTGGAAAATGATGAAAAAAGGCACTGGAAACACATTGTTTGTGTTTCCAGTGCCTTTCTGTTTGTCAAAGGGAGCGCCAAGTGGGTCGGACAGCTGCGGGAGAAGTGAGTCCACAGAGACAGTCTTCTCTCCCTCCCTCGTCAGAGGGAGCTTTGGCGGTCGGGCAGTGTGGGGTGGTTGTGGGTGATGTGGGCACATCGAGAACAGCAATCCCTCAGGCTCTCTTATGCAAGGGAGCCTTGGAAACTCCCCAAAGTCGGCATCTACGAGTGAAGCCGGATATGCAGACGGAGGACGTGTGTTTTTTTTGGGGGTCAAAGATTCCGTGGGCGTTGGTGGCAGGCGGTTCAGATCGTCATCGCCATTCCGTCGTAGGCCGTCAGGATCTGATGCTTTGCCATATCTTCGGCCAGCGCAGCATGATCGGTATGCAGGGTACGCGCCATGTGGCTGATGCAGAATCGGCCGACAAACGGTGCCAGTGTTTTCTGCATTTCCAGTACCATATTCAGATTGTTGTGCTCAAAGATGCGGTAATCGCCATCGACATGGCCGATGGTAGCATCCAGAACCGCGAGGCTCGGGCGCTTCTCCCGAATGCCGGCCACCTCCTCATAGGTGAGCCATGCGCCGTCCAGTCCATAAAACAGGCAGCTTGTTCCGTCTTCGATGAGATAATGCACGGTATCGGCGCAGGTGGCATGGTTGCCGCGATAGGCCGACACCGTATAGTTGCCGAGCTGCCGCACGTCGCTACCGTTCAGCGGTTCATGCACCGCGCCGTTCTGCCGGAGAAGTTCCAGAGTTGGTTCATGATAGTGGTCGCTGTGGCAATGGGTATGGATGACCCAGCGAATCGACTGTGCCGATTTGCCAAAGGTCGTAAGCGCCTCAAGCACCTGCGGCCCCGGGTCGATCAGCAGGACATCATCAATCAACAAAGAGGAACAGCGGCGGAACTCCGACACACCGTCCGGGCGTTCCATTGGCCAATCTGCCGCGCCGGTGCCCAAAAACAGAAGGTTCATCGTTTGGTTCTCCTTTCCGCCTGCGGGCTGGCGTTATGCCTCTGCATCGGTCAGGCGTTCAAAGTCAGCAACGCCGTGTTTGCAGAGTGGGCAGATGAAGTCATCCGGCAGCTCGTCCTCCTCATGGACATAGCCGCAGATTTTGCAGACCCAGCCTTTCTTCCCGGCCGTCTGCGGCTTGGGCTTGACGTGTTTCTGGTAATAGGTGTAGGTCATGGTTTCGCGGTCTGACAGGACACGCGCTTCTGTGATTTCGCAGAGGAACATCCCGTGGGTATCCAGATCAACGTATTGAACAACCTTCAACGAGAGGAAGGAGTTGATGTCTTTGGACAGGAATACCAGGCCGTTGTCGCTGCGCAGCGGCGATTCCCCGGTAAATTTATCGACATTCCGGCCACTTTGGAACCCAAAAGTTTCAAATATGCTGAACGGTGCATCCACGCTGAGGCAGTTGACATTCATGATGCCTGTCTGACGAATGACGTGGTGCGAATAGTTTACCTTGTTGATCACGACTGCGATACGGTTCGGCGTATTGGTTACCTGAGAGACGGTGTTCACGATAAGGCCGTTGTCTTTTTTGCCATCATTGGAGGTCACGACATAAAGGCCGTATCCGATATTGAAGAGTGAGGACAGGTCGTTTTTGTTGGCGGTTGCATCCTGTCTGGCCAGATATTCCTGGCAGAGTTCCTCGGCCAGTGCGTTGAGTGACGCCGTGCTTTCTGCATTGAGGGTCGAGAGAATGCGGACAGTGGTATTGGCAAACAGAATCTTTTTCGACGATTCGAACAGGCCACGCATAACCTTAGCCGCCATCGGTGCCCAGGAGCCGTTTTCCATCAGAGCGACGGTGCGGTTCTGATAGCCGCGTTCGGTCAGTGCGTTGATGAAGTGGCGCATGGCCGGAAAGATATCGGCATTATAGGTGGTTGTGGCCAGCACCAGCTTTCCATACCGGAATGCATCCGCCACAGCGGCGGACAGATCTTCGCGTGCCACATCGCACATCCGAACGGCCGGGCAGCCATTGGCGCGAAGCTGCTCTGCGAGCTTCATCACGGCTTGGCGGGTGTTGCCGTACACGGAGGTATAGGCGATCATGATGCCGTCCGACTCCGGTTGATAGGACGACCAGGTCTGATAGAGATTCAGATAGAAGCCCAGGTTATCCGTCAGGACGGGGCCATGCAGCGGGCAAATCATCGCAATTTCCAGTGCAGCAGCCTTTTTCAGCAACGCCTGAACCTGTGCGCCATATTTGCCGACGATACCGATATAGTAGCGGCGGCCTTCATCCGTCCAGTCAATCGGTGCATCCGGCGTGCCGAATCGGCCAAAGGCATCTGCCGAGAAGAGAACCTTTTCCGTGGATTCATACGTCACCATGACCTCCGGCCAGTGTACCATCGGCGCTGTGACGAAGTGGAGCTGATGCGCACCCAGCTGCAGGCTGTCCCCTTCTCCGACGATCAGGCGGTGGTCTGCATAGTCATCGCCGAAAAACTGCTGCATCATCTGAAAGGCTTTGGCGGTGGCCGTGACGATTGCGTTGGGGTACCGCTGAACGAAGGCGGCAATGTTGGCCGAATGATCGGGCTCCATGTGCTGAACGATCAGGTAATCCGGTTGTCTGCCGTCCAGCACCTGTTCCAGATTGTCGAGCCAGTCGTGTGAAAAATGGGCGTCAACGGTGTCCAAAACCGCCACTTTTTCATCGAGAATCACATAGGAATTATAGGACATCCCATACGGGACGCAATATTGTCCTTCAAACAGATCAACGGCGTGGTCATTGACGCCGACATATTGAATTGCATTCGAGATTTTCATGATCATTTCCCTTTCCTGTGTCAATTTTGAGGTGCCGACTCCGTGCAGGCGGCGCATACGCCGCGATAAATCATGTCGCAGCCGCTGATGCGGAAGCCATGCGCATCGACAACCGCGGCCAGCGGCTGCGGTTCCGCGTCGATATCAAAGACGCGCCCGCAGACCCGGCACTGTGCGTGGCAGTGCGGATGGCTTTGATGGTCAAAATGATCTGCGCCATCCGGTACCGGGATTCGCAGGACATCGCCGGTTTCTGCCAGGTCATGCAGCAGGCGATAAACCGTTCCGCGACTGACCGTTGGATGCACGGCTGCCACTGCTGCGTAGATTTCATCGGCGGTCGCATGATTGCCGAGGCGACGAACCGCTTCGATCGTCAGGGTTCTCTGTACCGTATTCCGCTTCATAGTGTCCTCCGTTTCAGTCCTTATTGATATTATATCCTATTTAGAACTATTTGTCAATAGGCTCTGCTGCGATATCGAAATTTTTTCAGGCCGCTGAGCAATCCACGCAATGGACGGCGAGTGAGATAGCGGTTCATGCTCGATGCAAAATGCGCTTGCTTTTTGAGAAACAATCCGGTACAATATAGTTGCGCAGGCGTCGTGTGCGGCGTGCAAATTTGCGAAGAGCTGGAGGCACAACCATGTCAATCCGACTGAATCCGGTCATTCCGACCGAATCGAACCTTACAGATTATACCGTACAAATCAACGGGAGCCCCGTCGTTTTGGATACGGCCAGAGTTTCAGCCGTGCCATTCAACAGGCGATGGCCGGGACATCAGAGAGGTCTTGAGCAGACGGAGCTGGTTCATTTTCTTTCGCTGGAAACTGATGAGCCTCTGCGGTTCGAAATCAAGCCCAGTGTGCCGTTTGAGACCGTGTTGATTCGTCCGCTTGCCTTGGGGATTGTGCCCGAAATCCGCACGGACGGCACAATCGCCTTCACTCTGGAGCACCCGGGTTACTGCACGGTCGAGCCGTATGCCCGAAGCCATGCGCTCCATATTTTTGCCGATCCGCTCAGTAACGAGCCCATCGATCCGGGTGCGGGAGAGGTGCTCTATTTTGGCCCCGGCGAGCATGACATCGGAATGATTGAGCTGAAAAGCCATCAGACGCTCTGGCTGGACGAGGGTGCAGTGGTGTATGCCTGTGTGCGGGCAACAGATGCCGAGCACATCAAAATTCTGGGGCGGGGCATTTTGGATAACAGTCGGAATCGGGAAACCATCCTGTTTGAATGTCATGCTGAGAACAATTTTTCAGCGGTTCCGAACGCTGTTCGCGAGCATACAATTCAGCTGGAGTACTGCACGGACGTTGAAATCAGCGGCATCACCATTCGCGATTCACTGGTCTACAACATACGCCCCATTGGTTGTAAAAAGCTGCACATCTCTCATGTGAAAATCATCGGCTGCTGGCGGTACAATTCCGATGGAATTGATCTGCACAATTGCGAGGATGTTTTGATTGAGCACTGCTTTTTGCGCACCTTTGACGATTCGATTTGTGTAAAAGGCTTCGACTGCTATTATGAGGGTGATGTAGAGAAAGCCGTTCAAAATGCGATGTATCGCAACGGGGTCGCGTACGATGCGTTCCGCAATATTCGAATCCGGGACTGCACCATTTGGAACGACTGGGGCAAATGTCTGGAAATCGGTGCGGAAACCCGTGCTGAGGAGATTTGCCATGTGGTTTTTGAAAATTGTCAGATCATCCATGTGACCGGTGCGGTGCTGGACTGCTGCAATGTAGACTATGCCGACGTTCACGACATCGTGTACCGAAACATCACCGTTGAGTATGACGAGGTGGTTCCGGTTCCAAAAATCCAGTCCTGCGATGCTGACACCTATGAAAACGACCAGCCCGACTATGTGCCGACGCTGATCAGCGCCACGGTTGAGTTTCACCCGGAGTATTCGGCGGGCGGCACACACAGAGGCATCAACCGCAACATCACTTTTCAAAACATTGCGCTCCGTGGGCGGCAGATGCCCCAGCTCTTTTTCAAGGGGTATGATGCAGCGCATCCAACGAAGGACATCCGGATTGAAAATCTGGAGTGGAATGGGAAACCGCTGGTTTCGTTGGATTCCAATCATCTGCGGCTGGGTGATTTCACATCCAACATTGCCTATTGCGTTTTCGATTGCGCGCAGCTGGCGAAGAACACGGTATCGGCCAACAGGCAATTGCGGGAAAGTGATTATGTCCGGTTTTTCAATCCGGGTGGTTCGGGCAAAAGGGTGTTGTTTGTCGGAAATTCGATCACACTGCATGGTGTCAAGCCAGAGATTGGCTGGAACAACGAGTGGGGCATGGCCGCTTCGCAAAGAGAAAGCGACTATGTCCACCGTTTGATGGCAGAAATCAGCAAAACGGAGCCGGATGCTGCATTTTGTATTTGTCAAGCTGCCGATTGGGAGCGCCACTATCGGGATGGCCAGGCCACGTATGCGCGCTATGAGAATGCCCGGAAGTTTCAGGCCGATCTCATCATCCTGCGTTTGATCGAGAATTGTCCCCATTCGGATTTTGACTGTGAGGAATTTCAGGTGGGACTCAACGATCTGCTCCGCTACCTGAATCCGACTTGCCGGGCGCAGATTCTTTTGACGACCGGGTTTTGGAGGCATCCCGGTGATCAGGCGATTCGAAACTACGCGATGGCTCATCAGCTTCCCTGTGTGGAGCTTGGCGATTTGGGCGAGCAGGACGAAATGAAAGCGATCGGACGCTTCGAGCATGAAGGAGTTGCCAACCATCCAGGAGATCTCGGCATGGAAACAATCGCAGAACGGATTTTCGATGCACTCCGGTCACTGCTGTAGGCCGCTACGTGCCAAAAAAAGCACGGCAATGTTTGCCGTGCTTTTTTTGATGAAGTTGTCCCGGAGGTTGCAGCGCGAGCGTGCAGCATCAGACCTGTTTGCTGCATTTTCGCAAACGCCCGGCTATCCGCAGTTCTGCCCGTCTTTGTTTTTTACCGCATGACATTCGGTCAGATTGCTGGAAACCGTCTCCTCGTCGCCTGTGAGGATGAGTTTGTTTTCGCCCCCGTTCGTATCAAACGTCATTGCAAGGCCATGCCTTTTGTTGACCGCCTGACAAAAGAAATCGGACACGAATTCAGGAGAATCCTCCCGCAGGTGCAAAATCACGCACGCGTTGTTCACCTTGGGGTGGGTCGGAGCTGAGAAACTGAAAGACCGGCGCATTCCGTTTACTCGAAACGGCAGGCTTCACGTATTCATGTTTGAGAAACGCCTGAATTTATTCCTCGCTGAACCGCCATGAACCATCCGCTTTTTCGCCGACCAGTACGCCCATTTTCAGATACGTCCTCAAGGTGCGATCGGTCAACCCGCTGATCATGGATAGGTCTTTGATTGTATACGTGATTGTCCCTCCGTATTTCTGATGGTGATTCTACTATATCACACAACTCATCACGGTTCCAGTTGAAATCAGGCGTTTTTTCGCAGGGACAGGGTGGAAGGTGTGGGGCGAAGCGGATGATTTTTTGCGTTCGTCTGCACCATTCGTCATGGTTTCGCGGCACATTGTGGTAAAAACTCAGATCATCTTTTTGAAGTTTTTCTGATCCTTCGTGCAAGTATAGCCGCGGTTACGGTAGAAGGCATGGGCACCGACCCTGATTTTGTTGGTGACCAGTCGGACGCCCTTTGCGCCGGTGGCTCGCGCCCAATTCTCGATCTGTTCCAATAGAGCACTGCCAATGCCGTGATGTCTATGTTTTTCGGACACAGCGATGGCCAAAAGATCTTTCATATGCGGTCCGTACAGCACATCATAGTCGCAGGCATGAGCATACCCCACAACTTCATTGTTTATAAGCGCAACGATGATTCTGTGCGATTCGTTTTGAATCAGGGTTCGGAGTTTCTGTTCTGTGGCTTTCATTGGATAGTAATGACCCAGCGCTTCGCAATTGAACTTCCAGATGGGTACAATATCCGATTCACAGCATGGTCTGACCTCGACGATCATTTTGTATTCCCCTTCCTTTTTCCTTTATCAGTAGAAGCAGTCATTTTTTCTTGTTGGTCGCTTTGTTTTTCCATGGTCAATCAGGAGCCAGAAACGTATGTGATTGAAAAGACTCTTTTGTCGCTTTAACAAAAGAGTCTTTTCATGGCTCCCCCTGTTGGACTCGAACCAACGACCCTGCGGTTAACAGCCGCATGCTCTACCAACTGAGCTAAGGAGGAATGTAGGCGCCAACCTATTTTTCCAAGCCGTCTCCAGCCAAGTATCTTCGGCACAGCTGAGCTTAACTTCCGTGTTCGGGATGGGAACGGGTGTACCCTCAGTGTAATCAACACCTACTATATTCAATTGAAGAGATAAGCTAAATGGTGACCCGTGGGAGAATCGAACTCCCGTTTCCGGCGTGAGAGGCCGACGTCTTAGCCGCTTGACCAACGGGCCGTGTTGGATTCATTATCATGGCCCCCGGTACGGAAGGCCATGATAACGTCCTCCGCAATGGTGCACCTTCGGGGACTCGAACCCAGGACCCACTGATTAAGAGTCAGTTGCTCTACCAACTGAGCTAAAGGTGCATGTGATGTATATACCCTGAGAACTGAATAAGAGGAAGAAGAGAAAGGAGAATAAAGCGGAG
>CAZEUG010000021.1:0-28852 GCA_964515055.1 uncultured Oscillospiraceae bacterium | reverse complement strand
CTCTCCACCTGGTTCCGAGACTATGTCTACATACCGCTCGGTGGCAACCGCTGCGGACGTGTCCGTCAGCTGTTCAATCTGCTGATTGTCTGGCTGCTCACCGGGCTTTGGCACGGCGCTTCCTGGAATTTTGTGCTTTGGGGGCTATACTACGCCGTCCTTCTGATTCTGGAAAGGCTGTTTTTTGCGCGTCTATTGGACAGGTTGCCCACCGTGTTTCGCCATCTCTACACGATGCTGGCAGTGTTGATCGGGTGGGTGCTTTTCAATGCCGGGAGTCTCTCACAGGTCGTCGCTTATTTGCAGGCGATGTTCGGTATCCACGTTGGCGGAGCCGGTGCGCCTTCGCTGCGGTTCCTGTTTGGGCAGTATCATCTGGAGCTCCTGCTGGGGATGCTCTTTTGTCTCCCGCTCCCCCGCCGATTCCGCGCCGCCTATCAGGCACACACCTGGCTGGCCATCCTGTGTGACGGGCTGTTGTTGATGATCTTCGGTCTTTCCGTCGTATCGATCACAGTTTCGTCCTTTAATCCATTTATTTATTTCCGGTTTTAGCCGATTATGTTCCGGAAGGAGTTTTGTATGCAGGAATCTCCGCGTGCTTCCAATTCGCTGCGGCGCAAAGCCAGTCTCATCTTTGCCGCCGTCTTTGTCGCCATGCTCTTCGCAGTCCCCGTGGTAACCCTCTGTCTGCCCCAATCGTTGGTGTCGCAGATTGAAAACCGCACCCTGGCCGAGCTTCCAGAGGCCTCCTGGAAATCGCTGGTCTCCGGCGTTTTCTTTGCGGACTGTGAAACCTGCTTTCAGGATCACATTGTCGGCCGCGACCTCATGCTGATGGGGCACACCTGGCTGGAGCTTCATGTCGCCGCCCGCACCATTGTCAACGGTATCATCCCGACGGACGATTGTCTGCTGCCGGAGCTGTCCCCTTCTGATGAGGCGCACGAGGAAACGGCAGCGCGTGCGGAACGCATGGCGGAGCGTCTGCTGGCCTTGCAGAACGCGGTTCAGGCGTATGGCGGGACGTTTCTCTACGTGATTGTTCCGACGCAGATGACGGCGTTTGCCGATGCGTATCCGGCTGATCTCTACAGCGGTAGTGAATCGCGTACGCTGGCGGTGAATGCGTTTGAACGCGCACTGGCCGAGCGGCAGATCGCCTGTCTCCGAATGCAGCCGGTTTTTGAGCAGGCCGGTGGCATGCAGCAGTTTTATATGCGAACCGACCATCACTACACGCTAAAGGGCGCTTTTCTCGTCTATCAGACGATGATGGAGCAGCTGCAGGTATTGGATGTAACGCGGACGATGCCGGTTTTGACGGATGCTGATCTCGTTTTTTCAAAGGTGTCAGCGACGTTTCGCGGTTCTCGCAGCCGGTTGATTTACTATCTGACGGATTTGCAGGATGATTTCTGGACATATGCTTTGCAGCAGCCGATCCCCTATACGCGCATGGACAACGGCGTTTCCACCGATGCGCCCGTCATTGCGCTGCCGGAGGACAGTGCAGCGTCTGTCACCTATTCGGCGTATATGGGTGGAGATGTGGCGGAAACGATTTTGCAGACGAATCGGCCGGAGCTGCCGAACATACTGATCTTTGGCGATTCCTATACCAACGCCGTGGAAACCTTCCTGTATACGAGCTTTAACGAAACCAGAAGTCTGGATCTTCGTCACAATGCAAGCCTTTCCATTCTGGACTACGTTCAGGCATTTCAGCCGGATTTTGTCATCTGTCTGCGGGACGACGCCAATATTCTGACAGAATCGGGAAATGGCAGAGTGCAATAGACTCAGGCTGGCAAGATCACCGTTTTTCGCGCATACAATCTGAATATCATCCATTTTGCCGATGTTATTGGAAAAAGGAGCTGATTGTTTTGCACGAGCCATTTCGACTGAGCGAGTTGCAGCTGAAAGAGGTGGTCAACGTCCGGGACGGGAAAATTTTTGGTCGGATTTGCGACCTGGAGATGGAAACAGGCAGCGGTCAGATTCGTCAGCTGGTCTTGCCCGGCCGTCCGCGGTTTTTCGGTTTTTTCGGGCATGAGGAAGGCATTCACATTGACTGGGCGCAGATTCGACTGATCGGCACGGACGCCATTCTGGTCGATCTGCCCGCTGTCCTCTGCCCGGCGGAGGATGAAACACGCAGACGGTTTTCCTCGCTGTAGCGCTGTTGACTTTGTGAAAGATTCCATCCGTTTTTACAAAATCCTGTTGAATTTCCAACTGTTTTGCTGTATAATATATAGGATTGGATTGATGGGAGGGGGATCATATGCCATCAGGAACTGTTCGGCGGTTTCTGGCCGTTTTGACGGCTTCGCTTTTAACGGTATGCTCCGCCTGCTCCATGACGCCGTTGAATGCTCACGTTTCCACCACGGCTACGACGTCTGTCTCCTCTGCCGCTTCGACGGCATCGTTTTCGGATCCGGAGCAGTCGGATGAAACCACCGTCCCGACAATTGATCTGAACGGCTATGTCTGGTCGATTCGTGTGCCCTGGGCTGATCGACTGCTGCCGAACGCAGATGACACAGAATCTGACCGTCAGCTTCTGGCGATCTACAATGCGCTCTGCTCCGACTTCAACGCCGTGATTGATATCAGCTATGCGCCATCACTTTCCGAGTGCATTGCGGATGCAGCTGCCGGGGTCTGCTCTGCGGATATTCTCGGAATCCGCAGCTTTGAAATTCCGGTGCTTGCCACATCCAAAGCCATTTATGCAGCAGATGACTCGGTGCTTTTGAATGCCGGGCTGAACTGCAACGATAAAACACGATTTCTGACTGATCTTTCCTCGCAGGCCCGTTATGACGGAAAGCAGTGGGCCGTTCAGCTGGCCTCGGAATACGACATCCCTGCGTTTGGACAGGTTCTGCTCTGCAATCAGATGCTTTTGGATCGGCTGGGCACCGGGAACCTCTACAATCTCTTAGAAACCGGGAAATGGACTTTGTCGGAATATACGCGGCTTGCTGCCGCCGCTTCGGCTCTCTCCTCCACAACGTATGGGACGGCATGGACATCACCGCGTTCTGCCTATCTGTCGCTTGGCGGTTCAATCGTTTCGCGCCGTGACGGTGCATGGCGCTGTGAATTGACTGAATCCGCGTCCCTCGTCGCACTTTCGGAGCTGCGGGCATTGACGTTCTCCTCATCCGGGATGTTTTCCGGCACACCGGCCGAAGCGAAGCAGCTGTTTATCGACGGGAAGCTGCTCTTCCTCTGGACAGATACGGCCAGCATTCTCGACACACCCGCATTGACCGCTTCCGGTACAGCCATTCTGATGCCGGTTCCGACCGGTTCCGCTGCGCGCCGAACACCGGTTACAGGGTACAGCGGGTACGCATTTCCTGCCAATAACATCACGCTGCACAACAGGGTGATTCTTTTCAACGCTCTGGCACAGCGATTGAACGGTGACTGGGTTGCCGCTTTTGTCCGTCAGGCTAATCTGGATACGGATGCGGTGCGGGTCATTCGGAATTGGGTTTTGCCCGCCGTCACGGTGACGGCCGACGAATTTGACGTTCGGTTTCAGGCATTCTTTGACCGTTCGGTTTATGAGCCCATGCTGGATGGGGATTTGTCCCCGGACGAAGTGCTGGACGCTGCGGCCAGCAGCTTTTATGCGCTGATTCGGTCATTTGACGTGTCCCCGGACGGAACGCAGCGAAATGCCCGATGAATGCATCGTGAAGGGATGATCTCGTTTTTGAGCAAAGCATATGATTGTATTGTCATCGGTGCCGGGCCCTCCGGTATGATGGCGGCTGCACAGGCTGCGGCCGGTGGTGCCCATGTTCTTCTCTGCGAAAAGAACCGGCTGCCCGGTCGGAAGCTCGCGATTACCGGAAAAGGTCGCTGCAACGTGACCAATAACTGTTCGGTCGCAGACCTTTTGAAAAATGTAACTGGCGGGCACAAATTCCTGTATTCCGCTTTTTCCCGGTTCAATGCGCAGGATACCATGCAGTTTTTTGAGTCGCTCGGTGTTCCACTGAAAACGGAGCGCGGGCAGCGCGTCTTTCCCGAATCCGACCGCGCCATGGACATCGTTCAGGCTCTGCGCCGCTATGTTGCGGATTCAGGCGTTTCAACCGTTCAGACGCGAATCACAAAGCTGCTGATTGCGGATGGAAGCATCGAGGGCGTCGCTTCTGACACGGAGCGCTGGCTCAGTCCGGCGGTCGTTCTGGCAACCGGCGGTCTCTCCTACCCGGCCACCGGCAGCACGGGTGACGGCTATGCGCTGGCAAAGAGCTGTGGGCATCATGTGACACCGCTCCGTCCGTCTCTGGTCGGGCTGAACTGTCCGGATCCGATTTGTCCGGCCTGTGCCGGGCTGACGCTCAAGAACGTCGCGATTCGACTTCTGGCAGACGGCGAACTGGTTACCACCGATTTTGGCGAGCTGCTGTTTACGCATACCGGGATTTCCGGGCCGGTCGTTTTGAGTGCGAGTGCCCATATGCGGCGCCCGTCGTGCAGCTATACCATGGAAATTGACTGCAAGCCTGCTTTGTCTGCGGAAATGCTGGACAAGCGGATTCTCCGGGATTTTGAAACCCGACAAAACAAGGAGATGAAAAATGCGCTGGATGCCCTGCTGCCCTCCGCGCTTCGTCTTCCGATTCTTGAGCGTGCCGGCATTCCGCCGGAAACACCGGTACATACTGTGACGCGGCAGCAGCGGATGGCTCTGGTCAGCGCAATCAAGGCGCTTTCGCTGGAGTCTCTGACGCCGAGCGGATTTGAATCGGCGGTCGTGACGGCCGGTGGTATTTCACTCGATGAGGTAGTGCCGCGAACCATGGCATCCAAGCTCGTTCCCGGCCTCTTCTTTGCCGGTGAGGTTTTGGATTTAGACGCATACACCGGCGGTTTTAATCTTCAAATCGCATTTTCAACCGGATATGCCGCAGGCGAAGCAGCCGCAGCATATGGAATTACTTCAGGAAACGGCAGGTTATTTCAGTGATTGATCGTGATACCGGAGCGGGCAGCAGAAATGTTGCTGCGGCTGCTCTGCGCGTGGCCGTCAGCGGCAGTGCGGAGGATGAGCAGCGCGTTCGCAGCGAGGTTCAGGCGACAGGGGTTCAGACAGCTGCGGCCAATTTCGGCGGCGAGTTCATCCCCTCCATCAATAAAATCATCGAACGGGCGATTGTGGCCGCTCGGCGCGAAGGCGTGATCGGCACCACGCATCTGGAGGAAGGTGCGGTTGCCGGTGCGGCACGGGAAGCGTTGAGCCAGATCATGAACAAAGCCATCGGGCTGAACATCGGCGGCAAGATCGCCATTGCCCGTCAGGCCGAGCACGTCAGCGTTGCGATGTTTTTTGGCATCGGCCTGTTGCATCTGAACGAAGTGGCCGTCGGGCTGGGGCACCGTGCCATTTAGCGCGCCTTGGGTTTGATGAGACGATTTGCAAAAGAGGTTGACTATGATCAAGATTGCGATTGACGGGCCAAGCGGCGCCGGGAAGAGTTCACTCTCCCGAAAGGCAGCTGAAGCCCTGGGCTTCCTTTATATCGATACGGGCGCACTGTACCGCGCCATTGGGCTGGCGGCCATCCGTTTTGGGATTGCTGTAGACGATTCCCGTGCCATTGCGGCACTGACTTCGTCCATTTCCGTGACGCTGCAGCCAACGTCAGACGGCCAGCAGGTCTTCCTGAACGGTGAAAACGTCACGGGGTTGATTCGTACGGAGCAGGTTTCCGCCTATGCTTCCGCAGTCTCGGCCGTGCCGGAGATTCGTGCGTTTCTGCTCGATACGCAGCGGCGGCTGGCCGCTGAGCAGAATGTGATCATGGACGGTCGCGACATCGGGACGGTTGTGCTGCCGGATGCGCAGCTGAAGATTTTCCTGACGGCTTCACCGGAGGCTCGCGCACGGAGGCGGTTGGACGAATTGCAGGCGCGTGGTGAAGCCGCTGATTTTGAAACGGTCTACCGCGACCTCGTTGCACGCGACCAGCGGGATACGGAACGCGCTGTGGCTCCGCTGGTGCAAAGCCCGGACGCGGTGCGACTGGATACCACGGACAATTCCTTTGAGCAAAGTCTGGAGCTTTTACTGAAGCTGATCAAGGAGAGGATCTGACTTGTTTTACCGCTGCTGTGTCGCCCTGTTTATGGCGATTTACAAGTTTCTCTATTTTTACAGGATCATCGGTCGGGAAAATATTCCGGAGGGTGCTTTCCTGCTCTGTGCCAACCACACCGGGCTTTCTGACCCGATTTTCCTTTCCTTTCCGCTGGGACTGCGAACGAATCCCAAGCCGCGCTTCATGGCGAAGGCGGAGTTGTTTGACAACAAGATTGTTGGTACGGTGATTCGCTGGCTGGGCGGCTTCCCCATTCGCCGCGGCGCTGCCGACATTGCCGCCATCAAGGAATCGCTGAAAACGCTATCCGCCGGCGGGAAGCTGGTGCTTTTTCCGGAAGGAACGCGCAACGGTACGGATGGTGCGAAAGCTGGCGCCGGGATGCTGGCACTCCGTTCTGGTTGTCAGGTGGTTCCGGCCTACATCACCCCCGGCCGCAAGCCTTTTCACCGCGTTCAAATTGTGATCGGCAAGCCCTATGTTCCGGAAAAGCCAGAGGGAAAGCCGACGAATGAGGATTATCACCGCACTGCGGATGAGATTTTAAGGAGAATCTACGAGCTTGATCCAAAACGTTCCTAATCGTCCGGCGCGTTTGACCGTTGCCAAATCGGCCGGGTTCTGTTTCGGCGTTTCGCGTGCCATTTCCATGACGGAGGACGTCGCACAGGAGGGCACCTATGCGCTCGGCACGGTGATTCACAACACCTCCGTCGTTGCAGCCCTGGAGGCTGCCGGTATGCGCACGGTGGATTCACCCGATGAGATTCCGCCAGGAAGCACGGCTGTGATTCGTGCGCACGGTGAGCGCCAATGTGTATACGATGCGCTTCAGGCCAAGCAAGTGCAGATTGTCGATACCACCTGTCCCTGCGTTCGCCGAATTCACGAGATTGTCTCCGCAGAAGCCTCAGAGGGGCGATCCGTTATCATTCTCGGCCAGCGCGATCATCCGGAAACAATTGCCATTTCCGATCGCGCACGCGATGCCGTCATTCTTTCCTCGCCGGAGGAAGTCGAAACTTACCTGCATATACCGGGATTTGACCGGGCTGAGCCGCGTTCTGTCGTTGCACAGACCACCTCGGACAAAGAAAACTGGAAAAAATGTGTTCGAGCGCTCGAAAACCAGTGTACAAATCTCCGGATTTTTGATACAATATGTAGTGCCACTGCTTTGCGTCAAAGCGAAGCGGCTGCACTTTCCGCTTCCGTTGATGTGATGCTTGTCATCGGAGATCGGAAAAGTGCCAACACGGCGCGGTTGGCAGAGATCTGCGCCAAACACTGTGCCTCTGTTTTTCTGCTCTCCGGGGCGGAAGAGCTGGCGCAGCTTGCCCCACAGCTCCACGCGCTCTGCCCGCGTACCATTGGATTAACAGCCGGCGCATCCACGCCGGATGGAAAAATTGAGGAGGTCATCCACATGTCAGAAGAGAAGCAGATCATTGAAAACGGCGAGCTGGAAGCCGTTGCAGAAGTGATCCCAGAAACCGAAGAGTCCTTTGCAGAAATGGTGGACAAGTCCATCAAAACGCTGCACACCGGCCAACGTGTCACCGGTGTTGTGACTCAGATTACACCGACGGATATTCACGTCGATCTCGGCACCAAGCAGGCCGGCTTCATTCCGGTCTCCGAGCTGAGCGATGATCCTTCCGCCAAGCCGGAAGACATCGTCCACATTGGCGATGAAATTGAAGTGTTTGTCACCAAGGTCAACGATTCCGAAGGGATTGTTACGCTCTCCAAGAAGCGAATTGACGCTGCCCGCGGCTGGGAAAGCATCGACGCCGCCCGCGCAGACAGAGCCCTTCTGGAAGGCACTGTCGTTGAAATCAACAAGGGCGGCATTGTCGCCTCTGTCAACGGCGTTCGCGTCTTTGTCCCGGCCTCTCACACCGGTATGCCGAAAGACGCCGATCTCAACGAGATGCTCAAGAAGCACGTCACGCTGCGGATCACCGAAGTGAACCGCGCAAAGCGCCGCATCATCGGCTCCATCCGCTATGCCAACGAAGATATGCGCAAAGCGGCAGCCGAGAAGATCTGGGAATCCATCGAAGTCGGCAATGTCTACGAAGGCGTTGTCAAATCGCTGACTTCCTTCGGTGCGTTCATTGACATCGGCGGTGCCGACGGTATGGCGCACATCACCGAGCTGGGCTGGATGCGCATCAAGCATCCGTCCGAAGCGGTTTCGATCGGCGATCAGGTCACGGCCCGTGTCATTGCACTCGACCGCGAAAAGAAGAAGATTTCTCTGACCCTGAAGAACGAAGCGGACAACCCGTGGACGAAGTTCACCTCGTCCTGCCAGATCGGCGATGTCGTCGATGTGCAGATTGTCAAGCTGATGCCGTTCGGCGCATTCGCCGAAATTATTCCGGATGTTGACGGTCTGATTCACATTTCCCAGCTGGCCGACCACAGAATTGCCCGCCCGGCTGATGTTGTCAAGGAAGGCGACACGGTTCAGGCCAAGATTCTCGACATCAACAACGAAAACGAAAAGGTCAGCCTTTCCGTTCGCGCTGCTCTTGAAGAGGGCGACGAGGAATAATTTCCCTGCGCTGACGTGCAAAGCCAACGAACAACTCCCCAATCAAAACACATTTCTGTTTTGATTGGGGAGTGTCAAACAGTCAAACCGACCTATGGATGGAACCATAGGTCGGTTTTTTGGTTGCAGTGAGGCGAGTGCATTCAGCGTTCTCTTGTGAAAAGGGACGCTGTAGTGCGGTGTGGCGTCGCAAAGCAGGATCCGCAGCAGACGGCTTCAGGTGCGCCGTTCCGATTCGGCCAATCGGAATTCATCCACCGGGACGAACATCTTCCCTGCAGGAAATTGCAATGCCATTCTCGTCAAATGTGATTAGAAACAGAATTTCCGGGTCTTTTCCGAGGAAACTGGCTTTCGCTTCCTGGATGGTATACCCACAAGATGTCTTTCGATACAAGCCATCTGCACCGACTGGCGTACCGCAGCAGTCGAAGCGGCCGAATTCTGCTTCGATTTGAGCAGATGTCTTCCCGATCATATCAGCTTCGTGATACATCGAACGGCATCCGGCCAGTGCGAGCAGGAGTATCACGCAGAAAAGAAGGATTGCGATTTGTTTTTTCATCCAATGACACGCCCCTGTTTCATCTGAGTTGATTGCATGGATTTCTACAATCATACGATGGTTGCATCGATAGGAACGACCACAACAGCTTGATCTGTTGTGGTCGTTCCGTGTTTCATTGCTGCTGCCCATGATTGGGGCAGTTTCTTTTTGGGATGAGATGCAGTCTGTCAGGTGCAGCACATTACGCTTCAAAGAAGGCGTCTTCGACGAGTGCGCACAGGAGGTGGTAAACTGCGATATGGTATTCCTGCACTTCCGGCGTCCAGCTGCTGGGGACGCGGATGGGGATATCGAACAATTCGCCCATTTTGCCGCCGCCGGCACCGGTCAGCGCGATGGTTTTCATGCCCTTCTGTGCGGCAGCAATTCCGGCTGCTACCACATTTTCGGCGTTGCCGGAGGTGGAAATACCGATCAGGACGTCCCCTTCCCGGCCAAGACCCCAGAGCTGCTGAGCATACATCAGGCGCGGATCCGTATCGTTGGCGACGGCGGACATGATCGCCTGCTGTGTAGTGAGGTCAATGGCGGCCAGTGCGCCCTGCAGCTTTTCAGCCATCAGAACACCCGTCTCGCCGTAGGTGGAAAGTGCCATCCGATCTTCCTCGGACAGCGGACGCTGACGGAGGAAGCCTTTCAGCAGTTCGCCCACGATGTGTGCGCTGTCGGAGCTGGAACCGCCATTCCCGCAGCAGAACACACGACCGCCGTTGGCATAGCATTCACAAATTGCGACAACGGCCATTTCAATCTGCGGGAGAAGATCGACGAGCTGCGGATTTTTCTGGCTGAAGCGCTCATAGAGCATTTCCTTGGAGATATATTCTTTCATGGCTTTCTCCCCTACTTCGCCTGATTTTCCGCACGGAGAGCCATCAGAGTCCGGTACAGGTTCGGCAGCGAGATCTTATGATCAACGCAGAAGTGCCAGCCCTGTCCAGCCACGCTGGTCGGGCGATTGACGATGTTTTTCCGTGGGCGATAGTAGTAATTCGGGTCATCGTAGCCAATTTTGCAGCGATAATCGCCAAGATTGATCAGGTCGAAGTTGCCGGTTGTGATGCGGAAGGTCTGGTAGCCCAGGTTCCGGGCGATGGAAAGACCCTTCAGGAAGACCTCCGGGCCAATGACGCCGGAGCCAAAGTTCATGTATACACCGTTGTCAAGGTGTGCAATCGAATGGCACATCTTGTGGAAATCAATCCCGCTGCACTTACCGATTGCGGCGAAATCGACCGACGGATGCTGATGAATGATATCAGTGCCCAGAGCGATGTGGTAGGTTGCGGGGATGCCGAGCTTCCATGCCTGGTAGAGGACACAATCGTCCCGATACGGGAAGCGTTCCGGGTGTTCATCGATGTAGACAGCAAGTGCCTCGCCGTAGCCGAGGTCGCGTTTGGCACCGGCCTGAATGGCTTCATTCATCCAGGCACCGGTTTCTTCCCACATACCGAAGGAGCCGTCTTCAATGGCAGTCGGCACATCTTCGCTCGTTCCGCCGTTGTAGCAGAGCTCAAAGTCATGAATGCTGCAGGCGCCGTTGCCGGACAGATGGGTGATAAAGCCTTCGCGCATCAGAGCAATCAGGAAGCGGGAAAGATTGTTTTTGATGACGTGGGCACCCATGGAGAGAATGACCGGGGCACCGCAGCTGCGTGCAGCAATGATGCGGCGGCAGAGCTCCTGAAAATCCGGGTGATCATACGGTTCGATCGGGTCATCCAGGTTGAAAAGGTTATCAATCCGAACCAGATTGCGGCGATCTTTCACCGAATAGGTTGTGATATTTTCAAAAGAAAGCTGGCCAGGGATTTTGACATTGCGATCGTCGAGAGTTTGCATAATATCGTCCTTTCTGTCGGTGCTTCATTCAGCTCTTATATTATACCACATTCGGCGCACTTCGGCTCATCTTTTTTGATGAACTGCAACGGCGTTCCGGATGGTGCAGTTAAAAATAACTGACCTTGATTCGTTTGCCCATTTTTCCGAGGCATTCGGACAATTCATCAACCAGGCGCATTTTGATATTGAAGTTGATGGGCAGGTTGGGGTTCTGGTGAGCCGGGTTGACCGCACGACCGACATAGAAGTTGATATCGGTAGCCTCTTCGAACAGGAGGCGTGCAATCTGCGATGCGCCGTCTTTTTTGCACGTCCAGTCATTATAAAGGGTGTTTTCGCCGATATAATCCTTGGCGTAGGTCAGCACCTTGCTCATGGTAATGACGCCTTCGGTGACAAGATCGACGCCTTCGATCAAAGCCGTTGGCGGGATATCCGGGTCATAGAAGGTTAAGTCCGGAATCAGCGGTTTGTTCAGGAAGGATGCGGCAATGGTGGAGGTTGTCCCGCCGCAGACGATGTGCTTGCCCTCTTTGCCAAAGAAAAGCGACATCATCTTATCGCAGTCATCCCGGTTGGAGGGCGGCCCGATCAGGAGATTCATCGGCTGGCGGCGACGGATTTTCACGGTGCAGACCGTGGTATCGTCGCCCGGTTCGCCGCCGTAAAGGCGTTTACACTCATCCAGAAGAATGGTGGACAGCGTCTTCGCGGTGAAGCCGAGGTCAGAGGCCGTGACCGGTTCCATGAAGGAAATGATATCGTTTCTCTGCCAGCCAAAATTGAGGCTTTTGCCGACGCCGGCATGAATAGCTCCATCGCTGAAGCAGAAAAAGACGTCATTTTCACGCAGTGTCACGTGGGAACGGCTGATCTCTTTTCCGCCGATGTTCATAATGGTTTCCGGCATTTCCACATATTTTCCATCGCGCATCAGAAGGACATGCGGGTTGTCATATTGAATGATTTCCGCTTCCTCATTGTTATTGAGCAGGAGAATGGTGAAGGTTGAATAGGCTACGCCGCGAACCGAGCAGACCGGCAGTGTGGCTGCGATGGTTTCAACGCAGTCTTCCAGCTTCATTCCCTCTGACATCATGGTCGAAATGATTTTGGAGGTCAGCGTAGAAAGGATATTCGCTTTCACGCCGCTGCCCATTCCATCGGCCAGCACAACAATATCGCGGCCATTTTCCTGTCGGATGATTTCGACGCGATCTCCGCACAGTTGCTCTCCCTGTTTGTTGACGTTGCAGTAGGCAATGTCTGCACAGAGGTTATTCATCCACCATCGACTCCTTCAGTTTGGTCAGTGCTATTTTGGTTTCTGCGGTTGTTTCACCGAGCAGTGATGCAATTTCCTGCACAACGCGCATCTGCTTTTCAACCACTTTGTCTGCAATGTCAATGGTGCGGTGGCTGAATTCTTCTTTTTTGGCGCGCTGTTTCTCTTCCGCCGTAACATCGCGCATGATGCAGATGATGATGCGGAAATCTTTATCATAGGTAATGGTTTCTTCGACATACCGGTCATACTCGGCCAGGTAGCAACGGTGATTGCGAATGCTGTGTCCCGTTTCGCGAACGTTGATGAAATTCTTGGGATCCAGAATTCGAATGACCTGTTCACCCATGACATCCGAACGGCTGCGGATGTTCATAATCCGCTGTGCCGCGTCATTGATCTGCTGAACCTCGAGTTCGTCGTTCAGCACAATGATGCCATTGGGCGTATTGTTAATGATATGATCAGAGAAGCTCTCCGCTTTATCCTTCAGGAACGGGAGGCACATGGTCAGGTCAGCCTTGCCCAGTGCAACAGCGACGGCTTTTTCGCGGCAGGTATTGTAGCCGCAGGAGCCGCAGTTCAGCTCATCCTCCGGCTTCGTTTTGCCCATCTGGCGCAGAATCGATTCGATTTCACGCATACCTGGCCGAATCTGATTGAGGCCGATGTAGCTGTGCATTTTGCGCATCCGCTGATCCGGCAGCGGTTCCACCGGGAAATCGCGCTGACCGGCATAGGAGGTGACCTGCTGGTAATCGCGCACCGGTGAGGCATGGTATTTTTCCATGACCGGGCCACCGACGCAGCTGCCGCTGCACATGGACATTTCGATGAAGCAATGATGGATTTCGCCGTTTTCAATATCCTTCAGAGCGGCCAGGCAGTTCTCCGTGCCGTCAATCGCCAGATAGGTATAGTCCGACTGAGAGCAGTCCATCGTTTTCAGGACGCCGCCGCAGGTCGGGAAGAGTCGGGCGCGGCTTTCTTCGGAGGAATCCGGTACATTTTCAAGCTGAATATCGCGTTCTGCAAGCATCTGCGACAGCTCTTCAAACGTCAGGACGCAGTCCACGATGCCGGGATAGCGGTCGGCTTCGTCTTTTTTGGCAATGCACGGGCCGATGAACACGGTTTTGGCATCCGGATAGCGCCGTTTGATATCCATGGCGTGTGCCTGCATCGGAGACATCACATCGGCCAGGTATTTCAGCACCGACGGATGATATTTCTGAATCAGCAGGTTGACCGAATGGCAGCAGGAGGAAATAAGGACATCGCGCTTCCCTCTGGCCAGGATTTTTTCGTATTCGGTTTTGACAAGCGTTGCGCCGATTGCGGTTTCCTCTGCGGCATAGAAGCCGAGTTTTTTCAGCGCCGCTTCCATGGCATGAATCCCTGTCCCGTTGAAGTTGGCGACGAAGGACGGAGCGATGCTCGCAATCACCTTTTCGTTTTCTGCGATCAGGCGTTTGGCTTTTTCCGTATCGTTGACGATCTGTTTGGCATCCTGCGGGCAGACGACAAAGCACTGGCCGCAGAGGATGCATTCATCCGGTGAGATATGCGCCTGGTTATCCGTAAAACGAATGGATTTGACCGGGCAATGTCGAATGCACTTATAGCAGTTTTTGCAGTTTGATTTTTTGAGTTTCAGAAATTCCGTTGCCATAATTGTCTCCCATCTTTCGGATTGGTTTGGCCGGGGTTTCAGCTCGTTCCCGCTCGATTATTCTGCTTTGGTCACATTTGGCAAGACGCGTTTTGCGAAGAAAGATTCCGTTGTTTCCGGAGAAAGGGAAAGCAATTCTCCATCCAGGGTGACAGACACCCCGTGTTGACAATTGTTCAGACAGAATGTCCCGCTCAGTTCAACCTGCTCCTGCAGCTGATGCTCAGCAATCAAACGCTGCAAGGTCTGTACAACCTGTCTGGAGCCCTTCAAATGACAGGAACTGCCGATACATACGGTGATTTTCATGATGATATCCGTCCTTTCTCATGTTCAATTTCTTCCGGCAACGTCCGCTTCCCGATGAATCTGTTCGGATAAATGTTTGGACAGCATGGCCAGAGACGCTGCCATATTCTCGTTTTGAACCAGCACACCCTTTGGAACATTCAGGTGTGTCGGTGCAAAATTCCAGATGGCCAGAACACCGCCGCGGATCAGTGCGTCACAGACAGGCTGCGCCGCCGCGGCCGGTACGGTGATAATACCGATGCGGATTTTCAGACGCTCACACAGGTTTTCCAGCTTTTCCATCGGAAAGACGCATTTATCGCCTATGGTTTGGCCGATCAACGCCTCATCCCGATCGAATGCGGCGACGATGTTCAGGCCAAAGGTTCGAAATCCATCATACAGAAGCAGCGCACGTCCGAGATTGCCCACACCGACGACCACTGCATGATCGGTATTATCGTATCCAAGGAACTGTTCCAGGTCATGAATCAGATTTTGGGTCACATATCCGACCTTCGGCCGTCCACCCGAGCTGACGACCGCAAGATCCTTGCGAACCTGAACATCATGCAGATGCAACGCTTCGGCAATCGCAGTTGCTGAAATATTGGCCGGGGCACCCACCGGCAGAGACTTCAGGTAATTCAGATAAACCGGCAGGCGCATAAGCGCCTGTTTGGAAATGGATTGTGTACCCACTGACTCGCTCTTTCTCGCTTTCTTATTTCTCAGTTCTTTCATTATATCACGCCCACGGCAACTTTGCAACAACAATTTCCGAATATCTGTCAATTTTTATCGATATTCTTCGACCGATTGATCGTTGTTCGGCGCTGTTGAGGACTGCATTTGCCGTGCAGACGGTCGGAGTGTGATTTTGCAGCTTTTGCACACTTTTTCTCCGTCGCAGATGGGTACAAAAAAACCTGCTGTCAGCACAGCTGACAGCAGGATAGCAGTTTCGATTGTTCAGGCCAGTATCGTCAGGATATCCTGTTTAGACTGAACGCCGATGGCCTGGTTCACGACCTGTCCGTTTTTCAGAACGAGCAGTGTCGGGATGGATGCAATTCCAAAGTGAACGGCCAGCACCGGATTTTCATCCACATTGACCTTGCCCACTTTGACGCGGCCTTCCAGTTCGGTTGCCAGTTCGTCAATCGTCGGAGCCAGCATTCGGCAGGGACCGCACCACGGTGCCCAGAAGTCCAGCAGGACAGGCAGCGTGGACTGTTCCACTTCTGCTTCGTAATTCTGATCTGTGATCACATATTCTGCCATGATTTGATCTTCCTTTCTGCTTCAGAAGAGGTGTTTTTTGCGTTTAGAGAACACGGGCAAACAGCACGTCCAGCCCGTCCACGCAGACGGTTCCGCTGATTTCCTTTTGCTTCAGAACATCATACAGCGGTTTCTGAAGCGTCAGGCTGACTGGCGATTCCTTGGCATTGACGGCAATGATGTACGTCTGTCCGTCCTTTTCGCGGGAGGAGACAATCAGACCGTCCGGTGCATCCAGAAGCGGTTCGATATTGGCATAGCGATTGGCGACGCGTGCCAGCTCTTCGTAGTACCGGTAGTCCCGTGTATCAGAGGCATAGAGGACAACGGTTCCCTTTCCGATCTTTTTGGCGACGCCCGCCGCCTTCCCTTTGAGGCGGCCGCAGGTATAGGTGGCGAACACCTCCGCATCCGGGTCCACCTCCAGCTCATACAGGTTGCAGGCGATGTTGTATTCATTACCGTTATCGAAGCGAACCATCAGGGGTTCGCCCTTCAGACGGGCGGCCATGCTGCCCGCATCGACGGATGCAACAGCATGAGCGCCGCACTGTCCGTCAAACAGGGCAGGCAGGCGAACCTCGCGGATGCGATTGGCTTCGTCCCGCGTATCGGCCAGCGGGTTGATCACGAGAACGCCGCCGTTTCGGACGTATTGTTCCAGCTGAGCGCGCTGCTGCTCCGTGAGGATCATCAGGTTCGGCGCGACAACCAGGCGGTAGGCCGACAGATCATCCGACGGGAAAACAACGTCCATATTCTGATGCAGCGCGTTTTTGAAGCCGCCGTGCGCCTCAAAGAAATCCTCATCATACGGCCCATCGACCACCCATCCCGGTGTCGCCCAGCTGCTGTGGTACGAGTAGATGGAAGCGGCCGGGGAGACGGTTTTGGCGCCATCGATCAGCGGGTAGACGGTTTTGATATCGGCAGACAGCTTGCGAATCACCGGTTCACAGGTGTTGAAGGTGCCGTCCGCGTTCAGGATGGAGGGATAATTCTGTTCCTGGCCGCCAACCGGCACGCGGAACTCGAAGAAGATGTTGCCGAATGCGCCGTGTGCCACGTCCAGCCAGGTCTGCATCCGAACCGCTTCCGGCCGAATATCCGCCGGGGTGTTTGCGAGCTGTTCGGCAATCAGGAATTGCTGCTTGCCGTTGGAGAGGCGGCGGTCAAAATCGTGTTCCATGGAGGAGCGCAGCTGCACATGGTATGCATCGCCTGCAGGGAGGGAAACGTAGTTATCCCATGCGCTGTAGTCGAGATAGCTGATGGCATCCTCGCAGGAGACCGACCAGTTGGCACCCGGCCAGTTCGTGTAGATGAACTGGTTGGAACCGTGAGAACGGATGATTCGCGCTTCCTCCGAGAGCAGATTGTTGAAGTTATCGGAGAAGAAGCGGCGGTAATCAAGGCGCATTCCCGGCGACCAGCCGCCCTCCGGTGCATTGACCGGCAGGAAGAAATCGTCAAAGCTGGTGTAGTGATGCGACCACATCATGCTGAACCATGCGTCATTCAGCTTTTCAACCGTTCCATACCGCTTCTCCAGCCATTTCCGGAACTTCTTTTCGCAGCACGGGTCATAGCAGATAAACGGAAAGCCCGGCTCATTATCCAGCTGCCAGCCGACGACATTCGGGTCGTTTGCAAAGACCTTGGCCTGTTCCTCCGTGATTTTTTTCGCATAGCTGAGGAAGGTGTCATTGGAGAGGCAGTTCCCTTTTCGGCCGCCGAAGCCATAGATGCCGTTGTCGTTGCCGCCTTTGACCTCCGGATACTTCCGGTACAGCCAGGGCGGGCAGACTGCCGTTGTGGTACACATGATGGTTTTGATGCCGTATTCCGCAGCGAGGCGGACAGCGCGGCGCATCGGTTCGAAATCATATTCGCCTTCCGTCGGCTCATACCAGCTCCAAGCAAATTCGCCCATTCGAACAGCGTTCAGGCCGAGTGAGGCCATTTTTTCAAAATCGCGTTTCCATTCCTCTTCCGGCCACCATTCCGGGTAATAGGAAGCGCCAATCAAATATGTCTGTTTCAGAGTTCAACACCTCTTGATTCTTTCATCATTCAGCATACGGATGGTATCCGTTGCACCTTGATTATATCATAATGTCTGCGGATGCGCAAGTATTTTTTCACGTCCGCTGCAAATGATTCTTGCATTTGACGGGCAATCATGCTACCATTTATGGAGATGGGGAGGAAACGCCCCAACCTGATTTCTGGGAGGTTACTTTGGATGCGTCTCTGCAATTCCGTCAGCGTACTCATGGGGACAACCGGTTCCGGCAAGGCGATTGTCGGCCCGCAAATGCCACACGGCATGGTCAAGCTTGCCCCGGACACGCTTTCTCTCAACAACGCCGGATACGATTACAACGATGATCAGATTCTCGGCTTTTCACACACCCACACGGAAGGAATCGGCGGTTCCGGCGGGCGTGGGCACATCCTGCTCATGCCGGCGGTCGGGGCGATTTCAGTGGATGAGCTTTCCTTCTGTTCGCCTTTTTCGCACGAGCATGAGACCGCGGAGGTCGGATATTATGCTGTCGATCTGCTCCGCTACGGGATTCGTGCAGAAATGAGTGCAACGAAGAACTGTTCCATCTTCCGGTTGACGTACCCGGAGGCGACCGATGCGCGGCTGATGATTGATCTCTCGCACACGCTCTGTCGGTATGCACTCGGGTATGACGGCCACATTGAGGCGCACGGAAACCGGGAGCTGTGCGGCTACGGCGTCTATCCGATCGGGTATCCCAACACGCCGGAAACCCGAGTGTATTTCACGCTGCGCCTTTCCAAGCCGTTTGAGCGGGTGATTTACTGGCAGGACGGTCAGATTCAGCCGGAGGCCATTTCGGCAGGCGGTCGGAAGTTCGGTGCGGCACCTGTTTTTTCCACATTGGCAGGCGAGGTCGTCTTTGTCCGCGTTGGCATTTCCTACATCAGTGTAGAGCAGGCGGCGCGCAATCTGGATGCACAGATTCCGGACGATGATTTTGAGCGGGTGGTCTGCGAATGCAAGGATGCGTGGGATCGTGCGCTCTCCGTGATCGAGATTGAGACGCCTGACGACAATCTCCGGCGGATTTTCTATTCGGATTTGTACCGCTGTCTCAACCTGCCGGTCGAATACGACGAGGAGGGCGGCCACTTTTTCCTGGGTGCAGACGGGCACCCTCACACGCAGGACAGCCACGGCCGCCATTTTTACAGCGATATGTGGGCACTCTGGGACACGTTCCGTTCTACGCACCCACTCCACCATCTGCTGGAGCCGGAGCGACAGGATGACGTTGCATGGACGCTCGTTGAGACCTATCGTCAGGCCGGTCGTCTGCCCATGTCCCCTGCACCCTGTCTCGGTCTGATTCCGTGCATGACCGGGCACCATGCGTCCAGCGTCCTGACGGAGTCCTGGTTGAAGGGGCGCCGCAACTTTGATGCGGAGGTCGCTTACGAAGGGATGAAGCGCGCGGCTGCCGTGCTGTCAGACGATGCTGCTTCGCAGCGCGGTGTGGATGGCGTTCCGGCGGCCTATGATGTACTGGGGTATCTACCGGCGGATGAGGCCAACAGCGAGCGCGATTTTTCCGTCTCCGTCACGCTGGAATTTTCCTACGATGACTGGTGTACCGCGCAGCTGGCGCGGGCTCTCGGTTATGATGAGGATGCCCGGTATTTTGCGCGGCGGGCGCAGAATTATCGGAACGTGTTCGACCCGAAGACAGGGTTTGTCCGGCGCAGACGTGCCGACGGTTCCTGGGTGGAGCCCTTCAACCCGAACGATTCCCACAAGCGAGGGTTCTGCGAATGCTCGCCCTGGGAATACACCACGCTGGTTCCGCACGACATTCAGGGCGTCATCAATCTGATGGGCGGCGATCAGCGAATGGTTGAGCACATTGACGGGACGTTTTCGCACAACCGTTTCAATCACATCAACGAAACGGCCTTCCATATTCCATTTATCTACACCTTTGCGCGCAGACCCGACAGGACGATGGAGATCTGTCGGCGATATATGCCCACCGTGCATTCGCTGGCGCCCGGTGGCTTATATGGGGAAGACGATTCCGGTGCCATGAGTGCATGGTTTGCCCTGATGGCTCTCGGACTGTTCCCCTCTTGCCCGGCCAGACCCTGCTATACGTTGACTTCTCCGGCCTTCAACCGCTGGACACTGCATCTGCCGGGCGACAAAACGTTCACGGTCACGGCCAACGGCAACTCTCCGGAAAACATTTACATTCAGTCAGCCACGCTCAACGGCACAGAGCTGCGGCGCTGCTGGCTGTCTCACGCGGAGATCACGGGCGGCGGCGAGCTGGTTTTGGAAATGGGCAGTCAGCCGTCTGCCTGGGGCACCGACTTTGACGCTGCGCCGCCGTCTGAAACGACGGAAACGCCTCGTTTTTCCGTTCTGGCGGTGGAAGGCAATCACACGCTCCTCGCCGGTCAGCCGTCCGAAATCCGGGTGCATTTGCGCAATGACGGAGCAGACGGCTCGTTGGACGGTCAGGTTCTGGAAAATGGGATGGTACGCAGTCGGGAGATCTGTTATCTGGCGCATGATACCGATGGATGGTTTGTTCTGTCCGCAGTGGCATATGATCAGGCGACCACGTCCCTGTCCGTTTGCGGCGTTCCGTTTGCTGTAGCGGTCACAGAGCCGCGCCCGCCCATCTGGCACTGTGGAGATACGCGGACGGATCGGGTGATGGCGCCTTCAGCAGACGAACCCTTCACAGTTTCGGCTGACGTTCAGAACCTTGGGAGCATTGTCGGCACGGCGGAGATTCTCTGTCTGCTGGACGGGGAAGTTGCTGATCAGGTATCCGTCACGCTATCGCCCGGCGAAACGCAAACGGTTGCCTTCCGGCTATTTTTGCAAGCCTGCGGCAACCATGTAGCCGCCATTCGGCCGCAAACCGGCACCGCCGGTCAGGCAGCGGAGCTGGATTTCTGTATCCCGCCCGACGAGGCGCGGTGGATTTGTTGGCGCGGCACGGCTGCCGAATTCGGGGCAGCCGGTGAGCACCTCTATATCCGCGCTGCCGGGAGTCAGCATCAATATCCGAGCGTGCGCTCCAACCGCATGGAATACGGGATTCTCTGGAATCGCATTCCGGTCGAGGGCGATTTTGATGCCATGGTCCGGATTGCCTGGGAAGGCTATACCACACCCTACGCCATGCATGGCATTGTCGTCAAGAACACGCTGGACAAGCCATGGGACGATGTCGGCGGCTTGCTGTACGCCGGGGCGATGTCCTCCCGTGGTTTTTTCAACAAGGTCTACACCGATCAGGTGGATGCAGACAGTCTGGGCGGAATGCGGGACGGGCCGGAAACGCCCTACTGGATTCGCGTGGAAAAGCGCGGGCAGCATTTCGACTGCTTCTATCGCAACGGCGAGGATGCGGACTGGATTCGGCAGGGCGGATACACCTATCCGGATGCCGCACAGGCGCAGTATGTCGGGCTGTTTGTCAATTCGTGCGTGCCGGATCTGCGATTGGTCAAATTCACGGATTTTTCCGTCACGCCGGTTCGTTGATCCGTCGGTTTCCCGCTGTTGTAAACGTGCGGGAAATGTGGTATAATGTTGCTGCTGCTGACATTCAGACAGTCAGAATATCAAATTCAGGAGATGTTATTTATGTCATTATCCGTTTCCGTTCAAAATATGCGTTCCTTTGCGCCCATCGATGAAGTGATGGCGGAGCTGCCTGCCGCACACGCGACACTCGTCGGCCACACCGGTCTGGGAAATGATTTTTTAGGCTGGCTCTCTCTGCCGAAAACCATCGACCGTGCAGAGGTTGCCGCTGTGCAGGCTGCTGCGGACAAGATTCGCTCCGACTCCGACGTTTTGCTGGTCATCGGCATCGGCGGTTCCTATCTGGGAGCGCGTGCCGCCATTGAGTTTGTCAAATCCCCCAACTATAATCTGACTGCCGGAAAGGGTTCGCCGAAGATTTTCTTTGCCGGGAACTCCCTCTCCGCCGCACAGGCCGAGGAGCTGATCGGGCTGCTGGACGGTGTCGATTACTCCATCAACGTCATTTCGAAATCCGGCACCACAACGGAACCGGCCGTTTCCTTCCGGATTTTCCGGGAGCTGATCGAAAAACGCTACGGCGTTGACGGTGCAAAGAACCGGATTTATGCAACGACCGACCGCGCACGCGGCGCGCTGAAAACGCTGGCGGATTCGCTCGGCTATACGTCGTTTGTCATTCCGGATGACGTCGGCGGCCGTTTCTCCGTCCTGACGCCGGTCGGTCTGCTGCCGATCGCGGTGGCCGGGATCGACATTCAGGCCATGCTGGACGGTGCTGCTGCTATGGCAGACCGTGTGGCCGTTCCGTCCGTTGACAATCCGGCCTGGCAGTATGCCGCGGCGCGCAACGCGCTCTACCGCAAGGGCTTCACCACCGAAATTATTGCCGCCTATGAACCGCGGTTCCGCTATGTCGGCGAATGGTGGAAGCAGCTGTACGGCGAAAGCGAAGGCAAGGACAATCAGGGAATTTTCCCGGCCTCTGTCGATTTGACCGCCGATCTGCACTCCATGGGGCAGTACATCCAGCAGGGTATGCGCAATCTGTTTGAAACCGTCGTCAGCTTCGACCGTTCCGGTTCGCAGATTTTGGTCCCGATGTCGGAAGACAATCTGGATGGTCTGAACTTCATGGCCGGGAAAGAGCTGGATGAGCTGAACCGGATGGCACGTCTCGGCACCGTTCTGGCGCACGTGGACGGCGGCGTTCCGAACATTGCGGTCGAACTGGATGCACCGAGTGCCTACACCTTTGGTGAGCTGGTCTATTTCTTCGAATTTGCCTGCGGACTGTCCGGCTATCTGCTCGGTGTGAACCCGTTCAACCAGCCCGGCGTGGAGGCCTACAAGCAGAATATGTATGCCCTGATCGGCAAGCCAGGCTTCGAAGACAAGCGTGCTGCGCTGGAAGCACGTCTCGCCCGCTGACATTCGCAACAGACCTGAAAAGAAAGGCGGTTATAACAGATGGCAACTCTGTTTGGAAAACAATATACGCGCAAGGAGCTGCTTCGCTACGTCGGCAATCCTTCCAACATGGCCGGTGTCACGCCAATGGTATATGACAGCGGCAAGGCCAAGGGGACCTCTGCGCTCGAATTTCGCACGGGCAGCGGGCTGGAATTTGTCGCGCTTCCGGACAAGTGTCTGGACATTCCCGTGCTGCGCTACAAAGGGATTACCATGTCCCAGCAGTCCAAAAACGGGCTCACCAACCAGCTGTACGGTCAGCCGGTACCCGGTCAGTTTTCGCGCACCGTTTCAGGTGGGATGCTCTTCACGTCCGGACTATTAAATGCCGGTCCGGAGAGCGTGGAGGATGACGGCACATTCCATCAGTGCCACGGCAACATCGGCGTCACGCCCGCAGAAAATCTCTGTGCCAGAGCATTCTGGGACGGAGATGAATATCGAATCGAAGCCAGCGGCACCATGCGTGAAAGCGCACTGTTCCAGCACAACCTGCTTCTGCACCGTTCCATTGCAACATCGCTCGGCGAAAACAGCCTGACCATCACGGATGAGCTGGAAAACATCGGCTTTACGCAGGAAGAGTTCTGCCTGCTGTACCACATGAACTTCGGATTCCCCTTCCTGAGTGAGGATCTGAAGCTGATTTTTCCGGAGAACACCTGCATTGCTCGGACGCCGGAAGCAGAGGAGGGACTGGATGCAGCCTCGACGATCATTCCGCCTGCAGACGATTTCTTTGAGCACGTCTTCTTCCGGAAGCTGAAAGCTGATGCAAACGGCTGGTGTACGGTTCGGGCTGAAAACCCGACGCTCGGCGTCGGTGCTGCCATTTCGTATGAGCAGCAGAATCTGCCCAATCTCTGCGAGTGGAAATCCATGCGTTCCGGAGACTATGCTCTTGGCATCGAACCGGCCAATATGTATATTATGGGTCGTGAAGCGGAGCGGGTCAACGGCACCATTCTGCGTATCAACCCGTTCCAGAAGCTGACGTACCGGATCAAGCTTTCTTTCTACGATCTGTAACCGAGCAACAAATGCGATGAAAGGCAGGGGTTTTCATGCAAGCAGGTAAACGTTCCTTTTTCCTCCGTTCGCGGGATTTCTGTGTCACACTGACCTGTCTCGCTGACGGTGCCGCACTGACGCAGCTGCGCGATACCCGCACAAAGACCGACTGGTTTTCCGGGTGCGCTTCCCTTTTCTCGCTCTGTGTCCGGCATTTCTCTGACAACCAAACTGAAACGCTGGACTCTCTGACAGGTTGGTCTCTGTTTGTCTCTTCGGACGGCACACAGCTGACCTTCAATCGACCGGAAATTCAGGTCTTTCTTTCTGCGATGCCGAAGGACAATGCATCCATTGAATGGAGCGTGTCCTGTTCGGTGCTGTCAGAGGACTGGTCGCTGCAGTCCCTGACCTACCCGCAGCTGCCGATTACGCTGGTTTCCGACACTTCCTGCATTTTCTATCCGCTCGGCCCCGGTGCTCTGGTACGTGGTCTGCCGGGGCAGAAGCTGAAGCGGGATCACGTTTATTCGTCCATCCATGTTTCTGCCGCATACATGGCCTGCTATGATGAGGCCACGCGTCACGGGCTGTATCTCGGTGTGCATGACCGCACGGCGGCCACGAAGCGTCTGGTCTATGACGTTTGCCCGGAGGGAGACGAAACGCATCTGACGCTGTTTGCGGATGTTCCAGCATCTGACCTGACGCATTCCAGAAATTCGCAGACACTCGGCGGACGACTGGTCTGGGCGCTCTTTGACGGGGACTGGTATGACGCCACGCTGCTCTACCGCTCGTTTGTCCACACAGAAGCGCCCTGGCTCCCGGAATTCGGTCGGCCGGACGTTCCGCGCTGGATGCGGGAAACGCCACACTGGTGGTCCGGTGGGCTGAGCAACAGCACCACATCTGTGGATCAGCTGATTCATGCAACGGAAGACCTCGGTGTGCCCTCCGCCATCCACGTCTACAACTGGCACCGCATCCCGTTTGACAACGATTATCCACACTATTTCCCGACGCATGATTTCATTCCCCACGCATTTGACCGTTTACAGGAGCATGGGATTCGCGTGATGCCCTATATCAACGGGCGGCTCTGGGATACGCGGGATCAGGGCACGTCGGATTGGCTCTTTTCTACGCTGGCCAGGCCCGGCGCGTGCAAGGATGCAGAGCAGCAGGTGATCTCGGAAACGTATGGCTCCAAGGAGTCGGACGGAAGCGATGTCCGTCTGGCTGTCATGTGTCCGCAGAGCGGTGTCTGGAACGATACAGTTCGTTCGGTCTGTGACCGCATTCTGAAGGAATTGAATGCGGATGCCGTTTACATCGACCAGATTGCCGCGGCTCCGCCCGCGCTCTGCTGTGACGAGACGCACAACCATCCCGCCGGCGGCGGTGATTGGTGGGTAGAGGCGTACAACCGCATGCTGGATGCCATTCAACGCACTGCACCGCTTGGCAAAACGCTGACGACAGAGTGTACCGGCGAGCCGTATATGCGGCATCTGTCCGGGATGCTTTCCTGGGACTGGACGCATGACGGTCAGGTTCCGGCGCTGTCGGCCATCTACGCCGGGTATATCACCTACTTCGGCCGCAACTACGGAGGTGCACAGGACATGGAAGCTGTCCGCATTTTTGCGGCACAGTCCTTCCTGTACGGCGAGTCAATGGGCTGGTGCTCTCCGGGGCAGTATCTGTCATGGGCACCGGAGCAGCGGAATTTCTATCGCGAGCTTGTCCAGACCCGTTATCGGCTGAATGAATTTTTCATCACCGGGCAGATGCTGCGCCCGCCGGTTGTTTCGTGTGAGCTTCCGAATCTCTGCGGGCACTGTGCCGGGCGACCGACGGCAATTTCGGAGCGGCCGGTGTTGGCCGGAATCTGGGAACGCTGCGAGGACGGTCGGCGCGTTCTGCTCGTGGTCAATCTGTCGATGGAGGCCGCTGAGGTGACTCTGCAATCGGAGGATTGGGCGCAGCTTCCGAACGGGCTGAACGGGACAATGGATGCAGACGGTACACTTCATCTGCGTCTGGAGCCACTCGCTGTGGTGTCGGCTGAGTTCAGCGCATGAACGCGTTCTTCCAGTCGCTTTCCCCGCAGACAAAAGAAATGCTTCGGCGCCTGCAATCAGCCGGTGCCGAAGCTTATATCGTCGGCGGCTGCGTTCGGGACGCATTGCTCGGGCGTCAGCCGACCGACATTGATATCACAACCAGCGCACTGCCTGCGCAGATTCAGGCGATTTTTTCCGATTTGCCAACTTTTGATACCGGCATCCAGCATGGGACGGTCACGGTGCTTCTGGATCAGATTCCGTTTGAGGTGACCACCTATCGGGTTGATCTCGGATACACCGACGGGCGGCATCCGGATGCGGTCTGCTTCACGCGCTCCCTGTATGAAGACGCTGCCCGCCGGGATTTCACCGTCAATGCCATGGCATACAATGAAACGGATGGCCTGCGGGATTTTTTTGGCGGTGTGGCAGACCTGAAGGCCGGTCTGATTCGCTGTGTCGGTCAACCGATGAAACGATTGACGGAGGATGCTTTGCGCGTTCTGCGCGCCGTGCGTTTTGCATCGTCGCTCGGATTTTCGATTGAGCCGGAAACCGCGCAGGCGCTTTTTGCTTGTGCGCCATTGCTTTCCGCGATTTCAGCCGAACGAATCACCTCTGAGCTGGAAAAGCTGCTGTGCGGCCGGGCTGCTGCCGATGTCATCGTCTCTTATGCACCGGTGCTGAACACCTGTCTGCCAGAGCTTCAGCGGCTGAGTGCCAGCGAGCTGGCAATTGCAGCGAAGGTCTGCAAGCAGCTTCCGGCGTCCTTTTCCCTCCGTCTGGCGGCGCTCTGTTTTCAGCTGCCGTTTGACGATGGGATGGCTGCGCTGCGGCGGCTGCGTTTATCGAATCGCCTTTTGCAGGCCGTTCGAACGCTCTTGGAGCGGTGTTCGGAGCCGCTGCCCACGGATCGGGCGGCGTTGCGGGAGCAGGCCGGTCAGCTCGGCTTTGAGCTGCTGCTGGGCTGGATTCGTTTGCAGACCGCCATTCGTTCGGTTCATGCAGATGCCGACGGCGCGGCTACCGCTTTCAGGGCCGCTCAGCTCGTTCATCGCATCCAGGCCGATGGAGACTGCTGCACGCTGCAGCAGCTGGCGGTCAACGGTGCGGATTTGCTGCATCGCGGCATTCGTGGCGCTGCTGTCGGTCAATTGCTTCAGGCGCTTTTACAGGCTGTGATGCACGATCAGCTGCCAAACGACCGCGCCATCCTTTTGAATCAGCTGGATGCTTTGATATCCGGAAAGGGAACTGTTTTTTATGAATGAATCTTTGCAAGACAGGCTTGCATCCTTTGGGCAGTCACACCTGCTGTATGGCATCGACGATCTGGACGAATCGACCCGCTCCGCCTATCTGGATGCTCTGGAGCAGCTTGATTTGCCGTATTTGAATCAGCTTTTCCGCGCTGCGGACACTTCGCCGACGCTCGGCGGAACCATCTCCCCCGCTCCCTCTGTTTCCGTGCAGTCGTTTTCCGATGCGGAAGCTGCCGTTCTGACCGAGCGGGGCTGTGCGCTGATTCATGATGGTGCCGTTGCGGTGGTCACCATGGCCGGTGGGCAGGGCACGCGGCTCGGCTATGCCGGGCCGAAGGGGTGCTTTGACGTCGGCATCGGGACGTCGCTGTTTGGTCTTCTGGCTGCGCGAATCCGGAAGCTGGAAGCCGAAACAGGCGGTGTCATTCCGTGGTATCTGATGACCAGTGTGGAAAACGAGCAGCAGACCCTTGCATTTTTCAAAGAGAACGCATTTTTCGGCCTTTCGGAGCAGCAGGTTTTCTTTTTCAAGCAGGCGGTTTTGCCGCTCATGGATACCAGCGGCCGAATCCTGCTGGCCGACCGTGGACGGATTGCGGAAGGCCCCGACGGGAATGGCGGTGTATTTGCCGCGCTGCACGCGTCTGGCGCACTGGTTGACATGGCGCGTCGCGGTGTGGTTCACGTCTTTTTCTGCGGAATTGACAACGCGCTCGCCAAACCGGCGGATCCGTTGTTCGTCGGCTTCTTTGATCGAGATGGTGCGCCCTGTGCCAGCAAATCCGTCTGCAAAGGCGCACCCGATGAGCGGGTTGGCGTTTTCTGTCAGAGAGACGGCAAGCCCTGTGTTATTGAATACACAGAGCTGACGCCGGAGATGCGTTCTGCGGTGGACGCTTCTGGTGCATGGCTGTATGGGGATGCCAACATTGTCACGCACATCCTCCGTCTGGATGCGGTTCAGTCGATCTGTCAGCTCGGGCTGCCGATGCATACGGCGCACAAGGCGATTCCATTCTGGGATCCGCATTCGGATCAGCAGGTTCGACCGACCGCGCCAAACGCTCTGAAGTTCGAGAGCTTTATTTTTGACGCGTTTCACGCGTTGGAGCGCATGGCGATTTTACAGGTGGAACGGACACGGGAATTCGCGCCGGTCAAGAACGCATCGGGCGCCGACAGTCCGGCCACTGCGCTGGCACTTTTGCAGGCCAACGGATATTGAGCAGGAGGTTGCATGAATTTTCAGAGTTTGCCTGATTCCCTTTTATTTGACGGCGCATTTGGCACGTATTATGCCGCACTGGCACAAACGGATGTGCCCTGTGAAACGGCCAACCGGACGGATCCGGATACAGTGCTGCAGATTCACCGGGAGTACATTGCGGCCGGGGTACAGGCCATCAAAACCAATACGTTTTCCTGCAATCCGGTCTTTTTTGCGGAAGAGACCGCTGAGGATTGGGGGCAGCTTCTGACTGCCGGGTACAGCCTCGCCTGTCAGGCCGTTCAGGATACCCCGGTGCGGGTCTTTGCCGATATCGGCCCCATTGCGTCGGGGACTTCTGACGATTATCTGGCGGTTGCCAACGCGTTTCTTTCGTTGGGTGCGTCCGATTTTCTTTTTGAAACACAGCCGGAGCTGGAGCCGCTGATTCCCGTTTTTGAGGCAATCAAGGCGCAGCGGCCGGATGCATATATCCTGATTTCATTCGCAGCGGCGCAGGACGGCTTTACACGAACCGGGAAAAGCTGTGCCGTCCTGCTGCAGAGTGCGGCTGCGCTCGCGGATGTGGATGCAGTCGGTTTGA
>CAZEUG010000020.1:0-34259 GCA_964515055.1 uncultured Oscillospiraceae bacterium | reverse complement strand
AACCAGCATCAGAACAGCAAGAGCCAGTGCAAGAATGCGAAGCTTTTTGCTCATGGGGATTTGCCTCCTGTCATTATTCTACCATTGTCCTCGCTCGGCGGGGACAATCGAGCTTAAAGCTCTATCATTTTATCCGAAATTTCAGTCAAAGTCAAATCGTTGTTATTCATCCAAAAAGTATCTGAAATTGTCCTTTTTTGCTTTTTTGGGACTGTTTACTTTGATTTTCTTTTCAGGTTCAGTCCAAACACCGTTTCTGTTAAAAAATGAAATCGTTTCAAAAGTTCGAAATATTAAAAAGTAGAAAGTTCAAAATTCGATTCCCGTTTTTCGCGGGGATTCCATTCAGGTTGTTTGTCTGCTTAATCCTCCGGAATATACAGATTTCAGCGTATATTCCATTCTTTTCTGTTGATTTCAGTCTTGTATTTTTCGAAAAGCCATTTTCTATTGAGATTCGTCAAAATTATGAATTCAAAAATTTTCGGATTAAAATCCCCGCCAGTGCATCAGATTTTGAAATAGCGCAGTGCAGAATTCAAAAATCACGCCCGAAATTTTTTTTGAAAAATTTTCGGGCGTGATCAGGTCAGATTTCGTGCAGCGGGTCGGATTTTGCCTGTCGCGCCTGTTCCAGCTGCTCGGCGGCGGCGGCGCGCACCGCGTCTGTGACCATGTCACCGCTGTTGATGCGGGCGATTTCATCGACCCTTCCGGCCTCCGGAAGTGACAAAACCTCGGTCAGGGTGCGGTCATTCTGCTGCGCTTTCCGGATCAGGAAATGGGTATCCGCAAAGACAGCGAGCTGCGACAGGTGCGTCACACAGAGCACCTGCCCACCTGCGGCCAGCGACGCCAGGCGGCGGGCGACGCGGGAGGCGGCGATGCCGCTGATTCCGGCGTCGATTTCATCAAACACCAGCGTCGGCGCACCTTCCACAGGCTGCACCGTGTTCAGTGCAAGCATGATGCGCGAAAGCTCACCGCCGGAAGCCGTTTTCGCGAGCGGCCGCTGCTGTTCTCCGCGGTTGGCGGAGAAGTAGAACTCGGCGAGATCAATTCCGTCATTTCCGAGGATGACGCGGCCGTCGCGCATTCGGCGGTCAAAGCGGACGGAAAAGCGTGAGCCACCCATGCAGAGGTAGGCAAGTTCGCCGCAGATGCGGTCGGAAAATTCCGCTGCGGCGCGTTGCCGCGCTTCGGACAGGCGTTCTGCCAGTGTACGCGTCTGTTCGTACTGCACGGCATAGGCCTCCGCCAGCTGTGCGGAACGCACCTCGGCATCTGCCAGGCGATCCAGCTCCGAGCGCGCCGATTCCAGCGCCTCAGCCACAGCAGCCAGCGAGCCGCCGTATTTTCGTTTTAAGGAAGCCAGCTGCGACAGGCGCGCTTCCATTTCGTCCAGCTCCTGTTCGGAGAAGGTGGACGCTTCCAGCGCAGCTTCGAGCGTGTCCATGCTGTCACGCAGCACCACGGCAGCATCCGTCAGTGCAGTGGCAACAGTATCCAGCTCCGCGAAGCCCTGCCCACAGAGCGGTGTCAGCGCCCGAACCGATGCTTCGACGCTTTCGGGTGCGGAGGTTTCGAAGCCCTCCAGTGCGCGGAGTGCGGCGGAGAGTGCTGCCGCTTTCTTTCCGGCGTGCTGTGCTGCCGCCCGCCGTTCCGTCAGGCGTTCATCCTCACCCTCCACAATGTTCGCCGATTCGATTTCCTGAATGGTATGGGTCAGCAGCTCGCGGCGGCGAATCGGATCCGCACCATCGGCCAGGAGTGCCCGTTGTTCGGCGCGGATGGATTTCAGCGTATGCAGGGCGGCCTGATAGTCGGCCAGCAGTGCCTCCGTCCCGGCATATCGGTCGAGCAGCTTCAGATGCTCGACCGGGTCAAGCAGCGAGCGGCTGTCGTGCTGTCCAAGGGTTTTGCAGAGGAGCGCTCCCAGCGTCCTGAGTGCGGCCAGCGGGGCATTCATGCCGTTGACGTGGCAGAGGTTGCGTCCGTCCGCGTAGACACGGCGTGCAACGGTCAGCATCCCGTCCTCGCCGACGGGCAGGCCGAGCGATTCCAGACAGGCGGCAACAGCATCCCCGCAGCCGCTGAAAGCACCGGAGACAAACGCCTGTTTTTCGCCGGTGCGAATGATATCCCGCGAGGTGCGTTCGCCCAGCAGTGCGCCGATGGCATCGATGATGATGGATTTCCCGGCGCCGGTTTCACCGGTCAACGCGTTCAACCCGGGCTGAAATGCGATTTCTGCCCGGGCAACCACGGCAATATTCTCAATGTGCAGCAGATTCAGCATGGTGCTCCCTCCCTCAACGGCAGATCGCCCGGACTAACTGAGCATTTCGCGGATGGCGTCGCAGAATTCCCCGGCGTGCTTTTCGTCACGCATGACAAGGAAGATCGTATCGTCCCCCGCCAGGCTGCCGACGATGTGCGGTGGGTTCATATTGTCGATGGCGGCGGCGGCAGCCGAGGCTACGCCGGTCAGCGTTTTGATGACGACCATATGCCCGGCATGGTCGATGCGAACCACGCTCTCCCGGAAAATGTTGCGGAAGCGTGCAGAAAATTCATTGCCCGCGTCCGACGAGGCCACCATGTACCGGTAGCGGCCGGCCTGATCCAGTGCCTTCACCAGGCGCAGCTCCTTGATATCGCGGGAAACCGTGGCCTGTGTGACCATATAACCGGCATCGCGGAGCAGATCGGACAGTTCCTTCTGCGTTTCAATGGGCTCTTCCTCGATCAGCTTCAGGATCAGATTGTGACGTTGAAACTTCATGGTTGAACCGTTTCCTTTCTTATCATGTTCGGCGCTTCCATCAGCGTTCCGATAATTTCGAGTTCAGTTTTTCAAAGAAATCGTCTCCGTTCAGACGAATCAGACGCGTCGTCAGCGTGCTGCGCGTGATGACCGCCGTATCCCCGTCATAGACAGGGATGGAGTCAACGCCGTCGCATGAGAAGCGGACAGCCTTGCCGTTATCGTTCCGCGATTCAACGCGGATTTCGCGGCTGTCGCTGAGCACAAAGGATTTCGCATACAGCGCGTGAGCGCAGATCGGCGTCACGACAAAGACTCCGGCAGCCGGATCGACCACCGGGCCGCCCGCCGACAGCGAATAGGCTGTGGAGCCGGTCGGGGTGGAAATGACCAGTCCGTCCCCGGAAAATGTCTTGATCTCCTGCCGATCGGAGGACAGGCGCAGGGAGATGTTGCGGAAGGTTTCACCGCGGGTGATGATGCAGTCGTTCAGCGCGCAGGCCGAATAGATTTCACAGCCGTCCCGCAGGATGGCTGCACGGAGCATCATGCGCTCCTCGATGCGGTAATGGCCGGAGACGATGCGCGACAGCTGCGGCAGGGAGTGGCGATCCAGCTCCGTGAGGAAGCCGACATTGCCGAGATTGACGCCGAGCATGGGGATGCCGAGCGGCGCCGCCTCGCGGGAGGCGCGCAGCAGCGTCCCGTCACCGCCGAGAACGATGATCGCGTCCGGGACGAAATCGGACAGCACCGCCGACGGCGCGGAGGTGATATTGCGGCGATCCGGCAGCAGTGGCACATTGGGCGGCAGCAGGACGGATGCACCGGCCTCGGCGCAGATGCGCGCCGCCGTCTGCGTATATTGAAAATCCGGGTCGCGCTGTGTATTGGGCAGGATATACAGATTCATACAACACCTCCATGCGGGGCTTCAAACGCCTGCCGTACAACGGATGAAAGCTCCGGGTACCGGCCGGTACCCGTGCGGGAAAACGTTGCGAGATATTCGATATTGCCGTCTCCACCGCGCACAGGGCTCACCATCAGGCCGGACAGCCGAAGGCCGTTTTCGGTGAGCATGGTGCAGAAATCGCGCAGAATTCGAAGATGAACGGCCGGTTTTCGGACAAGACCGCCCTTGCCGACGTCTGCACGACCGGCCTCAAACTGCGGTTTGATGAGCGTCAGGAACGTGCCGTCAAACACCGAGGCCAGATGCGGAATGATATGGGAGAGGGAAATAAACGAGACGTCCACCGAGCAGAACGTCGGCGGGACGGGAAAATGCGCCCGCGACAGTGTGCGGGCATCGGTCTTTTCCAGATTGACTACACGGCTGTCAGAGGCCAGACGCGGAGCCAGCTGCCCTGTCCCGACATCCACCGCATAGACGCGTTGTGCGCCGCGGCGCAGCATAATTTCCGTGAAGCCGCCGGTGGATGCACCGATGTCCAGACAGACCTGATCGGTGAGGTCGAGTCGGAATGCGTCGAGCGCGCCCTGCAGCTTATACGCGCCGCGGCCGACAAAGTCGTCGTGCTCCGCGATTTCGATGACCGCGTCCTCCGAAACATCCAGTGCCGGTTTGGTAACCGGCTGACCCTGGACGGAAACGAGCCCGCTCTGAATCAGGCGGCGCGCTTTTTCCCGGCTGTCTGTCAGGCCGCGCCGAAATATGGCAAGATCCAGACGCATAAGCAAGCAGCATTCCTTTCTCCGCCGCATTGCATTGTCACGGGCTGCGCGGCGAAGCAGGCCGTATCAAAAAAACGAGGTCAATCGCCGCAGGCAAACGCCTCGGCGCGCTGGGCGACCGATTCCGGATCGAGGCCGCAGGCGGCCAGCTGTTCCGCCACCGACGCCTGCTGAATGTACCGGTCACCGCAGTTGAGCGGCAGCACACGAATCGGCAGGTTGCAGGCGGCGGCAGCCAGATCGACGCCGACAGACCCCTGCGCCGCGCATTCCTCCAGAACGACCAGACGGTCGGAGGCGGCGGACAGGATGGCGTCCAGCGGAAGCGGATGGATGCGGTTCAATTTCAGAACGCCGGCAGAAATCCCGCGTTCTGCCAGCAGATCGGCAGCAGCCAGCGCCGTATCCACAAGGCGACCGGGCGCCAGCAGTGTGACCGATGTACCGGAGCGGAGCGGGCAGACGGCAGAGGACGCCGTATCCACGGAGAACGCCGCCGGGCGGCCACGCGGATAGCGGATGGCAACGGGGCCGTCCGCTGTTTGCAGCGCCGTGCGAAGCAGGGTGCGCAGCTCGGCTGCGTTGGACGGCATCCAGACCGTCATCCCGGGGACGGCCTTGAGCATGGCCAGGTCATACAGCCCCTGATGCGTCTCGCCGTCCTCGCCGATCAGGCCGCAGCGGTCGATGCAGAAGACGACGGGCAGATGCATCAGCCCGGTATCGTGCAGGATGCTGTCAAATGCGCGCTGCAGGAAGGTCGAATAGATGGCGACCACCGGCCGCCGCCCGCCCGCCGCCAGTCCGGATGCCATGGTGACGGCGTGTTCCTCGGCGATGCCGACGTCGATCAGGCGCTCCGGGAAGCGTTCGGCAAAGGAATGCAGCCCCGAACCGGCCTGCATGGCCGCCGTGATCGCGTAGATGTCGCGGTTGTCCTCTGCAAGGGTGCAGAGCGTCTCGCCAAAAACGCTGCTGAACGTTTCCGCAGACGAGCGGACGCAGCGCCCGGTATCCACATCAAACCCATCCACGCCGTGGAACCGCTCCGGGCTGCCCTCCGAGAAGGCATAGCCGTGCCCTTTCTGGGTGACGGCGTGAATCAGCACCGGCTTGTCAAAGGATTTGGCCTGTTCCAGAATCCGGCAGAGCTCCAGCACATCGTGTCCGTCCACCGGGCCGAGGTATTCAAAGCCCATGCTTTCAAAAAAGGTGTTGGGGATGATCGCGTATTTGATGCCATCGCGGACGCCGCTGAATACGCGATTGAGATGCTCCCCGCCGGGGACGGCGTCCAGCACGCGGTGATAGGTTTTTTTGGCGGTCTGATATTTCGGCTGCACACGGAAGCGCGTCAGCAGCCGGGAGAGCGCGCCGACGCTCTTGCCGATGGACATCCCGTTGTCGTTCAGAATGACGATCAGCGGCAGGCGGGATGCGCCGGCGTCGTTCAGCGCCTCATAGGCGAGGCCGCCGGTCATTGCGCCGTCACCGATCAGCGCCAGCACACGGCGGCGGCGGTTGGGCGGCAGGCTCTGCTGCGCCCGCGCCAGACCGAGCGCGACGGAGATGGAGTTGGACGCGTGCCCGGCGATGAAGGCATCGTGGATGCTTTCAGACGGCTTCGGGAAGCCGGACAGCCCGCCCGCTTTCCGAAGGGTGGCAAACTGTTCGCGGCGACCGGTCAGCAGCTTGTGGACATAGCACTGGTGTCCGACGTCAAAAATCAGGCGGTCCCGCCGTGTGTCGAAGCAACGATGAATCGCCACGGTCAACTCGACAACGCCCAGATTGGAGGCGACATGACCGCCGGTTCGGGACAATGTATCAATTAAAAAGCGGCGTACTTCGGCGCACAGGCGCAAAAGCTCCGCTTTTGACAGTTTTTTGAGATCATCCGGGCAGTCGATCTGATCCAGAATGGGCGTGCGGCTGCCCTCTGCCGAAACCGATGCAGAAACGGCAGGGAAATCGGATTGATTCATGTTGAAAAGCCTCTGTTTGTGAAAATCATGCTGAAATTGTCTTTCATGTTCTTATTTTATCACAATCCTTCGGTAATTGCAAGAGATTCTATGCACTCGATGTAAATTTATGCAGCCGCCTTCTGCAACTCCGGCGCTTGCAACAGCCACCGGTTTTGTGCTATACTATCAAAAAGAGCACCGAAAATGCGTATTCCGGGTTTCGTGAAGGGAGTAGATGCAGTATGAATCACCATTGGGTTTCCCGCAGACGAAGTGTCAGGTGGGCGCTTCTGCTGCTTTGTCTGTCGCTGTTGACGGCCTGTGCGCACGAGGGCAGCGTTGCGACATCCGCAGACAGCAGCACAACGGAGCCGCCCATCCAGACCGACGCAGCCATCATCGCCGTTGAAAATGGCGTCAGCCGGTTTGCCCTGATTTACCCGAAGGACGCAAACGACAACATCAGCCTGCTGGTGGATGCATTTCAGGCTGAATGGGAAAAGCGCACCGGCGCAGCCGCGGAGCTGCTGAAGGATTCGAAGAATGCCGGTCAGCTGGCCGAGCTGCTCATCGGCGACACCAACCGCGCCGAGAGCCAGATGCTGCGGGATGCTCTGACCGACGCCGGTGGCGACCGGTACGGCATTCTCGTTTCCGACCAGAAGATCGCCGTACTCGGCACGAACACCTGGCTCACCTATCTGGGACTCTGCCGCGTATTGGACAGCCTCTCCACAGACGCATCCGGTCAGGTGCAGCTCGCGCTGCAACCGAACACAACCTGGGTTTCTGACGGGAGCGACAAGGGGATGCCGGACATCGCGGAATCCGCTGCGAGCGGCGTCCCGCTCGTTTTCCGCATTGCCGAAATGGTGGCGGAGGTACCCGGGCAGAACGGTGGCTACCGCACCATGCAGGGCGGCGGCACAGACGGACAGTACGCCTACTACGGCATGATCAACGGCGAAACGGATAGCGCCTATCTCTTCAAGTTTGAGATTGCGACCTGGACGCTCGTGGCGCAGTCGGAGCTTCTGCCGCTCTACCACTCCAACGACATCACATACGATGCAGTCAACCACCGCCTGGTCATCTCCACCTGTACCGAGCAGCACAGCTGGAAAGGCATCTGCACGGTTGACCCGGATACGCTGGAGGTGTTGGAGTTTTTCCGGATTGAAGCTTCCAATCGTGCAGTGGAATACCTGCCGGAGCAGAACGAATACCTGCTGGGCGAAAATTTCGGCTTTTATCGAACCGATGCCAACTTCCAGATCCTTGAGAAAATGGAATGCTATAACAGGGATTATATCACGCAGGGGATGTGCTGCGACGGCCAATACCTTTACGACGTCCGCTACAACACCGTCGATTCGAGGTCGAGAACGCACTACATCGTCGTGCAGGATCTGAACGGCGGCGATCACGGTGCCATCCCGCTGATGGAAACCTCCATGGAGCCGGAAAATATGTTCCGGCTCGGCAGCGACTTCTTTGTCGGCTTCAACGGGAACATCTTCCAGTTCGACCCCGTGTACCGCGTAGAGCTGCTGCCGGAAACCTTCTGGTAAGCTGCCCACAGCATTCACAGCGCACCCATTCCATGCAAAACACGCCTGTCTGACCGTTTGCAAGCGGTCGGGCAGGCGTTTTGTCATGGGGGTGTCCGGTTTATGGGACAGGCCATGTGGTACAATACAGACAGAACAAATGATTTGCCGGGGGAATTCCGGCAGACGGAGGGTACAAACATGGAACTGACACTTGTGATTCTGCTGATTGCCATCTTTTTCATTGGGCAGCTGCGCCGTGAGCGCCAGAAGGCCGCCCGCCGCGCCCGCTGTGTGCGGCTGTCCGCACCGGCTGCACGCGCCGGGAAGCTGCTTTCCCTGCGGGAGGGAGCTGCACAGCACGGCTGGGCGCTCTACCGCGGGCGGCGCGCCTGACGTACTTGCAAAAGAAACCGGAATCCTGTATAATAAAAACATTTCGAAGAGAAAGCTGGTGTCTTCATGCTGACACAACGATTTGGCGCTGTGCTGCAGACCGACCCGACCTTTGTGCAGGAATTTCTGGAAACGGTGCGCAGGCATCCCGGCAGCTGTGATGAGGTCTGGCTGGCCTCACGCTACGGGTTTCCGACGCTCGAAACGCATCGACAGACGGTGGATGCATTGATGGAAACGGCGGAGCAGCTGCGCGCAGCCGGTATCCGCGTTTCCCTGCAGATTTCCAATACAATCGGCCACGGCCAGTATATGTGTTCCCAGGACAATTCCGGACTGGTGTATGACGGTTCCCCGGTGGAGCATATGGTGGGCACGGACGGCACCGTTGCGGGCTACTGCTTCTGCTGGAACGGCGAACACTTCCTGCACTATGTCGAGGCAGAGATGCGCGAATATGCGCGGCTGCGCCCGGAGCGCGTCTGGATTGACGACGATCTGCGCGCCCGGAGCCACGACCCGGTGGACTACGGCTGCTTCTGCGACCACTGCATTGCCACCTTCAACGCACGGCACGGCTCTTCATTTGACCGTCCGGCGCTGGTGGACGCCATCAACTACGGTGAGGATCCAATCTGGCGGGAGCGCTGGATGGCCTTTGTCCGGGAGGGGCTGGCCAATCTGGCGTTCCGGATTGCTGACATTTTCCGGACGTGCTCACCGGGCACGGCCATGGGGCTGCAGCACGCTTACATCACCGGATATCCCGATGTCGGGGTGGCCTACCTGCTGGATGCGCTGCGCCGCGGCAGCGGTCAGGCTCCGGCTTCGCGGCCGGGCGGTGGCGCCTATGACGATCACAACCCCGCCGACCAGCTGCGCAAGATGCAGAAGCTCATGCTGCAAAACACCTTCCTGCCGGCGGATGTGACGGACATTCGCCCGGAAATCGAAAATCTGCCGTTTTATGCCTATGGGAAATCCGTGGCGGGCACCTGCTATGAGACGGGGCTGTATCTGGCCTCCGGCGCCACCGCCATGAGCTATTCGATGCTGATGCATCTGGAAGAGCCAATGAGCTATCATGAAGCGTTTTTCGAGGCGTTTTCGGCGCACCGCGCCTACTGGGAAGCGCTTTCCGCCGCCAACCGCAGCACGCACGCCAACGGTTTCTGCGTCTGCATTCCGGAATCAATTCGTCTGCACCCGCTCGACCGTGATGAAAAGCCGTTTGAATGGACAAAGTATCCGATTTTCGCCGGGTCAGAGCTGCTGCGCACGGCCGTGCCGCTGGCCTACGGGCTGAACCGGCAGCCCACGCCGCTCTGTCTGCTGAACGCTGCGGAGGCGGCGGTGCTGTCCGATGCGGAAATCATCGCGCTGCTGGAGCGGCCGGTGCTGACTGACGGGCGCACCCTCGCTCTGCTGGAGCAGCGCGGCTTTGGCGATCGGCTGGCCGCACGGGCGGAGCCGATGAACACACACGCCTTTTATGAGCAGATGCTCGACCATCCCGTCAACGCCGGGCTGAGTGCATCGATCTATGCCGGTACTCTCACGCTGCGGCGCGACAACTTCCGCCTGATCGACTGCGGCGGCTGCGAGCCGTTGACGGCCTATCAGACCGAGAGCCGCGACCAGCAGCCGATCGACCCGGACAGCGCCTATCCCTACGGCATCGGCGCAGCGATCGTCCCGACAGCGGCCGGAGCGCGCTGGGCGGTATTTGGCCGTGACCCGTGGATCGAAAACATCAGCTATGCCCGGCGCAACCAGCTGCTGCGCGCTGCGGAGTATGCCGCCGGGATGAAACGGCTGAGCGCGATTTTAGAATGCCGCCAGCAGGCCGTCCTGCTCCCGCGGGAGAATGATGCCATGGAAACGACCAGCGTTTCCGTTCTGAACTGCACCGTCGGGCGCTCCGTCCCGCTCTGTCTGCGGATTCGCCGGCCGGCGGGCACCCGGTTTTTCTGGATGACGGCGTGCGGCGAAGCGGAGCCGCTCACCATCGAGTCGGACGGCGGGGATGTCCTCGTCACCGTCCCGCCGATTGACCCCTGGACGCTCGGCACGCTGTTCATCGGTTGTTGAGCGCAAATGCACAAGGAGGAACCCCTATGATGACAGAGCTTATTCACTTTACGAAGCTGAATCCCGCGGCGAAAACGCCGCTCTATGCATCGGCCGATGCCGCCGGTGCCGACCTGTTCGCCTGCACGTCGGAGGATATCCGGATTCCGGCCGGCGGCACCGTGATGATTCACACGGGCATTGCCGTCGCCATTCCGACCGGCTTTGCCGGGCTGATCTATGCGCGAAGCGGGCTGGCTGCCAAGCGCGGGCTGGCTCCGGCGAACAAGGTCGGCGTCATTGATTCGGACTACCGCGGCGAAATTCTCGTGGCGCTGCACAATCATTCCAGTGAGGAACAGACGATCGCCGACGGCGAACGGATTGCACAGCTGGTCATTGCGCCGGTGCTGCGCGCCACGTTTGCCGAATGCGAATCGCTGGACGAAACGGTTCGCGGCGGCGGTGGCTTCGGCTCCACCGGCCGCAGCTGAGGCGCGCCCCTCCCCTGCCCCACTCTGAAAACAGAAAAAAGCTGCCCGCACAAAAAAGTGCGGGCAGCTTTTTTCAGGGGTGCAGTGTCCCCGTTTGTTTTTGCATGGAAACGAATCAATAGTCGTTCCGCTTTTTCCGGCGAATCACCAGAACCGTGCCGCAGACGACCAGCAGCGCCACGACAGCGATGATGATATACAGGCTCCAGCCGCTGCTGGAGGCTTTGACGCTGTTGAACTTGTCGTTCATGGTCTGAATCGTGTCGGTCGGCAGATTCTCGAAGGTCACGCCACGCGCCAGAACATCGTCAGACGGATACGCCACCTCGCTGGCCACCAGGTCGGGGTCGAGATAATCCTTGACGGCTGTGGACGGGGACGAATAGCCGATGTAGTCCAGGTTGGCCGCCATAATTTCCGGGTCACACAGGAAGTTGATGTACTTTTCGGCAGCCTCCTTGTTCTCCGCGTTTTTCGGAATGCACATCGCGTCCACAAAGAGGTTATAGCCCTCCTTCGGGAAGCAGAAGGCCAGATCCGAATTTTCCTTCGCCATGGTCAGGTAGTCGCCCGCGTAGTACGGAGCCATCCACGCTTCCTCGTGCTGCATCGCGTTGAAGACCTGATCCATGATATAATCCTGCACCAGGCCCTTCTGTTCCAGCAGCTTGTCATGGGCGGCGTTCAGGTCATCCATGGAGGTGGTGTTGACGTCCAGACCGAGCAGCAGCTCCGAAATAGCAAAGGCGTCGCGGCTGTTATCGAACATCAGGATTTTTCCCTTGTAGTCCTCATCCCAGAGAATCGACCAGCTGTCCACCGGCTTCGTGACGTATTTGGTGTTGTAGATGATGCCGACGGAGCCCCAGGAATACGGAACCGTATACCGGTTGTCCGGGTCATAGCTCATGTTGCGGAAGCGCTCATCGATGTACTGTGCGTTGGGGATGTTGTCGAAATTGAGCGGAGCCAGCATATCCTCCTCGACCAGCTTGCCGATCATGTAGTCGGAGGGGATGATCACGTCGTAGTTGGCACCGCCGGTTTTCAGCTTGGTGTAGAGAATCTCGTTGGTGTCGTAGATGTCATAAATGACCTTGATGCCGGTGCGGCGGGTGAACTCCTCGTTGACGTTGAGCGTGCCGTCGGAGCCGTCGGAGATGTACAGGTTCCAGTTGTACACATAGACGACCTCGCCGGTCAGCGGAACCGCGTCCGTCTCATCGGCGAAGACCGTTGCAGACGCCGTGAGCGTGAGAAGAACCATCAGCAGAGCAATTATTTTTTTCATCATCGGGGTTGTTTACCTACCTTTTCGTGTGGAATCCATGCGGTTATGCTTTGGAGCGTTCGCTCTGTGCAGAGCGCCTGTCGCTGCGCGCTTCGACCAGGTTCATGACGATCATGGCGAGCAGCACCGCCATGAAGATCAGGGTGAACAGTGCGTAGACCTTGGGCGGCAGCGGTTTTTTGGTATAGGTGTAAATCTCAACGGGCAGGGTGCGGAAGGACGGCCCGTAAACGAAGTACGAAATGACAAAATCGTCCAGGCTCATTGTGAACGCCATCATGGCGCCGGTGATGATGCCGGGGAGGATTTCCGGCAGAATGACCTTGAAAAAGGACTGTGCCGGTGTGCAGCCCAGATCGAGCGCCGCTTCGTTCAGGCTGGGGTTCAGCTGGCGGAACTTCGGCAGGACGGACAGGATGACGTAGGGCAGGTTGAACGTGATATGGGCAATGAGGAGCGTTGCGAAGCCCAGCACGTTATTGGTTTTCAGCAGCTGACCGACAAACGCAAACAGCAGCGCCAGCGAAATACCGGTGACGATGTCCGGGTTGGTCATGGGGATGTTGGTGACGGTCAGGACGAGCGACCGCGCACGGCGCCCCATATGGTGGATGCCGAGTGAGGCCATGGTGCCGACAACCGTCGCAATCAGGGATGAGAGGACAGCGATCAGCAGAGAATTCAGAAGCAGATGAATCAGGTTGCTGTCGCGGAACAGCTCCCCGTACTGCGAGAAGGTGAACCCTTCAAAAATGGTCAGATCCCTGCCGGTATTGAAGGATGCCGCGATCAGGAGCAGCATCGGCGCATACAGCACGATAAAGATCACGGCCGTTATGATTTTGGACGCTTTTTTCATGTGCAGGTTCCTCCCGGCTCAATACAGACTGACCTCGTCACTGTCGGTGAACCGGTTCATGATGCCCATGCAGATGAAGATGATGATCATCAGACCGAGCGACATGGCCGCGCCGACATTGACGTTGTAGGTTGTTTTGAACTGACTCTCAATGATATCACCGATCATGGCTGTCCCCGTGCCGCCGAGCTTTTTGGAGATATAGAACGTGCTCACCGCCGGGACAAACACCATGGTGATGCCGGAGATGATGCCGGGCAGGCTGAGCGGCAGCAGAACACGGGTCAGGACGCGGGTGCTGCTGCAGCCGAGATCCTGTGCCGCTTCAATGACGGACGGGTTGATTTTGACCAGAACGCTGTACAGCGGCAAAATCATGTAGGGCAGATAGTTGTAAACCATGCCGAACACGACGGCCGCCGGCGTCCGCATCAGCGTGACCGGGCCGAAGCCAAGGCTGGTAAACAGCTGATTCAGCAGCCCCGTATCCTCCAGAATGGCCACCAGTGCCATGGTGCGGAGCAGGAAGCTCATGCACATGGGCAGCATGACCAGCAGAACGAGGAACCGCTGGCGCGAGGGGCGGGCACTTGCAATGGCATAGGCGACCGGATACCCCAGAATGAGGCAGATGACCGCCGAAATCGCCGCAAGCCACAGCGAGTCGGCAAACGTCGGCAGATAGTCACCGATGGCGGTGATGTTGTCGAGCGTGAAGCGCCCGGTATTCGTGTCCGTAAACGCGAAATAGGCGCAGACGCCCAGCGGAATCAGGATGAACAGCAGCATCCAGACAATGTACGGCGAAGCAAACCATTTGGTTTTGTCAGTTTTCATCTGTTTCCGCCTCCGTTGAGGAACCGGAATCCTCGTCATACTCCGCGCTGAAGGACGAATAATCGCCGAACACGCCGGAATATTCACTTTTCCGCATGATGTGGATATCTTCCGGGTTGATGACAAAGGCGACTTCGGAGCCGACCTGCTGATAATCCGTCGATTGAATCAGCCATTTGAAGCCGTCCACGTCGATGATAAATTCATAGTGGACGCCCTTGAACGTGGCAGACACGACAGTGCCCTTGATGTGGCCGCTTTCGTAGGGGATGATGTCGATATCCTCCGGGCGAATGACGACGTCCACCGGCGCATTCCGTCCAAAGCCGCTGTCCACGCAGGGGAACCGGCGGCCACAGAACTCCACGAGGTAGTCGTCGAGCATGACGCCGTCGATGATATTGGATTCGCCGATAAAATCCGCGACAAACGCGTTTTCCGGCTCATTGTAGATATCTTCCGGTGTACCGATCTGCTGAATGACGCCCTTGTCCATGACGACAACGCGGTCGCTCATGGCCAGCGCCTCTTCCTGATCGTGCGTGACGTAAACGAACGTGATTTCCAGCTGCTGCTGGATGCGCTTCAGTTCGGCCTGCATATCCTTCCGCAGGCGCAAATCAAGCGCGCCGAGCGGCTCATCCAGCAGGAGAACCCGCGGACGGCACACCAGGGCGCGCGCTATGGCGACACGCTGCTGCTGTCCGCCGGAAAGTGTCGTGCTGGTGCGGCGTTCATACCCGCGAAGGTTGACGAGCTCCAGCATTTCCATCACGCGGCTGCGGATTTCCTTTTCGGGGAGCTTTTGCAGCCGCAGACCGAACGCGACATTTTCAAACACGTTGAGGTGCGGGAACAGCGCATATCGCTGAAAGACGGTGTTGACCTTGCGTTTATAGGGCGGCAGATCATTGATCCGGACGCCCTCAAAATACAAATCGCCCGATGTGGGCGTTTCAAAACCGCCGATGATTCGTAATGTGGTTGTCTTGCCGCAGCCGGAGGGGCCGAGCAGCGTGACAAACTCCTTGTCGTTGACCGTGAGGTTGACAGACTTTAATACCTCCTCGCCATCAAAAGACATCTTGACATCGGCAAGGCGTATCAGTTCCTTTTCCATTTATCCTCCCCCTTTTCTGGAACTGCAGGAATGTGCAGTTGCGTGTTATATACTATAGCGCGAATCGCGGAAAAAGTCAAGGGTTTTCGCAAAATTCCAGATTATTTTCTGAAATTCAGCAGGATACCCAAAGAATCGCTGTCAGGAATCGGATTGCTCCGTCATCCTATGGCGTTCGTTGGATTTCTCCGGATTGCTTGCGTTCAGAATCATTTGCCGTTTTCCGGCGTTTCCGGGTGATACACAGTTCCGGCCAGCTCCGGTGACGGTGCCAGAAACACGCGTCCCTTCAGGTACTGAAGGACACCGCCGTGCTCGAGCGGTGCAAAATCCAGGCGATAGGCATAGAGCGCCTGTCCCCCGGCCACGCCCGCTCCGCGCCCGTACTTGGTGTCGCCCGCCAGTGGTGCGCCGATGGACGCCAGCTGCGCACGAATCTGATGCGTCCGGCCGGTTTCCAGTTCGCAGCGGACAAGCGCCATGCCGTTTGGCAGCCGTTGCAGCGTCCGATAGCGCGTGGCGGCGTATTTGGCACCGGCGACCGGTTTGGCAAACACATCCACCCGGTTTTCCGCGGCGCGCTTCAGCAGATAGCTTTCGATGCGTCCGGTCGGCGGCTGCGGCGGCCGTTCCGTCAGGCAGAGGTAGCTTTTCTGTACCTCGTGCAATTGGATGATGGCATTCATATCGCGCAGCGCCGCGGCGTTTTTGGCGGCAATCACCAGTCCGCCGGTGTTCCGGTCGATCCGGTTGCAGAGCGCCGGGACGAAGGAATGCTCGTCTGCCGGGTTCCACTCCCCCTTCGCCTGCAAATAGGAAAGGATTCGGGCAATCAGGGTGTCAGGACTGCCGGTATCGTCGGCGTGGACGACGAGTCCGGGCTTTTTGTCGATGATCATCAGGTTGTCGTCCTCGAACACGATGCCGTCCAGCGATGATGGGACGAAGCGGTAGGCTTCCGTTTCCATCGGCGGGTTCAGCTGCGCATCGCTGAGATACAGCGAAAGCACATCCCCCGCCGCCAGCCGCGCCGCCGGGTCGGTCACGCGTGTGCCGTTGACCCGGAAATGCTTCTGGCGAATCAGCCGGGCGACCATGGAGGGCGGCAGGTGCGGCAGATAGGCCGCCAGGAACCGATCGAGCCGCTTGCCCGCATCGTTATCATTCAGCGTAATTTCCCGCATTCCGTGGCCTCCTGTCCATCAGGCCTGACAGCCTTTGGCGCGCTGCTCCCGCTCCAGCTTTTCCCGCTCGGCCTGTGCCAGTCGCAGATAGGCCGGACGGAAGTTGTCGGCATCCGTCAGCGTGACGCCGTCCACCGCCTGTCCACTGATCGCCAGCCATGCGGCCAATGCAACGCCGTCGGCGTGCTGGAAGCGCGCTTCTCCCGCCGGAATGGAGCAGGGAACCGCCAGCTGACAGGCTGCGGCGGCCTCCGCCGCCAGTGCTGCGCCGTCACCGACAAAGAGCACCGGCCGCCCGGCCTGTGCCAATCGTTCCATCAGCGCATCGAGGCTAATCGCCTCATCCGCTGCCAGTCGGCGGACGGAGCCGTCAGACGTGTCGAACAGCGCGGTATAGACCTGGCTGCGGCGGGCATCCATGGCCGGACAGACGATTCCGTCAAAGCCCGGATGCAGGCAGGCCATGGCCAGCAGCGTGGAAACGGCAGCGCACGGCTTTTCGGCAGCCCAGGCCAGCCCCTTGAGCGTTCCCGCGCCGATGCGGAGACCGGTGAAGGAGCCGGGCCCGGCGGCTGCGGCCAGCCAGTCCACCTCATTCACGGTGACTCCGGCGTCCGACAGCACACGCGCCACCATCGGCATCAGCGTGACGCTGTGGGTCAGTCCCTCATTTTCATAGGCCGATGCGACAATCGCGCCGTCACACAGCAGCGATGCGGAAACCGGCTTTGCCGAGCTTTCCAATGCAAGCACATACATGGCCTGTCCTCTCTTTCTTCTTCAGGGTTCCGGCGTCGTCACCGTGATGGTGCGCGGTTCGTCTCCGCAGCCGTCCAGCTCAATGCGAATGGCATCGGGCGGCATCAGCTCCGGGGCATTGTCCGCCCATTCGACGGCAACGGTGACGCCGGTGGCCAGATAATCATCCCAACCGAGGTCAAACAGGCCGTCTTCGTCGAGCCGGTAAATATCAAAATGGTACAGGACGGTCTGCCCGTCCGCACGGTAATCATTCACGATGGCAAACGTCGGGCTGGTCACATTGCCCGCATAGCCCAGCGCCCGCGCCAGTCCGCGGATCAGCGCCGTTTTGCCCGCGCCGAGCCCGCCGTTCAGCAGCAGGACGCGCCCACGGCACGTTTCGGCGAGCTGTCGACCAATGGCCTCCGTCTGCTCCGGCGAGGTGGAAATTTCACGTTTTGTCATACACGCGCCTCGTTTCCGGCATTTCAGAACAGGCCGACGATCTGCCCCTGCTCATCCAGATCGATGGAGTAGGCGGCCGGAGCCTTCGGCAGACCCGGCATGGTCATGATATCGCCGGTCAGGACGACGATGAACCCGGCACCGGCGCAGATGCGCACGCCGCGAACGTGCAGCGTAAAGCCGGACGGGCGGCCGAGCAGCTTCGGGTCATCGGACAGCGAGTACTGCGTTTTGGCGACGCAGACCGGCATCCGGCCAAAGCCCATCCGCTCCGCCTCGTCGAGCGCGTGGGCGGCCTCCTCGGTATACGCCACATCGGCGGCACCGTACAGCCGGGTGGCCAGCGTTTCGATTTTCCGGCGCAGTGTGCAGGCATCCTCATAGAGCGGGTGGTACTGAGACGGCCGTTGCGCCAGCGTATCGCAGAGCGCTTCTGCCAGCGCCGCACCGCCGCGGCTGCCGTGGGCAAATACCTCGCTCATGGCACAGTCCACGCCCAGCCGGTCACAGGCGTCTGTCAGCGCGGCCAGCTCTTCAGCGCTGTCCGTATCAAAGCGGTTCACTGCGACCACCACCGGCACGCCGTACTGCTGCATATTTTCAATGTGTGCTGTCAGGTTTGGCAGGCCGCGCAGCAGCGCATCCGTATCCGGGGTTTTCAGCGCATCCCGTGCGACGCCGCCGTTGTATTTCAGAGCGCGCACCGAGACGACCAGCACCACGGCGTCCGGCTTCAGCTGTGCGAGGCGGCACTTGATGTCCATGAATTTTTCAGCGCCGAGATCGGCACCGAAGCCGGCCTCTGTCACGACAAAATCGGCGGCCTTGAGTGCCAGGCGGGTGGCGCGGACGGAGTTGCAGCCGTGGGCGATGTTCGCAAACGGGCCGCCGTGCATCAGGCAGGGCGTTTTTTCCAGCGTCTGCACCAGATTCGGCTGAATCGCGTCCTTCAGCAAAACAGTCATGGCGCCGTCCGCGTGCAGCATTTTCGCCGTGACCGGTTCGCCGGTATGCGTGTAGGCAACAATGATGCGGCCAAGGCGCTGCTTGAGGTCGGCCAGATCGGTGGCCAGGCACAGCACTGCCATCACCTCGCTGGCGACGGAAATCATGAACCCGTCTGCCCGCGGCACGCCATTCTTTTCGCCGCCCTGCCCCACGGTCACGCTGCGCAGGGCGCGGTCATTCATATCGAGAACGCGTGAAAATACAACACGATCCTTGTCGATGCCAAGCTCGTTGCCCTGGTGAATATGGTTGTCGATCAGGGCGCACAGGAGGTTGTTGGCTGCGGTCACCGCGTGAATATCGCCGGTGAAGTGCAGGTTGATGTCCTCCATCGGAATCACCTGTGCGTAGCCGCCGCCGGCTGCACCACCCTTGACGCCGAATACCGGTCCCAGCGAGGGCTCCCGCAGGGCGAGCATGGTTTTGCGGCCGCTGGCGGCCAGCGCATCGGCCAGGCCGATGGCGGTGGTGGTTTTGCCCTCTCCGGCCGGTGTCGGGTTGACCGCCGTCACGAGAATCAGCTTGCCGTCCGGGCGGTCGGCCAGGCGCGTATAGGCTGCCTCACTGATTTTGGCTTTATATTTTCCATAGGGTTCGATTTCGTCTGCCGAAAAACCGGCGGCGGCGGCGATCTCCGCGATCGGCGCCGGAATCACTTCCCGTGCAATTGCAAGGTCACTTTTCATTGGATTCTCATTCTCCCGTCTTCCGATTGTCTGCCTGCTGCAGTCAAGCATTATTATAGCAGAAACCGCATGGTTTTTCAATCCGTTTCAACCGCTGACGCACGCAGGCACCCACGTTCCTCCACAGCACCGGCAAACAGCTTCCGACGAAAACATATAAACGGGACGGGGGATTTTCCGTGATTTTTTGGCGAATATTTTTCAGGTTTGGCTTGACATTGTCGGCGCTTTGCCTTACAATACTAATAGCTCACGACAGCGCACATACCGCAGGAGGTTACTTCGGACAGGCAACGGACCCCTTAACGGAATATCGGGTGAATGGTATCTGCGGCGTTTGCTATGATAGCAGCTATTGGGAACGTATACACTGCGGATACAGTCTGTATCCGCAGTTTTCTTTTGGCGTCGTTCCTGCGCGTGCTGATTCAACGAGGTGATTTTGCTTTGAAAAACAATGTCAGGCTTCCCGCCCATATTGCGCTTCGCTTTGCGGAGCGCGGCGTCGATACAGATCGGATTGTCCGCTATGTCAAAGGCGACATGAACCTGAAGCGCTGCTTCATGGATCAGATCCTTGCATTTGACGACCAGAATTTTTATGTCATGACCGGCTCTGAACACGTGATTCATCTGGAAAAGGAAAAGCGGCTGGAGGCCGTCTTCGACGTGACGGATTTCTCAGAGCGCCCGCTCTCCGAAATCGGCCATCTGGAGGTTGACCGGATGATCGATGTGGCACGGCTGATCTCCCAGCGTGAGGACGGCACATTGGAGGAGCTGTGTGATTTCTCCATCGGCCGGACGGCGGCGCTGGAAATCTTCGCCAAGCATCTGAACCGTGCGACCAGCCAGACCGATGAAAAGGATGACGGGCCGATCGCCGAGGAGCCGGAGCTCTTCTGCCCCAAATGCGGCACCCGGTACCCGGATGCGGCGCGGAGGGTCTGTCCCAAATGCATTTCCAAATCGTCTCTGACGTTCCGCCTGCTCGGAATGTTCCGGAAATATACGCGCCAGATCGTCGTTATGCTGCTGTTTCTGGTGCTGTCGATCGGCTTTTCCATCCTCAGCCCGTACATTTCCACGGCGCTGATCTATGACAAGGTGCTGGCTCCCACCCGCACCGCCGATACCGTGTATTTCGGCATCGACCTGTTCCGGGAAATCGGGCTGGTGGTGCTGGGGCTGGTCGTTGTCCGCATTCTGAACAACGTGGTCTACATTTTCCGAACCCGCTACATCGCGGGGACGGTGCCCAACGTCATTTACGACATGAAGCTCATGATCTTCTCCGCCATGCAGCGGCTGGGCATCGGGTTTTACACGTCCAAGCAGACCGGTATGCTGATGACCCGTGTCAACGATGACGCCAACAACGTGTACAACTTCCTGATCAACGGCATTCCCTACCTGATCACCTCGGTTCTGATGTTCGGCGGCGTCCTGACGCTGATGTGCGTCATCAGCTGGAAGCTGACCATCATTGTCTTTGCCGCCGTCCCGCTGATCATCCTGTGCTATGTGCTCATCAACCGCACCCTGCGCCCGATGTATCACATCAACTGGATTCAGGGTGCGCGGATGCACTCGCTGCTGTCCGATGCGCTGTACGGTCAGCGCGTCATCAAGGCGTTCACGCAGGAGCATGCGGAAAACGACCGGTTTTCCTCCTACAGCGGCCGTGTCTGCTCCTCGCAGACGCAGCTGGGTCTGACCACCACCACTGTTTATCCGCTGGTCGGGCTGATCATGCGGATAGCGCACATGGTGCTGCTGGGCGCAGGCTCCGTCTTTGTCCTCCGCGGGGAAATGAGCGTTGGTATCCTCATGACGCTGTCTTCCTATTTGAATATGCTGTTTGAGCCGCTCGGCTTCTTCTCCAACGTCTCCAACTGGTGGTCCAGCTGCGTGGACTCGGCACAGCGCATTTTTGAAGTCATCGACGCCAGGACCGACCTGCCGGAGGCGGAGCATCCGATTCACCTTGAAACGCTGCACGGCGATTTTGAGGCTGACGGCGTTCTGTTCGAATATGAGCCGGGGCGGCCGGTCGTGCGGAATCTGACGCTCTCGGTCAAAAGCGGACAGATGCTCGGCATCGTCGGAAAGACCGGTGCCGGGAAATCGACGCTCGTCAACCTGCTGGCGCGGCTGTATGACCCGACAGAGGGCACCATCACGCTCGACGGCCACAACATCAAGGATATCTGCATTCAGGATCTTCGCCGCAACATCGGCATCGTCTCGCAGGATATCTACCTGTTCATCGGCTCCATTGCCGACAACATCCGCTACGCCCGCCCGGATGCGACGCTCGACGAGGTCATTTCCGCCGCCCGCGCCGCCTGTGCGCACGATTTCATCATTAAACTGCCGGACGGCTACGACACTCGAATCGGTGCAGGCGGGCAGGGGCTTTCCGGCGGTGAACGGCAGCGGCTGTCGATCGCTCGCGCCATCATTCAGAACCCGTCGATCCTGATTCTGGACGAGGCCACCGCCGCCATGGACACCGAGACGGAGCGGAACATCCAGAACTCGCTGACGGCACTGCAAAAAGGGCGCACCACCATCGCCATTGCACACCGCCTGTCGACGCTGCGCGATGCCGATGTCCTCGCGGTCATCGACAAGGGGCGCGTGGTCGAATTCGGAACACACGCAGAGCTGATTGCCATTCCGGACGGCACCTATAAACGGCTGTATGACCTTCAGATGGAGGCGCTGCGGTTTATCGGTACGAACGGCTGACGGTTCGGTTTTGATTGGAGGTTTGGACTGAATATGGACAATAAGATTTCTTTGGAAAAACTGGCTGGTGTGAATTATCTCGACCCGGCCAAGGCAAAATTTTATATCAAATACGAAAATTTCCTCTGTCTGGATTACGACGGGCAGACCTATGAAAACCTGAAGCTGCACCGTGCGATGCCCTTCAAGCTGCCGGACGATTACATTTCCGTGCAGGACATGGAATCCAAGGAGCTGTTTCTGATCCGTTCGCTCTACGAATTTCGTGAGGATCAGGTCAAGATTCTGGCGTCGGTGCTGAAAAAGCGGTATTTCTGCCCGAAAATCATCTCCATCCCATCGCTCAAGGAGAAGCTCGGCCACCTGTATTTCGAAGTGGAAACCGATGCCGGGCACAAATCGTTTGCCCTGCGTGACGCATACCGGAACATTCGCCGCCTGGACGACGGGACGAGGATTCTGATTTTCGATGTCGATGGCAACCGCTATGAAATCCCGGACGTGGCGCGGATGGATCCGAAAGATTTCCGGCGTCTGGAGCCCTGGATGGTATAAGCGGCCATTGCAGAAAAATCGATGACAGGGGTTTGGTGCTATGAGACTGAAATTGGAACCGCCTGAGGCTTTGAAGGAAGCTCTGGCGGATGCTGTATACTGTATCCCGTGCGACATGGATTTTGATGGTGCCCCGTGTGACGGCGTTGTCGCCGTTTTGGGGGAGGATGTCGTGACGTATGCGGGAGAAACGCTGCGGCAGCGCGTGGCCTGCTCGGCGTTAGACCATCTGGAAATTCATCTGGGCGTCGGCTGTGCGGAATTCACGGCGGAGCTGGCCGACGGGACGCCCTGTCTGCTGGCGCGGTTCTCCTCCAAATATGCCGAGCGCTTTGCGGAGCTGGCGCGTGCGCTGCGCATTCACAACGAGCATGGTGTCTGGATGGAAGACAACGACGAAAATGAGCACGTCTGCTTCCGCTGCGGCAGGCAGCTGGTCAGCGGGTCGAATGTCTGCCCGTTCTGCTCCAAGAAAAGCTCCGTGTTCGGCAAGCTGACAAGCACGCTTCAGCCGTATGCCAAAACGCTGCTGCTGATTCTGGTGATGTATGTGATCTCCAGCGCCGTTTCGATTTCCATGCCGCTGATCAACCGCCGCCTGATTGACGATTATCTGGCACCGCAGCAGGGGCCGCTGTATCAGGCGCTGCTGCTGGTCGGGCTGCTGATGGTCTGCTATCTGGTCAGCGTATTTGTCTCCATTGCGGCCGGCCGCAAGACGAATCGAATCGGTAACGCCTATTCGGACAATCTGCGAACCATGGCCTACGCCAAAATCCAGGCGCTCAGCGTCAACTCCATCTCCAAGCGGACGCCCGGCGACCTGATGCGGCGCATCACCTCGGACACTGCCACCGTGCAGAGCTTCATCACCGGCACATTGCCGACGGTGCTTTTGCAGCTGACCTCGCTGATTGTTGTGACGGTCATCATGCTGCTCTGCAACTGGAAGCTGACGCTGTGGGCGTTTTTGCCGGCACCGATTGTCGTGCTGTGCATTCTGGGCTGCCGCCGTCTGATTCGTCTGAAGCACGAAGGGCTGTGGCATTGGGCGACTCGCGCCAACTCCGCCCTGCACGATATCATCCGCGGCATTCGCGTGGTCAAGAGCTTCGGCACCGAAAAGCTGGAGGTTCAGAAATTCGAGAAGGTCTCCCGCAGTCTGGCGGACAGCACCATCGACAATGAAAAGCTCTGGGCCACGTTGGGGCCGATTCTCGGCTTCGTCATGGGGCTGGGCGAGTTCATTATCCTGTATTTCGGTGGTCAGAGCGTCATTGGCGGCCAGATGACCGTCGGTGAGCTGATTCAGTTTACGTCCTTCTTAGGCTACATCTACGGGCCGTTGAACACGCTGACCGTTCTGCCGCAGCAGCTGGCCTCTTTCTTCACGGCGACAGCCAAGCTGTTCGAGGTGTTCGATGAGCAGCAGGACGTCGAAGACCGCGATGATGCCGAGCAGCTCGACATTCGCGGACAGATTCAGTTTGAAGACGTCTATTTTGGCTACAACAGCTATGAGCCGGTCATCAAGGGCGTCAGCTTTGATATTCAGCCGGGTGAAATGGTCGGCGTGGTTGGCCCGTCCGGCGTTGGCAAATCGACCCTGATCAACCTGATTATGCGTTTTTATGACGTGACAGGCGGACGGATTCTGATCGATGGCAAGGATATCCGTGATATCCCGCAGCAGACTCTGCGCGAAAACATCGGCATCGTCTTTCAGGAGACGTTCCTGTTCGCCGGAACGGTCTATGACAACATCGCGTATGCGAAGCCGAACGCGATGCCGGAGGAGGTCTTCGCCGCGACCAAGATTGCCAATGCGCATGAGTTTATCATCAAGCTGCCGGACGGCTATCAGACGAAGATCGGTGAAAACGGCTACAACCTTTCCGGCGGTGAACGGCAACGGATTGCCATTGCGCGCGCGGTGCTGCGCAACCCGACCATCCTGATCCTGGATGAGGCCACCGCTTCGCTCGATACTGAGACGGAGCACCTGATTCAGGAGGCGCTGGAGCGGCTGATCAAAGGACGTACCACGTTCGCCATCGCCCACCGGCTTTCCACCCTGCGCCACTCGACGAAGCTGATCTGCATCGATAAGGGTAAGGTGGCCGAAATGGGGCCGCATGATGAGCTGATGGAAAAACAGGGCGTCTATTATCGCCTCGTCATGGCACAGCGCCAGACCACCAAAATGGCCGGTGCCAATTCCGGCGAACAGCATTCGCAGGATCGCTGACACACGAGAACGCTCCTCTCTGGGAATCTGCTCCGCCCTCTCTGTCCCAAATGGGATCGAGAGGGCGGTTTTGTTGCGGAAATACGCCCCTTTTTCGCCCTCTGCATGGGGCACCACACAAAGCCGTCCTCGTGCTGCCGCAGCAGCCGACAGCGGACAGGGCACGAGCCTCCCCTGTGCAAGGGGAGGTGGTGCGGCGAAGCCGCGCCGGAAGGGTTGCTGTCGCGTGTGGAGCAGCTGCGGGTAGCGGCGCGCACGCAGGTAACGTTTCTCTCCATCGCTTCGCGCCACGCGTTCCGTAGGAATGCACATCATTTCTCACCTCTCCTTTCCCTGCCCTCTCAGTCGGCTAACGCCGACAGCTCTCCCAAAGGGAGAGCCAAGCGGGCTGGGCAGCTGCGGGTGGCGGTGCGCACGCGGATAACGTTTTCTCTCCCTCAGGCGCACATCGCTCCTCGCTTCCCTCCCTTCCCTTTCGCAGGAAAACCCCGTCATTTTTCCCGTGCGTCTTGACTTTTTCCCGCAACTGTTGTATCATTATCATAATTGTCGTTCTTCACCGCACTGCATCGGCCATGAAAAACATAGCGAGGATTTCAAAGCATGAAAATTCAAATCATTGCACAGGTGATCGGTCTGCTTGCGCTCTGCGTGACGATCATCTGTTACCAGTTCAACTCCCCCAAAAAGATTCTGATCGCCCAGCTCATCGCCTCCGTTCTGTTCGCGACCAACCTCGCGCTGCTCGGCGGGATGTCCGGTGCGCTGCTGAACATTCACGGCATCTGTCGTGCGCTGACCTTTTCCCAGATTCATCGGTTCCGTTGGGCGCACGCGACAACGTTCTGGGTGGTTTTCTACTGCATCGCCGCCGCCGTCTGTGTCGCCTTTACATATCAGTCCCCGGTGGATTTGCTTCCGCTGGCCGGGCAGATCTGTACCACGATCGCCCTGTCCATGACCAACGCCCGTCTGATTCGGCTCTTTACGCTGCCATCTCCACCCTGCTGGCTGACCTACCACCTCTTCAGCGGGAATATCAGCGGCATTTTGAACGAAATCTTCGTCATCACCTCCATTGTGATCGGTATGATCCGGTTGGATCGGAAGCCGAACGCAGACAATTGACGCTTTTCGTCCGTAGTCGGTTCCGGCTGCGGCACCCTTTTTCGGAAAGGATGAGACCATGTTCAAACAGTTAAAAGCGGACATCGCGCAGATTCGCGCCGTAGATCCCGCAGCGCGCAACTCCGTCGAAATCTTTCTGCTCTATTCCGGCCTGCACGCCGTCCGAAGCCATCGCTGGGCGCACTGGCTGTATCAGCATCATCTGCCGTTTTGCGCCCGCGCCGTGTCTCAGCTGACGAAATTCACCACCGGCATCGAGATTCACCCCGGCGCGCAGCTCGGTTCCGGCGTCTTTATCGACCACGGTTCTGGCGTTGTAATCGGCGAAACAGCCGTCGTCGGTGACCACTGCGTGATTTATCAGGGTGCCACGCTCGGCGGAACCGGCAAGGAAACCGGCAAGCGCCATCCCACGCTCGGCAAAAATGTCATGGTCGGCTGCGGCGCCCGTGTGCTCGGCCCCATCACCATCGGCGACAACGTCAAAATCGCCGCCAACGCGGTCGTTCTGTCCGATTTGCCCGCAAACTCCACCGCCGTCGGCGTTCCCGCCCGCATCGTCAAGCGGGACGGCGTCCGCGTCCGGGACGACATGGTCGATCAGATTCACATCCCCGACCCCGTCTCGCAGGAGCTGTGCCGCCTGCGTCTGAAGGTCGCGGAGCTCGAAAGCCGCCTGAACGCACAGGAGGCCGCCCGCGCACCCGCTCCGCCGTCCGCCTCGTCCGACAACCCGTCCTGAGGCCATTCCCCACTGTTCCCGATGAAAAACCTCCTGCCGCAGAACTGGTTCTGCAGCAGGAGGTTTTGTTGTGTTCGATCAAGAAATCATACGCTATGCGGAATCGGGCGTTGCTTATCAGGGGAGAAAACGTCGAATGAACCTTGACAACTGAACGATCGAGTGGGATAAATGATTGCCAAGACCGTCGGGGTTCCCGAAAAGTCGAATGACTATTTGGAGAGAGGAGGAGCAACGGTACAAAGTTTGCGACGACGAAAGCGAGAAAACGCCGCTGAAATGCAGGGGCAGGAACGACATTCGGATAGAACGGCAACCCAAAATACCAACCAAAAGGAGCGACTCAATGCAGATGACCAAAGGTGAACGACCTGTCGCCGAAATGCTCAGAGATCTACCGCAAACGGATACGCCGGTACTGACCGAAGACCCCTTTTTTCGGAAGGTCATTAAATTGATGGAAAGCAGCCGGGAATGGCAAGGTACGGCAACTGAGCTGCTGAAAGAAATCGGTGACAGTTATACACCACCTGATACCGTCACCAAATGATGAAACCGCTATGACTATGACTGTTTCTGTAAACAGGATATTGTGATCGGATTTCACCGCATCAACCGGAAAAAATGATCCATTTTGTTCATTACGGATATCAAAGTGACGGTTGTTGTGACAGTTCCGATGACGGTTTCAACAGTGATTTTTGAGACGGTTCGGGGGTGTGCGCCCGTTTGATCAGAGCCAATCCGTGCGGTTGGCGCAGCGGAGGGTACTGCTTCCGTCCGCGTGGCAGTCCACGATGGTGATGGAGATATTGTGGAGCGAGAAGCTGAACGGCTTCGACAGTCCCAGCGCCGCCGGAATCAGGTGCTCCAGCATTCCGTGATGACTGAAGACAGCAATCCGTCCACCGTCCGGGAAGCGGCGTTTCAGGTAATCGACCACGTTCCTTGCGCGCAGATCGTTTTCCTCGGACGTCTGGCAGGCAAACGAATGCGTTTCCGTCCCTTCGAGCGGTTCGCACATCCGGACATGGTCGTAGTGGCGCGCCAGATAGTCGGCGGTGCAGCCGTAGTAGCCGGGCGTGCAGCCGCACTCGATCAGCTCCGGGCAGATTTCGATCAGCGGATGATCCTCCTGCACCCGGCAGACACCGGCTGCCGTCTTGAATGCACGGAGCAGTGAGCTTGAAAAATACGCGTCAAAGTGGACAAACCGGAGCTTTTCGCCCAAAGCCATGCACTGCAGCTCGCCGATTGGCGTCAATTCCCCGTCGCAGTTGTCGCGGTCGCCGATGTCATGGTAGTTCGTCTCCGCATGACGAATCATCACGATTTCCAGAGTCGTTTGTTCTTTCATTTTCATGTTCCTTTCTTGTTCTATGAATTCACAGGATCATCCTGTATGTTTCCGGTTGCAATTTTTACCGGATTCCGATCGTTCTCCGGTCTTCACATCGTCCAGAATTCCTCGTCGTTGCAGACGAAATCGGCCACTTCCTCTGCCGGGAAGCTCTCGATCGGGTAGCCCTGCGGAATCAGCGTCAGGTACCGGCTGCCCTCCCGCTGTCCGTCCACGCCATCCCGGTGCAGCGTGCAGCGGGCAAACCGGAGCGTGTTTTTTGTCATGTAGTCCCTGTAATAGCCCCGCTCAAATTCGCCGTCGTTGTAGCCGGCTGTTGGTTTGCTGATTGTTGGTTTCGCAGAACGCAATCAAATCGGTGTTTTTCCGGCCGGAGCCCGATCCGCCCGAACCGTTGTGGCCAAAATGGCCACAGACGAAATCCAGAATTTTGAAAACGATTTCGTCCTTGGACGCATCCAGTCCCGCGATATATTGTTAATATTGATACGTTTTCAGAATGTCCGGCACCTTTCCACCCTGAACATATTCGTCGCGGTAGCCGTCTGTCCGGCTTCTGTCGTAGGATGCATATTGCCGGAGCAGCTCCAGCCTTGTCTGCTCGCTGTCTGGGACGTAGATTTCGGTCGGAAGATACTGGTACGGCAAATCCTCCGGGGGATCATCGACCTTCACATACCGGACAGGCGTGGACTGGCCGTACTGCTCGGAATCACCCAGCAGCTCGCCATCGACATACCGGACATGATACACCATGCGGTGGTCTTCATCGTTGAGCTCATCGCACAGGTCGCCGTCCTTTTCGTACACGCAGTTCGGTTCAAAGTTGTAGAAGCCGGAGGAGGTCAGCGACATTTTCATCCGGAGCGGTGTTTCATCAAAAAATATGGATGGTTTCGCCCATCTCTTCCTTGTACCATTTCCCAACCAGATGTCTGTCCATCGTCGCTCTCCTTCATTTCTTCCAAATTTCGATGGTGCTGTCAAAATACTGTTCCTGAAATCGGACGGCGTCCGCGATGGCTTCCGCCGAAACGTGCATCCCCACCGGCGCGGCGACGAGCTTGTCCTCCACATCATTTCGCCGGTGAACGATTCCGACAACCTGCGCCGTGTATTCCATGACTGGTACATCAACACCCAGCAGATACACATCCAGCGCCTCACCGTCCCCACCCATCACATCGGGGAGGAAGCCGTAGTTGATCGGGTAGATGAGTTCCGCGTGCTTCGGGTGCGCGCTGCCGAGGGGACGGTCGATTGAAATCGTCACGGTTTTTCCAAGATACGCTTGTACCCGTGCCGTTCGCAGCGTGTTCTGAATCCAGTCGTGCTTGCCGCGGAGGTATGCTTCCCGTCCGCCGTCTGCCGGTACCCGCTCGGCCAGCGAAAGCTTCAGCGCCTCATACGCTTTTGCCGCGGACGGCGTAGCGTTCAGGTAATCGCGGAAGCAGATGTAGTCGTGCCATTCGCGGCTGCCCGTCAAAACGACGTGGATAAAATGGGTTTGCAGGTCGCCCGTGCCGTCATAATAGCTCCCACAGGCAAACAGCCGCTGATTGCGAAGCGACGCTTGGGCGTTCGTGCGGTCATAGAAGCCCGCAGCCCGGAGCGCCGTTTCATGCGCCAGAAACGCATCGAATGCATCGACCGCGACGGCCAGATCGATGATCGGCTTGGCTCGGATGCTTCGAATCGCCGTGCTGCCGACGTGCTGGATGTCGCGGATGGCATCCCCTGCAATCGCCTTCAGGCGCTCTATTGTATGCTGCGCCTCGATTGCCCATGCGGTTTCGTGTTCGCACAGCAAAACCGCGCCGCGTTTCAATCCCATCATGGCAGTTCACCTCGTGTTATATTATACACTATTTTTCCGTCAATTTCTGCGCCAAAATGGACTTTTGTCGTCAAAGAGTGCTGCGAGCACCCGCAGGCGGGTTGTTTGCAGGCTGCGCGACGTCGATGGATACGCCGCAGGTTTTTCCGATGCTTCGCGGCAATGCGCCGCACTTTTTGCCCGACTCACGCAAAAAACATTGACAAACATTCAATCATGTGGTATCATGACACAAACCGCCGGTGACATTCCGGCATATGAAAGGGAGCGTGGTCGTATGAACCGCTCAAGATTCCATGCCGCCCGCCGTTGGCTGATTTTCTGGACGCTGTTTGTCGGCATCGGTGCGGTATGGGGTGCAGCGTGTATGCTGATCGACCCCACGGGAAAATTGTTGCAGATGGATGCCATGCTGCCGTATTTCAAAAAGCTGCCGTTTGCCGATATCCTGTTCGTTGACTATACATTTTCGGGCATCGCCCTGCTCGTCGTGAATGGGCTGACCAACCTGACGGCGGCTGTACTGCTTTTGAAACGGAAAAAGCTCGGCGTGATTTCAGGCGGCGTGTTCGGTGTGACGCTGATGCTGTGGATTGGCATCCAGTTTTATATGTTCCCCGCCAATGTCTTGTCCACTGCCTATTTTCTTTTCGGCCTTTGCCAGGCGGTCACAGGCTATGCGGCGTGGGTATTTGGGAGGCAGGAGGCCTTCACGGTGAATGAGGCCGACTACACCCGCATCGGAACGACTCCGAACCGGCTGGTGGTCTATTTTTCCCGCATGGGCTATGTGAAAAAGCTCGCTTACGAAACGGCGAACCGGACGGGCGCAGAGCTTTATGAAATCAGGTCCACCGAACGAACTGCCGGTACACGGGGCTTCTGGTGGTGCGGGCGCTTCGGAATGCACCGCTGGGAGATGCCAATTGAGCCGATTGGCGTTGATCTGACAAAGTATGACCACGTGACGATCTGTTCTCCGATTTGGGTCTTTGCCCTGGCTGCGCCAGTGCGGAGCTTCTGCCGTCAGGCGGCGGGGAAAATTCAGGAGGCCGATTACATCGTCACCCACTTCTCACCCGGTCGGTACAAAAATGTCGCCGATGAAATGGATGCCCTGCTGGATGTTGCGCACACCGACTTTGCCGATGTGGTCTGCCGTGTGGGACGGTTTCGGTAAACCGGGGAAATATCTTTTGTATCGTTCGGTTTTGCGGATGAACTCCGCGATGCCCTCGTTTGCTTCCCATCGAGAAATGCATTTCGAAGGAGATGGCAGAAAAGCCCGAAACGATCGGATACCACACCTTTCAGGGGGATTGAATTTTGGATGCTTGGCGCCAAAACACGATTTTTTCATCCGCTTGAAGGTTGTGGTATCATATATATCTATATCAAATCCGAATTTGATGGGAAGGCAATAAAATGAATCTATCAACAGAACAAATCACAGCCGTCATGCTTGGTCATGCGGTCGGCGATGCACTCGGTGTACCTGTGGAGTTTTGCGAGAGGGAGGAGCTTGCCGAAGAGCCGGTAACGGATATGAAGGGTTATGGCACATATCCTTATCCTGCGGGTTCCTGGTCGGATGACACGAGTATGTCGCTTGCGGCGCTCGACAGCCTTGCTGAGGGTCAGTTGGATTTCGATGATATCATGGTGAAGTTTGGCGAGTGGTATTATCATGACAGGTACACGCCGACAGGTGAAATGTTCGACGTTGGAAATACTTGCAGCTATGCCATCGACAGCTATTTTGTATCTCATAAGTCCGTTGAGGAATGCGGACTCGCGGGAGAATGCTTCAACGGAAACGGCTCGATCATGCGAATCCATCCGTTCGTGCTGTATGCTTATGCGAAACAAATGCCCGTTGACGCATGGTTGGACGTGATCGGGCAGGCTTCGGCTCTCACTCACGCACACGACAGATCGAAGGTCGGATGCCTGATTTATGCGTTCGTGCTGATGGACCTATTGGATCAAGACAGGGGTAGAATCGAGGATGGACTCAAAAAAGCCAGACAGAATCTAAACACCTGTGCGGAGTTTTCACGATATGATCGAATTTTCCAGAAAGATTTCGCAACGCTGCCCTGTGACGAAATCAAGAGCAGTGGATATGTTGTCGATACTCTGGAAGCGGCTCTTTGGTGCCTGCTGACAACCGACAATTACCGTGACTGTGTTCTCAAGGCGGTCAACCTCGGCGATGATACCGATACGGTAGCTGCCGTTGCAGGTGGCCTGGCAGGAGCATTATATGGTTATGATGCCATACCGTCCGAGTGGCTTGATACATTGCAGCACAGAGATGATATTGAGGAAATGTGTGAGCGAGCAGCAGAAGCGTGGTGCAAGGATCTATCTGGCTGCGTCACAATGATTGACCGCGTTGATCACACGCAAAACAGAACGATGTGAACATATCATGCTGGTTGAATGCCTGAAATATGGTGTGATTCGAAAACAGGATGGCCGGTAACGGAGACCGAAAAAAAGTGGTTGGATTGGACAAAATAAAACGCACACTGCAGTTGAGCAATATCAAGGAAAGGAGAGGGTATCTTGATTGACGTCAGAGTCATTTCGAGGAAAGAAGCGGAAGCATACAAAGCAGATGAATTGCCGCAGAAAACGGCGATTATCAGCTTTTATGATCCCATAGACTCTCGTACACCAAAGGGCTATCACAGGGTTGACTACTCAGGCTTGTGCGATAACGTTTTTTATGTCGAAATACGCGATATTGATATTGAAATTCTGGGAAAGTACGGGTTGACGTATGATACCTATTTCCCGGAAGCCGCAGAGCTCGCCAGATTCATTGCCCATGCCGTTGCGAATCATGACACGATTCTCTGTCAATGTGAATATGGGCAAAGCCGAAGTGCCGCCTGTGCTGCGGCCATCAAGGAGTTTTACGAAAAGTCAGGGATTCAGATTTTTGCGAATTACAAATATTATCCCAATCAGCTGATCTTTAACAAGTTGTTGGAGGCACTGATTCGAAATGGTGCTCCATTCAAAAATGGCGGCGATATAGGATAAAATTGCCCTGCAATCAGCAGGGAAAAGACCTGCGGAGCAGATCGCCTCTGCCCGCAGGTCTTTTTCTCGTTCATTTCAGCACTTTTTCCGCATTGGAATACGGCTTCTGGAAAGTTTGTGGATTACCGTGTATTTGTATCGTTTGAGAGAACCAAGCGAATCAATTTGACATTGCAGCTCCCTGTGGATCGTTTCACAGTCGATCATGGAAGCGTTCAGATCGACACCAGGCGCTTTGCATTTTTCGAAGGCAAGGTCGTGAGTCTGCAAGGCGGTCTTTCGATACCAAAGGATCGTCCGTTCCATATCGCGCTCCACGCCAATGGCATCCTCGTGAACCATGCAAGAGTGCATTGTCCGTTACGGTCGCCGTGATCGGCGGTTCTTCATGTCCAATCAACCGCTTTTGCTATGTTCTTCTCCAGAGCCAGGCCTTCATAATAGAAATATCCGATCTGACATTCAGCCAGAGGATCGACCTGCCGGGCCAGTTCCATATGCACGGCATGGAACTTTGCATATTGCTGCGTGTGAAAAGATATCTCCATCAGCTCGTTGCAGATGTTCAGCTCTCTGCAAGGCCTGTGACAGGATTCTGAGATTGACTTTTGCTCCCAATCACAGACAGAACGGATGGGCTGCAGGCTCCGTCCCAAAATTTTGACCGCCATTCGTCGCACGGCTTTGGCGTGAATGCGGTCGTGCCAGGTGAAGTGGTGCAGGACTTTCCGGAGTGACCAATCTTCAACGAACCTACCCTCAATGGCTGTATTTTGCAGGAAATCGGTTTTTCCTGCAAATGTTCCAATCCCGCTTGCGACATTCGCAGATGTTGCTTCCACGTGGATCTCTGCGAGATCATACGCATTGACATTCCTGGTATGTTCGTGCGTTTCATCTACCGTGTACAGAGCGCACCGCATTCGCGGAACCGTTGCCCATAGCTACTGCGAATTTCGTAACCGGATTCGCAGCACTTATGCTGCCATCTGCCGCATTGGACGCCATCCCCTCAGCGGTGGAAAGCAAAATGGACGCAGCGATTTACCGACCACAGCCGCTTCGCGATACACCTTTGCCAGCTTTTCAGCACGCTCACCGGCTTCGTGGCACGTTTCGCTTCGGCACTGGCTTTTTTTCGAATTTAGTGCGCATCCACTGGCCTTGCAGTAGCGCCTTTGTGCCCGCATATTGCAGCCCGCGTTTCGCAGTTCGACAGAAAAAATGGAAAAATAACAAAAAGACCAGACAAATGTCTGGTCTTTTTGTGTAGGCGCCAACCTATTTTTCCGGGCCGTCTCCAGCCAAGTATCTTCGGCACAGCTGAGCTTAACTTCCGTGTTCGGGATGGGAACGGGTGTACCCTCAGTGTAATCAACACCTACTGTGCAGGGTATATACCCTGAGAACTGAATAAGAGGAAGAAGAGAAAGGAGAATAAAGCGGAG
>CAZEUG010000019.1:0-36479 GCA_964515055.1 uncultured Oscillospiraceae bacterium | reverse complement strand
TTGGCTGCGGAACTAGGATTTGAACCCAGACAAACAGAGTCAGAGTCTGTCGTGCTACCCTTACACAATTCCGCACCGAACGAGATATATTATAGCAGAGACGATTGCGTTTGTCAAGGGGGAAACGCAAATTTTTTCAAAAAAATTCCGGAAGGGGAGGGCTGCATGGCTGCCGATCGGATACCGGTCAGAGGACGGCTGCCCTATGGCCGGTATCCGACGGACACACCCCCCTCAGTTGTTCGACTGAATACCGGTCACAGTGTATCCCTTGTCTTCGATGGTCTGCTTCAACAGTGCATCATCGACAGCAGCGGACAGTGTGATGACCGCAGTTCCGTTTGTGTGCGAAACCTCGGCAGCGGAAATGGCGGGGAGCGCCTCCAGTGTTTTTTTGACGGTGGCCTCACAGTGCGGGCACATCATGCCCTCGATTTGAATGGTCTTTTTCATGGTATGCAAAAGCTCCTCTCTTTGAAGGTTTTGATGGATGACGGATTCCGGCAGAGTGCGCCGCCGTCTTTTTCGATCGTGGCGCGTCTCGTGCGGTATAAACAGATTCAAACGCAGTGCGTTGGAAACGACACAGAAGCTGGACAGGCTCATGGCCGCTGCACCGAACATCGGACTCAGCGTAAGCCCGAACGGAATCAGGGCACCGGCTGCCAGCGGAATGCCGATTGAATTATAAAAGAACGCCCAGAACAGGTTTTCATGGATGTTCCGCAGAGCAGCCCGACTCAGACGAATAGCTGCGGGAACATCCTGCAGGTGATTCTGCATCAGGACGACGTCCGCGCTGTCAATGGCGACGTCCGCTCCGGCACCGATGGCGATCCCGGTATCGGCACACGTCAGCGCCGGCGCATCATTGATGCCGTCACCCACCATGACGACCTTGCCGTACTGCTGCAACTGCCGGATGACGTTGGCCTTTCCGTCCGGCAATACACCGGCCACCACCTCGTCGACACCGGCCTGCTCGCCGATGGCGCGGGCGGTCAGCACATTGTCCCCGGTCAGCATGACGACAGTGAGCCCCATGTTTTTCAACGCCTGAATGGCCTGACGGCTGTCGGGCTTGATGGTGTCGGCAACGGCAATCACACCACATAAACGGTTGTCGGCGCTGAAATAGAGCGGGGTCTTGCCTTCGGACGCCCAATGCGCAGCTGCGGCGCGGATGTCCTCCGGAATGGAGATGTGCGGCTCAATGAACGCAGCGTTTCCACCGCGTAACACTCTACCGTCCAAAATGGCCGACAGCCCATTTCCTGGGAAAACCCGGAATTCCGAAACCTCCTCTGCATGGAGCTGCTCCTGAATCGCCCGCTCCACAATTGCACGAGCCAGCGGATGCTCACTCTTTGCTTCCAATGAATAGGCCAGCGCCAGCAGCGCCGCTTCGCTGATTCCGGCAACCGGCAGCAGGTTGGTCACACTGGGCCTACCGGTTGTAATGGTGCCGGTTTTGTCCAGCACAACCATGTCGGCGTGACCGGTTGCCTCCAATGCGGCAGCCGTTTTGAAGAGAATTCCGTTTTTGGCGCCCACACCGCTGCCGACCATGATGGCCACCGGCGTTGCCAGCCCCAGCGCACAGGGACAGCTGATCACCAGCACGGAGATTCCGCGAGCCAGAGCGTACCCGAACGCCCGCCCAACAATCAGCCAGATGACCGTTGTGAGGATGGCGATGCAGATGACAACCGGAACGAACACGCCGGAAACACGGTCGGCAATTTTGGCAATGGGCGCTTTCGTCGCGGAGGCATCGCTGACCATCCGGATGATCTGCGAAAACGTCGTATCTGCGCCGATTCGAGTGGCTCGGCACGTCAAAAAGCCGGACAGGTTCATCGTTGCGGCGGAAACGGGACTGCCTTCTTCCTTGTCAACCGGAATGCTTTCGCCGGTCAAAGCCGATTCGTTGACGGCGCTGATGCCTTCTACGACGACGCCGTCGGTTGGAATGCTTTCTCCGGGACGGACGGTGAACAGATCACCGACCTGCAGCTGCTCAATGGGAATGATGACGGATTCTCCGTTCCGCAGAACGGTTGCAGTTTTCGGCGCAAGGCGCATCAGACTTTTCAACGCATCAGTGGTTTTGCCTTTGGCACGAGCCTCCAGCATCTTTCCAACGGTGATGAGCGTCACGATCATGGCAGCAGATTCAAAATAAAAATCAGGGTGCTGCATGGAAGTTGAATTGCCGTGCGCCTGTGCAACAGTCAGCGCAAATAACACATAGGTGCTGTAGGAAAAAGCGGCGGCAGAGCTGAGCGCGACCAGCGAATCCATATTGGGTGCGCCACGAAAGAGCGCCCGGAAGCCGTTGACAAAAAAGTTCTGATTGATCACCAGAATGATGACGGCCAGCAGAAGCTGCGTCAGACCCAGTGCAACCGGATTGCTCTGATAAAACGCAGGCAATGGCCAGTGGAGCATGGTGTGCCCCATGGAGCAATACATCAAAAGCAGCAGAAAAACAATGGAACAGCAGAGTCGACGCCGAAGGACAGGCGTCTGATGATCCTCCAATGCGGCTTCCTCCTGCACGGCAGGGGAGGGGGCAGCATCCTTGGGTGAGGCGCCGTACCCGGCCTTGACGACGGCATCGATGACGGCCTGCGGCGCGACATCACCGTCTACCCCCATGGAGTTTGTCAGCAAATTGACCGTGCAGGCGGTGACGCCTGGCAACGCGGAAACGGCCTTTTCGACGCGGGCACTACAGGCGGCACAGCTCATGCCTGTCACGCGATATTGCCTGATCAATGTTGTCTCACAACCTTTCTGAAAAACGACCTATTTCATCAGCTTTTGCAGCGTGGAAAGCAGCTCATCAATGACCTCGTCCTGTCCGTTGCGAATGTCACGGACGACGCAGGTTCGAATGTGACTGGCGAGCAGCTCTTTGTTGAATGCGTTGATGGCGGCGTTGACGGCAGCCGATTGCACCAGAATGTCCGGGCAGTATGCACCGCTCTCGACCATGCTGCGAATGCCGCGCACCTGACCCTCAATCCGGTTCAGCCGGTTGGTCAGTTTTTTGATTTCCTCGGCTGTTCGCTCTTTCCTCTGCAAAGAACAGCAATTTTCCATGGGGACTCCTTTCCGGACGGAATGACCGGCCATAACAATACCCATATGGGGTATTGTTATTATATACCCTATACGGGTATCTTGTCAAGTGCCAACCCGAAAAATACACGGCACCGAAAAAAATCCGGTATGGAGCATTGCTCTCCATACCGGATTTGGTTTTTTGTGGTGAACAATCAGCCGGGGAATAATTCGCCGCCTGTCAGATAGTCGCGATAAGCTTCACCTGTCAGCGGAAGATCCGTGCGGACGATGACGCGTTCCAAAACGCCCTTCCCGCCGGAACGCCCCTCCGTCAGGATGATATTCTCCGTCTGCGAGTCAAAGAACCCCACACGAAGGTTGGTCATGATGGAATCGAAGGAACCGTCGGCTCGAACAACGGTGTGGCTGCCTTCACGCCCGCACCACCACATACAGAAGCAGTTGTCGTAAAAGCTGCAGCATCCGTCTGCCATGCGGAATCCGATGGCGAAATGATCGCTGTAGCAGAAATCGAACCAGTTGTTGCCTGCCTGATCGTAGAAGCCACAGCTGTCGGCATAATCGGTATAATCGCTGTAATAGAGCGGGTGGATGTTGCGCAGAGAGTTCCCGGCTGAACGCAGAATGACACCGGTAAACACGTGCCCGATTCGGATGTTGGTCAGCGTGTTGTCATAGCCCTCCAGGAGAATGCCGACAGAATCACGATGGCCGGTTCCGATGATGCTGAGATCCGAAATGTCGGCGTCCGATGAGCCGGAGTTGGCTCCGTACTTGATGTACAGCCCGATGTGAACATTCTTCATGGAGACGTTGTGAACCTTGGTTTCACGCCCACCGTCAATGGATACACCGGAAGCGACTCCGTTCCCGTCCAGAATGCCGCCGGTCAGCGAATAGTTGCTGCCGGGCGTATGGGTATCGTTTTTGGGCTCCTTTGCCCCAAGCCGGATCATGGCCTCAGAGGTATTCCAGGAATCAGTGGCCTTGATCACTGCATAGTTGGAAAGCTGAAGATCCACACTCTTTTCCGGATCAGCAGGGGTCAGAATGGGCTTGCCGATCAGATACGTCCCATCCGGGAAAAACAGAGTGCGGTTCGGATTCTCGTCGATCAGCTGCTGCAACCGATCGGACACATCTTCGCTGCCGTCCGATGGCAGATACCGGCTGACAACCAGATAGCCCTTTTCCTCAGCGGCGGACACGGCGTCTTCGCTCGATTTGTTCACGGAAACGGGTGCGGCTGATGGGTCTGTGGTTGTTTTCTGGCGGGTACAGGCGGTGACAATGGTCGCCAGACCGGCGAGACAGCCCAGCGCAGCAAGTGTGCGAACAATCAGTGCGTGTTTCATCAAAACTCCCCATTTCATCATTGCATATCCGAAAACTGATAAAAGTATAACATATCACCGTCAGACTGTCAAGCGGGCGGTCAAATCTCTGATGAAGCGCACGGCGTTGTCAATGGGGGACTCCGTCAGCTGCAAAGCTGGCGAATGACATGGGACGCCATGGCCAGCCCAGCCGCATTGGGCACAAATGCCGCACTGGCGATGGTTCGCTGACCGGTGGGTTCCTGAGGCCGCACGGGTGCAATCGGCGGCTCCGTAGAGGCTACGACCGTCAAATGGTCGATTCCGATCCGGCGAAGCTCATGCCGGATCTTTCGACAGAGCGGGCAACCGGTGACGTCAAACACGTCCGTAATCACGAGCTTGGTCGGATCCAGACGGTTGCCACACCCCATGGCCGAGATGATCGGAATCTGCAAATCGCGGCAGTGCTGATACAGAAGCAGCTTCGCCCGCACATCGTCAATGGCGTCCAGACAATACTGGCATCCGTTCAAGAACGAAAAATCGGAGTCCTGATTCAGAAAGACCGGCAGGGTATGCAGCTGACACTCCGGATGAATCTCGGCGATGCGTCTGGCGGCTGCCTCTGTTTTGGGCAGACCGATGGTGGAACGCAAAGCAAATAGCTGGCGGTTGAGATTGGATTCTACAACCCTGTCCCCATCGACCAGCGTCATTTGCCCGACGCCGGAACGTGCGATAGCCTCGGCTGCCGCCGAACCGACACCGCCCAGCCCGACCACCGCAACGTGCGAGGCCTGTAGACGGGCGATCCTGTCAGCCCCAAGCAGCAGGGCTGTTCTACTGAAAAACGATTCACTCATGATATTCGCTCCCATTGCTTTTTGGTATCACTGATGATGTGCCCGTTGTCAATCTGAAGCGTTCGACCGGCAGCCCGCGCCAGCTCTGCATCGTGCGTGATGAACACAACGGTGACGCCGTTTGCGTTCAGTCGACGAAAAATGGCCATTACCTGCAGCGCTGATTCCGCATCCAGATTGCCGGTCGGCTCATCGGCCAGCAGCAGCCGGGGTGAACCGGCAATCGCACGGGCAATGGCGACGCGCTGCTGCTGCCCGCCGGACATTTCGGAAGGGTAGTGCGATGAACGATTGGACAAGCCAACCAGATCGAGCGCGGCGGCAGCGGCACGACGCCTGGCCGATGACGGAACGGATTGATAAATCAGCCCCAGCTCGACATTTTCCAGAGCATTCAGACGGGGCACAAGGTTGTAATTCTGAAAAACAAAACCGATCAGGTTTCGACGCAGCCTGGCAAGCGACCGCTCCCGCAGATGGGCGACCTCGTATCCGGCCAGCCGATAGCTCCCGCTGTCTGGACGATCCAGCAGCCCCAGCAGATTCATCAGCGTCGATTTCCCGGAACCGGAGCTGCCGACGATGGCTGCAAATTCGCCGTCGCCGATATCGAGATCAATACCGGCGACGGCGTCAATGCGCCCGGTGGCGCTTCTGTAAAATTTGTGCAGTCCCTTTGTATGAATCATTGATGTGCGCATCCTTCCCGCATAAACCTATGCGGAATTATTGTCTGCACAACACCTCTGTTTTATCCGGCCAGAAGCCTACAGAACCTTGGACTTCAGCAGCTCGACACGGTCGGTCTTTTCCCACGGGAGATTCAGCTCCGGACGGCCAAAATGACCGTAAGAGGCTGTGGCGCGATAGATCGGACGACGCAGATCAAACTGCGCAATGATGGCGGCTGGACGCAGATCGAAGCATTCGCGAACCAGTGCCGTCAGACGGTCATCGCTGATGACACCCGTTCCGGAGGTATCAACGGCAACCATGACCGGATGTGCCACGCCGATGGCATATGCAACGGCAACCTCTGCCGAGGCCGCCAGACCAGCTGCAACGAGGTTTTTTGCAATGTAGCGCGCCATATACGAAGCGCTGCGGTCCACCTTGGTCGGATCCTTGCCGGAGAATGCACCGCCGCCGTGGCGTGCATAGCCACCGTAGGTATCCACGATGATCTTTCGGCCGGTCAGACCGCTGTCACCGTGAGGGCCGCCGACCACAAAGCGGCCGGTCGGATTGATGTAGACCTGCGTGTCCTTTGTCAACAGCTGTTCCGGCAGAACCGGCTTGACCACTTCTTCGAGAACACCTTCCCGAACCGTCTCAATCGAGACGTCATCGGTATGCTGCGTGGAGACAACGACGGACGGAATGGCAAGCAGAGACCGGTCATCCGCATATTCAATGCTGACCTGTGCTTTGCCGTCCGGCCAGACGAAGGGCAGAATGCCTTCTTTGCGCACCTGCGCGAGGCGCTGCGTCAGCTTGTGAGCATAATAGATCGGTGCAGGCATCAGCTCTTCGGTTTCTGTGCAGGCAAAGCCGAAAACCATGCCCTGATCTCCGGCACCGGTGAGGTCAAATTGATCGGTGCTGGCATCCTTGGCCTCCATGGAGGCGTTGACCCCCAGTGCAATGTCGGGGGACTGCTCATCCATACAGGTCATAACGGCGCAGGTTTTATAGTCAAATCCCATCGCAGCCTGATCGTAGCCGATCTCGCGGATGGTATTGCGGACAATAGAGGGAATGTCAACTGTGGCATTGGCCGTGATTTCGCCGGTGACAAGAACAATCCCGGTGCTGGTCAGCGTCTCACAGGCGACATGTGCCAGAGGATCCGACGCCAGCATGGCGTCAAGAATGCTGTCAGAAATGGCATCACAAACCTTGTCCGGATGCCCCTCCGTGACAGATTCAGAGGTAAACTGTCTGTATTTCATCGATGGTCGACCGCCTTTCATTTTTGCGCGATTCGCAGAACGCTGCCGCGTGCAGCAAAACACAACACTCTTTATTGTACACGATTTGCTGCCTGTTGTCAATTCCTATCGGCCGTTTTTGGCAAAAAACATCAAAAAAACCGGAACAAATAAATGTTCACAGAAACTTATAGAAACATTTGTTCCATGCAGAACAAATGTATGGTATAATAGACGAACAAATGAACGGTGCCTGCCGAACGGAAAATCGGGCCATGCATTCGGCGGAGAAGGGAACAATCCATGGATTTGGAACAGAAACTGACAATTTTGAGCGCCGCTGCGCGCTATGATGCATCGTGTGCCACCTCCGGCAGCCGTAGACAGGCGCCGTCCGGGGGCGGCTTCGGCGGAACCTGCCAGGCCGGCATCTGCCATTCCTGGAGCGAGGATGGCCGATGTGTCTCACTGCTGAAGGTGCTTCTCTCCAACGCCTGTATGATGAACTGCGCGTATTGTGTCAATCGCTGCAGCGCCGATACAGCTCGAGCCACCTTTACACCGCGGGAAATTGCCGAACTGACCACGGAGTTTTATCGCCGCAATTACATCGAGGGGCTGTTCCTCAGCTCCGGCGTCATTCGAAGTGCCGACTACACCATGGAGCTGATCGCGGAAACCGTTCGCCTTTTGCGCACGGAATACCGCTTTTTCGGATATATCCATGCCAAGGTTGTGCCGGGGGCGGATCCACTTCTGATTCAGCGTGTCGGGCTGCTGGCCGATCGCGTCAGTGTCAATATCGAGCTGCCCTCTGCCGAGTCGCTGCGACTGCTTGCGCCGCAGAAAACGAAGGAGAAAATCCTGACACCCATGAATCAGATTCGAAGCCTGAAAATCCAGAATCAGGAGGAATGCCGCCGATTCCGTTCGGCGCCGAAATTTGCCCCCGGCGGCCAGTCCACGCAGATGATCATTGGCGCAACCGGCGAAAGTGACGCCCAGATTCTGCACCTGACAGCCGGGCTGTACCGCCGCTATGCGCTCAAACGCGTTTATTATTCTGCATACATTCCGGTTGGCAACCACCCGGCACTCCCACCGGCGTCCGTTCAGACGCCTCTGCGCCGGGAGCATCGCCTGTATCAGGCAGACTGGCTGATCCGGAAATACCAGTTTGATGTCTCGGAGATCACGGAGGAGGGAGAAAATCTGGATGAAGCGGTGGATCCCAAAAGCAGCTGGGCGCTGCGTCACCTGGATTTTTTCCCCGTGGAGATCAACGCGGCAGACGAGCAGACGCTGCTGCGCGTGCCGGGGATTGGCCAAATCAGCGCCCGACGCATTCTGGCAGCGCGGCGAAGCCACTCGCTGCGGTCAGAAGATCTGCCGCGCCTGGGCGTTGTCATTCGACGCGCACGGTACTTTGTCATGTGCAACGGCCGACTCTGCTGCGGCCACGCCTGGACACCGGAGGTACTGCATGAGCTTCTGGCCGATGAGCGGGAGCACCCCGCGCAGATGTCGCTGGATGAAGCGATGCAGCTTCAGCTGCCGGCGGTTGGAACGAGGTGATGGTCGATGACACTCGTTTATGACGGGAGCTATGAGGGCTTCCTTTGTGCAGTGTTTGCCGCTTATCAGAATCATGTAACCGCGGACGCGGACATTCGAACGGATGCAGCCGGCATGACGCTGGACGAAGAGCTTGACGTGTGCAGCCAGACCGATCAGGCCGATCGGGTGGCGCGCAAACTCCATAGCCTGCACCTGGCCGAATGGATTTATGATGCATGGCTGTCCAAAGCCGACGGCATCGATAACCACCTGCTCGCCGTTATCGTGCTGGCCATCCGGCTCAATGGCTCGCCGATGGGACAACGACAGATGGAAAGTGTCAACCGGGTAGCCGGAGCCGCAAAGCTCGTTCGAAACGAACGGTACCGCTTTCTGGAATTTACACGGTTCCTCCATGTGGGTGGTAACGGCCGGGGAGGCGTCTACGTGGCGGATATTGAACCGGAGTATGATATCCTCGTCGACCTGGCACAACACTTTGCCCGACGCTTTCAGGATCAGAAATTTCTGATCCGCGACCAGACGCACGGCACCGCACTCCTTTATGACGCACAGAGCTGGCAGATCGTCGAGTTGCCGGAATTGATGGCCATGCCGCTGCCGAATGATTCTCAGTTTGAAGAGCTCTGGCGCCGCTATTTTGACACAGTGGCCATACCGTGGCGACGCAATCGAAAGCTGCAGCAGCAGTTCGTCCCGAAAAAATATCGCCGCTATCTGACGGAATTCCAGCAGACGCATCAGGAGTCGGCTCACTCGAATGGGTGAGCCGACTTTGGCTTTCAATGAAAAAAGTGCTGCCTCTTGCGAAAAAAGAGGCAGCACTTTTTTGATCAATGGAGAAAATTATTGAATGTTCCGGTCGATGATATCCGTGATGGCTGCACTTTCAGAGGAGACAACCAGCCAGAGATAGGCACCGCGAACGGTGACGGACGATGCGTTGATTTTGGCGTATTCGTCCGGCAGGTAGTTGTTCATCTCGTTCAGCTTTTGTTCCCGGAAGGCGTTGAGCTTTTCCTGAATCGTATCGATCGTATCCACACTGGCGGCATGGAACAGAAGCAGCATATCGCCGAGGATGGCTTCCGTCGGAATCAGAGCCACCGCTTCCGCGTAGGCATCGGAGGGAATCCCAAGGTAGGACAAAATCTCCGAACGATCCAGCTCCAGCAGTTCCGGCAGCGTGACGGCCGACTGAATTTCTTCGTAGATTGCGCTGAGCGCCGGGATGCCGGAAGGATCTACATCTGTGCCGGAGTCCGTGTCGTTCGAACAGCCAAAACAGGTCAGACACAGCACCATGGCGAGCAGAAGAAGCGAAAAACGCTTCAGAATGGATGAATGTTTCATGAAAACCTCTTTCTCCGACATCTGTAGATGGAAACAGCTGACGATCAAATGTCGGAAAAAACGTCAACTGCGTGGGTTCCGCCCGAACGCTATTGAGCGGATGCAGATAATTGAGCGGCGGCGTACCCTTTGAGCAGGGCGGTCCAGACCTCATAAGCTGCGTTCGTCTGGTGGACAAAGCCGTCAGAACAGTATTCCGCCTTCAAATTCCCGTCACTGTCTGCAAGCGCATCGGCGATGTTGATGAACGCATAGCCGTTCTGATTGCAGAAGTTGATCAGCGCAAGGTTCAACTCCCGCAAAAGGGAGCTGGTCAGCTTGCCGCGCTCACCGCCGGCCTTGACATAGGTGGCACTGAGCACATAAAACTGAACATCCGGGACGTTCGCCTTGATTTTGCCAAACAGCGTCGCGAAATTTGCCAGAGTCTGATCGACACCGTACAGCGCAACATCGTTCAGCCCGAACATGACAAACACCTTTTTGGCACCTGTCAGCGGGATGGAATTCCAAAGCTGCATCTGTGTCCCCTGATAGGAAGGATGAACAGACTCGTTGGAAATCCCCCACAGCGCATTTCCGGCACCTAAGCTGCCGGAAACAAGAAACTGCGTACCGTCAGAGCCGCCGAAGAACAGGGAATCCGACTTCCGGATTTTTGAAACGTAGTTTCTCCATCCGAGCGAAATGGAATCCCCGACAAACACAGCGTTCTGATAGAAGGAGAAGATCTGCGAATCACTGAGCCCGTGCGTATCGGTATTTGGCGGAGCAATCGGCAAAAGAGGCGAACCGGCCGGAACAGAAATCGAGGAAGCCGGCGTCGATGCAACAGATGGAACAGAGGAGACCTGCGCAGCAGAGGTGTCAGAAGCGACCGAGGAAGCAGGCACAGACGCAGAACTCGGAAACAGCGGAATATCCGAAATGGTGCCGATGGAGATCTCGGAAACCGGCGGTTCGGAGGTGGACAGAGAAACATCATCTGAAGTGGAAACTGTGGTTTCTCCGGAACAGGCGCAAAGCGAAAATGCAAGCAAAAAGCAGAGCGCTGCAAGAGGAAACGGACGACGTTTTTTCATATGAATCACTCGAACTCCTTATGACACACCTGCAGAGGCAGACTGGAATTTGGATTTATTATACCGCGCTTACAGCGGAAAGTCAAGCAAATAGATATTGACGTCCACAAAAAAAACGGATATAATTATGGCAAGACCATACACAGAAGAGAAAGGCACAGAAGTTTATGAAATGTCCATACTGTGGATATACAGACAGCAAGGTTGTGGATTCCAGACCGGACGATGAAAATGACAGCATTCGTCGGCGGAGAGAGTGCGATCGGTGCGGCCGCCGATTTACTACCCACGAACAGGTAGAGAGCTTCCCACTCCTTGTCATCAAGAAGGACGGCAAGCGTGAACGGTTTGACCGGGATAAGCTCGTCCGCGGCATTGTCAAGGCCTGCGAAAAACGCCCGGTTTCGGCAAACGATATCGAAGTGGTTGTCAATCAGATTGAGCAGGTCGTGAAAAATAAAACCGAACATGAAATCAGCACGGCGGAACTTGGCGAGCTGGTGATGGAAAAGCTGTACGACCTGGATGAAGTCGCCTACGTCCGGTTTGCATCGGTATACAGACAGTTCCGCGACGTGAATACGTTCTATGATGAACTGAGAAAGCTGCTCGAAAAAAACGGTGAAGACAAGCCCCTGAAATGAGTCAGCGGGAGAAAGGGACGATGGAGCAATGGAAACGACCTTTGAAGCGCGGATGAACCGCCTGGAGGAAATCACAAAACAGCTGGAGCGCGGCGATATTCCGCTGGAGGAAAGCCTGAAAATCTTTGAAGAGGGAACGGCGCTGATTCAGTCCTGCCGACAGATGCTGGACGGCGCAGAGCAGAAGGTTCGGCTGCTGGTTCGAGGTGAATCGGGGGCAGCCGATGAAATGGTTCCGTTTGGGGAGGACATCGCAGATGACAGGGGAGAATGAAGCGCTTCTGAATGAGCGGGTCGCCGCAGTCAATCAGGCGCTTTGCTCCATGTTCTGCGAACCGGAATGCGCCGAACGCGTCCGGCTGCACGAATCCCTCCGCTACAGTCTGTCGGGCGGCGGCAAACGCCTGCGCCCGGTGCTGCTGCTGGCCTTTGCGGAGCTGGGCGGCGTTTCGCAGGAGGATGCCGTGGATTTTGCCTGCGCCATTGAACTGATACATACCTATTCCCTGATTCACGACGATCTGCCGTGCATGGATAACAGCGACGTCCGACGGGGACGTCCGGCCAGTCACTGCGTTTTCGGCGAAGCCGGTGCCGTGCTGGCCGGAGACGGCCTGCTGAATGCCGCGTTTGAACGGATGCTGTCAGCCGCCCCAACGCTTCCGGCAACAAATCGACTGGCCGCAGCGTCGGAACTGGCCAGCGCCGCCGGACGGCTCGGCATGATCGCCGGACAGTGGATTGATCTGGCCAATGAATCCACCAGCAGCGCACAGGATGTGGAAGCGCTGACCCGGCTGTGCCTGCTCAAAACCGGAGCCATCATTCGCGGCGCCTGCCTGGCCGGTCTGCGCCTGGGCGGAGTGACCGATGAAAAGCAGTTGGAAGCCGCCTCAACCTACGCCAATGCGCTGGGGCTTGCCTTCCAGATTCGCGATGATGTTCTGGATGTGACCGGTGACGCAGCACAGCTGGGCAAAAATACGGGCAGAGACGCGGGAAACGGCAAAACGACGTTCGCCACACTGCTTGGATTAGACGGCTGCGCGGCAGAGATTCGCCGCCTGACTGATCAGGCGGTGCAAGCGCTTCAGGTCTTCAAACAGCCTTCCTTCCTGATTGAACTGGCGGAAAGCCTTGTTGCACGCGAAAAGTAATCGACTCTGCAAAAAAAACGACGAATCAAAGGAGATGAGGACAGATGGACTACCGGAAAATCAGTCGTCCATGGTTCCCGTATGACTCAAAATCCGCGCTCGATCGCCATGTTTCTGCGCGCTTTGCGGCGGCTCTGAAGAAGGGCCGGGCTGATCGGGACGCCATCCGGACAGAAGACGAGCTGAAAAAACGTCAGCAGTTCGTGCGGGAACGGTTCTGCGCGGCCATGGGCATCCGGCCGGACGACTATCCGCAGCCGCTGTCCAGCTGCATGACCGGCACAACCGCTTACCCACACTATTCTGTTGAAAACATCATCCTGACACTGGAACCGGGCGTCTACATGACCGGCAATCTCTACCTCCCGGAGCGGAAAGCACCCCACGCGGCCGTCCTGTTCCTCTGTGGGCATTCCAACAACGGCCGATTGTACCCGCTCTATCTCGAAACCTGCCGAACGCTCGTCGGGGCAGGGCTGGCTGTCTTTGCGGTGGACCCGACCGGTCAGGGAGAACGCCTGAACTACTACGATGCCGTTTCCGGCCAACCGACCGTTCCGCCGGCCGTCCTCGATCATGACCGCGCCGGCTGCCGCGGCCTGGTTACTGGGAAAAGCCTTGCACAGCTGTTTTTGCGAGATGCCATGTGCGCGGTCAGCTACCTCTGCAGTCGACCGGATATTGATGCCTCGCGCATCGGCGTTACGGGCAATTCCGGCGGCGGCACACAGACGTCAATGATGATGCTGGCCGATCGCCGCCCGGCGGCGTTTGCTCCAGGCACCTTCATTATGGATATGGGCAGTATGCAACGGTCGGGACAGGCACAGGACGCCGAGCAGATTTGGCCGCACTTTGTCTCTGATGGCTGCGATCATGCGGATATCCTGCTTTCGTGCGCCCCAAAGCCGGTGCTTGTGCTGGCAGCGGAGTATGACTTTTTCCCGAAGGAGGGCACCGATGCGACGGTCGAGGAGGCGCGGCGCTACTGGGAACTTTGCGGACACCCGGCGGCGTTTGACTGCGCGACTGCTCCCACCTTCCATGGCTACGCGCCGGAACTGCAAAAGGCCGCAGCACGCTTCTTCTCCAAATGGCTGCTCGGCGCGGAAACAGAGGGAATGGTGTTGGAGCCGGTTGACCCGGCGCGCTGTCTCTGCACAAAAAGCGGACAGGTCAGCGTCGATTTCCCGGACTTCCGCTCAGTGGCACAGCTCTATTGCGATGAGGCCAAAACCCTTCGACAACCGTCCGGCGGTGAAGCATGGCTTCGAGAGCAGGTCTTTACGCATCGCAAACCGGCGAAAGCCATGAATCTGCGCCCGGTTGACGGCAGACACTGCGAAATGGACGGCATCCGAGCAGAGCTCTGGATGTGGCAGACGCAGAACGATCTGTTCAACTGCGGCACCCTGCTGACGCCGGTGGAGCGGCCAAGACAGCCGCTGACCATTGCCGTCTGGGACGGTGGCACAACAGCCGTTGCTGACCACGGCGAATGGCTCGATGCGCAGCTGAAAAACGGCCACAGTGTTCTGGTCGTCGATCTGGCCGGGGAAGGTCAGCTGGAGCCGAACCCGCTGAAGCCGGACGGCGGGATTCTGAATCACTACGGCACCATGTATAAGCTCTCGTGCGATCTGCTGATGCTGGATGACAGCCTGGCCGCCCTGCGCATCTACGACCTCCTGCACGCGCTGGATGCGGCGGAGCATCTGCCGGTGTATGACGGCAGCGGACTGCATCTGTATGCCAACGGGCGCAGCACTCTCTATGCGCGAATGGCACAGAAGCTCGATCCGCGCATCCGGACAATGGAGCTGCAGGGCGGTATCCCGAATTATCGGGACTTCCTGCAGGAGGAACCGTATGATGATACGGCGATTCTGACCCATATTCTGCCGGGAATGCTCCGGTATTTCGATTGACCAGTCGCTTGCCCTACTCAGACGTGAAATGCCCTGTCAGCCTGTTGGCTGACAGGGCATTGCTGCTTTATGAACCTGTGGATTGGTAATGATGCAGTCCGAAGCGCCAGAACAACCCGCAGGGGATGAGAAAAAGAAAACAGGCCAGGGGAGACAGGGCACAAAGCAGATCGGTTCGAAAACCGCAGAGATAGAGGAACGGCCAGTACTGCGCACAGGCCAGAGGCAATACGAAGGTGAAGCCCATCAGAATCTCACGGCCGTAAATGGAGAGCGGGTATCTGGCCAATTCAACGCCGCCGTTTGTGACAACGGCCATACATTCCAGTCCTTCCAGCGTGAAGAAACAGATGCCGGCATAGATCACAAACAGCCCGGCGAACAGCGCAACGCCACCGGCGAGCATGAATACCAGAACCAGCACCCGGCTGAGTGTCCAGTCGATTCCGGAACCTGCCAATGCATACAGCAGAATTCCGATGGCAGCGACCAGGTACCCGATTCTGTCCAGCTGTGTGCGCGAGGCCGTCACCTGAAACACGAGGCTGCGGGGGCGAACCAGCATCCGGTCAAATTTCCCGTTTGCCAGCATCCCGGAAAAGGTGTCAAACCCGCGGAAAAAACACTCTGCGATCTTGAACGAACAACTGCTGACGGAAAAGCAGAACAGAACCTGCGCATCCGTAAATCCACCGATCGACCCAAAACGCGCCAACAGGAAGCGAATGGTGAACAGCGTGGTGAATGCCGAGGCAAACTGCATGAACAGCGACAGAAAAAACGAAACTCTGTACTCCATGCGGCTTTTCAACTCGATTGCCAGATATTGAGCGTACAGTTTCAGCATATTCGATTCCTCCTTTCCTTACCCGCCGTAAATCACGGTGCGCCGAATGGAATGCTGACACCACAGATACCCGAAGACCGTGAGCAGGACGAGCCAGAACAGCTGAGACGCAATCGCGACTCCCATGGCGGCTCCGGTCAGCTCACCGGAATAAATGCGAAACGGGACATCGGAGGCGGCACCGAAGGGAAGACGCACCAGAATCCGATACAACGCCTGCGGATAAAAGGGAAGGGGCAGCATGGTACCGCAGAGAAAATCCAGCAGAAGCGAGGAAATCTGTACCAGTCCGGCCGTCGAAACCATGTGAAATGCGGACACGTAGACCAGCATGGTCATTGCGGTGAATACAAGCGAACCGAGCAGCATGGAAACAAGGAACAGAACCAACGCCGGGAAGCTGGCCGGAGGCATCAGGCCGAATGGCGAGGGAATCAGAAAAGCAACCAGAAGAATCGGCCCGCAGCGCAGGGTGGCGCGAGCGAAACGGGTGGAGAATGTGCGGACAAACCAGGACGGATACAAATGAATCGGTCGGCAAAGATCCATGGCAATCGTTCCGGACTGGATGCTTTGCAGGATTTCATGGTCATACCAGGTCATAAAGAAAGCCAAAAAAGCCTGCCGCAGCCAGACATACGAAACGGTCGATTGAAATGCCAACGGCGCGCCCGACGGATGCTCCCGATAAAACGCATAGAGCGTCAGAATCTGTATCAATCCGAAGAACAACTGCGTGACAATGCCGGAAACGGCGGCTGTCCGATATTGCAGGTCGTTCAAAAATCGTGTCTTCATCATGGAACCGTATGCTTTCATATGTGCAGATCCTCATACAGCGAAACAACCATATCATCCACATTGTTTTCCCGGACGGAAAAATTGGTGATGGTCATAACGGCTGATAACTCCTGAATGGCCTGCGGGAGCGAAATGTGCTGACTGTCAAAGGTGACTTCCGTTCGTCCGGGCATTTGCGATAAAACCGTAAAACAGTCCGGCAGACGGGGCGTCTCCTCCGCGTGCTCAATGCAGATGCTCTGCATACGGGTATACCGGTTCCGAATCTCCTGCATGGAGCCATCCAACAAAAGCTGGCCGCGCCCAATCAGCAGAATCCGCGGCGTCAAAGCGTCGATATCCTGCATATCGTGCGTTGTCAGGAGGACGGTTGTGCCGCGTGTCCGGTTGATTTCCCGGATGAAGGTTCGGACGGCAAGCTTGGATATGGCATCCAGACCGATGGTCGGCTCGTCCAGAAACAGCGTTTTCGGACGGTGAAGAAGAGCGGCAGCGATTTCACACCGCATCCGTTGACCGAGCGACAGCTGACGCGCAGGCGTGCGCAGAAACTCGTCCAGTGAAAGAATCCGATTCAATTCGGCGAGACTGTCTGTGATCTCCTGCTTTCGCATTCCATAGATATTCCCCAGCAAAGCAAACGAATCACCGACGGGAATATCCCACCAGAGCTGGGAGCGCTGTCCAAAGACAACACCGATTTCGGCAACGTGTGCCATTCGATCACGCCATGGAATGCGTCCGTTGATCAGACAGGTACCGCTGTCCGGGGTCAAAATCCCGCACATGATTTTGATGGTCGTGCTTTTTCCGGCTCCGTTCGGCCCGATGTAGCCGACCATTTCTCCGTCTGCGACCGAAAAGGAGATGTCCTTCAGCGCAGGGATGACATGGATTTCGCGGTGAAACAGTGCCTTGCAGGCATTGCGGAGACCCGGCTCCCGCCGGGCTTGGGTGTACTGCTTGGAAATGCCGGATAGAGTAATCATAAAACCTCTCTTTCGTTTGTAGGCTCCCTGCATTTTGCCAATGCCGCGGTAAAAATCGAGGGAAAGTCATTATAGCATCCGGTCTGATAAAAATCAAGCAAAAATAAAAAAGTGACATCCGTGCCGTGCGTCTCATGAAACTGTATCGGAAAGAGACCGGAAAACAGAATTCTGTGCGTTCCGATGATTTTCAAAGTACAAACACCTTTATTATGCAAGTTGGTACTTGCCTCCGGTCAAAAAATATGGTATGATTATATGAATACGAAAGAAAGGCAGATGTCTGCCTGAAGGAGGAAGATGTATGCAGTACACCTATGTGCCGCAGGGCGTGTGCTCACGCGAAATGCGGGTTGAAGTCCAGAATGGAATTGTGACCTCTGTTCAGATTGACGGCGGCTGCAGTGGGAATATTCAGGCGCTTTGCCGTCTGGTGGAAGGCATGGCGGCCAATGATGCCATCCGGAAAATCAGTGGGATTCGCTGCGGATTCAAAAATACCAGCTGCCCGGATCAGCTTGCAATTGCCTTGAAAAAAGCGATGGATGCGGGCGCAGAACAATAACAGAATAAGGACTTGACATTTATGGATAAAACCTCAATTCGGGAAATCTATGAGGCGCCGGCCTCTTTTGACGGTCAAACCCTCTGCCTTGCAGGGTGGGTGCGCACGGTGCGCGCTTCGAATGCCTTTGGCTTTATCGAGCTGAACGACGGCAGCTGCTTCAAGGGGATTCAGGTGGTCGTGGAAGCCGCAACCCTTCCGAACTATGCAGAAGCCGCAAAAATGAACGTTGGCGCAGCCATTATCGTCCGAGGCCGCCTGGAGCTGACCCCGGATGCGCCGCAGCCGTTTGAACTGAAAGCGGAATCGCTGGAAGTGGAGGGCGCTTCTACGCCGGATTATCCGCTGCAAAAGAAAAAGCACTCCATGGAATATCTGCGGACAATCGCACATCTCCGTCCGAGAACCAATACCTTCAGTGCGGCTTTTCGTGTGCGCAGTGAAGCGGCATTTGCCATTCACAGCTTCTTCAATGAACGTGGCTTTGTCTACGTCCATACGCCGCTGATCACAGGGAGCGACTGCGAAGGCGCGGGCGAAATGTTCCGCGTGACCACGATGGACTTTGACGATGTCCCTCGCACAGAAGACGGAAAGGTCGACTTCAGCCAGGACTTCTTTGGTCATTCCACCTCGCTCACCGTTTCCGGTCAGCTGGAAGGCGAGACGATGGCGATGGCCTTCGGCAAGATTTATACCTTCGGGCCGACCTTCCGCGCAGAGCATTCCAACACCCAGCGCCACGCGGCGGAATTCTGGATGATTGAGCCGGAAATTGCGTTTGCCGACCTGCAGGACAATATGAAGCTGGCCGATGATATGCTGCGCTATGTCGTCCGCCACCTCCTGTCCAAATGCAGACAGGAGCTGGAATTCTTCAACAAATTCTTCGACAAGGGTCTGATTGAACGGCTGGAAACGCTGATTGCAACGCCGTCGGCTCATCTGACCTATACAGATGCCATCCGCGTGCTGGAGGCGCAGAAGGATCGTTTTGAATATCCTGTCTATTGGGGCTGTGACCTGCAGACGGAGCATGAGCGCTTCCTGTCGGAAGAATACGCGCACGGTCCGGTGTTCATCACGGATTACCCGAAGGAGATCAAATCCTTCTATATGCGCCAGAACGATGATGGCAAAACCGTTGCTGCAATGGATTTGCTGGTGCCGGGCATTGGCGAAATCATCGGCGGCAGCCAGAGAGAGGAGCGCCTGGATCTGCTCCAGAAGCGGATGGCAGAGCTCGGTCTGGATGAAAAGGATTACTGGTGGTATCTCGACCTCAGACGCTACGGCGGCACACGTCACGCCGGATACGGTCTCGGCTTCGAACGCCTGATTATGTACGTCACGGGCATTCCGAATATCCGCGACGTGATTCCGTACCCCCGCACCGTTGGCACGGCGGAATTCTAAGATGCGTCGGCCGACAGACAAGCAGAAAGAAGGAAACTATTTATGGCAAAACAAAAAAATCTGTTCCGACTGACCCTGACAGCGATTCTTTCGGCACTCATCGCCGTGATGACCGTCGTTCCCTACACGGGATATATTTCCTATGGCGGCGTCATTGAAATCACAACGCTGCACATTGTCGTCATTGTCGGTTCTGTTTTTCTTGGCTGGAAATATGGCGCCGTTCTGGGCGGCGTGTGGGGGCTGACCTGCCTGATTCGTGCCACCACCAACCCGCTCTGGGCAGCTTTCCTGAACCCGCTGGTGTCGGTCGTACCGCGTATTTTTGTCGGTGCGGTGGCTGCATGGGTCTATGCCGGCTTTTGTAAGCTCCGTTTCAACGGCTATATCGCCAGCGTGCTGGCAGCACTGGCGGCCACGCTGACCAATACCATTCTTGTGCTGTCTGCCCTCGCCGTGTTCGGTGACGGAATCAATGGCTTCTTTGACGTCATGAAAAACGTCTACCTGACCGTGATCGGCGTCAATGGTCTCATCGAACTGGCCGCCGCCGCAGTTCTGACGCCCATGCTGACGTATGCGCTCAGCAAGGTGCGCCACAACTGACCAACCGAAAAAGCAAGGAGAGAATTCGTTATCCATGGATATTTGTTCTGAGCAGACCTGGCAGAAGCTCAAGGCGGAAAAGCCGGAACTGCTGGCACGATATGCTGACTTTCAAGGCCGCAGGCTGAACCTGAATATGTCCCGCGGCATCCCCGCAAAGGAGCAGATTGACCTCTCACAGGATGTGCTGACCTGTCTGAAGACACCGGAAGACTATCAGGTAGACGGCGTGGATGCCCGCAGCTATGGCTTGCTGGAAGGGCTGCCCTGCGCCAGACAGCTGTTTGGTGAACTGCTGGAGGTGGATCCGGCCTGTGTCTTTGTTGGCGGCAACTCCAGCCTGAACATGATGTACGATATGATCATGCGGTCGATCGTCTTCGGGATCGGCGGCTGCAAACCGTGGAGCCAGCAGGGATGCGTGAAGTTTCTCTGCCCGGTTCCGGGCTATGACCGGCATTTTGCCATTTGCGAACGGTGCGGCATTGAAATGATTCCCGTTCCGCTCGGCAAGGACGGCCCGGATATGGAGCGGGTGCGCCAACTGGTGCAGGATCCGTCGGTCAAGGGGATGTGGTGCGTCCCGAAATACGCCAACCCCACCGGCCAGACCTATTCGGACGATACCGTCCGCGCACTGGCGTCGTTGCAACCGGCTGCAAAGGACTTCCGCATCTATTGGGACAATGCCTACTGCATCCATGATATCTTTGCGGAAGATCATCTGCTGAACATCATGGACGAGGTCAAAAAGTACGGCAATGACAATCTGGTTTTCGAATTTGCCTCCACCTCCAAGATTAGCTTTCCGGGCTCCGGCGTCGCCTGTATGGCCGTCGGAAAAGACGATTTTGTGGAGATTCGCAAATCACTCACGGTGCAGACGATCTGCCCGGATAAAACCAATCAGCTGCGCCATGTCCGTTCCTTCAAAAATGCAGCCGGTCTTCGGAAACGTGCAGCAGAACACGCAGCGCTGATTCGCCCGAAGTTTGAGGCGGTGCTGTCCGCGCTGGAGCGTGAAGCCGGAGAACTGGAATTCATTCACTGGAGTCGGCCGAATGGCGGCTATTTCATCAGCCTGGATGTGCTGGAGCATACCGCTGCACGCACAGTGGAGCTTGCCAGAAATGCCGGCGTCACGCTGACACCGGCCGGCTCCACCTGGCCGTATCACCGGGATCCGGCGGACAGAAACATTCGGATTGCGCCGACGTTCCCATCGCTGGAGGATATCCGGACGGCGGCTGAACTGCTCGGTGTGAGCCTCAAACTGGCAGCCATTGAACGGCTCGAACAAATGTAGATACAAGAAAAACAGGGAAGGCGGTATCCAATTCAATGACGGATAAAAGTCGATATGTCAGCCCGTTTACCGGGCGCTGGGCCAGCTCGGAAATGATTGCGCTGTTTTCGGAGGATGAAAAATTCCGAACCTGGCGGAAATTGTGGATTGCACTGGCATCGTGTGAACGCGACCTCGGATTGAATATTACAGAAGAACAGCTCGAGGAACTGCGCGCCAACGCAGACAACATCAATTACGAAGACGCAGCACGCTTTGAAAAAGAAATCCGCCATGATGTCATGGCGCACATCAAGGCATATGGCCTGCAATGCCCGAACGCCGCCGGAATTCTGCATCTCGGTGCAACGAGCTGCTATATCTGCGATAACGCAGACCTGATCATCATGCGCAAGGGGCTGCAGATCATTGAACGCAAGCTCAAACACGCGATTCGCAACCTGTGCGATTTCGCCATGGAGTATCGCGCATTGCCGACGCTTGGCTTTACCCATTTTCAGCCCGCACAATTGACCACAGTCGGCAAACGTGCCTGCCTGTGGATCAATGATCTCCTGTCCGATCTGGAAGAAATCGAATATCGGATCGCCAACCTGAAGTTCCGCGGAGTCAAGGGAACAACCGGGACACAGGCGAGCTTCCTTGATCTGTTCGGCGGCGATCATGAAAAGGTCAAACAGCTCGATCGTGCAGTGGCCAAGGTCTTTGATTTCGACCAAACGGAATCGGTCACCGGCCAGACGTATTCCAGAAAAGCGGACTATCGTGTGCTGAGCGCCCTGTCCGGTCTGGCACAGTCCGCCTCCAAATTCGCCACGGATATTCGCCTGCTGCAGTCGCTGAAGGAAGTGGAAGAACCGTTTGAAAGCACACAGGTCGGCTCTTCAGCCATGCCCTATAAGCGGAACCCCATGCGCAGTGAACGCATTTGCGGGCTGGCACGGTATCTGATTGTCGATACGGTGAACCCCGCAGTCACAGCTGCCACACAGTGGCTGGAACGCACACTGGATGATTCTGCCAACCGTCGCGTGGCACTGCCGGAGGCCTTCCTGGCCGCCGATGCCATCTGCGAGCTGCTGGTCAATATCTCCCGCGGCCTGGTCGTCTACCCCAAGGTGATCGAGGCTCGCGTGCAGAGCGAGCTGCCCTTTATGGCGATGGAAAATATCATGATGGAAGCCGTGAAACGCGGCGGCAACCGCCAGGAGCTTCATGAAAGAATCCGCCGTCATTCCCTTGCGGCAGGGAAGCGGGTCAAGGAAGAAGGATTGGACAATGACCTGATTCGCCGAATCAGCGAGGATCCTGCCTTTGATGTGGACGAGCAGACGCTGACCGCGTGCCTGAACCCGTCGGCCTATACCGGACGGAGCAGCGAGCAGACGGAAGAATTTATCTGCGAAACCGTTCTGCCACGCCTGGGCAAAGAACCGGACAACGCTGATTCGATGCAGGAAGAAGACGGAAATCTCCGCGTCTGAATGCTGAAAAAAGCAAAAAGCCCTCTTGCAAAACAGAAATACATTTGGTATAATATACCCAAGATCAAATTCCATTTCAAAATCAGATTATCTGGAGGCAATCGACATGGAAAAAATCAACAAAGCATTAGTCTCAGCTGCATTCCTGCTCCTTCTGGTCACATCCACCGGTTTTAACTCGACCGTCACGCTCGCCGTTCTGGGGATCGTCATCTGGATGCTTGCTACAAAGGCCGATACAGCATCGCAGATTGGTGCTTTTGAAGCCCTGTATCTCTCCCTGCTGCACGGTGTGATTCGTCTGGTTGTGAACGGCTCTCAGCGCATCATCGCTCAAATTGTTGACTGGGCCAACGGCAACCCCTATGGTACGCTTTCCGATATTTATGGTATTCTCAGCTTCCTCGTCACGGTCTGCATGATCGGTCTGACCGGTCTGGCACTTTCCCGCCTGGTCGTCGGCAAACCGTCCGATACGCCGGTTGTCAACACCTATGCCAAGAAGACCTTCGGCATTTTTGTCCCGCAGCCGACACAGTCCTATTATCAGCAGCCGACCGCTGCTCCGGCCAATGGCTGGATCTGCCCGAACTGCGGCCGTAAGAATGACGGTCAGTTCTGCCAGGGCTGCGGCAAAGCGAAACAGTAAATTTGCGTCCGGGTATCCGGTCATCTTCAGTCCGCATGGCTTGTTTACCATGCGGACTGAATTTTCAACTCATCTGATCATGAAAAACGCCGCGTTCCCATTCAAAACAGGAACCGGCAGAAAAGGGTGAATTTTATGTTCTGTACAAACTGTGGCTGCGAAGTCAGCGATCGTGCAACCTTCTGCACCAATTGCGGCACGCGCCTGAAGCTGAAAGAATCCGAGGCTCAGCCGGCTGTTCAGGCTGCCGAAGAAATTGCATCCGTCATCACTTCTATCCCGACGCCGGAACCCCAGACCGTTTCCGCAGCTCCGACTGTGGAAGAACCGGCCACACCTGTCAACCAACCGGAAGAACCGATTGCCGAAGAGCCGATTGCCGAGGAACCGCCGGTGGCTCCTGTCACCGCTCTGGAAGAATCGGCTGTCCCCGTAGCTCCGCCCGTGCCGGAAGAACCGGCTGTCCCTGTAGCTCCGCCCGTGCCGACCCAGCCGGTTGCCCCGGTGATTCCGCCTGTATCGGCCAAGCCGGTAGCGCCTGCGACTCCGTCTGTCTCGACACCTGTTGTCGCTCAGCCGGAAAAACCGGTTCCGGCGGCCACACCTGTTCGCCCGGCGTATGCACCGATCCCGACAGCCGTTCAGATGCCGGTCAAACCGCAGACGCAGCCGACCACGGTTCAGATTCCGCAGACACCCGCTGAAAAGCCGGTTTCCACTTGGCTGTACGTGCTGATGCTGTTCCTGTCCTTCATTCCGGTCGTTGGTCTGATCGTCCATATTATCTGCCTGGCCGCCGCAAAACAGAAGAGCTTCCGGAATTATTGCCGCGCCGTCGTCATCCTTGGCGTCATTTCACTGGTGCTGCTCATTGCGGCACTGGTCGCAGGCTTTATCTTCCTTGATCGAATCAACGAATTCCTCAGCGCTTACAATATCCTAATTGAAAGTCTGATCTGATACAGGTCGTTCTGTTAGAAATCGGCATGCACATTCAGCGCATGCCGATTTCTTCGCCTGTCAGTCCCGTTCGGCTGCATGAAGCGACGAATATTTTTCTCTGGTGGCCAGCCCGCCGCGAATGTGCCGTTCCGCCTTGTTTTTCTCCAAAACGTGCTTGACGGCGTCTGCCAACGAGCGGTTCAACAGGACAATCCGCTCGGTCACATCTTTATGGACGGTGGATTTGGAAATGCCAAAATCCGCCGCAGTCTGTCGCACGGTTGCGGCAGTTTCGGCGATATGTCGGCTGACCATCAAAACGCGTTCCTGAATGTAATCATGCACGAAAACCCCTCCACATGATAAAGCATTGATACACTATATGGCTTTTTTTGCATGAATATGTCAGACGCATCCCAGACTGTGCAGACTGGCAAAATGCACGGCAAACCTGTCAAACTGGAACACAGTATACCGGATGCACCTGTGTGTCCGGTTCCGATTTCAAATGGTTAGAATGGAGTTTTTTATGCAATACCAAGCACATCAGGGTGTCTCGACAGAATTCCCCGGCAATACAATTCCCGCTTTTGTGGCGGCTATCGAGCAGCGCTATGCCGTGATCGAGGTCGATCCCAGCTTTACGGCAGATGGCGTCTGTGTTTTGCTGCACGATCGAACGCTGAACCGAACCTGCCGCCTGAAAGACGGAAGTCCTCTGAACGAAGACATTGCAATCGACCAGATCACCTATGAACAGGCTCTGACCTATGACGCCGGGCTTGCAAAAGCCCCGAAATTTCGCGGTACAACGATTCCGACCCTGCAATCCCTGCTGGAACTGGTCGAAGGAACCGGTGTCCTCATCAAGCTGGATAACCGTATCCAGTCCTTCAACCCGGAAGAGACGGAGACGCTTTATCAGCTGGTCGAATCGTCCGCAGCCAAAGTCGCCTTTACCGTCTCGGACTTTTCGTATCTGGAGCGGGTTCTGAAACGCTTCCCCCATGCCCAGATTCACTATGACGGACCGGTCAATGAATCCGCCCTGCAGCGCCTCTGTGACCTCGTTCCGCGGGAACAGCGCACCGTCTGGCTCTGCCTGCCCTCACGGGATACGGCCTGGGTGCGCGTGCCAACCGCCGAGCCCGCACTCTGCGCAGCTGTTAAACGCTGTGCCCGGCTTGGCCTGTGGATTCTGAGAACGCCGGAACAGCTGCATATCGCCGAACAGTATCAGGCGGACTATGTGGAAACCCCTGGTGAGCTGAAACCGATTCCGCCGTATTCCGGTCTGGCAGACTGCCATCTTCATACCGTCTTTTCACACGACTCGATGACGGAACCGTCGGAGCTTGTCGCTCAGGCCGCAACGCATCAGCTGTCCGCCATCGCCTTTACCGATCACTGCGACATTGAATTCTGCCAGACGATGGACGAGATGACGCCGATTCACCACTCTGTGGAGGCGGCACAAACCTGTCAAGCCGGGAATCCTTCGCTCCAAATTCACACGGGAGTTGAAATCGGTGAGGGCATCTGGCACATGGACGCGACAAATGAGCTGATTCACAGCGAACCGTTTGACGTGGTACTCGGCTCTGTCCACGCCGTGCGCTATCCGGGCTACTCCATGCCGTATTCGCAGATTGACTTTTCCACGTTCCCGGCCAATGAACTGCCGGATTTCCTGGCGGCCTATTTTAACGATCTACTGGAAATGGCACAGACCGCCGACTTTGACGTCCTGACGCACCTGACCTGCCCGCTGCGGTACATTCAGGGCAAATACGGGATTCCGGTGCAAATGACGGCGTATGACGAGGTAATCGGCCGAATTCTGCAAACCATCATCGACCGGGGCATCGCGCTGGAGGTCAATACATCCGGAATGCGTGCGCCGTCTCCGTTCCTGATGCCGGATGTCCCCATCCTTCAACGCTACCTCGCTATGGGCGGAACGCTGTTGACGCTCGGTTCCGACGCACATATCGCCGCAGATGTCGCCAACGGCTTTGAAAAAACGGTTGCCATCCTGAAGGAACTCGGCGTCCAATGGCTCTGCAACTATCGCCGACGCATTGCCATTCCGTACGGCATCTGATGCCATATTTTGTGAAATAGCAGGGAAGTGCTTGACAAATCCCTGAAAAGAGGATATAATACTATTATGTTCCCGTATATGTAGAAAATGCAAAGAATGGGACGTGGCTGCATACAGATTACGCTGCAGAGAGCTGCCGGTTGCTGAAAGGCAGTGCGTAAGGTATGTACGTTATCACCCATTGGCAGCGCCGCTGAACGCTCGAAGGAGTCAATAAGTGCCGCCGGTTTTGACCCACCGTTATCCGGGTTTCCGTGCCGCTCCGGGCTGCACGGGCGAGTGGACGCCGGAAGGCGTCAATTTGGGTGGTACCGCGGAGAGATTGCTCCGTCCCTGATTGGCAGGGACGGAGCTTTTTTGTTGACAAAGCGGCTGTCAGCCGGAAACATGAAAGAAGGAGTCAGTCAGGTTATGTATCAAGACGTATCCAATAACTTAGATTTTGTTGGAAGAGAACGTGAGATGAGCAAGTTCTGGAAAGAAAATCACGTTTTCGAACAGAGCATTGAGCATCGCGCTCAGGGCGAAAACTTTACATTTTACGATGGACCGCCGACGGCCAACGGAAAACCGCATATCGGCCATATTTTGACGCGTGCCATCAAAGACATTATTCCGCGTTATCAGACCATGAAGGGTCGCCACGTCCTGAGAAAAGCAGGCTGGGATACACACGGCCTGCCGGTGGAGCTGGAAGTTGAAAAGCTGCTTCACCTGGACGGAAAACAGGATGTTGAACGCTATGGCGTCGAACCCTTCAACGAAAAGTGCAAGGAGTCTGTCTGGAAATACACAACGGAATGGCACGAAATGAGCGACGCCGTCGCATACTGGTGCGATATGGATAATCCGTATGTGACCTATCACAACGACTATATTGAGTCCGTCTGGTGGGCCATCAAACGGATTGCAGATCAGGGTCTGCTCTACAAAGGCCATAAAATCGTGCCGTATTGCCCCCGATGTGGAACGGCGCTGTCCAGCCATGAAGTGGCACAGGGCTATAAAGACGTCAAGGAAACCTCTGTATTTGCGAAATTCCGCCTGGAAGGAAGCGAAAACCGCTATTTCCTCGCATGGACAACCACCCCGTGGACATTGCCCTCCAACGTTGCACTGGCTGTTAACGCCGACGAAATGTACGCCGAAGTCCAGATTGGCGCTGAATCCCTGATTTTGGCCGAGGCGCTCGTTGAAAGCGTCATCACGGAGGAGCATTCGGTCATTGCCCGCTTCCGCGGCAGCGAACTGCTCGGTAAGCGCTATCAGCCTCTCTTTACCTTTGCCAAACCGGAAAAGCCGGCGTACTATGTCGTTGCCGGTGATTTCGTCACACTGACCGACGGTTCCGGTATCGTCCACATCGCACCGGCCTTCGGTGAGGATGATGCACGCGTGGGTCGTGAAAACGATCTGCCTTTCGTGCAGCTCGTGGACGGTCGCGGCCGCTTTACCCCGGAGGTTACACCCTGGGCAGGTCTGTTCTGCAAAGACGGCGACCATGCCATTATTGACGATTTGAAGGAACGCGGCCTGCTGTACCGCGCCGTCCAGTTTGAACACTCCTATCCGTTCTGCTGGCGCTGCGATACGCCGCTTCTGTATTATGCACTGGATACCTGGTTCATCCGCATGACGGCGGTGAAGGATCGCCTGCTGAAGAATAACCAGTCGATCAACTGGATTCCGGAGAGCATCCGCGACGGTCGCATGGGAAACTTCCTGGACAACGTGGTTGATTGGGGTCTGAGCCGTTCGCGCTACTGGGGCACACCGCTTCCGGTCTGGGTCTGCTCCTGTGGACACCACCATGTCGTCGGCAGCATCGAGGAATTGAAACGCCTCGGAAAGGATGTGCCGGAGGATATCGAGCTGCATAAGCCGTACGTTGATCGCATCACGCTGACGTGTGAAAAGTGCGGCAAAGAAATGCACCGCACGCCGGAGGTCATTGACTGCTGGTTCGATTCCGGCTCCATGCCGTTTGCACAGTGGCATTATCCGTTTGAAAACAAGGAGCTGTTCGAACAGAATTACCCGGCCGACTTCATCAGCGAAGCGATTGACCAGACACGCGGCTGGTTCTATACGCTGCTTGCCATTTCAACCCTGCTGTTTGATCGGGCACCCTTCAAAAACTGCATTGTCCTTGGCCACGTCTGCGACAAAGACGGCCTGAAAATGTCCAAACACCGCGGCAATGTCGTCGATCCCTGGACGGTTCTGAACAAACAGGGCGCCGATGCGGTTCGCTGGTATTTCTATTCGACCTCTGCACCGTGGCTGCCGAGCCGCTTCTATGAGGACGCTGTCAATGAAAGCCAGCGCAAGTTCATGGGCACACTCTGGAACACCTATTATTTCTTTGTGCTGTACGCGAACATTGACGGCTTTGCACCAAATGGCCGGACAGTGGATCAGTGCGCCCTGACAGTTATGGATCGCTGGATTCTCTCCCGTCTGAATACGCTGATTCAGACTGTCGATCAGTCACTTGCTGAATACAAGATTACGGAATCGGCTCGCGCAATCGCCGCCTTTACTGATGAACTGTCCAACTGGTATGTCCGCCGCGGGCGGGAACGCTACTGGGTGACCGGTGAAAGCGCCGATAAGGATGCGGCGTTCATGACGCTGCACACAGTGCTTGTCACACTGTCCAAACTGATTGCACCGTTTGTCCCGTTCCTGGCCGATGAAATCTACCAGAATCTCGTTCGCAGCAACGACACTGCCGCACCGATCAGCGTTCACCTCTGCGACTTCCCGACGTGCGATTCGTCCAAGATCGACCCGGAACTGGAAAAGAATATGGATCTGACGCTGCGCGTTGTCGTGCTGGGTCGTGCCTGCCGCTCGGCCTCCGCGATAAAAAACCGTCAGCCGCTGAGCGCACTGTATGTGAAAAACAGCACGGGCGAAACGCTGCCATCGGAGTTTGCAGCACTGGCCGCCGATGAACTCAACGTGAAGACTGTCAGCTTTACAGAGGATGCAGACCGTTTTGTCTCCTACCTCTTGAAGCCGCAGCTGAAAACGTGCGGAAAGAAATTTGGTAAGCTGGTTCCCGCCATCAAAGAGGCACTTCTGGCGGCAGACGGCACGGCACTGATGCATGAACTGAAGGAAAACGGCCATATTACCCTTCATCTGGATGCGGCGGAAGTCGAAATGGGCGAGGAAGACCTCCTGATTGAAACGAAAAAAACCGAAGGCTATATTGCTGAAAGCGACCGCGAGCTGACCGTTGCACTCGATATCGTCCTCGATGAAGCGCTGATTGAAGAAGGCTTCGTGCGCGAAATCGTGAATAAGCTGCAAACCATGCGCAAGGATGCGGGCTTTGCTGTGACCGATCAGATTCGCGTGACCTATCAGGCCGGTGAAAAGCTGGCGCGTGTCATCGCAGCCAACGTATCGTCGATTGCCGCCGATGTCCTGGCCGTCTCCGTCCTTGAAGGTGAACCGACGGATGCCGGCAAGGAATGGAATATCAACGGCGAAACAGCCGTTCTGAGTGTCCAAAAAGCATAAACGATTCCAAATCGATTGCATTTGAAAAATGAAAAAGGTGGGAAAGTTATGATTCTGAAGAAGAACGACGTGGTGCTCCTGACGGGGGACAGTGTAACGGATTGCGGCCGTTCGCGTGATTGCGACAACGAAGGCCGCGATAACGTCAACGGTATGGGCAATGGCTACCCGGCCATGGTCAAGGCGTACCTGAATGCCATGCATCCGGAACTGGAACTGACCGTTATCAACAAGGGAATCAGCGGAAACAGAACCTGTGATATTCTGGATCGGATGGATGTTGATCACCTGAATCTCAAACCGGATGTGGTGACGCTGCTGATTGGCGTCAATGACGTCTGGCGCCACTTTGATGCGCCGGATATCAAACAGGTGGATGCAGAGGAATATCGCCTCAACATGGATCGCATCCTTGCTGATCTGAAAACCGTTGCCAGAGAAATTCTCGTTCTTGCACCGTTCCAGATCAAACCGGCAGATGATCACCCCATGTACCAGATGACTCTCCAATATGCGAAAATTGCCAAAGAAGCCGCCGAACAGGCCGGTGTCCGCTTCTTTGATGCACAGGCGATGTTTGACGCCAAAATTGCAGACACAGATGCCAGGCTGTACTCGGCTGATACCGTGCATCCAACGGTCAACGGCCATGTGCTGCTGGCGGACGCGATCCTGAACGAGCTCCTGTAAAACCTGGACAGCCCCTGCGGTCCATCGAAACCGCAGGGGCTGATTGACGATATCAGAATCCGGTTGCCATGCAATCGTACCGGAGGAAAGAAGAGACGATATGATACAATACGATGCAGAAAACAGACTGTTCCACTTGCATAATGCTCAGATTTCCTGCGTCCTCAGTTTGCTGAAGGACGAGCTGGGCTATGATGAACTGATGATGCCGTATTTTGGAACGCCACTGACGGATCCCTCTGCGGCACTGAAACAAATCAATCACACCAACGGCGTTTCGTTCGATACGGATCGCCAGTATCTCCCGTATGCCTGCCCGACAGACGGACGCGGTGACTATCGCCCGGTGATGCTCCGCACACGCGACGCTGCCGGACAGCGCTGCTCGGAACTGTTTTTTACCGGTTACCGAATCGAATCGGGCGTACAGCAGCTGAACGGTCTGCCCTGTACCTATGCGGAATCGCCCGATGAAGCACAGACACTGTATATCACGCTGCGCGATGAATGGACAGGTCTGGAAGCAGAGCTGGCCTACACCATTTACAACGACTTCGCCGCCGTGATCACCAGCGCCTCTTACCGGAACGGCGGAACGGAGACGCTGGTTCTGGAAAATGCCGGGAGCTTTTGCCTGACACTTCCCGGACGGTATGATATGCTCCACCTGCATGGCGCATGGGGACGCGAACGGAGCGTGGAACGCGTTGCCCCGGCGACCATGACCCGCATGATCGACTCGGCTCGCGGTTCCTCTGGCCATGAACACAATCCGTTTGCTGTCCTGATGGATTCGGATGCCACGGAGTTTACCGGGCGCTGCTGGGGCGTCAATCTCGTCTACAGCGGCGACTTTGCAATTGCTGTCGATGAAAGCCCGTTTGATTCCACACGGCTGGTTGCAGGCTTGAATCCCCGCACATTTGAATGGCGTCTGGAGCCGAATGCACAGTTTCAGGCACCGCAGGCGGTCTGTGTCTATGCGGACAACGGCCTGAACGCCATGAGCCAGACCTTCCACAGGCTCTACAGAACCCGCCTGTATCGCGGCCCGTGGCGCGACAGGGAACGCCCGATTCTGGTCAATAACTGGGAAGCGACCTACTTCAACTTTGACCATGAGAAGATCATGCAGATTGCAAGCACCGCCGCCAAACTGGGCATCGAAATGTTCGTCCTGGATGATGGCTGGTTTGGCCACCGCGACGACGATACAACTTCACTGGGCGACTGGGTGGTGGATCGTCGGAAGCTCCCGAACGGCCTGGAAAAACTGGTTGATGACGTCCATTCGCTCGGACTGAAATTTGGCCTCTGGTTCGAACCGGAGATGATCTCCCCGGATTCTGATCTCTATCGGGCACATCCGGACTGGTGCCTCCATGTCACAGGCCGCCGTCGGACGGAGGCGAGACAACAGCTGATTCTCGATATGTCGCGCAGCGATGTGCAGGATTATATCATCGAGGCTGTGTCCGCAGTACTCCGCAGCGCAGATATTCAGTATGTCAAGTGGGACATGAACCGCAATTTCACCGAGGCCGGCTCCGACTGGCTGACCGATGGGCGGGAAGGTGAGCTGGCGCACCGGTACATCCTGGGCGTCTATCGCGTCATGGACGCGATCACATCGGCCTTCCCGGAGATTCTGTTTGAAGGCTGCTCCGGCGGTGGCGGACGCTTCGATGCCGGGATTCTGCACTATATGCCGCAGATCTGGACAAGCGATAACACCGATGCAGGTGCCCGCCTCAAAATCCAGTACGGCACGAGCATCTGCTATCCGCCCAGCGCAATGGGCGCTCATGTCTGCAGCCATGGCCGCGGCAATGTCAAGGTGAGAGGCGATGTCGCCCTCGGCGGCAACTTCGGCTACGAGCTCGACCTCTCGGTTCAAACGGAAGAGGATCTGGAGGTCATGCGCCAACAGGTCGAACGGATGAAGAAAATCCGTCACACCACACAGCAGGGTGTCTTCACACGTCTGGCCAGCCCGTTTGACGGCAACCTCACGGCCTGGCAGTTTGTCGATGACGAGCGGGTAATTGTCTGCATCTATCGCGCCATTGCCCCGTCCAATTCTGTACGCGAACGGATTCGCCTCCATCAGATTCCGGCAGGGAACTACCAAATGCCCGACGGCCGAATCGTCACAGCCAACGAACTTGAATGTGTCGGCGTCTGCCCGAGCTTTGGCCACGGCGATTTTTCCAGCGACGTCATCATCCTCGAAAAGCAGAAGGACTAAACTGCATCCTGTATCGAGCGGCGGCTTTCCCACGAGAAGGGGAGCCGCCGCTTTCTGCCGGAAAATTTTTTCGGATTTCTTCGAAAAAGGCTTGACAAACCAAAAGGAATCTGCTATAATATATGAGTCATCTGGTTGATGCGGATTTAGCTCATCTGGTAGAGCGCCACCTTGCCAAGGTGGAGGTAGCGAGTTCGAGCCTCGTAATCCGCTCCATAAAACCTCTTTTGCCCTCAAAAGCATAAGAGGTTTTTCTTTTGCCACAAAACGCTCCGCAGCCGGCGTATGCGATCGCGGTGCCGGGGGATAGAAACCGGAACGCAGCCGCACTGCTTCGCGGACAGATGAGCTCAAAAGGAGCACTCAATCGGTGGTGGGGGCTTGCTTTTTTGACCTCTTTGCGGTATAATAACATCGTTGACGACTGAAAAGCGTTTCAAAATGAAGGATTGTCGGGAGGAGCACAGATGGAAACTTATAAAATCAATGTGGCCGGTGTCGAACGGGATTTGCCGATCGTGCCGATCAGTGACAAACTTTCAATTGCTGCCTTTGTTATTTTTGGCGATACCGATGTCGTAGAACCCTGCGCCAGGGCTCTGGCGGAAAAGCTGCCGCCGGTTGATTATCTGGTGACGGCTGAGGCCAAGAGCATTCCATTGATTTATGAAATGGCGAAAGTGATGAAAATGCCGCGATACATCATCGCCCGCAAATCCGTCAAGGGCTATATGGCACACCCGATCATCACCCATGTTCATTCCATCACGACGAAAAATGAGCAGATCCTGTGCCTGGATGAAGATGATGTCAAACGGATTCATGGAAAACGGGTGGCGATTGTGGACGATGTCATCTCGACCGGTGCATCGCTGGCTGCGCTGGAACAGCTCATTACAGAAGCGGGCGGAGAAATCGTTGCACGGGCAGCCATTCTCTCGGAAGGTGACGCAAATAATCGCGAGGATATCACGGTTCTGGGGCAGATTCCGCTCTTTTTCAAAGATTGATCTGGAAGAAAACGGGTTTTATCTCTTGCCCTCTGGAAGGTTCACTTTCAGAGGGCAAAGATTTTATACAGGAGGAAGTCTGAATGATTCGCCGTTTTATAACATATTACAAACCGCACCTTAAAATGTTTACCGCAGATATGATCTGCGCACTGTTGCTGGCCGGCTGCAATCTGCTCTTTCCGGTGATGACACGCGCCATGATGAATGACTACATCCCAAATCGAAACATCCGGATGCTGTTGATCATGGCCGGTATTCTGGTCGTCGCGTACATCGTAAAGAAATTCCTGAACTACTTTATTCAGTATTACGGCCACATTGTCGGTGTGAAAATGCAGGGCGAAATGCGAAACGAGATGTTTGTCAAGCTGCAGGAGCTGCCGTTCTCGTTCTATGATAATCACAAAACCGGCTCTCTGATGTCGCGGATGATCGGCGACCTGTTTGATATTTCTGAACTGGCTCACCATGGCCCGGAAGATCTCTTTATTTCCCTGATTCTCCTGGTCGGCTCCTTTATCGGGATGTCTGCCATGAACCTCTGGCTGACGCTGATCATTTTCGCGTTTGTGCCGCTGCTGGTCTGGTTCTCCGCGATGAAACGGCTGAAAATGTCGGCCGCCTTCAAAAAATCGAGGGAGGAAGTGGCCGAGGTGAACGCCACGCTCGAAAACAGCATTTCGGGTATCCGCGTATCCAAAGCCTACTGCAACCGCGATTATGAAACGGCACGGTTTGAAAAAAACAATCAGGCATTTATCGAATCCCGCTCCATGGCCTACCGCGCTATGGCGGAATTTCACTCCGGCAACACTCTGATCATTGACCTGCTGAACGTCGTTGTCATGGTCGCCGGTGGCCTGTTTACCTATTACGGCCAAATCAGCGCGGGCGACTTTGTCGCATTCCTTTTGTACGTCAATGTATTTTTGGATCCGATCCGTCGATTGATTAACTTTGTGGAACAGTTCCAGAGCGCCATGAGCGGATTTGAACGTTTTCTGGAAGTTGTGGATTCCCCAACGGAGCAGGAAGCCCCTGATGCGACCGCATTGGAAAATGTGCAGGGACAAATCCGGTTTGACGATGTCAGCTTCGCATATGATGAGCAGAAACAGGTGCTGAGCCATATTTCACTCGATATCCGTCCAGGGAGAAAGGTGGCACTGGTCGGCCCGTCCGGCGGCGGAAAAACGACGCTTTGTCATCTGCTGCCGCGCTTCTATGAGGTCATGGATGGCAGCATCTGCATCGACGGCCAGGATATTCGCCAGGTGACGTTTGCATCTCTCCGGAAAAGCATTGGCCTGGTGCAGCAGGACGTCTTCCTGTTCACCGGCACCATCTACGAGAACATTCTATGTGGACGAATCAATGCGACGCGTGAAGAGGTCTATGAAGCGGCCAAACAGGCCAATATTCATGAATTCATCCTGAATCTGCCGGATGGCTACGATACCTTCATTGGCGAACGCGGCGTCAAACTGTCCGGTGGACAAAAGCAGCGAATCTCTATTGCCCGCGTTTTCCTGAAAAATCCGCCGATTCTGATTCTGGATGAAGCCACCAGTGCATTGGACAACGTGACAGAGCTTGCGGTGCAGCAGTCGCTGGACAGCCTGTGCAAAAACCGAACCACGCTGGTTGTCGCACACCGCCTCTCTACAGTTCGAAATGCCGACGAAATCATCGTTCTGACGGAAAACGGCGTGGAAGAACGCGGCACGCATCCGGAACTGATGGACAAAAACGGAATCTACGCCATGCTGTACAATACGCAATTTGCACAACTGTAACACGTTAGCGCTTTAGTATGATAAATTGAATAAACCAAAACCGCTGTTTTTTATATCCTATGTTGAAAATGACAAAATTGTCCGGAACTTGCAGGAAATGATTGAAATCGACGGAGAATTGGAGTATAATACATCACAGCAAACAGGCTTTTAGCCTTACGAAAGGAAGAACATCCATACCATGGCGATCACTAATGCATATTTGAAAGGTGTTTACGAAACAGTCGAGAAGCGGAACGCCGGAGAAAAAGAGTTTCTTCAGGCCGTCTATGAAGTTCTGGAATCGCTGCAGCCGATTGCTGAAAAGCGTCAGGATCTGATTGACGCGGGCGTGTTCGAACGGATTGTCGAGCCGGAACGTTTCATCATGTTCCGTGTCAGCTGGGTCGATGACCAGGGCAAGGTTCAGGTCAACCGCGGCTACCGCGTCCAGTTCAATTCGGCGATCGGCCCGTACAAGGGCGGTATCCGTCTGCATCCGAGCGTTTGTGCTTCCGTTATCAAATTCCTTGGCTTTGAACAGATCTTCAAGAACAGCCTG
>CAZEUG010000018.1:0-37961 GCA_964515055.1 uncultured Oscillospiraceae bacterium | reverse complement strand
CTGCCATTGGTGCATTTTGCGGTCCGATTGTCTGGGGTTCATTTCCCAAAAGCAACATATCTGAGGCTGCAAATACCTGAGCGGCCTCCAATGATACTTCAACATTTCCTTTGATCAAAAGCCTCTTTGTCGCTTCCGGGTTCTGTTTTTTTACCTTTTCAATGATTTTTGCAGCGTTGTCGCCCGTGACAATCCCGTGGTGTTCTGCCACATAAGCCAGTCCCACAAATGCTTCCAGGCAGATTGCTTCCACCGTTTTGCCATCCTTCATAAAATGGAATGGCGCATCGATATGGGTGCCGCTGTGTGCGCACATATGAAAGGCTGTCAAATTATATACTTCACCCTTTTTCATTGATTTCAGCACTGTTTTCTCTGGTTTCGGGGCACCAGGATACACTTGACAGCCAAAAATCTCCTGGGAAATATCGTAAATTTTCATTGCTTCATTCTCCGCTGCAAATTCTGCCGAGCTTCACAAAGCGGTTATTCCGTGACCGCAATCTTGATGACACCGTCCAGGCGGTTTTCAAAAATGCAGTACGCTTCTTCGATATCCGTCAGGCGAAAACGGTGGGTGATCAGCGGTGTCGTGTCAATTTTACCCTGTTCAATCAGGCTCAGAATCTCCGCGCAGTCGCAGCCGTCCACGCCACCGGTCTTGAAGGTCAGGTTTTTGCCATACATATCGGGCAGCGGGAGCGTCTGCGCCTCGTCATAGAGCGCCACCACCGTCACAATGGCGTTCGGTCTGGCGCACTGCCATGCAAGCCGGAAGGTATCCCTCGCTCCTGCCACTTCCAGCACCACATCCGCGCCGCCGTGATCGGAGTTGGCACGGACAAACGCCGCGCATTCCTCCGGCTGGCAGAGGAGCACTTCGGGGTAATGCGCCCGGACAAGCTGCGCCCTTGCCGGATCTTTTTCGCAGACGATGATGCGTTTTGGTGCTTTCAGCATAACGCACAGCAGCGTGCAGATGCCAGTCGGCCCGGCGCCAATGATGAGGACGGTGTCCTCACTTGTGATTTCGGAAATGCGCGCCGCCCAGAAGCCGGTTGCCAGAATATCGCCGACAAACAGCGCCTGTTCATCGGTCACGCGGTCGGGAATTTTGTTCAGTCCCTGATCGGCATATGGTACGCGGACAAACTCCGCCTGTCCGCCATCGATGCGGCAACCGAGTGCCCAGCCGCCGTTTTCATCGGTGCAGTTGTTCACATAGCCGTGCCGGCAGAAGAAGCATTCGCCGCAGAACGTCTCTACATTCACCGTTACGCGGTCACCGGGGCGGACGTTTGTGACTGCTGCACCGACTTCCTCCACGATGCCGACCATTTCATGGCCGACAGTGATGCCGGGGACAGCTCGCGGCACAGACCCATGCTTGATATGCAGGTCGCTTGTGCAAATCGAGCTGAGCGTCACGCGGACGATGGCGTCCCGCGCGTCCATGATTTCCGGCTTCGGCTTGTCTGTCAGGGCAAAGCGGCCGTGTTCGAGATAGGTGCAGGCTTTCATAGGCGGTTCTCCATTTGATCAAAAATCCCGGCACGCAGCCTGTCCGATTGCAGGCGCTGCGTATCCGTGCAAGGCGTGTGGAAGTATCTTTATTATACCATAAAGCGCGTTTCAATGTCTGAACGTTCGCAGTTTTCCGCGCTGTGTTGGGAACATTTTCACCTGTTTCCGGTTTTCGGCAAACAAAAAGCACCTCCGCAGAGATGCTTTTCGAATGGAGACGGAATCCGTTTTTCAGGCACCTGCTCCATCATCCTGTACTGTTGGGAGCCGGTCAGCCAGATCAGCTCTGTTTCGTCGCTCTCCTCACAGATTGCCTTGATCTGCTCGAACAGCTCCGGGGCTTTCTGTGCCTCGTCCATGAGGACAGACGGCTGATCGGTCTGGAAAAACAGCACCGGGGCGAACCGGGCCAGCGCTCGTGTGATATAGGGCATAACGGCGCGTGCTCCCACATCTGTAAAGTGTATATCATTGAAAAAAGCATCCTTCGTCCGGTGGACAAAGGATGCTTTTTTTCGTGGTGCCGGTGGCGGGGGTCGAACCCGCACGGGGTATTAGCCCAACGGATTTTGAGTCCGCCTCGTCTGCCAATTCCAACACACCGGCATCTGTGGGAACAGCGCTTATTTATTATACGCGAAAAAGTGGTGTTTGTCAAGTAGATTCAGAGCTGATCATCGGCTTTTTCCATCAGCGCTTTTCCCTTGAAGCTGAATTTGGATTCCGTCCCATGGAGCAGGCGGACGATATTGGCGCGGTGCTTGAAAACGACCAGACCGCACATAGACGCCGCGACAACAGTATAGCCCAGCGACATTTCCAGCTCCGTCATGGACGTCTGTGAAAACAGGTAAACCATGACCGGCAGCGTCAGCGAGCCACAGATGGAGCCCAGCGAGATATAATGGGTCAGGATGGAAATGATCAGGAACACGCCGAAGCCGATCAGGAAAATACGCCAGTCGTACATCAGCATGGTTGTTCCGAGCGTCAGCACGCCCTTCCCGCCCCGGAAGCCAAAGAAGACCGGATAGATATGCCCCAGGAAGACGAAAGCGCCCGCCAGCAGACGGCCACCGGCGCCCGCATTGAAGTTCATATTGCCACAGTAGAGCAGCTGGCCGATCAGGATGGCTGCCGCACACTTTCCAACATCCCCGAGCAGCACGATCAGGCCGCGCTTCAAGCCCATGGAACGGATGGCGTTCGTGAAGCCGGCGTTTCCGCTGCCGTAGTCACGGATGTCCTTTTTCAGGCTCACTCTGGAAACAATGATGGATGTATTGATGCTCCCGAGCAGGTATGAAATCAGCGCGATCATCGGCAGCTGAAACCATGGATCCAGCCCGACAAACCAGGCCGAAACGGTTTGAATCACATTCATGGTGTAGAAATCCCCATTCTTGCGCGTCCAGCCTGTGGTCAGGTGTGGAGCTCATCATTTTCTGTCTTTTCCCGCACGATCATCTTGATGGGCGTACCGCCGAAACCAAAGACATCGCGCAGGCGATTTTCAAGATAGCGCAGGTAGGAAAAATGGAACAGTTCCTTGTCGTTGCAGAACAGGACAAATGCAGGGGGGCGAACAGAAACCTGCGTCATGTAATAAATTTTGAGGCGCTTGCCGCGATCTGTCGGCGGCTGGACTCTGGCCGTTGCGTCATTGAGCATATCGTTGAGCAGACCGGTCGGAATGCGGCGCTGCGATTCTTCGTTGGCATGGAGGATGTTTTCAAACAGCCCCGCCAGCCGTGCGCCCGTTTTCGCCGAAATGAATACAATCGGCGCATAGGTCATATACGAGAGGTCTGCGCGCACCTTTTCGCGCATTTTCTCCATGGTACCGGTTGTTTTTTCAACCGCATCCCACTTGTTCACCGCAATGACAGAGGCTTTGCCCCGGTCATGCACCATACCGGCGATGCGCGTATCCTGTTCGGTCACGCCGTCCTCTGCGTTGATCATGATCACGCAGACGTCGGCGCGGTCAATGGCCATCATGGCGCGCAGGACGCTGTATTTCTCGATGGCTTCCTCCACCCGGGCTTTCCGGCGGATTCCGGCGGTGTCCACGAAGCAGAAGCGGCCAAACGAATTTTCGAACGAGGCATCCACGCTGTCACGCGTGGTGCCGGGAATGTTGCTGACAATGACGCGGTTTTCGCCCAGAACGGTATTGACCAGGCTGGACTTTCCGACGTTCGGGCGGCCAACAATGGCAACGCGAACAAAGCCGCTGTCCTCCTCGTCCTCACCGGCCGGCGGGAAATGGTCAAAGCAGGCGTCCAGCAGGTCGCCGGTACCGTGGCCGTGCAGGGAGGAAACGGGCATGGGGTCGCCCAGACCCAGGTTATAAAATTCGTACAGTTCCGGCGGCGGTGCGCCCAGTGTATCGACTTTGTTGACGCAGAGCACCACCGGGCGGCCGGAGCGCTGCAGCATGGCTGCCACTTCGCTGTCCGACGCGGTGACGCCGGTCTGCAGATCTGTGACGAAAATGACCACGTCCGCGTTTTCGATGGCAATTTCTGCCTGCATCCGCATAAACTGCAGAATCTCGCTGTCGGCACGCGGCTCAATCCCGCCGGTATCTACGACTTTGAAGGAACGGCCACGCCACTCCCCATCGCCATACAGTCGATCCCGGGTGACACCCGGCGTATCTTCCACGATGGAGCTGCGTGAGCCCGTCAATTTATTAAAAAGCATCGACTTCCCGACGTTCGGGCGGCCGACAATGGCAATGATTGGCTTTTGCATCGTCTGTCAACCTGAGCCTTTCTGACCGGGCATCCTCGCCCGGAACAATCTGTCATGATTCAATCAGGGAATTTGTTCATCGCGCATGGCGGCGAGCAGCGCAAACCCGTCACTCGGAACGGGAACGAGCTTGACCTGAAGCGTCTGTTCCACCTCTTCCGGCGTGACATCGTCCAGAAAGACCGCATGGTCATAGCGGAGCATCGTCTGCGAAATCAGCAATCGGCTGCCGAGCGGCTTGCCCTTGAGCTGATTCATCAGGTCGCGCCCGGTCACCAGACCGGCCACGGTAATCTGTTCGCCAAAGAAATGGTTTTCAATCGCGTAGACGGGGCAGGAGCAGTCCGGGTGCTTTTGCAGGAATTTGTCCGACAGCTGCTTCAGATACGGCGCAGCCGCCATTCCCGTTGCAATGGAAAAGGACTGCGGCGGGCACGGTTCCGTCTCGTCTGCCAGCGCTTCATCAAACTCCGTGATCAGGCTGGTCAGCATTCCGACGCCGTTTTCCAGCTGCGTGAAGTCCTCATATTCTTCATAGGACGGCAGCGGGCGACCGGCTTTGATGTACAGTTCATCGGAAGGAAAAACGATACGGGTGCCGCAGCGCTTCAGCGATGCAGCAGCCCGAACCGCGCAGATATCCAGAATGTCGCAGGCATTTTCCCGCGTGACCGGTTCCAGCGGGTAGAGCCCTTCCCGATATCGGGTCAGGCCGACCGGAACAACGGAGATGGACTGTACATACGGGTGCAGCAGAATCAGGTCATCCAGGCTTCGCTCCAGGATTTTGCCGTCATTGAGGCCGGGGCAAACCACAATCTGTGCGTTCATGGTAATGCCCGAAGCGGCCAGATCGTGCATGATCCGATAGCAGTCCCCCGCGAAACGGTTGCCACACATTTTGCGCCGAACGTCCGGATCCGTCGCATGGACGGAGACGTTGATCGGGCTGATGCGCATCTGCTTGATTTTTGCGAAATCTGCCGTTGTCAGGTTCGTCAGGGTCACATAGTTGCCCATCAGGAAGGACATCCGCATATCATCGTCTTTGAAATACAGGCTGTCGCGCATTCCATCCGGCAGCTGGTCAATGAAGCAGAAAACGCATTTGTTATGGCACCGGGACTGCCTGTCCATCAGGTACGTTTCAAAATTCAGCCCAAGTGGCCGATAGGAGCGGTTGACAATGCGGACAGAGCGTTCCTCACCGGACGGCTCCTGAAGTTCCAGGACAAGCACCGGATCTGCCGCGTAAAAGCGGTAGTCCAGGACGTCGTGAATCTCGTTGCCGTTGATGCGGAGGAGCGTTTCCCCCGCCGCAATCCCGGCGCGAAAAGCCGGACTGTTTTTGTCCACCGATATAATTTTGGATGCCATGTACGCCGGATTCCTCCTGTTCTTTGCCACACGCACCGAAATCCATGTAAGACAAATAGGGGCGCATATATCTATCGCCCCGAAATGTTTGTCTTATCAACCCAACGGAGAACGGGTTATTTTTCCTCGACCTTGACGACCTCACGGCCGTTGTAGTAGCCGCATTCCTTGCACATTCTGTGCGGGAGCCGTGCCGCGCCGCACTGCGGGCACTTGATAATCGACGGCAGCGTCATCTTCCAGTGGGAATTCCGGCGCGTGTCACGTCTGGCCTTGGAGTGTTTTCTTTTCGGTTCCGCCATTTGAGTTACACCTCCTGTTTGTGTAAAACCCGCTGCATTTTTGCGCGGGCGTCTTTGCTGTTATGCGTTGCAATCGGCTGAAGCTCCGCAGCTGCACGAACCGTCATTCAGGTTTGCGCCGCAGCGATAGCAGATGCCCTTGCAGTCCGGTGAGCACAAGGGGCGCATATCCATGTTCAAAGCGACAAGGTCATGCACCACATCATCCAACGGGAGCTGATCGTCTGCGTAGAGGAGGATTTCGTCATTGTCTTCATACATGGTTTTTGCCAGCATATATTCCGCATCCACCTGAAACGGCACCTGAATCGGTTTTCCGCAGCTGGCGCACAGCGTGTCCAGAACCGCCGTCAGCGACAATTGCAGAGTAATCAACCCGGTGTGCTTTTGAATGACGCCGCAAACGTTCAGGCCATTTTGAAACGGCCGAACCCCATACAGTTCAAAATCCGACAGATCCTCGGTTTCTTCAAAGCGAAGCTCACCGACTCTTCCGTCCAAAAGCGCTTTCAGATGAATGACCATGCAGAATTCCTCTCGGCCGATTCCTTCGGCCAGTTTTGTTTGCAGAAATTCTCCTCTCAGAGATTGCACAAAACAAATTATATCGCAAATTCCTCCGTTTGTCAAGCTGAAAACAACATTTTTATCGGGTCTTTTCCGGAATTTCCGGTTTGTGCTGGAAATTGTGCGGATGCACATCGGTCTTTTCCGGCTTTTCCGATTTTTTTGAAAAAGGGGCTTGACAAAATCCGTACAGTGGTGTATAATATACGAGTGATGCAGAACAGCATCTGTGATATCGCGGGGTAGAGCAGTCTGGTAGCTCGTCGGGCTCATAACCCGGAGGCCATGTGGTTCAAATCCCATCCCCGCAACCACTTCGCTGCGGACGATTTTTCGTCCGCAGCGTTTTTCTTTTTCCAAAAAACAAATGCGCTTTTCGTGCATTCTGTCGCCCTGTCGTTCCAATCGCAAGCGCTTCGCGTGCCTGTGATTGGATTTTTTATTTTCTGAATCAGCAGCCAGCGGGGGTGGGCTGCATTCCCTGTGCCACCGCGCAGCATTCCGCGCTGTGAACCGCCGTCCGCGCCTTCACGGAATCCACGTTCGATCGGTTCACTGGTCTGAAGAAGTTCTCTGCGCGACCGCCGCCAGCTTATATTTTCAGGACGGCACCGTCAGGACGACCTTGCCCACGTTTTCGCCGCGTTGCAAAATGGCCTGTGCCGCCTCCGCTTCGGTGATGGGCAGTACCTGACAGATGGTTGGTTTCACCAGACCGGATTCGATCTTCGGGTAAACGTCACGGACAATGCCCGCCAGTATTTCCGCTTTGACTGCGGGCGGGCGTGAACGCAATGTACTTCCGATGATTCGAACGTTTCTCACATAGATATTTTTCAGATCAATTTCCGTCTTTGTGCCGGCCATCGCTGCGATCATAATCCAGCGTGCGCCATGCGTCAGATAGCGGATGCACGAACCCATGATCTCCCCGCCAAGGCAGTCAATCGCGACATCGACGCCGTTCCCCGTTTCAAGCTCCTCCTTCAGGATCGCTGAGAGATCCTCTTTCTCGGTCACGACCACCCGATCTGCAGGAAGGTGTTTGATTTTTTCCGCTTTTTCTGCCGTCCGCACCGTTGTGATCACGCGAACGCCGAAGGCCTTTGCCATCGGAATCACGACGCTGGCCAGCCCTGAGGTTCCTGCATTCATGAGAAGCGTATTGCCCGGCTGAATTCCGCCCTCGATGAACAGATTGAGATATGCCGTTGCGAACGCCTCCGGGATGGCCGCAGCCTCTACCATGGTACAGCTTTTCGGAATCGGCATCAGCATATCATACCGCACCGCTGCATATTCGGCGTATCCGCCTCCGCCCAGCAGCGCGCACACCTTGTCGCCAACCTTCCAGTCGGAGTGCGCTTCTGCCTCGCTGCCGATTTGGATGATTTCGCCCGATATTTCCAGCCCCATCCATTCCGGGCAGCCGGCGGGCGGCGGATAATCCCCCGCTCTCTGCATCAGGTCGGCACGGTTCAAAGCCGCAGCCGCAATTTTGACAAGTACCTCGTCATTTCGGATCACAGGGTCGGGTACATCGTCCCAGTGCAGGGACTGATCTGCATGGATCAGGATTGCTTTCATGGTTCTCTCCTCACATATTTGGTACATTGGTTCAGGCAGTCTCGCACCTTGGAAGCGCCGACCATCCGGTCCACACACCAGGGCTCATAGGCGTGGGAAAACAGAAGGTTCTCGATTCGCCGATCCTGTTGGATGGTTTCGATGGTTTTCAGGTATGCGTCCGGATGTTCAAGGGAGCAGCGGTATCGTCCGATACCGGCGCCCTGCAGCCCGTTCCCTGTGATCAGGGTATGTGTGTGCTCGTCGAAGACCCCGATGCAGTCCTCCGTATGTCCCGCAAGGGCATAGGTGGAGAGTCCATCCGTCAAGGCTCGCACATCGGTAACAAGCTCCAGTTTGGGCGAAAGCTCGACCATACGCCCGACACCGCCTGCATGGTCTGCGTGGCGGTGGGTTAACACAAGCTGCCGGACTTCGGAAAGCGCATACCCGCTCGCTCTGAGTGCGGGCAGGATTCGGTCATCGACGTCCTCTTTTCGGGTGGCAGCGTCCACAAGCACGAGCGTTGTCGGCGTTTCGATCAGGAATACGGACGTGTAGAGGTTCTCAAACGGGACTTTCAGGCGAAAAATGCCGCTAAATTCCCTGAAAAACAGATGCTCCATGATTAGAACCCCAGTGTGTCGCGCAAGAGCTTCACGTCTCTCAGAAGCGGCTGAGACGGCGTCGCAAGCTCGTCGTATTCATGGACGCAAAGCGTCATGCAGTTGCCCAGGCTGGCACCGATTCTGCGCAGCAGATGGCATTCTCCACCGCACAGAAACAGGAAGGGAATTTCCAGATGTTCTCTGAGCAGATGGATGATGCGCAGATTTTCAAGCTGCTGCGCCATGGTATCTGCGTTCGTGACAATTTTGCAGACATCGGCTCCGCGTCTCTGATGCTCCCGTGCCATCTCCAGCACACGTTCGGCCGGTGTGAAGCGCAGGACATGAGAGGACATCAGCACTGCGGCTCCTCTTTTGTGAAGCGCATCGATCAGCTCCCTCTGCTTTCGAACCGCTTCTCCATGCATGGTCAGCTCGCCCTCGCAGGCACCGAACAGATCGCCCATCACGTCGCAGAGCGCAGCGCCGCATTCGGCCAGCTTCAACAGCTCTGTGGCCAGGTCGTTGTCGCTTTGATCGGCGTTGGAACCATATTGGCGGTAGTTCGTCACATAAACGGGTTTCCCGTCCGTATATGCAAACAGCTCACGATAGGTTGCTTCGTTTCGGTATTCGCGTTTCATCCGGCAAAATTGCATACCGAACGCCTCTGCGCCCTCCGACAGGGATGCATCGATCAGCTCTTTGATGCGATCGGGGTGCTCCGCCTGCACCATACAGGTGAGGAGGGGCTTTTCGCCGTTCCAGAAAGTTGGCATCGCCATGCTCAATCCTTTCGTCCCATCGCGTTTCTTCCGCCGTCGATCATGATATTTTCGCCATTGATGAACTGTCCCCTGTCCGAAGCAATGAACAGGCAAAGGTCGATGATCTCCTGTGGCTCTGCCGCTCTTCCGAGCATTGTTTTCATATTGGCCATCGCCGCCCTTGTCAGCACAGGCCCCGGGGAGACACAGACACACCGGATGCCGTATCGAGCGCCAAACTGTGCGATGGATTTTGTGAGTCCGTACATCAGCCCGGCCTTGGCGGTTGGGTAATCCATGCCGTAGCCGTCGCCCTCTGCACCCGTGATCGACCCGATGTTGAGAATCAGTCCGCTCCGCTGCGCTCTCATCTGTTTCAGCACGGCATGGGCAAAGTAAAAGGGACCCTTCAGATTGACGTCAATGCCCCAATCGTACACATCAATGGGCACATCGGGAAATTCGGGATATCTGCTCGCATCGACCTGACGCATTCGAACCGCTGTACCGCCCGCGAAATTCGCCATGACATCAATTCTGCCAAACGTCGCAACCGCCTGATCTCTGGCCGCGCAGACCTGTTCGTAGTCGCGCACATCGCAGAGAACGCCGATCGCTCTCCCGCCACCTTTTGCATTGATCGCGGCAACCCTTTCAAACAGCACCCGCTCATTGACGTCACACATCACAACGCTGCCGCCAAGCGCTGCAAAGCTTTCGGCAAACAGGAGCCCCATTCCGGAGGCTGCGCCCGTTGAGATTGCCACCTGGTTGTTGAAATTCATCCCATGCCCCCCTCAGTATGATTGCCGGAATTGTATCACGGAAGGCGTCGGCTGTCAATGTGCGTTCTGATACAAACTTGATGTTTTTGATACGATTTGCCGAAAATCGTTGACATTCGATATCTATTGTGATATCATGGAGACAGGTGGTGATATCCATGGAGCTTCAGCGAACGACGGTGACTGAGATATACGGCGTCGTAACTGTGTATTCGGAAAAAGGCCGATACGACCGAATGGAGTGCAGACCGTCCTATGGGCTTTCGCTTTGTTCCGAAGGGCAGATCACATATATTCAGAATGGAACCGAATACGTTTCGGATCCGGGCTGTGTCGTTCTATTGCCAAAGGGCGGTACCTATGGCATCCGGAGAGATCAAACCGGTCGCTTTCCGGTGATCAATTTCGATTGTCTGGAGCATCTGTGCGATACCGTGACGATTCTCCCGATTCAGGAGAGCCGGCCGTTGATCGCCGACTGTGAACGGCTCAAAAAGCTCTTTCCCTTTGACGGCAACCGCGCACAGCGGTTCAGCATCTTCTACGGTATACTCCACCGCATCTGCGCCGACAGCATCCCATCCGCGCTGCGGGGTGCCGTGCAGCTCATCAGTCAGAATGCCTGTGACCCTTCTCTGACCAATGCAAGGCTGGCCGCCGAATGCAAGGTCAGCGAGGTCTACTTTCGGAAGCTGTTCACCCGACATTTTGGAATTTCGCCCAGGCAGTTTCTCATCGATGCACGTCTTCAGAAGGCCAAACAGCTTTTATCCGAAGGCGGCACGAACGTTTCGGCCATATCGGAGCGATGTGGTTTTTCGAATGTATATCATTTTTGCCGGTTGTTCCGGCAGCACACCGGCATGACGCCTTCCGCGTACCGGAAAGCCACGCTGATCTGCGACATCTGATTCGTCCGATGCACCGTTCCGACTCGGTCAGGCGCGGGAAAGGAAATCTGCTGTTACAGATTGAAATGAATCCCTCAGCCAGGCAGGCTTTCCCTGAAAGATATGTCCGATTGCAGGGAAAGACAATTGGAAGCAGGTTCAGCAGGGATCCTTTGCGGAGTCGACCCGACAAGCCCTTTGGCCGCACAGTGCGTGCGGCGCTTACAGCAGCACGTCAGCAATTCAGGGAGGAAACAAACGGTATGTCTCACCAATTCACAGGAAAATGGATAACAGACGCAGAATTCGCCGCGTTGGAGCCGCGCAATGTCTTTCACAGGCAGCTGGACGCGGTCGATTTGCCGTGTGACGCACACAGGAACCGCCACATTCTGTTCCGCAGGTCGTTTCACCTGACGGAACCGGGCAGGCAGGCCACGATGTACCTTTCCGCCGACGATTCCTATAAGCTGTTCATCAACGGGCGGTTCGTGGCACAGGGGCCTGCGCCGTCCTATCATTTCCGGTACCCGTACAACGTCATCGATGTGCTGCCCTATTTACAGGAGGGCGACAACCTCATCGCCGTCCACACCTACTATCAGGGGCTGATCAACCGTGTCTGGCAGAGCGGCGACAACCGGCACGGTTTGATTCTCGATCTGGTCATTGACGGGCAAACGATCGTTGCGAGTGACGAGGGCTTTTTGACGAGTCCGCACACCGCCTACACTGAGCTGGGCGTTTGCGGGTATGATACGCAGTTTTTAGAGCGATACGATTCGAATGCGCCTGAGGTGGGCTTCGCATCGTTGGATTTCCCGGACGCGCACTGGGCAAACGCGCAGCTTTGCCAGCATGATGACCACATTCTCATGGAGCAGACCAGCAAAATGCTCGAATGGGAGCGCAGAGCGCCCGTTGCTATCCGTGTGGACAGCAACCGTCTCGTCTGTGATTTTGGTTCCAACTATGTCGGCGTGCTATGGGCCCGTGCGGTCGGGCATTGTGGCGACGTTGTGACGATTCGCTGTGCGCAGGAGCTGAACACGGACGGCAGCCTGCGATACGAGCTGCGCGCCAACTGTACCTATGAAGAGGAGTGGGTACTCGCCGACGGCGAAAGCACGCTGGACTGGTTTGATTACAAGTCCTTCCGCTATGCAGAGCTTTTGCTCCCTCCGGGTGCAGAAATCACGGAGCTCTGCCTGCTGGCTCGACATTATCCGTTTCAGCTGAAGGCATCGCTCCGGCCGGAGTTTTCCGACCGGGAGGAGCTGCGGCGCATCTGGACGCTCTGTGTCCACACGCAGCAATATGGCGTGCAGGAAGTGATTCAGGACTGCATGGAGCGGGAAAAAGGCTTTTATCTGGGGGACGGCTGTTACACGGCGCTGACCCATCTGATTCTGACCGGCGATGATTCCATGGTGCGCAAGCTGATCGACGATGCCTTTGCCACTGAATCGATCACAGACACACTGGTCACCTGTCTGTCCTGCTCGTTCATGCAGGAAATCGCGGAATACCCGCTGATTCTCGTCAGCCTCGTATGGTGGCACTATCGCTATACCGGTGACCGCGCCTACCTCATGCGTCAGAACACAAAGGTTCGGCGGCTGCTCGACGCATATCGGAAGCATTACGAAACGGACGGGCTTCTCCGCGATCTGGACAAGTGGTGCGTGGTGGAGTGGCCGAAAAACTTCCAGCACGGCTATGATGCGGACATCCGCGAAGGGCAGGTCTGCCATCAGGCGCACGTCGCCATCAACGCCTACTATCTCGCGGCCATCCGCACCGCCAACCGGATTGCTGCGGCGCTCGACCTGCCCGCCTATCGGGAGGAAGCACCGCTGCTGGCCGCATTTCAACGCGCCTTTCGCGATGCACGCACCGGCCTGTTTACGGATGCGGAGGATTCCGACCACATCAGTCTGGTCGGGAACAGCTTCGTCTACGGGTTCGGGATCTGCACGGAGGCGGATTTTCAGGCGCAGTTTCTGACTCGGCTTTCAGAGAGCGGTATCGAGTCCCTTTCCCTGTTCTGCACGTTCCCGGTGCTGATGCGGCTGGCCATCGACGGCCGAACCGACCTCATCCGCGAATGTCTGTTGCGGGAGGGCGCATGGCTGCGGATGCTGCGTGAAGGCGCAACCACCACCTTTGAAGCCTGGGGCAAGGACAGCAAATGGAACACCTCGCTCTTCCACATGACCTTTTCCTATGCCGCTGTGTTCCTGGCGGATATTGATCTGCGCGCTCTGTTCGGCAGCATCTGACCGGTTTCGGCGCTTCGCGGGTGATTTGCCGATTCGCTCACAGGTGCCCGGTTTTGAAGCATTCCATGATATCGCGGCAACCACTTTCCATTCAACAGAAATGAGGGATATTTCTATGAAAAAAACGGTATTTTCCCCGGATAATCCAACCTCCAAGCCACTTCAAATTGTCGAGGGCGCGCCGATTGCCACGGTTGCGCGAACCATCTCCGCAGCTGTTTCGCCGGAGGCGTTGGAGAAGGGTTCGGCGTTTGCATCTGAAATCTCCGAGCGCTTTGTCGGTGATTTTGAAAGGCCGATCGACAAAATGGCACACGTCTCGACCTTTGTCGTCATCGACAGCATGATCTACATGACGTATTACGCCAACACGAAGGAGCCGTCCGAAGACCCGTTGAACCAGACCGCCCGTCTGGTGTATGCGCCGCTCGACCACCCCGCAGACAAGACGTATCTCGATTTGCAGACGACCGGCGATGTTGTAGACGGCAAGGTCATCGACATGGTCTACGACACGATTCTGATGCAGAAGGACGATGACACGCTGCTGATCATGTGGGCTGCGCGAACGGAAGGCAATTATTACCGCCTGACCTGTCCCTTCACGATTTCCACCAAAACGCTCGGCGATATTTCCGTGAACCGGTTCCGGGTCGGCCATCTGGTCAACGATTTCTCCCGCAGCGGAATACAAAGCGCCCTGGCCGAAAATGACATTCCCTGCAAGACGATGTATTCCGATATCGGCATCATGCAGAAGCTCTCGACTCGCGTTGAAAACGGGACGACCTGGTACTACACCGGCGCATACAGCGGCGATTTCACCTGCATCATCAAAAGCAGCGATCTGATCGAATGGACGTATGTCGCACAGCCCGATTTCGTCAACGATTCCAAGTGGGAAAACGCGACATATGTCCTCGGCGACACCGTCTACTATTTTGTTCGGCAGCAGAACGAGAACCCCTGCGGCTTTCTGACGGCGTATCATCTGGACACGGGCGTCTGGGAGACCCCGGTCGAAATCGAGGACTGTCAATCCAGAGCCGACTGGATTCTCTACGACAACCAGCTCTATCTGTTCCACGCCCCGATTGACCGCGAGCACATCGGCATCGTTCAGGTTGATCCCGACCATCTGGCCAACAGCCGTGTGGTTTTGCAGGCACATATGCACACCAGCTGCTTTTATCCGTTTGTCCAGTATCTGGAGCCGGGCGAGCTGGCCATGTCCTACACAGTGAACCGGCAGCACATCCGGCTGGCGCGGTTTGATTTGCACCGTTATCTGTCCGGCTGTTAGACTGCGGCTCATGCAGACGTTTTTGCAGAAAAACGTTTCAAATGCTTGCGTTTTGGCGACCGGTATGCTATCATAATACAGAGGGAACCTATCCATTTTGATCGAATCGGAGGTTTTTGCCATGTCATTTCTTTTGGATCACGACCTGCACATTCACAGCCAGCTGTCTTCCTGCTCCAGAGATCCGGAGCAGACCCCGGCGCGGATTTTGCAGTATGCGCAGGAAAACCATCTGAACACCATCTGCATCACCGACCATTACTGGGACGCCGTCACGGACGGTGCCAGCGGCTGGTATCGCCCGCAGGATTTTGCACACATCAGCGCGGCCAGGCCGTTGCCGCAGGCGGAGGGCGTCCGGTTTCTCTTCGGCTGCGAGACGGAAATGGATCGGCATATGCAGATCGGAATGCCCAGAGAGCGGTTTGACGATTTCGACTTTGTCATCATTCCCACCACGCATTTTCACATGACCTCCTTCACCATCCCGGCTGAATACACGACACCGGAGCAGCGCGCCACCTTCTGGCTGAAGAAGCTGAATGCGCTGCTCGAGATGGATTTGCCGTTTCGGAAAATCGGCATTGCGCATTTGACCTGCAGTCTGATCTTTCAGGAGTCCCACGAGCTGTTTTTGCAAACAATTGACGCGCTGCCGACTGCGGAGCTGGAGCAGGTGTTCCGTCGCGCCGCAGAAGTCGGCGTTGGTATCGAGCTCAACGCCGCCTGTCTGGTCTTTCCGCCGGAGGAAGCGGACACGCTGCTGCGTCCGTACCGGATTGCAAAGGAAGCCGGTTGCAAGTTCTACTGCGGCTCCGACGCGCACCATCCGGCTGAGCTGTACCCCGCTTCCCACTATGCTTCGACCATCGCCGCGTTGGGGCTGACCGCAGATGATCAGTTCCGTATCTGAGCCCCACCGCACCCCGTTGTACACGTTTTGACCCATCCATTCCCCGCAAAAGGCAGGAGACGCTTCCTGTTTTTTGCGGGGAATTCTGTTGGGAGCTGGCTGACAGACGAAAAAGCGCGGTGAATGTGCAGATTAACAGAACACAAACAACTCCCCAACAAAACGCAAACGGCCGGGGTGTATTCTATTACTGTCCCCAAGCGGTGGGGCAAATGAAACCAATCAGCAGAAAGAGGCATTGATATGGAACGGAACGATCAACAGTTTCTGGCGCAGAAAATCCGCGCACAATATCTGGAAAAGGAATCCACGGAGCTGGATACGCTCCGGACACTGGATCGCCGCGTTCGGCGCACACCGGCGGTGTTCGCCTGGATTTTCGGCAGCATCAGCGCATTGATCATGGGCTCCGGCATGAGCCTGATCATGACCGACATCGGCGCGCAAATCGGACTGGAAGCCACCCTGCTGCCCGGCCTCGTCCTTGGCGTCTTTGGGATGCTGCTGGCCATCGTCAACTACCCCATCCATCAGGCTTTTCTTCGCCATCGGCGCAGAAAATATGCGGATCGGATTTTGCAGCTCAGCGAGCGCGTACTGACAGGTGCTGCGCCCGGCGAGATGAATTGACCATCTTTTGTTCATTATCCATCCGATTCATTCAAAAAAGGAGTGACAACCCATGAAAATTCTTTCGTTTTTCAAGCAGGCATTTTCCGACATGAAGGAGAGCGCACAGGCGCAGCACCGTGTCGATCAGGCAAATTTTGCCGCCGTTCGCGCCGAATCCAGGGCAAGCTTCGCAGAAGCGCGTGCCAACAGCCGTCCGGCAGCGCGGAAAGCCGCCTGTCAGAAGCAGCAGGAGGCGGCGATTGCAGCGGCTCATGCGCGCCGCGAGGACGCGGAAGCTCGGCTTCGCAGCGCGAAGCAGTAAGGCGCTGCTGGCGGACAGTGCGCCCCGTTTGAAACGGCGGTGGCTACGCGGCGTATCGGCAAGGAACGGCGCGGGTTCACCGCGTCTCATCAGGGCGGCTCAAACTCACGGTGCAGATTTGCCATGCGCCGACCCAAAGCAGGCGGTGCGGATTTGCGGCAGAGCAACTGGCGCGATTTTTTTCAGTACCGTATGAAGGCACACGCATGGCCATCCAAGCCGTGCAAGCCTGCACGGAATCGAGTCAAACCATTCAAAGTCGCACAAGGTTTCGCATACTCATACAAAATCGCTGAAGCCCGCGCAAAGTCCCCGAAAAATCGTCCCAACACAACAAAAACGGATCCATCGCACGGAATCGCGTTGCATCAAATAACGGCAGCGGCCATCTCGATAGATGGTCGCTGCCGTTTGGTCAGATGGAGTCTGAGTGCCGTCAGGCGTTCCAGATATCCTGCTGTTTGCCGGAGCCGCATTCAAAATGATAGCGAACAATGCCGAGGTCGAGTCTGGTATAAAACCCCCGCCCTGCCCTGGCTGTCACCTTTTCGTTTTCATAGTGCAGCGTGAATTTCTGCTGGTTCATTGCAGTCGGAGCCAGCAGCGCCGCCTCCACGCCCGCCCGGAACCATTCAGGTGTCTGGCCGCTCTGCGAACTGACCTCTGCCGCCGTCTTCGATTTGTGAGGGACGCCCTGCGTCCTGCCATAGCCGATTGCGATAACAACCGTCAGCTTTTCGCCCCGCTCCACGGTAAATGCACCCGGAACCTTCCGGTAGGTCAGCGCGACCCAGCAGGTATTCAGGCCGAGCTGCTGCGCCTTCAGCACCAATCGTTCGCCGTAATACCCGCACGCTTCATCAGGAGACGGGCTTTTTTTGCCGACCAGCGCCAGATAGTTCTGCACGCCGCTGAATTTTCCGTAGTGCGCCATGAGGCTGTCAAAGGCCTTCGGCTCCTGCTGCACCAGCTGGATGTGCAGGCCGCTCTCGCGGTTGCACGCCGCAATTTCCTCCTGCAACGCCTGAAGCGTTGCGCCTTCGATCGGCCGAGCTGTATAGCTGCGGACGCTGTGGCGCTGCTTCATCGCCGTTTGAATGTCCATTGTTGTTCCCTGTGTCATATGGTGTGACCTCCATTTCCTGTTTTCCGGCTTATGTCCGGCAAGCCTTTCATCCTCTCATTTGCATGTTCGATCATTTGCAGGAGATCATTCATCGCCCAGGGGCATCATCGTTTTGCGGCAAGCCGCAAACTCCCCGGTCAGCTTTTGAATGCCCTGCAACCCTTTCACCTCTTTCGTTGATTGGGTTCAACCATTGTGCCATGATACCGCGATTTGTCCGGATAAGAACAACCGGCAGCAATGGGAATGGACATCAAACGAAATCCGCTCTCTGCCCCATCCGTCGGGATTGACAAGCCGCTGGATTTTTGATATACTGAACGTATTCTGACGGACGCCCGTTGGCGTCCGGAAAGGTGGATTTGATGCTGAAATTTCACTTTTTAGGGACGTTATCCGGAACGGAGCCCTTCCCGGGTATGCACCACAGCGCATGGATTCTGGAGGTCGGCGGCCTGTTTTACTGGTTTGAAGCCGGGGAGAACTGTGTGCATCAGGCCTACGCCTCCGGTCTGGATGTGATGCAGACCGCCGCGCTCTTTGTCTCACACCCGCACCTCGATCACATCGGTGGGATGGCCAATCTGCTGGCCTGCATCCAGAAGCTGGAGGGGCGCTACCACCGGCAGCTGGTTCGCGACAACACGCTGTCCGTCTTTTTCCCCGATCTCACGCTGCTGCCCGCCATTGAATCGGTCGCCTGCGGAACAACCGACTACCGTTTTTCCTTCGAGCTGGATGCGCATCCGCTGACGGACGGCTGCATCTTTGCGGACGAAAATCTCCGCGTCAGCGCGTTCCACAATCTGCATCTGCGCGAAGACGGGAGCAACGGCTGGCATTCCTTCTCCTTCCTGCTGGAAGCAGACGGGCGGCGCATCGTCTTTTCCGGCGATCTGCGGCACATAGAGGAGCTGGATGCTCTGGTCGCTGACGGCTGCGACCTGCTGATCATGGAAACCGGCCACCATCACGTGGATGACGTCTGCCGCTATGCCGTTGCCCACCGGATTCCGCATCTGCGCCTGACACATCACGGCCGCGAAATCATCGAGAACCGTCCGGCGTGTGAGCGGCTCTGCGCCGAATGGAGCGCCGCGCACCCGATCTGCATCCGCATCTGCTCGGACGGCATGACGGAGGAGTTCTGAGCGTCACGCTGCGGCTTGTCCCTTTCCCGTTGTCTTTCCGCATTTTTGAAAATTCACACAGAAAAAGCAGCTCAGATGGCGTTCGTGCATCCTTTGAGCTGCTTTTTGAATCAAAAACGGCAAGCCGGTTTCGGCTTGCCGTTTCGTCTGGAGCAGTTGATGGTTATGCGGGGATTTGGTAGTACTTCGTATACCAGATCACGGTAAAAAGGATGCCGATGGCCAGAAAGACCAGCCCGACTATCAGGATGCAGTGATCGCTCTGCTTTTTCACCCTGTTCAGCTTGCGTTCCCGGTATTGGGCATACACCTCGTGGCGCCGCCGTCCCATGGGGATCAGCGCCAGCACAACATTTCTCAGCACGAAGCCGATTCCGATGAATGCGCCCTCGCCGCTGACAAAGAGCATTCCCGCAAACAGCGTCAGCAGGAGGCCGGAAACCGTGAACCCGTCGGCCAGAATGCCGATGTTGGTTTCGATTCTGTCCGTGAAAAAGCCTTTGATCGCGAAAACGATCAAAGTGATCAATGCAGCCACCGCAAGGCAGACGGCATACTTGATCCAGATTTTCCTTTTCTCAGTTTTCAATCTTCCTGACCATCCGTTTCCTTACTGGAGCATCTGCCGATACCGGGCTTCCTCGGCATCGTTGCAATGCACGAAATGGCCGGGGGTGATTTCCCGGAAGGACGGAGTATCGACCGTATAATCGTGCTCCGCCAGCGGGTTGTAGGTCACGCGGATGCGCTGCTTTTCATACACCGGATCCGGCAGCGGAATGGCCGACAGGAGCGACCGCGTATACGGATGCAGCGGGTTTTTGAACAGCTCATCAGAGTCCGCCAGCTCGACCATTTTGCCAAAGTACATGACGCCGATGCGGTCGGAGAAATATTTGACAACGGAGAGGTCATGTGCGATGAAGAGGATGGTGAGTCCCAGGCGATCACGGAGATCGTTCAGCAGGTTGATCACCTGTGCCTGAATCGACACGTCAAGCGCCGAAATCGGCTCATCGGCAATGATCATTTCCGGCTGCATGATGACCGCACGCGCAATGCCGATGCGCTGGCGCTGGCCGCCGGAGAACTCATGCGGATAGCGGTCTGCGTGTTCGCGCACAAGGCCGACCATTTCCAGAATCTCATAGACCTTCTGATTGATGTACTCCTTATCGGTCACGCCGTTAATGATCAGCCCTTCTGCGATGATATCGCGGACGGTCATACGCGGGTCGAGTGACGCGATCGGATCCTGGAAGATCATCTGAATCTGTGTGATCAGCTTGCTCTTTTTGGCGACGCGGTGTCTGGATTTATATTCGCGCTTCAGCACCTGAAGCGCTTCGGGGTCATTCGCGGCGGCCGCGAATTTTTCCTGATATTCCTGTTCCAGCGCGGCCACCATATTGGCAGCGTGCTGCCGGTCAACGGATTTGCAGTCAGTCTGCGCTTCGCGAATGAGGCGGCGATTCTCCTGAACCGTCTCCTTCAGCTCGCTCCGAATCCGCTCGATTTCCTCCTTGGAATCGGCCGATTTGTCTGCACGCAGCTTCCGAATCTTCTCCGATGCATCCCGGCGTGCAGCCGAGATGGCGTCCTTGTAGGAACGGGTACCCGCACTGACCTTCTGTCCCTTGAAATACACGTTGCCCGATGTGATATCGTACAGTTTGATGATGGAGCGGCCGGTGGTGGTTTTGCCACATCCGGACTCGCCGACCAGGCCAAACGCCTCGCCCTTTCTGATCTCAAAGCTGACATCGTCAACAGCCTTCAGGTCCTTGTGCCCCATGCGGAAATACTGGCACAGATGGTCAACCTTCAGCAGAACCTCGTTATTGTTGTTCGCCATTGTTGCCTCCCCTTTCCTTCATGCGCTTGATCCGCTCCGTAATGATCTTCGGCATTTCAACCTTCGGAGCATTCGGATGGAGCAGCCAGGTGGCCGCGTAGTGCGTGGGAGTAACCTCGTACATCGGCGGCTGCTGTTCGAAATCGATTTCCAGCGCGTACTTATTCCGCTCCGCAAATGCATCCCCGACAGGCGGGTAGATCATGTTCGGCGGCGTACCGGGAATGGCATCCAGCTTTTCGTTGGTGTCCAGGTCGGGCATCGACGAGAGCAGTGCCCAGGTGTAGGGGTGCTGCGGGTTGTAGAACACTTCGTTCGCCGTGCCGTACTCGACGATCTTGCCCGCGTACATGACGGCGATTCTGTCCGCCATGTTCGCAACGACACCGAGGTCGTGCGTGATGAAGATGATGGACAGGTTGTGCTCACGCTTCAGGCGGTTGATCAGTTCCAGAATCTGCGCCTGAATGGTCACGTCCAGTGCCGTAGTCGGCTCGTCGCAGATCAGGATGTCGGGGTTGGCTGACAGCGCAATCGCAATGACGATTCTCTGCCGCATACCGCCGGAGAACTCGAACGGATACTGCCGATAGCGGATGCGCGGTTCAGGAATGCCGACTTCCTCCATCAGCTTGATGGCCTTTTCCTTGGCAATCCGTTTGGTCAGCGTATTGACGACCTGAGATGCCTTTTCCTTGAGGAAATCGACGATCTCGATGCAGCGCTGATCGACGTCGAATTTCTCCGCCTTGCCGAGGTCGGAGCGGAACCGGTCAATCGCGTGGTTGAGGACAGAGGCAATTGCATGAATCTGTTCCTCCGGCTCAATGACCGACTTCGGAATCACTTCCCAATCGACCGTCTTGCCCCGCGCCAGCAGCGCCTCACGCTTCGCCGTCTGGCGGGCAAAGCGCTTCTCCTCCCTGGGGTTATTCTTGATGTAGAAGAAATACTTTTCGACTTCGCGTTCCAGCGCGCCGCCCAGCGTATAGGCCAGGCTGTCCTTGATGGGTGCCAACGGGTCAATCGTATCGCGGACGCTCTGATCGACGCGTTTGCAGAGTTCATCGGCTTCCTTCTCGGTGAAGCCGCCCTTTTCAAAGAAGCGGACGGCAGCCTCCAGCTCATCAATCGCCTTCTGCTTGTTCTCCAGCATTTTGTGGAAGGAGTAGTCAACGGCGATCTTCTCCAGCTGAATGAACGAATCCATGAAGTCCTCGTTCAGGAAGCGGTACGCCATTTCGTTGGCCAGCTCCGCCGACATCTTGCTGAGATCCTCGTCCGGGTGCTTATAGATATAATACCCGATGCGGAAGAAGTCGTATTTCGGCTGTGCCAGCATTTTTTCAGCCGTTTCACGCATGGACGCAAGCGCCGTCGCCGTCACCGGTGAAGCATCGCGCTTATTGGCGCTCATGGTGACGACCTTTTTGACGCCGTCCCAGATCGTCATCTTGGATTTTTCAATCCGTTTGACGTTGGCCAGCTCTGCCTTATGCTGGCTGAGCACGTCCGCATATCCGGCGGTGAAATACTTGTCCTGGATATCGGCGAGCTTGTGGCCGATCAGGTTGAGCGTCGCAATGACGTCTACCTTCTGCTTCTTTTCGGTCAGGAACAAAAACTCGTCAATGACGGCGATCAGCTCTTCGGCCGCCGTATGTGCGGCGTTGTAGCTGTTTTCCAGCCGAATGGCGCAGATATTGAAGTTGTCGAACGTCTTGATATAGTGCGGAACCTCGGAGGCCGCAATGCTGCATTTTTCGCCTGCATTCAGTGCCGCCGTCATCATTTCAGAGAGAGACGCCAGCATCTTGTTGAAGGCTTCGCGGCCTTCATGCCGGTTCGCCTCGTTTTTGAGCAGCATGGCTTCGGTGATCTGCTTGCCGATTCGCATGATCGGGTTGAGCGCAGACAGCGGATCCTGGAAAATCATGGCGATTTTATCGCCGCGGAGCTTGTGCATCTCCTCTTCCGGGATGCGGAGCAGGTCCTTGCCATCGTACAGGATTTCGCCGCCCTCATGAATCGCGTTGACTGCGGAAATGCCCATGATGGCCTTGGCCGTCACGGATTTGCCCGAGCCGGACTCACCGACGATGGCCAGCGTTTCGCCCTTGTGAAGGTCGAAGGAGATATCGCGAGCCGCCTGCACCTTGCCCGCATCCGTGCGGAAGGACATTCTCAGGTTGTTCACCGACAATTTGACTTCTTTATCCATTTGATTCATGTCTTAATCCTCCGATCCTCTGAGCGACGGGTTGAACGCATCGCGCAGACCGTTGCCAAACAGGTTGAAGCTTAACATGAGCAGCACCAGGAAGGCGCACGGGAAGAAGGAGACATACGCAGCGTTAGCCATCATCGATTTCTGCCCGGCGGCGATCAACGTACCGACGCTGGTCGTGTTCCCGGCTTCCAGGTTGATGATGCCGAGGTAGGAAAGGCTCGTTTCCGAATAAATCATGGAAGGAATGACGAGCGCGACACTGGTGACAATGGTGCCGAGGCCGTTCGGGAAAATGTGCCGGAACATGATGCGCGAGTTGCTGGCACCGAGCGTTCTGGCAGCGAGAACGTATTCCTGATTCTTAAAGCGGTAGAACTGCATACGCGTTGTACCGGCCATGCCGATCCAGCCCGTTGCAAAGAATGCAATGAACAGGACAATCGCCTGACTCGACGAGCCCATGTGGTATTTGAGCAGCGTAATGACAATCATGGTCGGCACGGCGCCGAGAATTTCGGAGAACCGTTCCATGAACAGGTCAATCTTGCCGCCGAAGTAGCCCGCGATGGAGCCCCAGATCACGCCGACGATGAAGTTCACCACAGCGACGATGCCGGCGAACACAAAGGAGAATCTTGCGCCGTAGGCCAGGCAGGCAAAGATATCCTTCCCGGTTTCGGTCGTGCCGAACAGGAAGTAGGGTTCGGTAATGCCGTCGTTTTTCAGGCGGGTATGGCTGTAGATGTAATACTCATAGTATTCCGCACGAACCTCAATGCCGCCATCGACCTCGCGGCCATAGACATAGTAATACGTCTTGCCGTTTTTCTGTATCCCGTCTTCGCCTTCAATGCGGAGGGAATTGTACTTCGACATGGTCGTCGTTTCATTGCCCGGCTCATACTTCCAGTAATTGGGGATGATCTTGCCGTTGGCGTCCAGCTTCGGTCGGATGACCGAAGCCTTCGGGTTTTCGACTTCATAGTAGATGTTGGCGTCGTACTTGTTCTTTTCGAGCATCTGGTTGCGTTCGCTCAGAGAGACAACCGGATACAGCACCTGAATCCCGGTCTCGTTCTGATACGCCTGGATGTCCTCATATTCCGCACGGGAAATGATCCGGTACTTGCCGAAGCCGATGCCGTAGTACGTATCATAGCGGTAGCTATAATTGGAGCCGTCCTCGCTGACGGTGTATTCGCCGTTTTTGATGACCTCGCGCCCCGTTTCCTGGACGATGGCCATATCTCTGAGGTAGCCGAGCTTGCTGGTGTCCTTAACCTTGCAGCCGTCCCAGAAATCCAGACCCATTTTGACGCACAGGCTGTTCTTGGGCGACACATAGGTGTACATCATGTCATAGTAGGCCGGCCGATACGGGGTGAAGAACGGTGCAATGATGGCAAAGAGCAGCAGGCACAGCACGACGATTCCGCCGACAACCGCGCCCTTGTTCTTGCTGAAGCGGCGAAATGCGCCCCGGAAATAGCTGACCGGCTTGGTGTCGAGCTTTTTATCGTGAGAAAGGTCGGTCTTTTTGGCAAATTGGAATTTCTCAGCCGGGATATTCTCAAATTGGTTGATTGCGGCCATGCTTATTTCGCCCCCATTCTGATTCTCGGATCAATGAAGCCGTAGCTGATGTCAATGACGATTCCCGCCATCAGGCTGACCAGCGTATAGAAGCAGGAAAGCAGCATGAAGAAGTCATAGTCCTGGAAGGTGATTGAGTTCAGATACAGGCCGCCGACGCCGTTGATGGCGAACATCCTTTCAATGATGAGCGAACCGGAAAGCACCGATATGAACTCGGACAGGATGGACGGGAAGATGACGACCATCGAGTTGCGCAGCGCGTGGCGGTAAATCGTCTGGCGCTTGGTCAGACCCTTCGTCCGCGCCAGGAGCATGAACTCGCTGGTCAGCACCTCCGACAGCTCGGCGCGGGTGTATCGCGCATACCCGGCGATGGAGCCGAGTGAGAGTGCGAACACGGCGGGCAGCATGGAGCGGAAGACCGGCCAGGTGAAATACGCGTCACTGGTCGACATGATCAGCGGGAACCAGCCCAGCTTGAAGCAGAAGACATACTGGATCAGCAGCGCCAGAACGATGGACGGGACAGAAATCAACAGCATGATAAACACGTTGATGGCCTGATCCTGCCATTTGTTCTTTTTCAGTGCGGCCAAAATACCGAGAGCCAGACCGATCGGCACGCCGAGCAGGGTGGAATATATATTGATCAAGATGGTGGGCGGGAGGTGTGAGATGAACACTTCCCAGATGTCCATATTGAGATATTCGCCGTAGGTAGTCACAATACCGAAGTCGCCCTCGGTCACGATTCGTTTGATGTAATTCCCATATTGCAGCAGGATGGGCACACGGTCATATTCCCAGACGCCGTTTGAGCCCTCTCTGATATTGGTAATCCAGCCTCTTCCCTCAAGCGTTCTCATAACAATTTCGGGGTCCTGTCCGGGAAGAGCAGTTGTGGGAATCGGCAACAGCTTAATCAGGACGAAACACATCGTGACGATGATGAGAAACGTGAACAACATCAGCCCGATTCGTTTCATCACATACTTAAACATGTACATAGGTTTTCCCCTCCGCTTGTTTGATTTCAAACCAGGTATCGTCATGTGCGCCATACAAAAGCGCGCATTGGCTTTTTGTAGCGCGTGTGCATCCGCACAGAAAATCAAAAGCAAAAATTGAACGTCAAAAAAATAATGGAAACTGATACAGTGGTTCCCTGCCGACTGCGCTTCGGCGCAGTCGGCAGGGCGCATGGAATGCAGCAAACGGCGACAGGCGAATTGGCCCACCGCCGTTTGCATACGCATGACAACGCTAAAAAACTGTTGAGTGATTACTCAGACTTTTTGTATTCAGCAGTGAGGTCGTTGTTGTTTTCAGCAACGAATGCCGTCCATTCTTCGTCGGTGTACTGGGGTTCAATATATCTCAGACCGCCGAAGCCCATGAACGTATGATCCTCATCGGAGAGGTAGGCGAACTTCGCACCGAGGAAGGAGCCGCCGCTTTCTGCAATCAGCATGACAGAACGGCTTTCCTTGATGGTGATCTCTTCCAGAGCGGAGAGAATGGTCAGTCTGGCTTCTGCCGGTGCATAGCCCGCATCCCAGTTATAGGTCTTGGGCTGATTTTCGGTCGTTGCACGGCCGTTGAGGCAGAAGAACCAGTTCTGAACGCTCATGGTGATCTCTTCACCTGCGCCCTCATAATCGCCAGCCGGCATCTTGAGGGTCAGGTTGATCTTGGAGGTATCCCAGTACTGGTGATAGTTCAGGTCGTCATCCGGGTCAACAAACGCGCCGACGATGTCGAACGGGTTGAAGGCGTTGCCGGAGAAGCCATAGCCGAAGCCGATCTGGGTTGCGCCGGAACGGAAGGCATCCGCCCACTTGGCACCCGCGGAGGCATCAAAGACGACGTCGATCTTGTCGGCGAGGATGGTGCCTTCGGTCAGGCCATCGATCACGCTCTGGAGATATTCAGCGCGGAATCTCTGCTTGTCGTTGTCAATAGAGGAACCGTAGACCAGCGTGATGTTCTTGCTGGAGTCATAGCCATATTCTTCGGCGTTGGCCGTCAGAATGTCAATGGCCTTCTGCATTTCTTCCTTTGCAGCCACCGGGTTGTAACCGGTCAGTGCATCATAGGCTTCTTCCAGGCTCAGATCCTTCAGATCGCCGGAGGACCACTTGCCGTTGTCTTCGGTGAAGCCGTAGGCGCGGAGGATGCCCCGCTTTGCGATGGTGGTGTTACGATACTGACCGCCATCTTCCAGCGTCGGGGAGTTTTCGATGTCATAGTAGTAAGCAACGTTCATCAGACCGAAGCACGGGACTGTGGAGCCCGGCCAGATCTTCGAAACGATGTCGCTTCTGTTCAGACCCAGGTTCAGAGCATGTCTGAATTCCTGAATGGCAAGGATGCCGTTGTTGTTGTCGCTGTTCTTCAGAACGTTGAGGTCGCTGAAGAGCTGCATACCGAAGGTACCGGTGGATGTCGTGGTGTAGTAAACGTACTTGGAATCGGAGAATTCCGCAATGTTTTCGGTCTGGAGCGAAGCATCGTCCAGTTCGCCGCTCAGGAAGCCCATCCACTGTGTGTCGAACTCATCAATCTTGCGGCAGTTGATCGCGGTCACGTTGTACTGGTTCTTATACAGATCCATGTTCCAGCCGTACCAGTTGTCGTTCTTGACCAGTTTGTAGTGCGAACCGGCTTCGAACTCAGCCAGCTTGTACGGACCCCAGCTTGCGCTGGTTTCGAGGGAGGAGTTGTATTTGGATGTCCAGAGGGTTGCGCCGTTGGACGGAGCAATCTTGGCAGCTTCATACTTATCCTTGTTGACAACCGGCATGCTGGACATATAGTAAGCAGACCAGACAGACAGGTCGCCGGACTCGGTGAGGAAGGAGTAGGTCTTGTCGAGGCAGATGACGATCGCGTTTTCTTCTTCGATCGCGTAGTAGCCGACATCTTCCCACTTCACGTCACGGACGGTGTTTTCAACGTAAATACCGCAGACATCGGCGTAGCCTGCGCCGACTTCGAGGTAGGAGGCGTAGCCAGCCCACAGGTCAGCACCGGAGAACGCATCAACTGCAGCACCGGCTGCCCAGGCGTCAGCAGTGTCGTAGACGACAGAGTTGTCATAAGCAACCCACTGCGGGCATTCGTTGCCTTCAGCGTCAACGTAGCCTTCAGCGCCCCAGAAATCCCAGGCGTTGATGTACAGCGTCTTGCCGGCATCCAGAGCGGCCTGGTTGGACTCAAAGCCCTGGCCGGAGACGGATTCAAACGTACCTTCCTGGTTCTGGAAGAAGTAGCCGCGGGAGTTCTTGATCTTCAGCGTGTCATAATAGGTGTTGGCACGGAAGTTCATGAATGCAGGGTCAAGCAGCTGCTGCATGGAGTATTCAAAGTCAGACGCTTTGATGGATGTGCCGTCATCCCATTTCAGATCATCACGCAGGGTGATCTTCCAGGCGTAGCCGCCTTCCTGCTTCTGAGCATCGGTATAGCCCCATTTGTCATCGACCGTCGAAGTGACATCTTCGAGTTTGGTCGCTGCGGAGTAGTTCACGGTGTAAGCGCCGGGAACAATTCCTTCTTTGTTGATCGTGCCATCAGAATTATATTTCTTGCCGTCTTCAAACTTGTAGTCATATTCAAAGAAAGGCGAGCCAATGAAATCCATGATCTGGGTATCATTGTTATCAGCATAGGTGAATTCATTCCAGTTGCTGGGCATTGTCGACGTATAAGTGTTGTATGTAGCCTGTTTATAGGGGTTTTCGCCGCTGACGCCGCCCTTTTCAGAACCTGAATCGCTGCAGCCTGCGAGAGAACCAGCTACCATAACCAAGCACAGAGCCAATGCGAGCATGGATGTTAGCTTTTTGCTCATAGTCTTACCTCCATAAATTTTCTGCACCACTTTTTCGCGTCAGGTCTTATCCTTCGCGTCCTCTCCGAGCACTCGGAGGAAGAGAATTCACGGCATTTCTCACAGGTCAGATCGTTCCAGGAAAGCCTTTCCGCAGCAAGTGATATCGAATATGTAGTATTATATCATAAAGCGCAGCGCTTGTCAATATTTTGGCAAAAAAAATCACTTTTGGCAATCGAAAGGATTTCTATGGAAGATTCTGACGCTTTCGGTACGCCGTTTTCGCGAGCTGCTCCGTGATTTTGCCCGTTTGTTCGCACACCTTCCTGCATTTTTTCATCGTATTTTTCGTCCGTTTCTCCTGTGGCGGCGGCTTCGGCGGTTGGAATCGTTTTTCTTTTTTCCGGATGTGTTTGATCTCGAACCCCGCAGCGCCTGCAACGGCCGCATCGAAGCGCACAGGCTGTTCGGTCATGCAGTGGGTGTGGTTCTCCTTCGCTCCGTCCGGCGTGTCCGGGCGGCGGTTGCAATGCGCGCAGTTTTATGGTATGATATCCCTGTCCCAAAAAAATTTTCTGATTTTTCTTGGAAACATGCAACCCGCCCCGAAAAACGCTGTGTATATAGGCAGAGGGGCAGAGACGAGGTGACTGCATGACCGATGAAGCAATCGTTGCACTGTACTTTGCCCGCGATGAAGCTGCCATCAGCGAATCCGACCGGAAATACGGTGCGTACTGTACGAAAATCGCCATGAATATTCTCAGTGACGTCTCCGACAGTGAGGAATGCGTCAATGACACCTGGCTGGGTGCGTGGCGTTCCATTCCGCCGAAATCGCCCACCAACCTGGCTGCTTATCTCGGGAAGATTACACGGAACCTGTCGATCAACCGTTTTCAGAAGCGTCACGCCGACAAACGGGTCATCAACGAGTTTTCGCTCTCTCTGAACGAGCTGGACGAATGCATTCCGGGCGGTCAGCCGGCGGAGGCGGAGGCCGATGCCGAACAGATCGGGGCAAGCATCAGCGCCTTTCTGCGCACGCAGAAGGAGCTGGAACGGCGGATTTTTGTCCGACGATATTTCTTTTGCGAAGCCATTGCCGATCTCGCCGCGCAGCTGGACATGAGCGAAAGCCGTGTCAAATCGCTGCTTTTCCGAATGCGCGCCAGGCTCAGAAAGCATCTGGAGGCCGACGGCATTTTCATAGATGATGCCAACCCTCCCGCTGAGAAAGGAGCCAGAAGATGAAACAGGAATTTCTGGCACAGATGATCGGTGCGCTGGATGACGATCTGATCGCAGAAGCGAATCAGCCGCTCCCGCGGGTTCACCGCACCCGCACCATTATTTTCCGCTGGGCCGCTGTGGCTGCCTGTTTCGCCGCAGTGCTCGCCGTTGTCTGGACGGCGCTGCCAGGAAGCCGCGAGCTGACGATCTCGGTCGGTGGAACGCAGCTGTCTGTTGACGGTTCCGCAGCTTCCGTGCCGCTGGTTGCCGCGATGCAGTCGCGCAGCACGGTCGGGACTGAGCTCGCATTGCAGATGGATGCCGGGGCGGAGGAGGTCACCGTGACGGCCGGCGCCAACAGCGTGCTGCTCTCCGAGGATGGGAGCGAATGCACGCAGTGCGTCTGCTCCGGCCGCTTCGAACAGCTCTGGCTGGTGGATACGACTGCGGCTGACCGCTTTGAGCTGGTGCTTCGGTTCGAATCCCGACAGTTCCGTCTGACCGCCGTCGTTGACGACAGTCAATCCTCCGTTCTTGTGACCATGACGGAAGAAACCCCCGCATCCTGAGCGCACCGCTCCGTATGATTTTTTAATTCAGAAAGGAATTACCACCATGAAAAGACCCATTTCCCTGCTCCTCGCGCTGCTGATGATCTGTTCGCTGCTGACACTGGCCGCCTGCAGCCAGGACACCCCGAACACCCCCGACAACACAGACACCTCGGATAACACCTCGGTCAGCACCACGCTCCCGCCGGAAACCGATCCGCCGGCACCGGCCTATGAGTCTGCTCTCGATCTGTACACCGCCATTTGGAACGCCTACGGCGAAGAAAACAAGTTCGCCTGCGGCGGCGGCGATATCGACCATGAAAGCATGGACGGCCCCGGTCAGTATGCGCTGAGCGATGCCAACGCCGAAACCTTCAAGTATCTGCTCCATGTGACGGACGAGCTGTACGGAATGCTCGAAGACGATGTCGCAACGCTGCAGCACATGATGAACCTCAACACCTTCTGCTCCGCCGTGGCCAAGCTGAAGGATCCGACACAGGCCTCCGACTTTGCCACCGCCTACCAGACAGCCATTCAGGGGCAGCGCTGGATGTGCGGCTTCCCGGACAAGGTCGTCGTGATTGCCATCGGTGATTACGTTGTCATGGCATACGGCCACGAAGGCAACATTGACAATCTGGCAGCCGCCTGCGCCGCTGTCGATGCACAGTCCTCGGTTCTGGTCGATGCACCGGCCATGGTCGAGTAATCCGCGATATTTTCGGATCTCTGAGCGATACAGGGGGTCGACGCATTGGCGCCCGACCCCCTGTTTTTTTGGGAAAGCACCCCCGGCCGCTGCCACAGAGAAAAAAAGAGAGGTTTGAGCTTCGCCATGCTGTTTTCAAGCATTCCGTTTTTGTTTTATTTTTTGCCCTGCGTGCTGATTCTCTATTTCATTGCGCCGCGCTGTCTGAAAAATTCCGTGCTGCTGCTGTGCAGCCTCGTCTTTTATGCCTGGGGCGAGCCGCGCTATGTGATCTGGATGCTGCTCGCCATCCTGCTGGGCTACGGCTTCGGCCTGCTGATTGAGCGCTTCCGCGACCGCCCCGGACTGGCCAAGGGAATTCTGGCGCTGTCGGTGGTCAGCAGCCTGCTGATGCTCGGCTATTTCAAATACGCCGATTTCTTCATCAGCAACTTCAACGCCGTCACCGGGCTTTCCGTCCCGCTCCTCCGCATTGCCCTGCCCATCGGCATCAGCTTCTACACATTCCAGATTCTCAGCTATACCGTCGATGTCTACCGCGGCGATGTCCGTGCGCAGAGAAATCTCATCGACCTTGCCGCCTATGTCGCGCTGTTCCCGCAGCTGATTGCCGGGCCAATCGTCCGGTATGCCGATGTCGCCGATCAGCTCCGCACCCGTACCCATTCCTTTGAAAAGGCAGCCTGTGGGCTTCGCCGTTTTCTCATCGGGCTCAGCAAGAAAATCCTGATTGCCAACGTCCTCGGTGAGCTGTGTGACTCCTTCCGCGCCACCGGCGATCCCTCCACCCTGTATTTCTGGCTGTATGCCGCGGCCTACTCGCTCCACATCTACTTCGACTTTTCCGGTTACAGCGACATGGCCATCGGCCTCGGCAAGATTTTCGGCTTCGACTTTCTGGAGAACTTCAACTATCCTTATATTTCCTCCAGCATCACGGAGTTCTGGCGGCGCTGGCATATGTCGCTCGGCTCCTGGTTCCGCGATTACGTCTACATCCCGCTCGGCGGCAACCGCGTCAGCCGTCTGCGCCACCTGCTGAACATTCTCGTTGTCTGGATGCTGACCGGCTTCTGGCACGGTGCCTCCTGGAATTTCATCATCTGGGGGCTGTATTTTGCCGCGCTGCTGATGGTGGAGAAGCTCTGGCTGCTCCGCCACCTGAAGAAGAGCCGCGTCTGGAAGCACATCTATGTAATGGTTCTGATTCTCATCAGCTTCGTCATTTTCGATGCAAGCAGCCTCCGTCAGGCCGGTTCCTGTATTGGCGCCATGTTCGGTGCCGGGCATCACCCGTTTGTGTCGGCTGAATTCTGGTATGAGCTCCGCAACTATGGGGTTGTGCTGCTGCTCGCAGTGGTCGGTGCAACGCCTCTGCCCCGGAACCTCTGGAAGCGCTTCTCCGACAGCTCCGTCGGACAGCGCGTTGCTACGATTGTTGAGCCGCTGGCGCTTTGTGTGCTGCTGCTGGTCTGCACGGCCTATCTGGTAGACGGCTCCTACAATCCCTTCCTGTACTTCAGATTCTAAGGGGGTTTTCGTATGAAACAGCACAAACATATCATCTGCGTCGCCGTGGTTGCGCTGCTCCTTGCCGCCATGACACTTTCCGCATGGTTTCTGCCGACCCGCACCTTTTCGGACAGCGAACGCCGCAAGCTGGCGCAGTTCCCGTCGCTCTCCTTCGGCACACTCCTGGACGGCAGCTTTATGTCCAGCTTTGAAACCTACACTCAGGATCAGTTCCCGCTCCGCGATTCCCTCCGCACACTGAAATCCCTTGCCGTCTACTACGCCTTTGCGCAGAGCGACAACAACGGCATCATTTTAGAGGACGGCTACGCCGCCAAGCTGGAATATCCGTTGAACAAGGACTCGCTCGCGTATGCGGCAAATCGGTTTGCCTACATCTATGACCGGTACCTGGCTGACAAGGGCATGAACATCTACCTGTCGATTGTCCCGGATAAAAGCTATTTCCTCTCCGATTCTGGCAAATACCCCGCCATGGATTACGAAAAGCTGTTTTCCGATATGCAGTCGCAGATGCCCTATGCCACCTATCTGGATATCATCGGGACGCTGGACATCAGCGACTACTACAAGACGGATACGCACTGGCGGCAGGAAAAGCTGACGGATACCGCCAACGTGCTGGCCAACGGGATGGGCGTCACACTCTCCGGGCAGTATACTGTTGAGACGCTCAACCACCCCTTCTACGGCGTCTATTACGGTCAGTCGGCGCTCCCGCTCCCGGCGGAAACGATTCACTATCTGACCAACGACACGCTGAACGCCTGTCTGGCCACGAATCACGAGGCCAACACGACTGGCGGCCTCTACGACATGGAAAAAGCCGTCGGCAAGGATCCGTATGAGATGTTCCTCTCCGGTTCTCTGCCGCTGATCACGATCGAAAATCCGAACGCCCAGACCGACCGTGAGCTGATCATCTTCCGCGACTCGTTCGGCAGCAGCATTGCGCCGCTCCTCGCGGAGGGGTACTCCACCGTCACACTGATCGACATTCGCTACCTCCGCGCCGACTTTCTCGATCGCTTTGTGACGTTTGACCAGCAGGATGTCCTCTTCCTTTACAGCACGCTCGTACTCAATAACAGCGAGACGCTGACCTGATATTTGTGCGCAAATCAGCCCGGACGGCTTTCAGAGCCGTCCGGGCTGATTCATTTATTGATGGTTGGAAGGGCTCAGTCTGCGCGGTGCTTTTCCACAAAGCGCAGAAACTGTCGCCAGCTGTGGCGGGAGAGAAAATGCTTGGCATGGATTTTGAAATAGCCGACATGGCCATCGATGAGGCTTTCACCCGCGTCGAGAATGTGGTCGCTGCCGACCAGGCCCGTCAGCCCCGCCCGCTCCCAGGCTTCGCTCGCTGCCAGCGCGCAGAGCTGCTGGGAAACCGGGTCGGCCCAGGCATCCAGATCACAGGAACCGACCATCACATAGCGCGGGGCAATGCTCGCCAGGAGGTAGTGTTGATCGAAGTCATCCGACAGGTTGCGTTCGGCGTATTTCCGGTAGTTTTTGCAGAACCAGTAGCCGTAGTTTTTCGTGATATCGAAAATCAGCTCGCCGAGTCTGGTATTCCGCACTTCGATTGGCGAACGTTGCAGGCCGCTGCAACCGTGCGCCAGCGAATCACCCGCGCAGCCCGCCGCGTTGGAGAAGGTGAACTTGAAGCGTTCGTCCATCATGGCCGTATACGCCGCCGTTTTGCCCAGTCGGGAATGACCGGCGATGCCAACGTTGTCCGGGTCGGTTCCGGGCAGCGTCAGACCATAATCCAAAACGCGCATGGCCGCCCACGCCCAGATGCCGATTTTTCCGCAGGTCGTATCCTCGACCTGGCCGTGCGGCAGCAGAAGGGGTGCCAGTCCGTTGGTGAAATCGTCGTCATCCGATGCAATGTCGGTGTAACAGACCACGAGAAAATCGACATCGTACTCCGACAGCTCCTCAACCGGGAAGCAGGACGACGCTTCCATCGGGTGGAAGTTGTTCAGGAGAATCAGCGGGCGCTTCTGCCCATCCGTGTGCAGCAGCCGATCGACGCGGAACGCGTGCGATTGTGTGCCGACCGTCACCCGGAGCATGACATGGGAGCGGACGACCGTCCCGCACGCATAGCGTGCCTCGTCCACCTGCTCCGATTCGGTCGTGATCGTGCAGGCGACGTCCGGCAGATAGCCGTAAACCTCGCGCTGCAAAATGTCCTGCATCTCCCCGCGGCTGCGAAGCGGCGGCAATGCGCGCCGTTCCAGTTCCCGTTTCAGTGGATTCATAACCATTTTCCTTTCGTTTTGGAGCGGAGGCTCCGGCTCAGTTTAGAAGTTCGGGACAATGACCGCTTCGCCGTCGCGCATGGCGCTTTCGTGTGCACAGAGGCCTGCCGCGGTGATATTTGCGCCCATCGCCTCATCAATCCACGGTGCCCGGCCCTCGACGATGCTCCGGACGAACTCGTTCACGAGATGCGGGTGAGAGCCGTGATGGCCGCCGCCGGCACCGCGTTTCAAGGATTCCTCCGGGTGCTCCGGGTCATAGTTGCCACCCACCGTGAAACGCCACAGCGGCTCCGGCAAATCGGAATAGTCGTTGGGCATTTCCATGACCTCCGTTTGGCAGGGCAGACCCCGCACGGACGAATCGCCGCGCAAAAGTGTGGAGACATGGGGCAGATCGTCATCGGTAAAGCCCCACTCAAAGCTCTTCTGACTGCCGTAGACAAACATCCCCTCCTGATACGGGCGTGCTGTTTCAAACAGGCTGCGGGTGGCTTCGCCCTTCAGGCCGTTTTCAAACGCGAACAGCGCCGTTTCCACCGGAAACGGGTTGCCGTAGTGCTGCACCAGCTCCGGGCGCATCGTCCCGCTGCCAAAGCCGTGAACCTTCGCAATCCGAGAACCGGACAGCGCCACCATCGGTGCGATGGCGTGGGTGCCGTAATGCATCGGCGGCAGTCCCGTCCAATAGCCCGGCCAGTTTTCCATATCCTGATAATGGCTGCCCCGCAAAAACTGAATGCGCCCCAGCTCGCCGGAAGCCAGCATTTTCTGGACATAGCGGAACTGGTAGGTGTAGAGCGTCGTCTCCATCAGCATATAATTCTTTCCGCTCCGGCGCTTGGCTGCGACAATGGCGCGCAGCTCGTCCAGCGTATTGCCCATCGGGACGGTGCAGGCGCAGTGCTTGCCCGCATTCAGCACGGCAACGCTCTGCTCGGCGTGCAGCGGAATCGGCGTGACCAGATGCACCGCGTCCACCGTTGGATCAGCCAGCAGCTCGTCCAGGCTGTCATAGACCGCCGTGATGCCCAGCCGTTCCCGGAATGCGCGTTCGCGTTCCCGATCGAGGTCAAAGAGGACGACCTCGCTCACGTCCGGATGCTCCCGGTAGATCTCGGCAAAGTTTCCGCCAAAGTGAAGACCGACCAGTGCGACCTTAATTTTCTTCATTGCTTTTGCCTCCTTAATTATCTTCATTGCTTTTGCCTTCTTTGTGTCGATGCTGCGTTTTGTTCAGGCGTTGTCCTTCGCCGCAGCGGCCTGCTGTGCGGCGAGAATCAAATCCATCATACGCTCGCGCAGCCGATGGAACGTCATGCTGTCGTTGATGCAGTGGCGGAAGTCGATCGGGCCGGTCAGCTGCTCCAGCTCCGCAATGACCGTCTCGCGCCCGCAGTACTGTTCGGCCAGCTTCAGCACGCGGATATCGTCCAGCGCCTGCTTCTGTGCGCGGAGGCGCAGCGATTCCAGCGGGTAGCCGTCCTGTCCCGGATAGACGACCAGTGCATCGCCCGCCGCGCCCCAGTAGCCCGCAGCCGGGTTCAGGAACGGGTTGACGTGGTCGTAGGAATACTGATTGTTGTAGAAATTGTAGCCCCAGTGCAGGAAGCCCTCGATGCCGTAGCGGTACATTTGCAGGCCGATCGACCGGGTGCGCCCCAGATGCATGGCCACGAACCGGTTGGATGCGCCAATCCACGGGCCGCAGCAGTAGTAGACCCACCGTTCTGCGATGTCCTCCTTTTGGAAATCTTCGATCGCGCCGGAGGACGGTACCGGAATCGGGCAGAGCCCCTGCCGATAGAATTCAACGTCCGACAGCGCATCCAGCAGCTTCCAGCCCTTCAGATACGGATCCACAGTTTCGCGGTTTTTACGGTACTGCGCCATGGCGTCTCTGCCCGGCTCATCCGAAATATGGAAATAGCAGCGCTCCTTCAGACCCTTTTTCTCCAGATGCGCCGTCAGCGCCTGCAAAAACACCTGCAGGAAGTGGACATATTCCTCGCCGGATGCATCGGTATCCCAGCCGAACAGGCGGCGGTATTCGCCGTCCACCGTGGCCATCACCTTGGGCGCATGGGCAGCGCCCCACTGGGAGAAGAGGTGCGAAATTTCAAAATACCGGACGCCAAGGCGGTCACAGAGGATGATCCAGCGGTCGAGCAGCTCAAAATCGAACGAATACTCGCCGTGTTCGCGCCGGATGCGGACGAGCTGTGTAGTGGTGCGTTCGCCGCCCACCCGCGTATCGAGTGCGACGGTGAAGACCGGCGTCAGAATCATGTTGATGCCGTTTTGGACGGCGGTTTCAATGAAGTGGGCGCAGATGTCAAAATGCTGATCGGAGAACGGCTCCACGTGATAATAATCCGCCAGACAGTCCGCATAGAACCAGTTGGTCACGCGGGTGGTCTGCTCCGGCAGCTCCAGCGCCAGCACTTCGATTTCGATGGTGCTCTCCGCCAGTGCGGAGCCATCATCACCCTTCAGCACAATCGTTGTCGGGTACACACCCGGTTCCAGATCGCCTTCAAAATCAATCCACGCCGTGTGCAGCTGCTGATTGATGACCGGCATCCGGTTGCCGCGCATGGGAGTCGCCAGCACGTCCGGATACAGACCGGGCGTTGTACGGAGGAAGGTCGGGTCAGCGTTTTCAATCGCCTTCGGTGTCCCCCAGGCCGGGCAGCAGTTGGCAATCTGCTCCACGGTGTGCAGGGTGGCATACCGCGCCAGATCGCCGCGCACCGACACGGTCAGCAGGCGAATCGCGTGCTCCGCTTCATCCGGGTCGTATGCGGCAAACTGGATGGAGGCTCGTTCATTGCGGAACATCCGCAGATGGGTCAGCGCCGGGAAATCCGCGGGCGTCTGATCGAGGAAGCATTTTTCAAGCGGTGAGAGGATTTTTGTTTCAATCATATTCCTGTTTCCTTCTCTTTCTTTCGGCCTGTTCAGGCGTGTTTCAGCCGGGCACGGTAGAGGCGGCAGCCGTGTGCCTCAATCCACGGGACGAACGAATCGCGGTGGAAGCCCGCCGGTTCACCGGTGATCAGGTCGGTCAGCTCCAGACCGTAGCCGGAGCCGTATGGAATGCCAAATTCATCAAACGAATAGCCAAAGGAGGGGCCGGGGATGCAGTCCTTGTCGCCGAGGTTCATGTAACCCAGCACCAGCTCCCGGTTGGAGACGTGGCGGACAAAGAGGTAGACATCCGCATACATACACGCCATGTAGGGCGGTCTGCACTCCTCGTCCTGGTTGAGTGCGATGAGGTTT
>CAZEUG010000017.1:0-40951 GCA_964515055.1 uncultured Oscillospiraceae bacterium | reverse complement strand
TGCAGCAGGGTGTCCTTTTCCAATGATAGATGATTATCAAAAGATAATATAATGATAGCATATTTTGGAGGAAAAGTCAATCCTCTGCGTGAAAATTTCCCCTGTTTTTTCAGCGGGAAGGACACCTTTTTGTGAAACATCGAATTCCGTTCCCGCTGCGATTGAGCGCCGTGCGCAGTCGCAAAACGTGGACAGCGGCAGCCCGCAGGTTTCTGGCTTTCCACAGAAAGAGAGGAGCTGCGCAAAAAAATGCACAGTTCCTCTCTTTTTTTATGCAGATACGGAACGTCTGATCTTGACTTCAAAACAGAAACAGAGTATAATAAAGCATTCAACAGGGAAGCAAACTGGAAACGGGGTCGAACAGCATGAAACTCATCGAACTTTTCGTCATTGCCATCGGACTGTCCATGGACGCGTTTGCGGTGGCTGTCTGCCGCGGGCTCAATATGCGGCGGATGTCTTTTCGCAATGCACTGATCATTGGCCTGTATTTTGGTGTCTTTCAGGCGCTGATGCCGCTGATCGGGTATTTTATCGGCGGCACCTTTTCGCAATACATCGAGCGCTTTGACCACTGGATCGCATTCGTCCTGCTGGGGCTCATCGGTGGTAAAATGATCTCCGAAAGCCTGAGCCACGAGGAGGATGAACCGACAGACGGCAGTGATGTCTCCTTCCGGACGATGCTGCCGCTGGCCGTTGCAACGAGCATTGACGCGCTGATGGTCGGCGTTTCCTTTGCATTCCTGAAGGTGCAGATCGTCCCGGCGGTCCTCTTCATCGGCGTCATCACACTCGTGCTGTCGATGGCCGGTGTCTGGATTGGAAAGCTGTTCGGCGACCGGTTCCGCTCCAAGGCCGAGCTGATCGGCGGCATCATTCTGGTGCTGATGGGGCTGAAAATCCTGCTGGAGCATATGGGCGTGATCCATTTCTGAAACGGCTTCGCCCTTGCATGGAGCGGGGCGAATATGGTATAATGAAAGCAAAACAATGAGGAGGCATTTTTATGATGAAACCAGGCGTTGTTGTCGGCCTGAGAGATATTCGCGCCAATCTGGAGCGCGTGAAAAGCTTTGGCATTGATTACGCACAAATCTGTTCCTGGGAAATTGATTCCTTTACGGACGAGCTGGCGGCAGAGGTTCGGTCTGCCATCGCGGATACCGGCGTAGAGGTGCGCACGTTCTGGTGCGGCTGGCCGGGCCCTGCATCCTGGACCTTTTATGACGGCCCGCTGACGCTGGGGCTGGTGCCGGAGGCCTTCCGTTTTGAGCGGACAAAGGCACTCCTGAAGGGCATTCAGTTTGCCGATCAGTGCGGCATCCATCAGGTAGCCACCCATGTCGGCTTCATCCCGGAGGATATGAACGACCCGAAATACGCCGGTACGCTGATCGCGCTGAAAATGCTGGTGCGCGAATGCAAACGCCGCGATATGTATTTCCTCTTTGAAACCGGTCAGGAAACGCCGGCCACGCTTCTCCGCGCCATCGAAGACCTCGGCGGCGAAAACGTTGGTATCAATTTTGACACGGGCAACCTGATCCTGTACGGCAAGGGCAACCCCGCAGACGCCATCGACGTCTTCGGCAAATATGTCCGCGATTTCCACTGCAAGGACGGCGTGTATCCGACAGACGGCCGCGAACTGGGGCATGAAGTGGCACTGGGTCAGGGCAAAGTGGACTGGCCGCAGATTATCCGGAAAATGAAGGCCATCGGCTATGACGGCCCGCTGACCATCGAACGCGAAATCAGCGGCGACCAGCAGACAAAGGATATCCTCGCTGCCAAGGCGCTGCTGGAAAAGCTGGTCGAAGAAGCGTAAAAAGCCCGTTCCGGGCGACAGGAGGCATGGCGGATGCGCGGCAATGAAAAGCTGCAAAACATACACAGACGATCCACGCTGAAAATTCTGACGGCTGCGGCCGTTCCGGTTCTGCTGACGCTGCTGCTGCTTGCGGCATCCGCCTGGCTGCCGGGCTTTACGGACGGCCTGTACCGCAATGCTTCGCGGACGGTGATTCACGTCCTCTCACGCGTGACCGGCTGGATTCCCGTTTCGGTGGCGGAGGTGGCCATCGGGCTGGCCGTCCTGTCGCTGCTGATTGCGCTGCTGCGCCTGCTCTGGGTGCTCATCAGCGGCCCGCGCCGCCTGGCGTATCTGCTCCGCTTCGTCGCGTGGATGCTCTTTCACGCCGCTATGCTGGTTTTCCTCTTTGAGGCCATCTGGGGTCTGAATTATCGGGCACAGCCGCTGGCCGAGACCATGGGTCTGACGGTTCAGGCGCGCAGCCCGGAGGAATTGAAGACGCTGAACCGCTACCTGATCGACCGCGCCAATGCTCTGGCTCCGCAGCTTCCGCGCCAATCGACCGGGAGCGCCAGCCCGATCGATTTTCGGGACGTGGCCGGGCGGGTGGCCGAGGAGTTCTCGAAAACCACCGGCCGCAGCGAAGCGCCCGTCAAAGAGCTGCTGACGTCCAAATGGATTTCCTACACGCATACCACGGGGATTTTCATCCCGTATACCGGCGAGGCCAACGTCAACAGTGACAACACCCCGGCTGATCTGCCGTTTGTCATGGCGCATGAAATGTCCCACCGCTACGCCATCGCCCCGGAGGATGAGGCCAACTTCTACGCCTTCTACATTCTGGAGGATGCGTCTGACCCACTCCTGTCCTACAGCGCTGTGCTGTCGGCCGTTCTCTACTGCCAGAATGCGCTGTACGCCAGCGATTATGACGCGTTTGCCGAGCTGTACGCGTCCTACAGTGAGCTGGTTCGGCGGGATTTGTCCGACTATTCCAACCACTGGAAGCAGTATGAAGGCCGTATTTCCGAAATTTCCGAGACGGTCAACGATACCTACCTGATTGTGCAGGGCGAACCGGACGGCGTCCGGAGCTATGGCCGGATGGTCGATCTGATGCTGGCCTGGTATGACGCGCAGAACCGCGTAGAATAAAAGTTTACAAATGACTGCGGGTTTCGTTTACATTTGTATGATATCATAGAGGCGTAGAGGACATGGCAGTGATGAATGCTTGAACTCTTACCCCCTCCTTTCTATTTTTTCTTTGTGCCAAAGGGTGCACACAGGCTTAGGACGCGTTTTCCTAAGCCTTCTTTTTTTATCGGTTTTTGGGCAGACGAATGACGAGCGTGATGCCGTCCTCCGACTCCGTCTGCTCCACCTCCGCACGCAGACCGCTGGCCGTCATGGTCTTCAGCGCATTCTGCACGGTGTTGAGAAAAAGCCGGACATCGCGAATCAGAGGTGTCGTTTTCTGAGTTCGTGTCGGCGGCGGCGCGAGACAGGCGGCCACATAGGCTTCCGTCTCCGCGACGGAGAGATGATTCGCCGCAATCCGGTCAATCGCGGCACGGATGGCATCGTTCTCTTTCAGCCGCAGCAGAGCGCGGGCGTGGCGTTCGCTCAGCCCGGCGGCGCGCATTCGGGAGATGATGTCCCCGTCAAAGCGCAGCAGCCGCAGCTTGTTGGCGACGGCGGACGGACTTTTCCCGATGCGCCGGGCGACCTCCTCCTGTGTGATGCCGTAATCTGCAATCAATCGTGCCAGACCGGCAGCCTCTTCGAAGCAGTCGAGGTCGCAGCGCTGCAAATTTTCGACAAGCGCCAGATAGGCGGCCTGCTCCCCGCCGGTGCGCTTGAGTAGACAGGGGACGTGCGTGAAACCGGCCATTGATGCCGCACGCAGCCGCCGCTCCCCGGCAATCAGCTGGTAGCCGCCCTCCACCCGCCGGACAATCAGCGGCGACAGAATGCCGCATTCGGCGATGCTGTCCGCCAGCTCGCGCAGCTTGTCCAGCTCAAAAATCCTCCGCGCCTGCAGGGGATCCGGAAAAATGTCGTGGATGGCCAGATGCAGAATCTGCTCCCCGGTGTAGCAGCTCCGGTCGCTGCACGCGTCTCTCCCTGTGATCTTCTGTGCGACGCCGAACCCTCTCATGCGATGCGCCTCCTTTGATCTTGCCGCCCAATGGCCGCTTTCAGGTGTATTATAAAGGATCCGGATTCACCTGTAAAGTCAAGTCGATCGACAGAAAAACAGGAAAACACCCACGAAATCATCGGATCACCCATCGAAACGTGACGAAATCCGCAAGCGATGGAGAAACGTGCCACTTCACGTCGAACGGTTTTTTGCCCAAAAAGAACGCCGCACAGATTTTTCTGTGCGGCGTGGATGGCTCAGAGTGGTCGGGATTTGATTGAAAAAGGGAGTAAGCATCGCTGATCTGATCGCGCCTGAGTCCCTTATACAATTACACTACTCTCAAACCAAGTCCGCCCCCCCCCGAATTCTGTTCTAATGTTTGAGTCCCTTATACAATTACACTACTCTCAAACGCTCAACGTCAAATGGAAAAAGACGCATAAGTTTGAGTCCCTTATACAATTACACTACTCTCAAACCTAAACAACTGCGGCGAAGGGTGGAATCATGTTTGAGTCCCTTATACAATTACACTACTCTCAAACGAATTATGAATTGATTACTTATACAGATAAGTTTGAGTCCCTTATACAATTACACTACTCTCAAACCTCAAATCAATCTTTGAGAAACAATACTACGAATTGCAGAAAGTAGTGTCAAGGGATATACGCATTGGTATTATAGCATAAAGACGTTACAAAAGTCAACTCAGAATTCGCATAAATCAGCATCGATCACAAATCTTCGGGTGTGGTTCAATGGAGATGACGCATAATTTTCCAGTAAAAGCACTTTGAAATCATGCAGACAGACGCTTTCGGTGAAATATTCCATTTCTTCATCCGAAAAATACGACCGCATATTGATCATAATAAAAAGCTTGTCACAGTCAAGCTCACGCACAAACTCCATATAGGTAAAGATTCTTTCAAGAGGGCTTTTATCGCTTTCATCGATTTCAGGCAATAGTGCGCGGATCACGGGACCGATCGCAAGCTTCAGACAGTTGATTTCAAAAGGGAAATCCTCGGAAAGCTGCAGGATATATGCTTCCAGCTCACCAAGTAGTTCTCCTGTTTTTGCATGGTTTTCCGGAATAAGCGCTTTCTTCTCCAATGTGGCATACAACTTTGTGAGAAGACTTTTTCGGTTCACCTGAAACGGTGCAAACTGCACGGTCAGGTCTGCATATTTGCCGAATTCCACCGGTCTGTCTGCAATGGACAAAACAAAATTCCCGTGCAATCCGTCAGCCTGCATGGCCATACTGTTCGCCATTTCAAAAAATAATTTCTTATTTTCCACCACCAGCTCGTTGACGCAACCTTCGCTGAAACGAAGAATATGTTCCATATCCCTATATACCAATTTCATAGTATGATCAGCCTTTCGTCGCTATCTATCACCTCGCTGTGATGCTCACCTGTGATATATTCGATTCCCGCAAATTGCTTTTCAGTCACCGTCATGACCTGTACAATACCATCGGATGGGCGATGCTTTCGTATCACGTCTAACACCGCGTTCCCTGCGCTTGGCGTGATCAGCATACGGCAATAAACGGATTCCTGCATCATCAAAAATCCGTTTTGAATCAATAACTTATGAAACTTTCGATATTCCCGCTTATTTTCGAGGGTTTCCGTGGGAAGATCAAAAAATACCAATACTCTCATAAACCGATAGCTCATAGTGAATAAAACTGAATCAGCGAAAGATCGCCCTCGTTTAATGCGTCAAAAACGCTTCTGCAATAATACTTGACGGCATTGAGTACGGTCTGTTTTGTCTGATTGATCACAACGGTAGCATTCAAAATGTCCACGATTGCGTGTTTTTCATCGCTCGTGAAATCTGAAATCTTCATAGCCTGCACTTTACGGTCAACCAGGATGCGAAACGGTTCCATCAAATCGCAGCTCAAATTGAAATGGTTGAACATATTATCGTGAAAAATACCGAGTTGCGTCAAATATCCATGTGCCACAATTTCACGATTGAATGCAGACAAAAGAATGCCGTATCCGTAATTCAATGCCGCATTCGTTGTATTTTCTTCACTTCTGGTAAAATCCATTCCGAACAGCGCATTGAAATAGACCTTTGCGGCATGTCCCTCCCGGTTTGTTGCATCGTACGGTTCAATTTGAGAAAGATACGAACGCAGCAGAGATGCCTCCTTGTTTTTTTGCAATTCATTCAGAAAGTCTGCTTGTTTTCGTATCTTTTCCGCGACGATATCCGCCCAAACCGCTCCTTTTATATCAATATTCCAACCAAATTGAACCTTAATTTTCCGGGAACAATCATAGGAACTGTAATACGGAACAAGCTCGGCATTCGGAGTTCGTTTGGCATCACAGAAAATCACTCGGATCTTCTTTGCGACCAGAGCTTCCAACAGGCATCCTGTCAGGGCAACCGCGGGATTTTCGATCAGCAATACGGCGATTTCGTCAAGGAAAATTTTTTTCGTTTCCTCGCCGCGAACAACCATAAAGCCCATCTTATAATCCAGCTTGCAGCGTGACGCAATGACAACCGTTCGCCAACTCATAATAATGAAAGAAGGTTATCGGAAACCTTTTCAAAAAGTCCCGAAGCGGATTGGTCAATGATACGAGCGTCGGTGTAATACTTTTTCCAGTTGGAAATTGAGGAAGACAGGCTGGCTGCGCCGACGGAAGATCCAGCGCCAATCAAGGTAAGATCTGCTTTAATTGATCTGCCAAACAATCCCTGAATCGACAACAGTACGGTAATTTGTTGTTGGGGAGAAAGCGCAGCAAATTTTCCCCTACCTTCCTTTAGCTTATTAAGCGGATGAGAAGGACGGTGTTGAAACGGAGAATTTTGCCATTTATCAATGTAACAGTCATACAAAGCCAAATTTTGCTCTGCCGATATTCCATCATGGCTTTCATCGAACATAATATTGCTGTCTTTCCGCCTTCTATTGTCGAATGATTCCAGCCGTTTGATATAGATTTCATTTTCTGGAGAAGTCTTAAACGAAAATAGACATGATACGCCGATTACTTTTCCGCCGTTGGCTTTTCCACTGATACACACTCTGAACCCGTTCAACGACAGTACGGTATTGACCTTAATCAGCCGTTTATTCAGCAGAAACTCCACAGATTCTACGGGCTTGCCGGTAATATCCGCAATTGTGCGTTTTGCATATTCAAAAGCAAAGCATTCATCCTGCACAAATTGATCGCCATACAGCAATTCGACCGGCATGACCATGATGTCCTTCTTTTTAGCAATTTCATACTTGACCAAAACAAAGAACGATGCCGTGGATTTCTGATAGCCACCGTAGATTTCCGTGGGACGGTCTTTCTTTATCGGTGTCAATCCCTTGGCTGCCGAAACAGGGTTTTGATTGAAAAATTCGCCCTTTCTGAAAAAAGCATATTTTGTCATATGCGCCGTATTTTTCCTTGCGATTTTGACCACACGGTCTTTGTCCGCTGCACCATTCCAAACCGTTTTGCCGTTGCATACAACAGGGCGTGTGAAAACAACCTCGACCTTTGCGTTGTGCGGTTCTTCTGCGCGCCAGAATTGTCTGCTGAATTTGCAATGCCATATGTTTCCGGCCACAATGTTCAAATATGCATCCTTTGCGTGGTGCAGATCGTTGAGCAATCGCGATTTCGGCAGGTTGAATTGCTGCCTGAATTCGGAAACCAGGCTGGCTTTTACAGAAACAATTTCTGTGTCGGGATACAACTCCTTCAACAGGGTTACAACCGCTTTTGTGGATTGCCTGGTTTCCACCAGCTGGCGGTTGATAAAATCAAACTTTTCTTCATCGGTAAAATGCGTTGTTCTGGTCAACCGTTTATATTTTTCGTCGCTGATCAGACCGATTTGATTCAGGGCTGCCCAATATCCACGCATATTCTTCTGAATGGCCGGATCAATGGGATAGCTGTCACCCTTATCGCCATTTGCTTTGGAATCGACCAGAATTTCATTATTGATTATGCTGTCGTCTTTCACAAAACTGCGCGGATAAATATGCTCGATGTTATATGTGCCATCCCCGGCAATCACCGCGTCAATATCAATCGACTTTCCCGTGTACAGGCATTTGCCAAGCTGAACGAAATAGAGGAAGAGCTTATCGCTCCGGAGCTTGTTGTCCGCATCCGCTCCCAAATCTTCCAGTTGTTTGATCAGATGATGAATGTCCTCATCCTTGACTTTTTTGTATAATTCGTCAAGCTGCGCACGTCTGGTTTTTGTTCGTTGTCCTTTTTGTTCCTTGCCTGCACCTCGTGCCATTTCAACAAAGATTCGTTCGGGAGCGTGCCCCTGAACTTTGACGACATCTTTTAAAATATCAAGCGTGCGTATGATCGGGCGCTGAACCGAATTGGAAATATACATTTCATCCAGACGGTCTGAAATGCTTTTTGGATTCAGGTCATAGTATTCTCTGACAATTTCTTCTATATGCTCTCGAAAAGTGAATTTGTCAGACAAAAGCTGCATCAAATTGCGGTTGGTCTCCCACATTGCCCGAATGATGGATGGGTAGACTGCACCCGTTCCTGTATCCACTCCTTCTATATCGCATAATAGCCGTTTTGACAATCTGCCGAAATCTTTCAATTTCAGACCGGCGATGTATTTGATTTCACTTTCGGGCAAATCCGGATATGCTGATTTCAGCCAGTTGGAAAATCTGGATCGATCTTCGGAATACGCAGCACGGCTGATGATCTTTTCTGCATCAGAATAGCAGAGCAGACCACTTTTTATAAGATTATGAAACAGCATAAAGGGTTTCAGTGAGGACTTTATGGTTGTATCAAGACCGCTGATCACATCATCTTTATGTATATAGTTGCTGGATACAAGATGATCACGAATTCGATTTGGCGTGACCTTTTGATGCTCCATAAATACTTCTGAGAATATTTCCTGCTTGACATGGACAGGAATCTCGTTACCGTTGATTTTGATATTGTTGATTTCATTCAGAACCTCAAATGCGCAGTAAATCAACGAGTTTTTCGGCAAAACGTCTTCCCCGGGCAGGTAAGTACATGAGTTTGTCATTCTCGCGATAAAGGCATTTTCGCTGGCATCCAAATCGACCATCTGATCGAAATTCCATGGGTAAATCCTGCCTTCAGCTTTGCGTACCATCCAATGGTTCCATTTCGGATTGCTCTTTTCCTTCAGTGGCCCTACATAATACGGTACTCTGAATTCAAACACAGAAAGCACTTTTTTTGCACCTGTAATGCCGTCCTCGTCTGGCTCTTTCAAAAAAGGCAGATATTCCTTTGCATTTTCAAGAATTTTATGGAGTTCAAACCAATAAAGCTGACACGGAATGACACGATTATCACGGTCAACCTGTTTCGGCATAAAATCATGAATCTCACTGCCAAGGCGGGAAATCATTTGATCATATGCATCTGCATCCGTTTCATCGGGAGAGATTTTCTCAACGATCTTGAAAATATATTTGCAGAAATCCTCTTGATTTGTGGATTTGGGTACGGATTGTTTCTTACCGGAAGTTTTACAACTGCCAATATAGGCAACATAATTGTTTTTGACAGCATCGGAACGGAATATGTCATTGTATTGTTCTCTCGAATATTTTCGAATCAAATGCTTCAGCAGAGCCAGATCTTCTTTATGCTGCTCATAAACGGCGACTTTTGCTTCGGAAATTGTCTGATTACCTTTCAGCACGTCAGCCAACACAGACCAATCGTATACCGATTTCAGTACCGAGATGAGGTCCGCATCGTCACCAATGCTTTGCATAATGTCTGCAAGCTTTTTATCATCCATATGCAAAGCGACCGATCTTTCAGTCAAATCTGCATACTCTTCTTTATCAAAGAGCTTTTTCAGCTCGACGTTCCCACCACATAACAGCTTGATCACAAGTTCATAGTTATATTCATATTGCTCGTTTACGATTTTTGGTGCGTTGCCTGTCCCGAATAACGCCTCGGTCAACGCTTTCGATTTCTTGGTAATTCCGCGTTTGCTCTTTAACGCACCGGCGACAGCATCAAGTTCTACGTTATTTTTCCAAGGTAGAGTATGTTCATTGTCGCGCTGGATAAAGTCCACCAGTTTATTGTAAACGATCTGAAAATCGGTAACATCATCGATATTCTGCTTGTCCACCTCACTGAGAAAATGCCCTCTGTGTGCAACAAGCCAAGCACACGCAAGATACACAAGCCTAACATCGTGTGGTTCTTGGCTGTTCATCAGTTCGACAATGAGGTGATGGATGGTAGGATATTTGATCTGATATTGTTTCTGTTTTTCAAATATATCAAAAAGGCGCACTTTATCGTCTGCAGTTTCGGGATAGAGATAACTTTCTTTGATTCTTCTGAAAAATCCGGGATCGCTTTTGCCAATTTCTTCGGCAAACAGATCCATGATCAATTGCACGCGCTGCTGCCTACGGTCGATTCTTCTGCGCGATGTACGAAACGATCTTCGATCTGCAGCAGAATTCGCTTCTTCAAACAGGGTAACGCCCCACATCGGCTCTCCCTTGAATTTACATAAGTCGTAGGTTTCGTTCGTTACGGCATACCCGATGGAATCGGTGCCTATGTCGAGTCCAACATAATAATTATCGGTTTTCATATTGACAAAAGCTCCTTTCGATGTTATAATATCAGGTAATTGATATCCCTTATCAATTACACTACGAGTTCAAATAAAAGAATTCTCAAATCGTCGGCGATGCCGATTACACAGCGTGTGTATAAGATTGACCTCTTCGGAGGTCTTTTTTATTGAACGATATGGAACCTGATACACCAAAAACATGAGCCGTGAAATGTGTGATCGAGAACCGGTCTATCAACAAAGGGATCGTCGGAACGGGGATGTGTTCATAACAGCTCATCGTTTTTTGCAAGACTGATTCAAAAATGCCGACAGCAGATGCTGCCGGTATTTTTTTTGAGATGGGAATGTGGCTCAGAGTGGTCGGGATTTGATTTTGGCATACGGGCGCGGATAGGCCGGCGGCGTGTGGGAGGTCTTGTTGATCAGCAGAATGCGGCTTTTGGGCGCGTCCTGCGCGGCGGCATAGACAAACTGCCGGGCGAAGGTGCCGCCGGTCAGACGGAAGGCGCGGTCGGCACCGGCGATCTCATCGTCGGAGCGATCCGATTTGTGCGGTGCAAACGTGCCGCCGACTTTGGCAAACGGCAGGCAGAGCTCCGACAAAATGCGCAGATCCGCCACGGCGCGGCTGACCACCAGGTCGTATTGCTCCCGGTGGAGCGGATCGGCTGCCACATCCTCTGCACGGGCGGACATCGGCCGGACGTTTTCCAGCGCAAGCGCCGAACAGACCTCGGCGAGAAAATCGATCTTTTTGCGCGTCGCATCCAGCAGCGTCAGCGCGGTGCGACTGTGCCCGGAGAGGTCATCCAGATAGATTTTCAACGGCAGACCGGGGAAGCCGGCACCGCAGCCCACGTCGATCATCCGTGCGGGCATGACCGGGTGCGCCGCATAGACGGCGAGACTGTCCGCAAAATGCCGGACGAAGACCTCCTCCTCATCGCGGATGGCGGTCAGATTCATGACCTTGTTTTTTTCGCACAGCATCGCGGCATACCGGGTCAGCCGTTCAAAACCCGCTGCGGAAATGGCCGGAAGCTGCAGAGCCTCCAGCAGAGAACAGAAAGTTGCGTGGTTCATGGCGAGTCAACTCCGTTTCATGGAAAAAGAAGGTTGATTTTTCACGGGAAAAGTAGTATCATGTATCAATCCGAAAGAAGAACTGTGAGAAAGGGATGGTTGGAATGATTGCACTTCTGGCAAGACTCCTGCTTCGAAACCGAACGGAGGGACAGGAAACACGCGAAGCCTATGGAATGCTGTGCGGCGCGGTCGGCATTCTGCTGAATCTCCTGTTGTTTGCCGGAAAGCTGGTCGCCGGGATGCTGAGCGGCTCCATCGCGATTACCTCCGACGCGTTCAACAACCTGAGCGATGCCGGCTCCTCCCTGATTACGCTGCTCGGCTTCCGCATGGCTGCCCAGAAGCCGGATCCGCATCATCCGTTTGGCCACGGACGCATCGAATACCTGTCCGGCCTGATGGTGTCCATCCTGATTTTGCTGATGGGGTTCGAGCTGCTGAAAAGCGCGGTGGCAAAAATCGTGACGCCGGAGCCTGTCGCGTTCAGCCTGCTGAGCTTCGTGATTCTGGGCATTTCCGTGCTTGTGAAGCTCTATATGGTCTGCTATAATCGCAAATATGCCAAAAAGCTCGACTCAGATGCCATGCAGGCCACGGCGTCTGACAGCCTGAACGACTGCATTGCAACGTTTGTCGTTATGGTGTCCACGGTGATTGGCAGCCTGACCGGCCTGAAAATCGACGGCTGGTGCGGTCTGCTGGTCGCCCTGTTCATTCTCTATGCGGGCTTTGATTCAGCCAAAACGACCATCGCGCCGCTGCTTGGTCAGCCGCCCTCCAGGGAGCTGGTTCATGAAATTGAGGCGCACGTCTGCGCCCATCCGGAAATTCTGGGCATCCATGACCTGATCGTCCACGATTACGGCCCCGGCCGACGTATGGTCAGCCTTCACGCCGAGGTGGCGGCGAACTCCGATTTTGAAACGATCCACGACACGGTCGATAACATCGAGCAGGAGCTGCAAAAGAAGCTGGACTGCCATACCGTGATTCACATGGATCCGATTCGCGTCGGCGACGGGGAGACGGATGCGCTGCGCCGCGCCGTTGCGGAACAGCTGAAAACCATCGGCGAGGGCGTTACGCTGCACGATTTCCGATGCGTGGTCGGGCCGACACATCGCAACCTGATTTTTGATGTCGTCGTCCCATATGACAACCCGAAGACTGATGACGAAATCCGTGCAGCTGTCAATCAGCTGGTGGAAGCCGTCCGCCCGGACTGCCGCGCCGTGATTGCGATTGATCGCCCCTACGTTGAACTGTAAAGCGGTCAGGATTTGTGATAGCCGTTGGCCTCCAGCCAGACGATCAGCGCGGTGATGTCGGCGGGGCTGACGCCGGAAATTCGACCGGCCTGTCCGAGTGAGGTGGGGCGAATGCGGTTAAACTTCTGCCGCGCCTCCAGCCGGAGGACGGGAATCTGCGCATAATCCAGATCGGCGGGCAGCGGCATGGCGTCAATCCGGGCGATCTGTTCGATTTTCTCCGCCTCACGCCGGATGTACCCGGCATACTTCAGTCCGGTGACGACCTGTTCGCGAATCGCCGCCGGGAGCGGGGGACAGGCGGGGTCGAATCGCTCGACCAGCTCATAGCCGATCACGGGTCGCCGGAGCAGATCGGCGAGTGAAACGCCACTGGAAACGGGCGTTTCGCCCTTTTCGGTCAGATATGCATTCAATTCAGCCGAGGGCGACAGATAGACATGCTCCGTGCGCTCCATTTCCGCATCCACCTGCGCATATTTTTCCAGCGTCCGCTCGTAGAATGCGCGGCTCCTGAGGCCGAGCTGCCAGCCCTTTTCGGCCAGTCGGCGGTCGGCATTGTCCTGCCGGAGCGACAGCCGGTACTCACTGCGCGAGGTCATCATGCGGTATGGCTCATCTGTCCCCTTGGTCACAAGGTCGTCGATCAGTGTACCAATGTAGGATTCGCTGCGCGACAGCGTGAACGGTTCCCGCTTTTGCAGCTTCAGAGCCGCGTTGACCCCGGCGACAAAGCCCTGCGCCGCCGCTTCCTCATATCCCGAAGTCCCGTTGAACTGCCCCGCCCCATACAGGCCGGGCAGTTTTTTGAATTCCAGCGTGGCATACAGCTCAGTCGGATCCACGCAGTCATATTCGATGGCGTAGGCCGGGCGGCAGACGTGTGCGCGCTCAAAGCCGGGCAGGGTATGCAGCATTTCCAGCTGCACCTCCTCCGGAAGGGAAGAGGAGAAGCCCTGCAAATAGACTTCCTCCGTGTCCAGACCGCACGGCTCAACAAACAGCTGGTGGCGCGGCTTGTCCGCAAAGCGGACGATCTTGTCCTCAATCGACGGACAGTACCGCGGGCCGACGCCCTTGATCGTCCCGGAAAAAAGCGGAGAGCGCGACAGATTGGCGCGGATGACCGCGTGAGTCGCCTCGTTGGTGTAGACGAGATGACAGATGGCGCGATTTTCCCGCGGAGATTCCGTATCGAACGAAAAAGGCGGCGTGCCGGGTTCACCGGGCTGCGGCGTCATTTGAGAAAAATCGAGGGAACGTGCATTGATGCGCGGCGGCGTCCCCGTCTTGAATCGACGCATGGCGACACCGTGCGCGGTGAGCACCTCCGTCAGGTGGTACGCACCGAACATCCCGTCCGGCCCGCCTTCACAGGTGTAGTCGCCGATGATGATTCGGCCGCCCAGAAAGGTGCCGCTGGCAATGACGACTGCGGAGACGGAGTACACCGCACCGCGCCCGGTGCGGACGCCGGAGACGGAGCCGCCGGGGCCGTCGAAAAATACGTCGGTAATTTCAGCCTGCACCAGATCGAGATTGGGACAGGCTTCCAGCGCGTGCTTCATATAGGCACGGTAGCGCATCCGGTCACTCTGTGCGCGGATGGAACGGACAGCCGGCCCCTTGCTTGCGTTCAGCGTGCGGTACTGGATGCAGCAGGCATCCGCAGCGCGAGCCATTTCGCCGCCCAGCGCATCCAGCTCGGAAACCAGCTGGCTCTTGCCGGTGCCGCCGATGGCCGGGTTGCAGGGCATATTGCCGATGGCGTCCAGATTGATGGTAAAACAAATGGTACGGCAGCCGAGCCGTGCGGCAGCCAAGGCTGCTTCGATGCCTGCGTGGCCTGCGCCAATGACGCAGACCTCATAGGTTCCGGCGTGAAAATCCATGGGTCATCATCCGTTTCATGAAAAAATCGTTTCAACAGGAGGTGTGTCGGCCTACTTCCCGACACAGAAGCGCTCAAAAACGCGGGATAGAATTTCGTCACTGACCGTTTTCCCGGTGACTTCGCCGATGGCAGTCAGCGCCGCTTCGGCATCAACCCAGGCGATGTCCGGCGTAAACCCGGCGTGCAGTGCCTCCGCCGCGTGTGCGGCAGACTCGGCGGCTCTGCGGAGTGCATCGGCCTGGCGGCGGTTGGTGATCATTCCGCCATCCGGCCGCAGAGAACCGGCATGGTATTGCGCCTGGATGGCGTCGCGCAGCGCATCCAGCCCCAGCCCGCCCGCAGCCGATATGGAAATGGCGTGCGCAAGCAGCGGCGAATCTGTTGGGTGCAGCCGCTGCGGCAAGTCGGATTTGTTGATCAACGCAATGACCGGCACCTCGGCCTGCTCCATCATCTGCAGCACCTCGTGATCTTCGCCCGTCAGCGGCTCAGAGCCGTCAAAAACGGCCAGAATCAGCCCGGCAGCCGTCGCTGCGGCGCGGGAGCGCTCAATCCCGAGCTGCTCCACCTCGTCCGCTTCGGAGCGGAGCCCGGCTGTATCGATCAGCCGCAGCAGAACGGAACCGGCCTGCGCCGTCTCCTCGACGGTGTCGCGTGTGGTTCCGGCGAGCGGCGTCACAATGGAGCGGTCAAAGCCGCAGAGTGCGTTCAAAAGGGAAGACTTGCCTGCGTTGGGTCGGCCGATGATGGCGCAGCGGACACCCTCGGTAAACAGCCGACCGTCGCGGAAGGTGTCGGCCAGGCAGTGCAGCCGATCGGCAGCCGACCGGCAGATGTCCTCTGCTGCACTGCAGTCCGGCGGTTCCACGCCCTCGTCGGTATAATCGATGTAGGCGGTGAAATGCGCGGTGACGTCCATGAGCGCATCATATATGGAAGATAACGTACCAGACAGCTGCCCGGACAGCTGTCCGGCGGCATTCCGGACGCCCTCCAGCGTTTCGGCGTGAATCAGATCGGCAACGGCTTCCGCCTCTGCCAGATCAAGCTGCCCGTTCAGAAAGGCACGCTTTGTAAATTCGCCGGGCAGCGCCTGCCGGGCACCGGCATCGATGCAGAGAGACAGCACACGGTGCAGCAGGCGGAGGCCGCCATGACATTGCAGCTCCACACAATCCTCGCCTGTGTAGCTGTGCGGCGCGGGAAACAGCAGCGCAAGCGCCTTGTCCAGCAGGTGACCGTCCGCATCCAGAATCCGGCCATAATGCGCGCAGCGGGGCGAAAGCGATGAGAGCAGAACCCCGCGATCCTGCATCCCCGGAAAAAATACGCGGTCGGCGACCGAACGGGCCGCGGGGCCGGACAGACGAATGATGCCGATTGCGCCGGTGGCGGGCGGTGTGGCAATTGCGGCAATGGTATCGGTCATGACGAAAACCTGCTTTCTATGGGATGAAACTGCACGGAAACTGTCCCGTGCAGGAAACAAGAAACATTATACCAGTATCCGTGTTCCTTGTCAAATCCGGAGAGGGGGGATGCACGAAAAAAACAGAGAAAATTTTGAGAAAATGCAGAAAACCACTTGACAAATGCCTCATTTTCTGATATCATAATCAAGCGCCACCATGGAGCAGCGATGATGCGGGAGGTTGCCGCCAGACAGGCGGGTTTTTCCGCGGAGTATGTCCGAAAGAACTGGGTTGCGGATTGCCGCAAACGTTCTTTGCAATCGGGCGGTTGAGAATTTTTCTCAGTAGGTGTATGTGCGCGACTGTGGATTTCCATTCTTCCATAGGCTGGGAAGTGTGTCGGACTCGGCATAACCCCTTGCAGTGAAGGCTGTGGATATCCCGCCAGTGCGCCGTGCCAGCCGGTTTGCATGAGGCAGGTCAAAAAGCCTGCGTCAACTGTACCGGTTTTTCTTATGCCCATCCGCGAAACACGCGGCACGGTAGTTGGGAAAAATGCTCTCCGTACGCGGCCTGAGGGTCACCTTGGGTAACTCAACGGGCGGGGGCCGCAGCCATGCGGTCAGTCGGTGGCGACAGAATCGACCCGTCCGAACGTACGAAACAGGAGGAAATACACATGGCAAAAGCAGAAAAAATCCGGATCAGACTGAAAGCATTTGACCACCAGCTGATCGACCAGACCGCGGAACGTATTGTTGAAACCGCCAAGCGCACAGGCGCAAAGGTTTCCGGCCCGATTCCGCTCCCGACCGAAAAGGAAATCATCACCATCCTGCGTTCTCCGCACGTCAACAAGGACAGCCGCGAACAGTTTGAACGCAGAACCCACAAACGTCTGATTGATATCCTGAACCCGACCCCGAAGACGATCGAAGCAATTAAATCCTTCGAACTGCCCTCCGGTGTGGAAATCGAAACCAGACTGTAAGCACCGCCCCCACTCTAAACGCTTGTTTCCGGTTCCGTGCCGGGCACGGAACGGGTCAAGTTGGCGCGGTACCCGCGTCAACCAATAACCTTATATATGAAAGAAGGAAAATCAGGAATGAAGAAAGCGATCATCGGCAAGAAAGTCGGCATGGCGCAGATCTTCGACGAAAACGGCAAGGTCATCCCTGTGACAGTGATCGAGGCTGGCCCCTGTGTTGTCGTTCAGAAGAAGACAACTGAGGGAGAGGGTTATGACTCTGTCCAGCTTGCTTTTGACGATGTCCAGGAAAGAAAGCTCAGCAAAGGTGAGCTGGGTCATCTGAAAAAGGCGGGCGTTGCCCCCAAAAAGGTTCTGAAAGAATTCCGCCTGGAAGATACAGCATCTCTTTCCGTTGGCGATGTTCTGAAGGCTGACGTCTTCGCAGAAGGCGACCGCGTGGATGTAACCGGTATCACCAAAGGTAAAGGTTACGCCGGCGTTGTCAAACGCTGGGGTCAGAGACAGCAGCAGCACACACACGGTGTTGGCCCTGTTCACCGCTCGCCGGGCTCCATGGGCTCCACCACGGATCCGTCCCGCGTCATGCCGGGCAAAAAACTGGCTGGTCATCTCGGTGTTGCACAGCGCACGATCATGAATCTGGACGTTGTCAAGGTTGACACCGAACTGAATCTCATCGCTGTCCGCGGCGCAATCCCCGGTCCCAAGGGCGGCATTGTGTTCCTGAAGAACACATCGAAAACGCGGTAACGCGGGGAGGAGGATATAACAGATGAAAACAACAGTTTATGATATGAACGGCAATGCAGTCGGTGAAGTCGAACTCAACGATGCGATCTTCGCAGTTGAACCGAACGTCTCTGTCATGCACACCGTCGTGAAAAACTATCTTGCCAATCAGCGCCAGGGCACGCAGTCCGCACTGACCCGTTCCGAAGTCAGCGGCGGCGGCGCAAAACCGTATCGCCAGAAGGGCACCGGCCGCGCACGTCAGGGCTCCACAAGAGCACCGCAGTGGACACACGGTGGTGTTGCATTCGCTCCGAAGCCGCGTTCCTACCGTTACACGGTCAACAAAAAGGTTCGCAAGCTGGCTGTCAAGAGTGCGCTCTCCACAAAGGCCTCTGCTCAGAAGCTGATTGTGATTGATGCAATCCACTTTGACGCGCCGAAAACGAAAGCGTTCTCTGCGTTCATGAATGCGGTCAATGCGAGCGCAAAATCCCTGGTCGTCACGGCCACACCGGACAAGAACGTCGCACTCAGCGGTCGCAACCTGCCGGGCGTCAAGACGACGATGGCCAATATGATCAATACCTATGACATCTTGAAGTACGATACGCTTGTCGTCGACAAGGCGTCGCTCACAGTGATTGAGGAGGTCTTTGCGTAATGAAGACGGCACATGACGTCATTATCAGACCGATCGTTTCAGAGAAAACGATGAGCAACATTGCAGACCGCAAGTACACCTTTGAGGTGGCACGCTCTGCAACGAAAATCGACATCCGCCGTGCGGTCGAATCCGTCTTCGGTGTGAAAGTCGAAAACGTGACCACATCGAATGTCCATTCCAAAAAGAAGAGACTCTCCATGGGCCGCCCGGAAGGTACGGTTGCTGCGTGGAAAAAAGCGGTTGTCAAACTGACACCTGATTCCAAGACGATTGAGTTCTTCGACAGTTTGATGTAACGAAGAGCCGCGAGAATGAAGGAGTGAAATAGAAGTGGCAATCAAAACGTTCAACCCCACGTCGGCGGCGGTTCGTCATATGACGGTTGCAAAATCCGAGCTGTCAAAAGTGAAGCCGGAAAAGTCGCTTCTGTCCAAGGGCAAGAAGCACGCTGGTCGCAACAACGCCGGCAGAATTACCGTTCGTCATCAGGGCGGCGGCAATAAACAGAAATATCGTATCATCGACTTCAAACGGAATCGTCTGGACGACGTCGCCACGGTTCTGACCCTCGAATACGATCCGAATCGCACAGCCAACATCGCACTGATTCAGTACGAAGACGGCAAAAAGAGCTACATCATCGCCCCGCAGGATCTGAAGGTCGGCGATCAGGTGCTCTCGAGCGAAAAGGCAGATATCAAGCCGGGCAACACCCTGCCGATTTCTGCAATCCCGGTCGGTACGTTCATCCACAACATTGAACTGTATCCGGGCAGAGGCGCACAGCTGGTTCGTGCCGCAGGCACCATGGCTCAGCTGATGGCCAAAGAAGGCGAGATGGCTCAGGTCAGACTGCCTTCCGGCGAAACACGTATGATTCGTATGAACTGCAAGGCCACCATCGGCCAGGTTGGTAATCTGGATCATTCCAACGCACAGATCGGTAAAGCCGGTCGGAAGCGTCACATGGGCGTTCGCCCGACGGTTCGCGGTTCTGTTATGAACCCGGTTGACCACCCGCACGGCGGTGGTGAAGGTAAGAGCCCGATCGGTCGTCCCGGCCCGGTTACCCCGTGGGGCAAGCCGACACTCGGTTATAAGACGAGAAAGGCAAAGAACCGCACGAACAAGTTCATTGTCAAACGTCGCAACGCCAAGTAGTTTGAAGGAGGCTTTTTAGAACTTATGGGTAGAAGCGTGAAAAAGGGGCCGTTCGTTGCTCCTGAGCTGTACAAGCGAATTGTCTCGATGAATGAGACTGGCGATAAAAAAGTCGTGAAAACCTGGTCGAGAGCCTCGACGATCTTCCCGGAATTTGTCGGCCATACAATCGCTGTCCATGACGGTCGGAAACACGTTCCGGTCTATATCACAGAGGATATGGTCGGCCACAAGCTCGGCGAGTTCGCACCGACGCGTGTGTTCCGTGGCCATGCCGGCTCGAAAACCTCGAACAACGGCAAGTAATGCGGAGAAGGAGAAGATAAAATGGAAGTTAAAGCGTATATCAAAGATCTCCGCATGTCTCCCCGCAAAGTCAAGATTGTCTGTGATCAGCTCCGCGGCAAAGCGGTCGGCGATGCAGTCGCAATCCTGATGACGACGCCGAAGGTTGCAGCAGAACCGCTGCTGAAACTCGTGAAGAGCGTTGTGGCAAATGCGGAAAACAATGCGGAAATGGATGTCGAAAAACTCTATATCAGCCAGTGCTTCGTGACGCCTGGTCAGACGCTGAAACGTGTTCGTCCGGTTTCCAAAGGTCGGGCATTCCGCATCATGAAGAGAACCTCTCATGTGACCATCGCGGTCGCGGAAAAAGAATAACGAGGAGGCTGAACATAGTATATGGGACAGAAAGTTAACCCGCACGGTCTGCGCGTTGGCGTGATCAATGACTGGGATTCGCGTTGGTACGCGAAAAGCAATGTGTTCGGCGATCTGCTTGTCGAAGACTACAATATCCGTAAATACCTGAAGAACACCCTGTATGATGCCGGCGTTTCCAAGATTGAAATCGAACGCGACCCGTCCAAGGTTCGCATCACGATTCACTGCGCACGCCCGGGCTTCGTCATCGGGAAGGGCGGCGCCGATATTGAAAAATATCGCCTGGCCATTGAACAGATGATTGGCAAATCCGTGGCTCCGCTGAATGTTCTGCAGGTCAACAGCCCGGACACCAATGCACAGCTCGTCGCTGAGAACATCGCGCTCCAGCTGGAAAAGAGAACCTCTTTCCGCCGCGCAATGAAGCAGGCCATGATGCGCGCTATGAAAAACGGCGCAAAGGGTATTAAAACCTGCTGCTCCGGCCGTCTGGGTGGTGCAGAAATTGCACGTACCGAGCATTATCATGAAGGAACCATTCCGCTGCAGACGCTGCGTGCCGACATCGATTACGGCTTTGCTGAAGCAAAGACGACGTACGGCCGGATCGGCGTTAAGGTTTGGATCTATAAGGGCGAAGTCCTGACGGGCAGCCCGCGTGAGCACAGACTCAATGAAGAAAAGAAAGCGGCAGCCGAACGTCAGAGACCGCAGCGCCGCGACAGAAGAGACCGCCGCGATGGTGACCGCCGTTCGTTCGGCGACAAACGTCCGCCGAGAAGAGAAGGAGGCAATAAGTAATGCTTCTGCCAAAACGTGTAAAATACAGAAGAGTTCACAGAGGCCGCATGAAGGGCCGTGCTCTTCGCGGAAACAAAGTGACCTACGGTGATTACGGTCTGATGGCTCTTGAACCGGCATGGATCACGAGCAACCAGATTGAAGCAGCGCGTATCGCCATGACTCGTTATATTAAGCGTGGCGGTCAGGTCTGGATCAAGATCTTCCCCGACAAGCCGGTAACGGAAAAGCCGGCAGAAACACGAATGGGTTCCGGTAAAGGCTCGCCCGAATACTGGGTGGCCGTTGTTAAACCGGGCCGCGTGATGTTTGAAATTGGCGGCATTGACGAAACGACCGCAAAAGAAGCCATGCGCCTTGCGGGTCATAAACTGCCGATCAAGACCAAGTTTGTCAAGAAGAGCGACACAGAAAGCGAAACAGGCGGTGAAGCGTAATGAAGGCGAAAGAATTTAAAGGGATGACGGAAAAAGAGCTGACAGCGAAGATCGCTGAGCTCAAAGCGGAGCTTTTTAATCTGCGGTTTCAGCACGCGACCAACCAGCTGAGCAATCCGATGAGGATCGTTGAGGTCAAAAAAGACATCGCTCGCGCCTCTACCGTGCTTCGTCAGGCGGAAATCAGCGCGCAGTCGCAGCGGTAGTTGTAGGAGGATAAAAATGGCTGAAGAAAAAAGAGCATTCCGAAAGACCAGAGTCGGTAAAGTCGTATCCGACAAAATGGATAAGACCATCGTTGTGGCCGTGCTCGAGACGTATGCACATCCGCTGTACAAGAAGACGGTCAGACGTACCTATAAGCTGAAGGCACACGATGAAAACAACGAGTGCAAAGTCGGCGATCGCGTCAAAGTGATGGAAACAAGACCGCTTTCGAAGGATAAGAGATGGCGTCTTGTCGAGATTATTGAAAAGGCGAAGTAAAGGAGGCAAATCACCGTGATTCAGGCAGAGACAATGCTCAAGGTTGCTGATAACAGCGGCGCCAAAGAGCTGAAATGCATCCAGGTTCTCGGCGGTTCGGTCCGTAAATACGGGAACATTGGCGATGTCATTGTCGCGTCGGTTCGTAAAGCACAGCCGGGCGGCGCAGTCAAGAAGGGTGATGTTGTCCGCGCAGTCATCGTTCGCTCCGCAAAGGGCGTCCGCCGCGCAGATGGTACGCACATCCGCTTCGACGAAAATGCAGCAGTCATCATCAAGGAAGACAAAAACCCGCGCGGAACCCGTATCTTCGGGCCTGTCGCCAGAGAGCTTCGCGAAAAAGATTACATGAAGATCCTTTCGCTTGCTCCTGAGGTTCTGTAAGGGGGAGAGGCTGAAATGAATACGATGCATGTGAAAACCGGCGATACCGTCGAGGTTCTGTCCGGTAAAGAAAAAGGCAAGAGAGGCAAGATCCTGAAGGCAGATCCGCAGAAGGGTCTGGTTGTGATCGAAGGCCTCAACATTATGACCAAGCATAAGAAGGCACGGAAACAGGGCGAAGAGAGCGAGATCGTGAAGGTCGAAGGCGCTATGAAAGCCTGCAAAGTGATCCGCGTCTGCCCGAAATGCAGCAAGACGACACGCCCCGCCCATCAGATTGGCGCAGACGGCAAAAAGCTGACTGTGTGCAAAAAATGCGGCGCGGAAATATAAGGGCAAGGAGGCAAATAGAGACGTATGGCGAGACTGAAAGATAAATATTTGAACGAAGTTGCCCCCGCTCTGATGAAGAAATACAACTACAAGAGCACCATGCAGATCCCGAAGATCGACAAGATCATTGTCAACGTCGGTTGCGGCGAGGCCAAGGAAAACTCAAAGGCACTTGATTTTGTCTGCGCGGATCTTGCTCAGATCACCGGTCAGAAACCCGTGATCACAAAAGCAAAGCACTCTGTTGCAAACTTCAAGCTCAGAGAAGGGATGCCGATTGGCGCAAAGGTCACACTCCGCGCAGATCGGATGTATGAGTTCCTGGACAGACTGTTCAACGTGGCACTGCCGAGAGTCCGCGACTTCCGCGGAATCAACGCGAACGCGTTTGACGGCCGTGGCAACTACTCCCTTGGTCTGAAAGAACAGCTCATCTTCCCGGAAATCAGCTTTGATAAGATTGATAAAATCCGGGGCATGAACGTTGTCATCTGCACAACCGCGAACACGGACGAAGAAGCCAAGTCGCTTCTGGAACTGATGGGCGCGCCGTTTGCAAGGGCGTAAAGGGGGAAACAAGTCATGGCTAAGAAATCAATGATTCTGAAACAGCAAAGAACGCCTAAGTTTTCAACCCGTGCGATGAACCGGTGCAAGATCTGCGGCAGACCGCATGCCTATCTCCGTGACTACGGCATTTGTCGTATCTGCTTCCGCGAACTTGCGTACAAGGGCCAGATTCCCGGCGTCCGCAAGGCAAGCTGGTAAGACAACGCTATAGTATTTGTAAGGAGGCTGCGAAATGCACACAACAGATCCTATCGCCGATATGCTGACAAGAATCCGGAATGCGAGTTCTTATCATCACGAATCGGTTGATATTCCCGCGTCCAACGCAAAGAAGACCATCGCTGAGATTCTTCTCAGCGAAGGATATATCAAAAACCTCCAGGTGATTGATGACGGTTCGCAGGGCATTATCCGCGTCACGCTGAAATATGGCCAGAACAAGGAATCCGCAATTACCGGCCTGCGCCGTGTTTCCAAACCGGGTCTGCGCGTCTATGCGGGCGTCGAAGATATGCCGAAGGTTTTAAAAGGTCTTGGCATTGCAATCATCTCCACTTCCAAGGGCATTGTCACTGACAAGAAGGCGAGAGCACTTCACGTCGGCGGCGAAGTTCTGGCATTTGTCTGGTAAGGGAGGAAACAGAATATGTCAAGAATTGGTAAACTGCCGATCACGATTCCGGCGGGCGTCACAGTCACAGTCGGAGATGATCAGGTAGTCACAGTCAAAGGCGCAAAATACACGCTGAGCCAGAAAATTGACTCCCGCGTGGGCATTGAGATCAACGGCGACGTCATCAATGTCGTCTGCAAAGAGGAAAGCAATGAAGGACACTCCCTCCACGGTCTTTCCAGAACGCTGATCCACAACATGGTCGTAGGCGTCACGACCGGATACACAAAAGAACTCGAAATCAATGGTGTCGGCTATCGTGCCGCAAAACAGGGCAAACAGCTCGTGCTGAATGTCGGTTATTCGCACCAGGTTTTCGTTGACGAACGCGATGAGCTTACCATCGATGTTCCGGCTCCGAACAAGATTGTCGTTGCTGGTCCGGATAAGCAGGCGGTGGGTCAGATGGCCGCTGAAATCCGCGGGATTCGTCCGCCTGAGCCGTACCTCGGCAAGGGTATTAAGTATGCGACTGAGGTCATTCGCCGTAAAGAGGGCAAGACCGCGGCGAAGAAGAAGTAATCAGGGGGGTTCACAGGAATGGTTTCCAAGATGGATAAGAACATCCAGCGCCTGAAAAGGCACCGCAGAGTTCGCGGAAAGATCTCCGGAACGGCGGAACGCCCGCGTCTGAACGTCTACAGAAGCACGAACCACATCTACGCTCAGATCATCGACGATGTGAAGGGTGTCACGTTGGTTACGGCCTCGTCCACGGAAAAGGATTTCGGCATGACCGGCGGAAACAAGGAAGCTGCCCGCAAAGTAGGCAAACTGGTCGGCGAACGTGCGAAAGCAGCCGGCATCGATGCGGTCGTATTTGATCGCGGCGGTTACCTGTATCATGGTCGTGTTCAGGAGCTTGCTGAGGGCGCCCGCGAGAGCGGCCTTGAGTTTTAACGGGAGGACAACCAAATGCCTTTAAAAATAGATACCTCTAATATGGAACTGCAAGAGCGTCTGGTCGGTATGCGCCGCGTTTCCAAAACGGTCAAGGGCGGCCGTATCATGAAATGGAGCGCACTGGTCGTCGTCGGTGACGGCAACGGCCTGATCGGCTTTGGTATCGGCAAAGCAAGCGAAACGCCGGATGCGATTCGCAAGGCAATCGCCGATGCGAAGAAGAATCTCTTCAAAGTTTCCACCGTCGGAACAACAATCCCGCACGAAGTAATCGGCAAATTCGGCGCAGCAGAAATCCTGCTGAAACCGGCTCCCAAAGGAACCGGCGTCATCGCCGGTGGCCCGGTTCGCCAGGTCATGGAAGCAGCGGGTATTCGCGATATCCGTACGAAATCGCTGCGTTCAAACAACCAGCAGAACGTTGTCACTGCGACTGTTGAAGGTCTGAAATCGCTGAGATGCGCCGAAGACGTTGCCCGCACCCGCGGCAAGACAGTCGATGAAATTCAGGGTTAAGGGGGCGTAACTGAGATGAACGAAACAAAACTTCAGATTACGCTGATCAAAAGCCTGAACGGCAGACATGAGAAGCATATCGCTACGGCGAATTCACTCGGTCTCCGCAAGATTGATGATTCCACCGTTCAGCCGGACAACGAAGCGACCCGGGGAAAGATTTCCCAGATCCGCTACCTTGTCAAGGTTGAAAACGTTTAAGCAGGAGGTACGGGAGAATGAAATTGAATGATTTGTCCCCGGCCGTTGGTTCCGTCAAAGAGGCCAAGAGAAAAGGCCGCGGCATCGGTACCGGCAACGGCAAGACGGGCGGCAGAGGTCATAAAGGACAGAACGCCCGCTCCGGCGGCGGTGTCCGTCCCGGTTTCGAAGGCGGCCAGATGCCGCTGCACCTCCGTCTGCCGAAGCGCGGCTTCACCAACATTTTCAGAACCCGCTATGCAATTGTCAACGTCTCGGATCTGAACCGTTTCGAAGATGGCGCAGTTGTCGGCCTCAAGGAAATGATGGAAGCCGGTCTGGTCAGCAAACTCTTTGACGGTGTCAAAGTGCTGGGCAACGGAGAGCTTGAAAAGAAAATCACTGTCAAGGCGACTGCATTCTCTGCATCCGCCAAGGAGAAAATTCAGGCCAAAGGCGGAAGTGTCGAGGTGATTTAAGATGTTCAAAACGATAATCAACGCGTGGAAGATCCCGGAGCTCCGCAAGAAGCTCCTGTTCACCGTCTTGATTCTGGTCATCTATCGTTTTGGCAATACCATCCCGATTCCCTTTATTGATTCCACTGCCTTGAAAAGCATGTTCTCTGCACAGGGCGAAAATGCGTTCTATGGCTATCTGAATATGCTGACAGGTGGTTCCTTCACAGCGGCGACAATCTTCGCCCTGTCTATCTCGCCATACATTACCGCGTCGATTATCGTTCAGCTCTTGACGATGGCGATTCCGGCACTGGAACGTATGGTGAAAGAAGGCGGCGAAGAAGGCCGCAAAAAGCAGTCCATGATTACACGCTACACAACGATCGGTCTGGGTCTTCTGGAAGGCTTTACCTACTACATTACGTTGCTCCGCAATAAGATGTCGGACGGTTCTTCCATCCTGAAGACAAACGTCTTCACATCGAACGAATCCGTTGATAAAGTGCTGGTTGCAATCGTCATCATCCTGACGTTCACCGCAGGTACGGCGCTGGTTATGTGGCTGGGCGAACAGATCAATAGCAAGGGCATTGGCAACGGGATTTCCATGATCCTCTTTGCCGGCATTCTGTCCCGCTTCCCGGCATATATTTCCTCCGCAATTGCCTCTGTCAAGGCTGGAACCCTTTCCATCTTTGTCCTGCTGCTGCTTGCGGTTGCGACAGTTGCGGTCTTTGGCCTCGTGGTCTGGGTCAGCGATGCGGAACGCAGATTGCAGGTTCAGTATGCTAAACGTGTCATCGGGAAAAAAGTGTATGGCGGTCAGTCCAGCTACCTGCCGATCAAGGTGAATATGACAGGCGTTATGCCGATCATCTTCGCCTCCAGTATCGTCAGCCTGCCGTCCATGATCGCTGCATTCTTTGATGCACCGGCAGAAGGCAGTTTCTGGTACTACTTCCTGAAGTGCACACAGGCACCGAGCCCGGTGTACATGATTCTTTACTTCGTTTTGATTGTTGCGTTTAGTTTCTTCTATGCATATGCGCAGTTCAACCCGGTTGAAGTTGCAAACAACATGAAGAACAACGGCGGATTCCTGCCGGGTCTTCGTCCGGGTCGTCCGACGGCTGAATACATCAGCCGCGTGCTGAAAAACCTGACGGTTCTTGGTGCGTTGTTCCTGTCCTTCATCGCAATCGTACCAATTATCATCAGCGCCTGCTCAGAGAGCCTGGGCAGCCTGGCAATGGGTGGTACAACGTTGCTGATCGTTGTCGGTGTTGCACTGGAAACCGTTCAGCAGCTCGAATCCCAGATGATCATGCGTCATTATAAAGGATTCCTGAACTGAGCGAAACAGAACGGAGCGTATAACATGAAACTGATTCTCTTCGGCGCACCTGGCGCCGGAAAAGGAACGCAGGCTTCCGCGATCAGCGAAGCACTGCATATTCCCACCGTGTCTACGGGTAATATCATCCGCGAAGCGATTGCCAAGGGCACAGAAGCCGGCCTGAAGGCCAAACAGTACACCGAAAAGGGTGCGCTGGTGCCCGACGAAATCGTCGTTGCAATGCTCTCCGACCGCATTGCCCAAAGCGATTGCGCCGACGGATATATTTTGGATGGGTTTCCGAGAACCATCCCGCAGGCAGAGACACTGGAAACAATGGGCGTCACCATTGACCGTGTGATCTCGCTGGAAGTGGATGACGGAGCGATTGAAGAACGGATGTCCGGGCGACGCGTTTGCCCGACCTGCGGCGAATCGTTCCACCTGAAATTCAACCCGCCTGCAAAAGACGGTGTCTGCGACAAATGCGGCGCAGCACTCGTTCAGCGGGTCGATGACCGGGCGGAAACCGTAAGGGAACGTCTGAACGTCTATCACGCACAGACAGAACCTGTCAAGGCTTTTTATGAAAAATCAGGCAAGCTTGTCCGAATCGACGGAAACGGTACGGTTGACGGGACAACTCAGCTGATCTTTCAGGCTTTGGGACTGACAAACGTATGACAATCAGTATCAAATCCCCTCAGGCAATAGAATGTATGCGCCAGGCAGGCCACGCGGCCTCCGCAGCCCGTGAGGCTGCGGGAGCCGCCGTGGCACCGGGCGTGACAACAGCGGAAATTGACACGGTCGTCCGCGACACATTGAAACAGTTTGGCGCAGAGCCGAGCTTCCTGAATTACCATGGCTATCCGGCTGCGGTCTGTGTCTCCCTCAATGAAGAGGTGATACACGGGATTCCGAGCAGAAAACGGGTGATCCACAGAGGCGATCTGGTCAAGATCGATGTCGGCGCGAAGCTTCACGGCTATCACGGCGATACTGCGGCAACCTTTCATGCAGGTGGAATTCCGGAATCGGCGCAGAAGCTGATTGACGTAACACGGGAGAGCTTCTTTGAAGCCCTGAAGGTGTGCGTCAAAGGCAAACGGATTTCTGATATATCCCGCGCAGTACAGACGTATGCGGAAGGGCACGGCTTTTCAGTCGTAAAGGCATTTACCGGCCATGGAATTGGCCAGGAAATGCACGAAGATCCAAGTGTTCCGAATTATGTCGAACGCCACCGTGACGAGGATTATGTGAACCCCCGTCTGGTGCCGGGCATGACGATCGCAATCGAACCGATGCTGAATGCAGGAACCTGCGCAGTCAAGGTTTTGAGCGATAAATGGACAGTTGTGACGATCGATAAAAAGCTGAGCGCACACTATGAGCATACGGTGCTGATCACAGACGGCGAACCGGAAATACTGACGAGATAGCCGGATGGAGTATCAACAACGACGGATAGATAGAACGGAGGCTGAGAAAGTTTATGGCGAAAGATGATGTCATCGAACTGGAAGGCATCGTGTCAGAGGCTTTGCCGAACGCGATGTTTCGAGTCGAACTGCAGAACGGTCATAAAATCCTCGCCCATATTTCGGGCAAACTGCGGATGAACTACATCAAGATCCTGCCTGGCGATAAGGTCACGGTGGAAATTTCCCCGTATGACCTGACAAAGGGCCGGATTACGTGGCGAACGAAGTAAAAGCGAAAGCAAAACGTGTAAGTAAGGCCGGACAACCGGCAAAAGGAGCAAAGAATTATGAAAGTAAGGCCATCGGTCAGACCAATGTGCGATAAGTGCAAAGTGATCAAGCGCAAGGGCAAGGTCATGGTAATTTGCCCCAGCGATCCGAAGCATAAACAAAGACAGGGTTAAAATTAGGAGGTGCGTTTATAAATGGCACGTATAGCCGGCGTAGACCTGCCGAGAGAGAAGAGAGTCGAAATCGGACTCACCTATATCTACGGTATTGGTAGAAAATTGTCAAATGACATTCTGAAAGCAAGCGGCATCAATCCCGATACACGGGTCAAGGATTTGACGGACGACGAGATTTCCAAACTGCGTGAGGAAATCGACAAGGGCTACCGCGTGGAAGGTGACCTGAGAAGAGATGTCGCGCTTGATATCAAGCGCCTGATCGAAATCGGCAGCTACCGTGGTCAGAGACACAGAAGAGGCCTGCCCGTCAGAGGCCAGCGTTCGAAAACAAACGCACGCACACGCAAAGGTCCGAGAAAGACCATTGCGAACAAGAAGCAGTAAGTAGGAGGGAACCTGAAAATGGCAAAAGTACAGGCTAAGAAGGGTGCCGTTGTCCGCAGACGCCGCGAAAGAAAAAACATTGAAAAGGGCGCCGCGCACATCCGTTCCTCCTTCAATAACACAATCGTTACCATTACAGACCTGAACGGTAACGCAGTTGCATGGGCATCTGCGGGCGGTCTGGGCTTTAAGGGTTCGAGAAAGAGCACACCGTTTGCTGCACAGTCCGCGGCTGAAACCGCAGCGAAAGCAGCAATGGAACATGGAATGAAGACGGTTGAAGTCTTTGTCAAGGGTCCTGGCCCCGGCAGAGAAGCTGCGATTCGTTCGCTGCAGGCGGCTGGTCTTGAAATCTGCATGATTAAAGACGTCACGCCGATCCCGCACAATGGCTGCCGTCCGCCGAAGAGAAGGCGCGTCTAAGGCACAGCCCAAATTATGGAGGTGTAATACAAGCGTATGGCAAGATATACGGAGGCGGTTTGCCGCCTTTGCCGCAGAGAAAATCAGAAGCTTTTCCTGAAAGGCGATAAATGTTATGGTGGGAAATGCCCGTTAGACAAACGCGCTTATGCGCCGGGTCAGCATGGCCAGCAGCGCAGCAGAAAAGCAAGTGAATACACCCTGCAGCTCAGAGAAAAGCAGAAGGCCAAACGGTTCTACGGAATTTCTGAGAGCCAGATGGAGAAATATTTTGCACTGGCCGAAAAGAAGAGTGGCGTCACCGGTGAAAACCTGCTGTCCATTCTCGAAACGCGTCTGGACAACGTTGTGTACCGCATGGGTTACGCAATGTCGAGACCGGAAGCGCGTCAGCTGGTCAACCATTCTCACTTCACGGTGAATGGTCACAAGGTCAATATCCCGTCCTTCCGCGTGAAACCGGGCGACGTTGTTGCACTGCGTGAAAAGAGCAGAGCATACGACAAGTTCAAGGACGTGATCGAAGCGAACGCATCCAAGCCGTATCCGAAGTGGCTTGAAAAAGATGCGGCAAACTTTGCAGCAAAAGTCATTGCCGTACCCGATCGTGCAGACATCGACCTGCCGGTTGAGGAACATCTCATCGTCGAGCTGTACTCCAAGTAAGCGTCTGTGCGCGTGCATCCTTCGGCGGCAGGCTGTAGGATGCGGCGTCGAATTGGATGTTGCCTGACGGCAATGTTCAAACCGGCCCTCAAAGTTGGCACACGACATCGAATGCCGGTTCAACCGGTAACAAGTGGAGGGTAACTATGATTGAATTTGTGAAACCGACGATAGAAACCATCGACATGACGGGCGACGGCTCCTATGGCAAGTTTGTCGTAGAACCGTTGCAACGCGGCTATGGTATGACGCTTGGTAATTCCATGCGTCGTGTCCTGCTTTCGTCACTGGAAGGTTCCGCGATTACTGCGGTGAAAATCGCAGGCGTGCAGCATGAGTTTTCGACGATTCCGGGCGTGAAGGAAGATGTCACGCAGATTGTTCTGAACCTGAAATCGGTCATTGCGAAGCTGCATGCAGCGGGCCCGAAGGTGATGTATATCGAGGCATCCGGCAAAACGGAAATCGTAGCCGGAGATATCATCGGCGACAGCGAAGTGGAGATTCTCAATCCGGAGCATCATATCGCTTCGCTCGCGGAGGATGCCCGCCTCTCGATGGAGCTGACCTTTAACAGCGGCAGAGGCTATGTTTCTGCGGAGAAAAACAAACCGGCACAGATGCCGATCGGTCTGATTCCGATTGACTCCATCTACACGCCGGTGACGAAGGTCAATTACACCGTCGAAGATACGCGTGTCGGCGACGCGGTTGACCATGATAAGCTGACACTGGAAGTCTGGACGAATAAAACGTTGACTGCGGCAGAAGCAGTATCGTGGTCTGCGAAAATTCTGACAGAACATCTGTCGCTTTTTATCGGGCTGTCCAAGGATCTTGCAAATTCGTCGGCAGTCATCGACAAGCCGAACGAAAACAAGAGCGCGCAGCTTGATATGACGATTGAAGAGCTGGACTTTTCTGTCCGTTCTTTCAATTGCCTGAAACGCGCCGGAATCAATACGGTTGAAGACCTGGTCAACCGTTCGGAAGAAGACATGATGAAGGTTCGCAATCTCGGTAAGAAATCGCTCGAAGAGGTCATCAACAAGCTCCATGCAATGGGCTTCACCCTCAAAAGCGACGACGAAAACTGATTGAGAACCGAATAAGGAGGAAATAACGCTATGCCCGGGACCCGTAAACTTGGCAGACCGACCGATCACCGCAAGGCGATGCTTCGCGCGATGGTCACGTATCTGCTGGAAAGCGGTAAAATCGAGACCACTGTGACGAGAGCGAAGGAAGTTCGCCCGATCACCGAAAAAATGATTACGCTCGCGAAAAACCCGACGTTGGCCAACAAACGCCAGCTGCTCTCTTTCATCACGAAAGAGGAAGTTGTCTATAAGCTGATCAACGAAATTGCCCCGAAATATGCGGAACGGAATGGCGGCTACACCCGCATCATCCGCACGGGTATGCGGCGCGGCGACGCGGCAGAAATGGCCATTATCGAGCTGATCTGACCCGCACAAACTGAATGAAAGGGTATTGTCCCAAGCTTCCGGCATTGGGACAATACCTTTTTCTTTTTGCCTGAAAGGTACTCGCATAGAGAATGAATCCGGGTCGGTTCGATCGAAACCTGCCGGCACAAACACAATGCAGCGACGCGTTGGGATAAATGAGTCGCAGCAAAGCGCAACACTTGTAAGATTGTGGTTGAGCCTGAAGACATCTGACTTTGGAAGACGTGGTATGGTTTGCGTCAACAGTCGATAGAACACCGTCTGCTTCACACCTCCGAATGACACGCTTCAATTTCAGAGACGCGGGGGAATAGCAGGGGTATATTGCCCCAGGGAAAATGGTCTCAGACATCGAACAGACACCGGACGTAGCCTGATTGCAAGGTCGCTTCCAACGCACATTGTCCAGTCAGGTGCGGATTTGGATGGCTTCGAAATCCGATTGCCATACGGACACGTCGGGAAATGCAAGCCGTTTCTACAGACTGTGCGTGGTGGTTTGAGAGTTCCAAAGGGGTTCCCGCAAGCTATTCCAACGAGATCTTCCTTTCACCTGTGTCTCCCGGCGCAGGAAACACTGCTGGGTAATCAATTTTGCGTGCTGGTTTGACAGTTCCAACGAGGCGGACGCAGCCGGTTCCATGAGCATGACGTGTTAGTCAGGAATACACAGCCGTTTCAACAGATTCTTCGTCCCGGTCAGAGTGTCTGGCAATTGCTGGTACACTGCAAAACAGTACTCCCAAACGCACAGCAATCCGCATTCTGCACCACCTCACACAGACCTCAACGACTGTCGCACCGTAACCCCGTACCACCCCACTTACCCCCCAAAGCTCCTCCCTTCACGCACCAACACACCCTTCCCACCAAAAAATCCCCCGCGATCCATCAAACACAGTTCAGTGGATCGCGGGGGACTCGAATATCCGAGACTCAGGTGGTCGGCTGCTCAACACCATTGACCATTTCGTCGGCCATGGAGCGGAGCTTGTACTTCAAAATCTTCCCGGCGGCATTCATCGGGAATCCATCAATGAAGCGAATATAGGACGGTACCTTGTGGCGGGACATATTCTGCCGGACAAAGTCCTTGATGTCGTCTTCCGTAACGGTCTGCCCCTGCTTGAGAATGACAAATGCCATGACCTCTTCGCCAAATTTCTTGGAGGGCACACCGACAACCTGCACATCCTGAACAGCCGGGTGGGTGTAGATCAATTCTTCGATTTCGCGGGGGTAGATGTTTTCGCCGCCACGAATGATCATGTCCTTGATTCGGCCGGTAATCCGGTAATAGCCGTTCGGATCGCGAACCGCCAGATCGCCGGAGTGCAGCCAGCCGTCTGCATCGATGGCGGCACGGGTCGCTTCTTCCATCTTATAATAGCCGCGCATCGTGTTGTAGCCACGGCTGCAAAACTCACCGGTCTGGCCGTCCGGCAGCTCCTCGCCGGTTTCCGGATCGACAATCTTGGTCTCGACAAACGGCATACTGCGCCCAACGGTCGAAACGCGCAGCTCCAACGGGTCGTTGGTGTTGGTCATCGTCGTCGCCGGAGAAGCTTCCGTCTGACCGTAGGTGATGGTGATTTCCTTCATGCCCATGCGATCCACCACCTGACGCATCACGTTGATCGGGCAGGGCGAACCGGCCATAATCCCGGTGCGGAGGCTAGACAGGTCGAACTTCTCAAAATCCGGATGATCGAGCATGAAAATGTACATCGTCGGGACGCCGTGAACAGCCGTGCAATGCTCCTTTTCAATCGAAACGAGCACCTTGGTCGGGCTGAAGTAGTCGACCAGAACCATGGTCGTTGCGTGCGTCAGACTGGCCATCGTCGCAAGCACCAGCCCGAAGCAGTGGAAGAGCGGAACGGTGATGCAGAGACGGTCAACAGGGGAGAAGCGCATATTTTCACCGATGTAATAGCCGTTGTTCAAAATGTTGTAGTGCGTCAGCATAACGCCCTTGGGGAACCCGGTCGTGCCGGAGGTGTACTGCATATTGATGACGTCGTGCGGAGACAGCTGCGCCCCGATTTCGTCAATGACGCTGTCGCTCACAGCAGCGCCGCCGTTCAGCATATCCTGCCAGGTATGGATGTTTTCCGGTGCCGCGTCGTTTGCGTCGTACGGGATGTAAATGACATCCTCCAAAAACGGGAGCTTCTCGGAATGCAGACCGACCGAACCGCCTTTTTCGTCAATTTCCGGCAGAAGCGGCTTGACGATGGATGTGTAGTTCGCATCCTTCGTGCCGCTGATGTAAAAGAGCGCTTTCGTATCGGATTGACGGAGCAGATATTCCAATTCGAAAATTTTGTAGTTGGTGTTGACCGTAACGAGAATCGCACCGATCTTGGAGCAGCCGAAGAGCAGGTAGAGCCATTCCGGATAGTTCGTCGCCCAGATGGCGACCTTGTCCCCGCGGCGAATGCCCATCGCGTGCAGCCCCTTGGCCACCTCGACCGCACGGCGCTCCAGCTGCGTCCAGCTCAACCGCACACCGCGATCGACGTTGACCAGTGCATCCTGATCCGGATAAAATTCAGAGACGCGGCGCAGCCAGTTGCCGATGGTAATGTCGAGAAAGCCGTCTTTCATAATTGCATACATGTCGTTTTTCATTGTTCAACCCCGCTTGAATTTTGATTTCATCGGATGGCAAAAGAAAAAGCCCCTTTTGCCAAAAGGCAAAAGGGGCGCAAAATTCACCTGCGCGGTACCACCCTGACTTTGTGGCCGAAGCCACCTCATTGAATGCCGTAACGTGCATTAACCCGTCACCGCTTACGCACCGACCCCGTGGCCGATTCTCAGCAGTGCCGCTCAGGAGTGAGCGCGGAAAACAAAAACCCCGTGCCTTTTCACACCGACCAAAGGCTCTCTGCGGGAGGGTCTCCCTGTTTGCCGACATCTCCGTCGTCGCGTTTCACAAAAATCCGATATTGGCAAATAGTATACCACAGAAAAGTGGCCTTGTCAAGCGGTTGCGAAAAAAATATATTTTGGAAATCCGCAGCTTGACAGAATGTTTTTCATTTGTTATACTGTTCACAGCCCCCCTGAACGGCGACCGGGGGCAGAAGGGATGAACCGCTATGGCGCTGTATGAAACACCCGTCTATGATCTCGATGAGCTGACCCGGCGAAATCTGCATATCCATACGTCCTTTTCCCACTGTGCAAAATCGGAAATGACCCTGCAGGCCATTGTCGAACGCGCTGTGGCGGCCGGTGTTGAAATGATCGCCCTGACCGATCATTACAACTTCCCCGAATTCGACGACTGCTTCCTCGCACAGGTTCGGTATCTGAAAAGCCGCGCCGAACGGCTGGAACGAAAGCCGCAGATCCTGTTTTCCGCCGAATTGTCCAATTATGGCATTGGCAAGCACCTGGAAACTGCGGAAACAGCCGCAGCACTCGATTATCGCCTCTATACCTGCAACCACTTCCACCTCGATTTCTGGGAGCACCCGGCTGAACGGACGGCTCGCGGCTACGCTGTTTTCCAAATGCAGGCCATTCGCCGCCTGATGGAGGACGGCTGCGCCGACTGCATCGCACACCCGCTGATTGGCCGCTTTGTCAAAACCATGGAAGCAACGGCTGTGACCGAAGCCATCACGGATACGGAGTTGGGCGATTTGTCGGAGCTGGCCCGGAAAACGCATACCGCCTGGGAACTCAATTCCAGCGCCGTTTACGGCGATCCCGCTTTTTTTTGGCGGCTGTGGCACATCGGCCGGGAGGTCGGCGCAGTGTTCCATTTCGGAACCGATGCACACACGCTCGACGCCGTAGACAGCCGAAGCCACGCGGCGCGCCTGAAGGAAATTCTCGACTGAAACAGTGAACGCCGCAGACCGTCCGGCGCGGTTCTGCGGCGTCTATCGAAACGGCACCACCCCGTACCGCGTCACGAAAACGCCCATGCGAACCATGCGGACGGGCGGATACCGGAGCTTTTGCCGCTTCATCCTATGCCGACGGTGCGCCGGATGTGCGGCGAAAAAAGAAGGCAGGATGTGTCGAACAGTTTTCAGCCGACCGGGTTTGAAATCAGACGGAAAATATGGTATAATAGAGACAGATTCCTGAGGGCACGCTGCCCGTGAATTTTTTTGAACAACAGACTGGCTGACAGTCAACAGGAGGATACAAATGAGCGAAGAATACGGAAATGATTTCATCACGCTGACAGATGAAGAGGGCAACGAGGTTGAGCTGGAGCATCTGGATACGCTGGAATATGAAGGCGAAACCTATATGGCATTTGTCCAGGCCACAGACACGCCGGAGGAAGTGCTGGAAGAGGATTCTGCCGAACTCATCATTCTGAAGGTCGAACCGGAAAACGGTGAAGATATGCTCGTTACGCTGGAGGATGATGCGCTGCTGGACAAAATTTTTGAAATGTTTGTCGAGCGTCTGGAAGCTGAGGACGGCGCCGCCGAAGAAGACGTCGATTTCAGCGACGACGAAGCATAATTTTCCCGAACCCGCGGGTATAAAACGCCCTGCGTGGTGCGTGATCCGTTTGTTTTTAACCCACAAAACAAAGAAAAGGGATTCCGCGTTCCTCTGTGGTTCGCAGGCCTCCCGCCTGTTCTTTGCGGGCGGAAGTTGGAAGCGGTAAAACAGAGGACAGGTTGCCCACCTGGACGATTCTGTGCAGGTTATTTTCGGCGGACACGGCCTTATCGCGGGGCTTTGATTTTTGAAAAAGTCAGGCGTAAACAGCATGAAACTGGTCTGTATTTCCGGTGGCACAGGAACAGAAGCGATCCTTGCGCGGTGGAACCTCCCGTTCGACCGCAGATTCGAAGCGACAGACAATCTCAACAATCAGCTGGATGATGCCGGATGTGTGATCTGTATCGGAAAGGCCGGTGTACAAGCCGGCCTTTTTGTGTTGCAGTCCTTTCGGAACAGAAAAACGTCTCCGCCGGTGCTGGCGGTTTACCAGCCGATGGAGGAAGCAACCCAACTGGATTGGAGCCGGTTTGACATCGTCCTGTACCGCGATGCTGCACAGCGCCAATCTGCGCTGCAGGCCGGGGCAGACCCGTTTTGCCTGTTCCCGGAAACAGATGCCATGCAGGCGGTCGAAACGGCAGTGCGCCGGAAGAAGAGAAATGCGCCCCAAAAATGCGTCGTGATCAGCGGCTCCTATGGCCTCGGCAATCTGGGCGATGAGGCGATGCTGTCGTCCATTCTGTCTGCGCTGCACCGCGTCGCGCCCGATCGCCGCGTGATCGTACTCTCACATCGCCCGGAGGAAACGCGGCTGAATCACTGTGTCGATGCCATTCACACCTTTGCACTGCATCGGCTGCTCCGCCTGCTCCCACGAACTGCCCTGCTGATCAGCGGGGGCGGCACACTTGTAACCAACCTGACCAGCTCCCGCTCCATGCGCTATTACCTGATGGTGATGCGCCTGGCGCATTGCTTTGGCGTGCGCGTTCTGCTGTACAGCTGCGGTATCGGCCCGATTGCGGGCAAACGCGACCGCAAAAAAGCCGCGGCGGTGCTGAACAGTTGCGCAGATATGATTGCCGTGCGCGACAGCGCATCGGAAAGGGAACTGGCAGCCCTGCGCGTGCGGCGCCCGAACATCTGCCGAATGCGCGATGCGGCGTTCGCGCTGCGCAAAGACGAACTCTGTGGCCGCACGGAGCCGCCGAATATTCCGGGCAAATACGCCGTGTATGCCATCCGTCCCTGGACGGATGACGCAGCCTTCCTGCCGGTGCTGGCCGAGGCGGCCGAACGCCTGTGGCGGGAACGCGGCCTGCGCCCGGTGCTTTTGCCCATGGAATCCCCGAAGGATCTGTCCATCGCAGAAACGCTGGCAGCGCGCCTGCAAATTCCCTGTACGGTCCTGCAGCCGGTTGCGTCCTTTGCCGATGCGTTTGCCGTCATTCAAAAGGCGGAGCTGGTGGTCTCCATGCGCCTGCACGCGCTGATTGCGTCAGAGCTGGCACACGTCCCCTTTGTCGGCATTGCCTACGACGTCAAAATCGCGTCGTTTATGGCCGATGCGGGCAGCGATGCGTGCGTCGGATATCGCGTCGCAGATTCGGATACCCTGTACGATGCGGCGGAGCGTGCGCTGCATCAGACGATTCCACCGCACTTGAACGCGGATGACGGTGCGGGCGATGAAATTCTGCGTGCGGCCTTCCGCGACAAACAGGCCGCCGATAGCCGTTGAACCGTCTCTGAAATTCGGACGGATGGCTCCAAACATACAGATGAGGTGGAATGAATGAAAAAAAGCCTGTTGCGGGAATATGCCCGCTTAATTGCGCGCTGCGGCGTCAATGTGCAAAAGGGTCAGCTCGTGCTTGTGTATGCGGAACTCGATCAGCCGGAATTTGTCCGGATGGTCGTGGATGAAGCGTATAAGGCCGGCGCCAAGGAGGTTCGCGTCGAATGGGACTACCAGCCGCTGGCCAAACTGCATTATCGCTACGTCTCCCAGAAAAATCTGGGCACCGTTCAGGAATGGCAAAAGGCGCGCCTGCAATACTACTGCGATGAAATCCCGGCGCGGATTCATCTGGTCTCTGAGGATCCGGACGGCCTGAAGGGCATCAACATCACAAAAATGGCAAAAGCCCGACAGATGCGCTACCCGATTGTCAAGCCCTATTCCGATGCACTGGAGGGCAAACAGCAGTGGTGCATCGCGGCGGTTCCCGGTGCGGCCTGGGCGAAAAAGGTCTTTCCAGGACTTCGCACCAGCACGGCGATTGAAAAGCTGTGGGAGGCCATTCTTACAACCTCCCGTGTCTGTGAGGATTCCGTCCAGGCCTGGCGCGATCATCAGGCTGACCTGGCCGGCCGCTGCGCCTATCTGAACCAGCTGGGCATTGAATCGCTGCATTATACGGCGGACAACGGCACCGACCTGACCGTCGGCATGATTCCGGAAGCGCAGTTCTGCGGCGGCGGAGAAACCACGCAATCCGGGGTTTTCTTCCAGCCCAATATCCCGACAGAGGAATGCTTCATTTCACCACTCCGCGGCAAGGCGGAGGGCATCGTCTATGCCACGAAGCCGCTCTCCTATCAGGGACAGCTGATTGAAAACTTCTGGATTCGCTTCGCGGACGGCAAAGCGGTCGAGGTGGGCGCCGAAAAGGGCGAAGCGCTGCTGAAGCAGATGATTGCCATGGATGAGGGAGCTGCCTATCTGGGCGAATGCGCACTCGTTCCACAGACCAGCCCGATCAATCAGTCCAACGTCCTGTTCTATGAGACACTGTTCGATGAAAATGCCGTCTGCCATCTCGCGCTGGGCGCCGGCTTCAATGATACCATCCGGGACTATCACCAGAAAACCAACGAGGAATGCAAGGCGCTCGGCGTGAATGACTCGATGATTCACGTGGACTTCATGATCGGCTGCGACACCATGAAGATCGAGGCGATCTGCCGGAACGGCGACGTTGTCCCCGTGTTCGAGCAGGGCAACTGGGCGTTCTGAGCAAACGTACGAAAGAAAGGAAGGCTCCGAATGCAGACAAACGAATTTCTGATCGTTGTGGATATGCAGAACGACTTCATCACCGGCAGCCTGGGGACGCCCGAAGCAGAGGCGATTGTCCCGACTGTCGCAGATCGGATTCGCCGCTTTCCGGGACAGGTGCTTTTTACACAGGATACCCACAACGCCAACTACCTGGAAACGCAGGAGGGGCGTAAGCTGCCGGTACCGCATTGCATCCGCGGAACGACCGGCTGGCAGCTCCACCCGGCCATCGAAGCGCTGCGCACGGAACCGGCCATCGAAAAGCCGACCTTCGGCAGCGTGGAGCTTGCGGAAATGCTGCGGGACAGGGCGGTAGAGCGTGTTACATTGATCGGTCTCTGCACGGATATCTGTGTGCTGTCCAATGCCATGCTGCTGCGCGCATTCCTGCCGGAGGTGCCCATCGTTGTGGACGCCTCCTGCTGCGCCGGTGTCACGCCGGAGAGCCACCAACGCGCACTGGAAACCATGAAAACCTGCCAGATTGACGTTTTGGAATCGTGCTGATTTTCTTTTCTGCGGTCTCAAAGTCCAATGTATAACAAAGCCTGCGCCGAAGCATACTATCGGCGCAGGCTTTTTTGGAACCGAAAGAGGGGGAATCCATGCATGAAAATGACAAAGGAAGCGTATGCCAAATACATCGGCGAGCGTTCACCAGGGACAAACAGCCTGAAAAACGTCTCTATGGCGTTTGGCTTCGGCGGGTGCGTCTGCGTCGTGGGGGAGCTGCTGTCCATGCTGTATACATTGCTCGGCCTTGCAAAGTCAGATGCGTCCACCTTCGCGACCATCACGCTGATCGCCGTTGCGGCTTTGCTGACCGGCCTGCACGTGTATGACGATCTGGCCAAGCACGTCGGGGCAGGCATCGTTGTGCCGATTACGGGCTTTGCCAACTCGATCGTTTCCCCGGCCATGGAATTCAAAAGCGATGAGCGTGATATAATAGGACTCAGTCGGAAAGCCACATAACAATTTCGGGTG
>CAZEUG010000016.1:0-43943 GCA_964515055.1 uncultured Oscillospiraceae bacterium | reverse complement strand
CGGGATTGACTTGATATATAGTGGTTTCAGAGGTAATATGTCACACTACGAGGAGGTGACAAAATGCCAAGAGCAATAACCATTGTACCAAAACCACCGAAACTGGAGCAGAAAAAGCGAGTTGCAGCCTACGCCCGTGTGTCGAGCGGCAAGGATGCCATGCTCCACTCGCTGTCCGCACAGGTCAGCTACTACAGCGACCTCATCCAGAATCACGATGACTGGCTCTATGTTGGCGTGTACGCTGATGAAGCCAAGACCGGCACAAAGGAATCCAGAGCAGATTTTCAGAGACTTATCGCTGACTGCCGTGCCGGAAAAATCGATATGGTGATTACAAAGTCCATCTCCCGCTTTGCACGAAACACGGTCACGCTGCTACAGACCGTCCGTGACTTCAAAGCCTGGGGGGTGGACATTTTCTTTGAGGAGCAGAATATCCACACTATGAGCGGTGACGGTGAACTGATGATGACCATCCTGGCATCCTACGCACAGGAAGAAAGCCGATCCGCCAGTGAAAACCAAAAATGGCGTATCAAGCGGAACTTTGAGGAAGGAATGCCCTGGAACGGGGCTATGCTCGGATATCGACTGAAAAACGGTCGGTACGAGATTATTCCAGAGGAAGCAGACCTTGTCCGCCGCATTTACAACGAGTACCTTTCCGGCGATGGCTACCTTACCATTGCCAAGAGACTGAATGAGGACGGCATCCCGTCACGCTTCGGCAAACAATGGGGCCAGTCCGTAATTTCAAAGATACTCAGCAACTACACCTATACGGGGAATCTGATTTTACAGAAAACCTTCCGTGAGAACCACATCACCAAGAAAACCATCGTCAATAACGGTGAACTGCCCAAGTATCATGCGGAGGATGCCCACGATGCCATTATCGACATGGACACATTCCAAGCGGTGCAGGCAGAGAAAACTCGGCGAGCGGCTCGGTTCTTGAAAAAGCCTGCGCCCAAGAAAGCGTACCCTTTCACAAGCCTTCTGGTCTGTGACGGCTGCGGAAAGAACTATCGGCGCAAGGTCACGAAAACGGGTCCCGTCTGGGTCTGTGGTACATTCAATTCGATGGGCAAAGCCGCCTGCGCTTCAAAGCAGATCCCAGAAGAAACCTTGCAGGCAGTGACCGCAGAAGTGCTTGGGCAGGTGGATTTTTCAGAGGAATTACTCCGCAGGCTCATAAAGAGCATCCTGGTCTGCAACGGGAATGTGCTGATTTTCCGCTTCTTTGACGGTTCGGAGGTCACACGGACATGGGAAGACCGCTCACGCCGACAAAGTTGGACGGACGAGATGAAAGCAACCGCCCGTCAGAAAGCCCTGGAAAGGAGGAGCCAGAATGCCTAAAGTTACAATGATACCTGCAACCATAAACCCACTGACGCATCTGCCTTCGGTGGCAGCACGGAAAAGACGTGTCGCCGGATACGCCCGTGTTTCCACCGACAGCGATGAGCAGTTCACCAGTTATGAAGCCCAGGTTGATTATTACACCAAATTCATACAGTCCAAGCCGGAATGGGAGTTCGTAAAAGTCTATACGGACGAGGGTATTTCCGGCACTAACACCAAGCGCCGTGAAGGTTTCAAGGAGATGATCACCGATGCCCTGGACGGCAAAATCGACCTCATCGTTACCAAGTCGGTCAGCCGATTTGCGAGAAACACGGTCGACAGCCTGGTCACCATCCGAAAGCTGAAAGAGAATGGCGTGGAGTGCTACTTTGAAAAAGAGGGCATCTACACCTTTGACGGCAAGGGCGAACTGCTGATCACCATCATGTCCTCTCTGGCACAGGAAGAAAGCCGCAGCATTTCCGAAAACATCACCTGGGGACAGCGCAAGAGCTTCTCCGATGGCAAAGTGCATCTGCCGTACAAACGCTTCCTCGGCTATGAAAAGGGCGAGGACGGACGGCCTGCGGTTGTCGAAAGCGAAGCAAGGGTCGTGAAGCTGATTTATGGGCTTTTCCTTGAGGGCAAGACCCAGGCTGGCATTTGCAAGTACCTGGAAGAGTTGGGCATCCCGTCACCGGGCGGCAAGGCAAAATGGAGCAAGACCACGATTACCAGTATCCTACAGAACGAAAAATACAAGGGTGATGCGTTGCTCCAAAAGAAGTTCACGGTGGACTTTCTGGAAAAGAAAATGAAACCCAATGAGGGTGAAGTCCCGCAGTATTATGTGACGGGCAGCCATCCCGCCATCATTGAGCCGGACGAATGGGAGCAGGTGCAGGCAGAGTTCGCCAGACGGAAGACCCTGGGCAAAGCCTACAGCGGCAAAAGCGTTCTTTCTGCCAAACTGGTCTGCGAGGATTGCGGTGCCTTCTTCGGTCCCAAGGTCTGGCATTCCACCGACCAGTACCGCCGTACCATTTGGCAGTGCAACGGCAAATTCGCAAATGAGGAACACTGCCACACTCCTGCGTTGGACACCGAAACCATACAGCGGCTTTTCATTAAAGCCTACAATCTGATGATGCAGGATCGAGTGCAGATTATAAAGGAAATCGAAGCATGGCGGCAGAAACTGATGGACTTCGGAACATTAGATGCCGACATTGAACGGCAGCTTGAAGAGACCCAGGTGGTTGCCGAACTGGTCAAGGCGGCAGTCAAGGAAAATGCATCCACGGCACAGTCCCAGGAAGCCTACCTCAAAAAGTATGAAGCCCTCACCGCACGGTACGAGAAAGCGGCTGCTGAACTGGAGAGGTTGCAGAGCCTACGCACTACCCGCAGTCAGCAGGATAAGAAAATGGCACTTTATATCCGCACCCTCAAGAAACAGCCAGAGGTGATGCACGACTGGAACGACACCATCTGGACGGTGATGATTGAAAAGGCCATTGTTCATAAGGATGGACAAATCACATTTGTTTTCCAGAACGGCACGGAAATCAAGGTCGGAGCGTAACTGCTCCGGCTTTTTTCGTACCGTTTTGTAACAATTCCACGAACTCTATTGACATCTCCTGTCTAATGGTGTAGACTATAAGCGTAAGGTCTACACCATTAGACAGGAGGTTTTCATATGGATACACCGAAGATTCACGAAAGCGAGTATCGTTTTTGTTTGATTATGTGGGAACATGAACCTGTAACTGCTGTTGAACTTGTAAAATTGTGTCAGGAACAGTTGGGTTGGAAAAGAACCACCACATACACTGTTATCAAGCGTCTCGGTGAGCGAGGCGTTCTGAAGAACGAGGGCGGTGCTATCACCTCACTCGTTTCCAAGGACGAAGCACAGGCGTATGAGATTGACGAACTGGTCGAGAAAAAATTTGAAGGTTCGCTGCCTGCTTTCATCGCCGCCTTTACAAAGCACCAGGATATGTCCGATGATGAACTTGATGAGGTACAGCGCATGATTGACCGCATCAGAAAAGGAGGATCGCAATGAACGAACTCTTTTTAAAAATCATTAATATGAGTATATCAGCCAGTTGGCTTGTCCTTGTTGTGCTATTACTCCGGCTCTTATTCAAGAAAGCGCCTAAGTGGGTAAATGTTTTGCTCTGGGGCATTGTGGCGGTACGGCTGATATGCCCATTCTCCTTTGAAAGCGCACTGAGTCTTATTCCAAGTGCTGAAACAATCAGTCCGACTATTATGATGGATCAAACGCCATCAGTGCATACTGGCATTCCTGTTATCAACAGCGTGATCAATCCTGTAATTGGCGAATCATTCGCTCCTGCTCCGGGGGCCAGCGCAAACCCGCTTCAGATTTGGATTCCGATTTTGGGTATGATTTGGATGATCGGTGTCGCTGTTCTTCTTCTGTATACCGCAGTCAGTTATTGGCGTCTACGAGTCAAAGTCAACGAGGCAGTTATTCTCCGAGATAACATCTACCAGAGCGAAAATGTTGGTTCTCCCTTTGTTCTGGGTATTATTAAGCCAAAGGTCTATCTTCCTTACAAGATGGATGTGCAGGATCTGGGTCATGTGGTTGCACACGAGCAGGCGCACATTCGCCGTAAAGACCACTGGTGGAAGCCCCTCGGATTCCTGCTGCTGACCATCCACTGGTTCAATCCACTGATATGGTTGGCCTATGTGGTACTGTGCCGTGATATTGAGCTTGCCTGTGATGAAAAGGTCATCAAGGAGTTGGGCAATGAGCAGAGAGCAGACTACACCCAGGCGCTTGTGGCTTGCAGTATCAATCGCCGTATGATCGCGGCCTGCCCTCTGGCCTTTGGTGAGGTCGGAGTAAAGGAACGTGTGAAGTCTGTGATGAACTATAGGAAACCCGCATTCTGGATCGTGCTTCTGGCTGTAATCACCTGCGTGGTAGTTGCGGTGTGCTTTCTAACAAATCCAAGAAATGACGAGCCCGATACGCTGCCGCTTCTGCACTCTCATAGTTACGGGGTTGTGGAAGTGACTTATGAAACCTTCGGAACAAGTTTTTCGATGGTGGCTCAGCAGAATACACCTGTATATGCAATTACTGACACCATGCAACTCATGTCCAAAGGTGAACATTCTTCCGAGAACGAATGGACTACTCTTGGAATACTTGAAGAAACAGAGCTAACAAAAGAGAACTTTGATGAGCTGTTTTTCAGTAAAGGGAATTGGTTCGGGAAAGAAACAGCATCCGGCATTCGCAAGGATACCGTAAATGCTTGGTCGCTCATTTATAATCAAGAAGTTCTATACTATGTCCTGCAGCAGAAAAACGGCGAAGTGTATCTTGCTTATGGATACTACGATTATTCAGAAAAGGATGATCCCGGCTCAGATGACACGAATATCCGTTGGCTGTTCAAGTTAGCTTACGATTTGAATGAGGACACCGGCATTGTAGCAACTTCTGGTGAAAATGTAATCCCTGTTATTGTGTTCCCGGTCGGTACGCCACTTTCTGATGTTAAAGATAGCATCCATTGGTTAGATATTGCTCCGGGGCCGAATGATACAGTTCCTTTCACCATTCTCTGTGATGGTAAGGAACAGTATGGATGGTACGGTGTTTATGACGCAAAAACGATGGAGTCTCTTGACTATTTTCGCCCCTCCGGTCTTTCTCCACAAACCTATCTTTTCCAGAATGCCGAGTATGATCATGACTATATAGTGACGTTACATACTGAAGCAGGAGACCTGCTTTGCTTCGGAGCCAGAATTAGTGATGCTGCAGAGTCTGTTCCGGTCGCATCAAAATGGTTTGATTACCTTGAGAGTCCCGATAAAATGTACGGGGACGGTCGCCTTGAAATCAGCATCCCTGAGTTCCCAGATGTCACTTTCCGCTGGTATCCCGAAAAGATGGAAGCAGTAACCGAAGAGAAAATCAATCCCCTGTATACCGGAATGCCCATCTGGAACACATACTTCTGCGATCTGACCGGTGACGGATTACCCGAGTTGTGTTCATCTCTTAGCATAGGTTCGGGTATGATCGATAACCGTGTCATCATCTACGACTATGCAAACGGGGCAAGCTACAGCTTAGAAGACCGAGGAGTATTTGACTACACGCTCTGGCAAAATGAAAGTGACGGTCAGCTGTATGTTGATAAAAGTAACCACATAGGGGGAGATGTTGTAGCCTCCGGAAAATTAGTATTCCAAGACGAGTGCATCCAGATGATTGTGCAAAGTGTGCATCACGATTCCATTCTTGAAATCATCAATCCAACCGATGATCCTAATTTCGCCTATGACACAGCCGTTGAAAAGATTTACGAGGATGAGGTCAACGAATACTTCATTGGCGGCTTATACAGCCAGCACATCATTGTCCGTTATGCTGATGGCACACAAGAGGATATTGTTGTTGCTCTGAATAACGGCAGAGCAACCGTGGCTGATTTGGATAAGTACGGTGTTGCTTATTGGGCGGAGCCAAAAGGTGATAAACTCTATAGCGAAATCCTCAATGCAATTCGTGGCAGAAACAAATCTGACATACCGGATGGATTGCTTCATTGTGCAAGTTTTGTTCTACTGAAGCAAGAAGAACTCAGTGGTACGCCCGTAGTTGATTCCACCGAACATACAAAGATCGTTACAGCCTACGGCATTGCGCTCCACGAAGCATATGGATTCTCTGGGCATACCTTCCATGTCGTTGAGGGTAGTCATATTCCGACCATCATTACATTTGAGGTTATAAATGGCGAATATGTGTTAAAGGATTACTGGACTCCACGTGACGGCTCTTATTATGCGTTGGATGTTAGGGATAAGTTTCCCGATGATATTGAAGACGAAGCACTTGATACGCAAAAGTATGTGCTTGCACAGACGCAAGAATGCTACGATCAAGCCGTGCGCTACGGAAGTGTCGATACAGACTATGCCGTAGAATATCTCTTTGAGGTGATTGAATCCTCTCCTGCGACTTCGTCCAGACCTTCAGATTACATCGATGCACATCCGAGTGAGTATCAAGAACTGACCTACTATGGAAGCTATACGCTGCGTTACATCTTCTCGCAGTTCTTAGAAGGCAATCAAACTGGATTGCGTGGACATCTAATGAGAGCTGTACTTGATGATATCGCACCGGAGGCTCAGTTACGCCTATACGCAGAAACCGGGCAGGAATACTTCGATGAGTGGAAAGCAGGTGCCATCCGTGTTAGTGAGCAGCACGACATGGATTGGATCAAGGCAAACCAACCAGCCATCTGGCTTCTCCTCCAAATGATTAACGAGTAATTCTACACCACACGGCGCAGCTTCCGATCTGGGAGCTGCGCTTTTCTTTTGGAGATTTTGACTTTCTGCGCTATAATGAGAAAAAGTTGTAAGGTTGGAGCATCATTTCCTGTCTTATAGGGTGAAGGGACCCTTAGAACACCGAAAGGAGGTATTGCCGTGGAAGATAGCCGCATTGTAGAACTCTACTGGCAGAAGAACGCAGACGCCATCAAAGAAACCGACAGCAAGTACGGCGCTTACTGTTTTGCCATAGCGGACAATATCCTGCACAACAAAGAGGACTCCGAGGAGTGCGTCAATGACACCTGGCTGAACGCATGGAATGCAATGCCTCCTCAGAAACCCACGAAGCTTCAGATGTTCTTGGCGAAAATCACCCGCAATCTTTCGTTCAACCGTTTCAATGCCCGCTCTGCGGAAAAGCGTGGCGGCGGCGAGATCGTCCTCGTCCTGGATGAGCTGGCGGAGTGCCTTGCCGGTGAGACCGATGTGGAGAGCGAATACGAGGCCAGAGAGCTTGGCCAGTGCATCCGGATGTTTGTCCGTGCGCTGCCGGAGCGGGACGGCAATGTATTCGTGCGCCGCTACTTCTTCACCGAGCCTGCGGCGGAGATCGCCAAGAGGTACGGACTGACGGATAACAATGTTATGGTGATCCTGAGCCGGACACGGAAGAAGCTGAAAGTTCATCTCATAAAGGAGGGATTCTTCAGTGAATAGAAAAGACCTATATAATGGCTTCAACGAAGTCGATGATGATATTCTGGAGCGCAGCGAGACTGTTTCCAAAAGCAAGAAGAAACCCGTGTGGTTGAAATGGGGCGCTATCGCCGCCTGCCTGTGCTTGGTAGTGAGTATTGCCATTCCTGTTCTTCATCATAAGGGTGGCTCCGGCAATCAAGATCCCGTCCACGCGATTGCAGCTCTTGAGTACAACGGAAAGTTCTACGAGGCCGTCGATATTCCGGAAGTTCTTGAGAAGTACGGCCTACCGTCTAAGATTACTGCTGACATGGCCGGTGAGCATCTTGAGTATTTGAAATCTGATGGCGGCGTTGGTTACGAATGCACTGCCAGCCAAACCGATATTGAACTGTACCAGTATGCTCCCTCTGCTTGCGAGGGCGTGTATGTCTTGAGAGACGGCGACACCTGGTATGCCGCACTGTTCTGCAACTTCTATCAGTTCGACAGCAATACCAGTGTTGAACTTACGGAGCTGTACCGGGTATATGGCATCGACAGTGCTGACGATATTCAGTCTATTACGGAAATGGGCAACAGCAACAATAGAGAGATCGGGACACCTATTACAGACCGTCAGGAAATCGCTGAGTTCTATGATATGACCGTTGCCCTGTGGAGCTACGGTAACGATGATTTCCAGAAGCAGATGTTCGGCGGCTATCCTGATGAAGAGACGCAGATGCAGGCACACACCGCATTTGCCAATGACCGCAGAAATCTTCGCATCGAAACAACGACTGGACTCCGTTTCTTTATCTCTTTCCATCCGAGTTTTGACTGGATCAATGGCGGCGGCACCATGTCCTACTTCAAGATCGACGAACAGATGCACGCATGGATTGATAGAAATTTGAACTAAGTGAAACGGCGCAGCTTCTGGTTGGGAGCTGCGCCGTTTTATGTAAATACGTCAAAAGTAATAATTAAAAGATGCACACCCCTTGGCTCAAAATGCACACCCCACAGACCTTTCGTTAAATGGTATAGAGGGATAAAACGGAAAAGGCTCCACGGTGACCATTTCAGAATCACCGTAGAGCCTGTTATCGTTAAAAAGTATATGAAAACCCTTGCAAATAGGGACTTTTGCAAAAAGAAACTGGACACCCGCTTCGATACTCATTGTATCAAAACTGGTATCCAGTTATGGTCCGAGTGACAGGAGTCGAACCTGCGGCCTCTTGAACCCCATTCAAGCGCGCTACCAAGCTGCGCTACACCCGGATGTACAGATTTCGTACAACACATATCATACCACATTCATGCAGAAAAATCAAGTGCCTTTTGCAAAAAAAGATGACAAAAAGCGGCGTGCGGTGCTTTCAGAGACGGCGAATGAATTTCCTGTGGCGAAAACGATGGGAATTGCGTCAAGAGCAGTTTCCCTGAATCGCCGCAAAAAGGCTGTTCAGAAGATCTTCCACCTCAAAAAAAGCGTGTCCGCCGTTCGTATTTTTCCGGCAAACCTGCTCTCATCTGCTTTCTCCGGTCGCGGTAACCTCCTGCTCTGTGTATAAAAAACCGGCTCTGATCGGTGATCAGAGCCGGTTTTTTTATTTATTGAACTTTTCGCGTACCTTATCGAGGAAGCTCTTTTTCTGTGCGCTGTTTTTATCCTGCAGCGTGGATTCGAAATTGCGAAGCAGCTCCTTCTGTTTGCTGTTCAGTCCCCGCGGTGTTTCGACCACAACGGTCAGCAGGTAATCGCCGCGGTTTTTGGTATTAACCTGTGCAATCCCGCGATTTTTGATGCGGAAGACCGTTCCGCTCTGGACGCCCTCCGGGATGGTATACTGGAAGGTACCCTCCAGCCCCGGCACTTCAATGGTATCGCCCAACGCAGCCTGTGTAAAGGTGATCGGCACCGTGCAGAGCAGGTTGCTGCCGTCCCGTGTGAAGAATTCGTGGCGGCCGACGCGGACATTGATCAGCAGATCGCCGTTCGGGCCACCGTTGGCGCCCTGATGCCCCTGACCGCGCAGGACGACAGTCTGATCGTCGTCAATCCCAGCCGGAATTTTCACGGAGATGGTGCGGCTCCGACGAATCTGTCCCGCACCGCGACAGGCGCTGCACGGATTTTTGATGGTTTTGCCCTTGCCGCCGCAGGCCTGGCAGACACCCGTTGTGCTGACCGTGCCGAGTGCTGTCCGGCGGGTGGTTCGTACCTGACCGCTGCCGTGGCAGACGTTACAGGTTTCCACCGCGCTCCCCTTGGCCGCGCCACTGCCGTCACACTCCGAGCATTTTTCAACCCGGTTGACCGTGATATCCTTGGCGCAGCCAAAGGCGGCCTCCTCAAAGGAGATCTGAACACTGCGCTCGACGTCCTCGCCACGGCGCGGTGCATTGCGCGACTGACCGCCGCCGCCAAAGCCGCCGCCGAAAATCGAGCTGAAGATATCGCCGAAATCGCCGACGTCAAAGCCGCCGAAGCCGCTGCCGTAGGCACCGTAGCCGCCGCCATAGCCCGGCTGGCCGGCACCATATGTGGGATCCACTCCGGCAAAGCCGAACTGGTCGTATTTGCTCTTTTTCTGAGGATCCGAAAGCACCTCGTATGCCTCATTCAGCTCTTTGAACTTGGTTTCCGCCACCTGATCGCCCGGATGCAGATCCGGATGATACTCCTTGGCCAGCTTCCGGTATGCCTTTTTGATATCATCGTCGCTTGCCGTTTTGGAAACGCCAAGCACCTCATAATAATCACGTTTGTTTTCTGCCATATGTTTCCCGCCTTCTATCGCACCTCGCGTTACAAGGCGCTTGTTCTCGATGAGCCGTTTCCGGCTTCCCCCGATCCACCCACATCGTTTGCAGGCGCATGGAGGCTCGTTCTGGAAACCCCGCAGGAGGGATACGGCATACACCGTATCTCTGGCATACACCGTATCCCTCCGCAGTGTCCTGTTTCAGATCTGCTTACTGTTTCTGCTGATCGTCGTCCACGACTTCGTAGTTGGCGTCATAGTATCCGTTTGCATCCGGACCGGCTGCGCCCTGTGCGCCCGCTGCGCCTGCTGCACCGTCCGGTGCGGCACCCGTCTGCTGATACAGCTTTTCGGACAGCGCGTAGAAGCGCTTGGTCAGTTCTTCGCTTTCCGCTTTGATGGCGGCTGCATCGGTGCCCTTCAGGGCTTCCTTGACCTTTTCAATCTGCTCCTTGACCGGCGTCTTTTCGTCCTCAGGGAGCTTGTCGCCGATTTCGCCCAGCGTCTTCTCGCTCTGGTACACCAGCTGTTCGGCCTGGTTGCGGGAATCGACTTCCTCGCGGCGCTTTTTGTCCTCTTCGGCGTACATTTCAGCCTCTTTGACGGCTTTATCGACTTCTTCCTTGCTCATCGTTGTGGAAGAGGTAATGGTGATTTTCTGTTCCTTCCCGGTGCCGAGGTCCTTTGCGGAGACGTTGACGATGCCGTTTGCGTCGATATCGAAGGTGACTTCGATCTGCGGAACGCCGCGCGGCGCCGCTGCGATACCGTCGAGGTGGAAGCGACCCAGCGTCTTGTTGTCGGCGGCCATTTCGCGTTCGCCCTGCAGCACATGGATTTCAACGGAGGTCTGGCCGTCTGCTGCGGTGGAGAAGATCTGGCTCTTCTTTGTCGGGATGGTGGTGTTGCGTTCGATCAGCTTGGTGCAGACATTGCCCATTGTTTCAACGCCCAGAGACAGCGGTGTGACATCGAGCAGGAGGAGATCCTTGACTTCGCCCGCGAGAACACCGGCCTGAATCGATGCACCGACTGCGACGCACTCATCCGGGTTGATGCCCTTGAACGGTTCTTTGCCGGTGAAATTCTTGACGGCGTCGAAAACGGCCGGGATTCTGGTCGAACCGCCAACCATCAGAACCTTGGAGATGTCGGACGGCTGGAGACCGGCGTCTTTCATCGCCTGGCGAACCGGGGTCATGGTGGCTTCGACAAGGTCTGCCGTCAGCTCATTGAATTTTGCGCGGCTCAGCGTCATATCCAGATGCTTCGGGCCGGTTGCATCCGCCGTAATGAACGGCAGGTTGATGTTGGACGTTGTCAGGCTGGACAGCTCGATCTTCGCCTTTTCTGCGGCTTCCTTCAGGCGCTGCATTGCCATTTTGTCGTTGGAGAGGTCGATCCCGGTTTCCTGCTTGTAGCTGGAAATCATCCACTTCATGATGCGCTCATCGAAGTCATCGCCGCCCAGGCGGGTATTGCCGTTGGTGGCCAGCACTTCCAGAACGCCGTCGCCGATGTCGAGGATGGAGACATCGAACGTACCGCCGCCCAGGTCATAGACCATGACCTTCTGTTCGCCCTCTTTGTCCACGCCATAGGCCAGTGCCGCGGCGGTGGGCTCGTTGATAATCCGCAGGACTTCCAGACCGGCAATTTTACCGGCATCCTTGGTGGCCTGGCGCTGGCTGTCATTGAAGTACGCCGGGACAGTGATGACGGCCTGTGTGACCGCGGTGCCGAGGTAGCTTTCCGCGTCGGCCTTCAGCTTTTGCAGAATCATCGCGGAAATTTCCTGCGGCGTGTAGCTTTTATCGTCAATTTCGACCTTATGTGCCGTACCCATTTCACGTTTGATGGAAATGATGGTGCGATCCGGGTTGGTAATCGCCTGGCGCTTCGCCGTATTGCCGACGAGGCGCTCACCGGTTTTTCCGAATGCGACGACAGACGGCGTTGTCCGTGCGCCTTCTGCGTTTGCGATGACGACCGGGTCGCCGCCTTCCATAACTGCTACGCAGGAGTTTGTTGTACCAAGGTCAATCCCAATAATCTTTGCCATAATCAATATACCTCCAAGAATCTGTTCTTTTCAATCAATCTAAGTTGGATTTTTTTGCAATTTTATTTGTCGTTTGACGTCAGTTGGCCACCTTGACGACAGCGTGGCGAATCACGCGGCCATCGATTTCGTAGCCCTTTTGCAGAACCTCGGCCACGATGTTTTCATCCATTGATTCATCCTCCACGTGCATCACGGCATTGTGCAGGTTGGGGTCAAACGGCTGACCGGCCGGGTCAATCGCGGTGATATTCAGCTTGGCCAGCACACCGGCCAGCTGCTTCAGGGTCAGCTCCAGACCCTGCTTCAGCCCTTCCGTATCGGAGAAGGCGACTGCACGTTCCAGGTTGTCAACCACCGGTAAAAACGCTTCGATCGTTTTTGCGACCGTTTCCGCATAGACGGCATCCTTTTCTCTGGCGGAGCGTTTGCGGAAGTTATCGTACTCTGCCGCCGTGCGCAGCAGCGTATCCTTCGTCTCTTCAGCCAGCTTTTTGGCGCTTTCCAGCTCTCTGGCCATTTCATCATTGGACTGGGTCAGCTCTGCAACCAGTGCATCCAGCTCTTCCGGCGTGCTCTGGGCAACGGCGGTTTCTTCTGCGGCTGACTCGTTGTTTTTCTTCTGATCTTCTGTCATTTTGACTCATTCCTTCCATCTGTGCCGGCACCTGTCGGCGGCGTCTGCCGATCGGCACGAACCTCGCGCCCGGATGGCGATCCGCCCAGCAGTGCGCTCAGACCTTTTGCAAAATATTCCAGTCGGGCGGCCAGCTGCGGATAATTCATGCGGGTCGGCCCGACAATGCCGATGTACCCGGTGCAGCCGTTGCCCAGCGGGCACTTGGCCACGACCATGCTCGCATCCTTCAGCGGTTCTGCGCCGTTTTCTTCGCCGATGCGGTAAACCACAGGCAGGTTTCCGGCGGCCGACATCCAATCCGTTGGCGGTGCGCTGCTTAGAAAGCTCAGCAGCTCACGCGCTTTGTCCACATCCCGGTATTCCGGATAGCCGAGCAGATTCCCGGCACCGGCAAAGCGGACTTCCATTTCGCCGGAGGCCTCGCCGATTTCCCGGAGGAACGCCACCGTCTGTCCGAGCAGATCGATGCAGCTCTCTGAGGCCACCGTTTCCAGCCTGCGAATATGCGTCAATGTGATGCCGCCCGGTTCCAGCCCGGTCAGCACAATGTTGAGCGCGCTGCGCAGCCGTTCCAGCTCCGTGTCTGAAACGTCTGTCGTTGTCTGAATCAGCCGATTCCGCACGGTACCACGCCCCGTGACCACGACGACCACGAATGCAGACTCTCCGCAGCGGACGAGATCGATATGGCGGATGGTTTCCGCCGCGCCCAGCTTCGGCCGCGCCGTGATGGACGCGTAATTGGTCAGGCGGGAAATCGCCTTTCCGGCTTCGTCGATCAGCTTGTCATACTCCGCGATTTTCAGCCGGAGTGCCTCGTGCAGGCGGGAGGTATCCTCCCGTGTGAGCGCGTAATCGTTCATCAGCTCATTCACATACAGGCGATAGCCTTTATGCGTGGGGACGCGACCGGCCGAAGTGTGCGGCTGCTCCAGGTAGCCCTGGTTGATCAGCTCCGCCATTTCGTTTCGGAGTGTGGCAGGTGAAACGCCGAGATCAAGCCGCTGTGCCAGGATTTTCGAACCCACCGGCTCTGCTGTTTCCACATAAACATCAATGATGGCTTTCAGAATGCGTCTTTGCCGCTCTGTCAGCATATCGCGTTTCACTCCTTTCCGATCGTCTGCGTTAGCACTCAAACCCTTCGAGTGCTAACAACAATAATTTACCACGAATCCGTCCATTTGTCAAGTTTAAAATGACCAAATCTGACCAAGGATATACATCATTTTTGTGTGCACTTTGATTTTGGCCTTGCTGAACCGTGTTTTTCGGGCATTTGGCCGCGTTTTTTTGCCTTCCGGATGCGCTTCGAGCGGCGCAGCAAGCGCAGATGACTTGAATTTTCACGGCTGTTATGGTACAATAGGGACGATCAGGCTTCGCGCCTGATCCCCTGCATTTGAACCGAATCAGAAAGGATCCCGCTCTGTTTTGGGCGGGAACAGGAATATGACCATGCCATTTGTTCAACCCTCTGACCTGGAGAACTGGAGCTTCCACGACAGCACCTTTTGCCGCGAAATCCGCCGTGTGAATCGGAACCGGATTCTGCTCTGTCTGGTTGTCTTCATTTTGATTTTCTACTTTGACACCATGAGCACCATTTATCGCGCCCGTCTGGCCTACAGCGAGCCGCAGCCAATCACCGGCAGCGACATAGCCGCGATTGACGACCCGCTTACCGATTTGACATCCTTCGGTTTTTCGGCCAACTACGAATCCTCCACCGTGTTTGATCAGGATCCCGCCTTGAAGCGGCTGATGTACGCAAGGAATGGTTCCTGCCACCTGGCGTGGACACCTGCTGCGTTTCATGAGCTGACCCAGCAGCCCGGCGGCAAGGCGGACAATGTCGTCTGCTACACGCTGGCGCAGCTGGAGGACGGAACCTATATCGCCGTCAAGCGTTCTGCGCTGGTGCAGCTGGACCGTCTGACCGGGACACTGGGCTATCTGCCGGACGACCTCTGTAAGGAGCTGCTCAGCTGCTCTGATATCGACAGTCATGCGCTTCGTCCGTTGATCTTTGACGCCACGGCAGAGGCATTTTCCAGCGTCGGCACCAGCATCGCCTTTTCCTCGATTTTGATTGCCGTCTGGGGCGTCTGGTTGTTCTTTACGATTCGCCGCGCCGTCTCTCTGCAGCGCGACCCGGCCTACCGCCGGCTGTTTGCCTGTCTGGGCTCGGTTGAGGACAACGCCCGGCAGATTGATGAGGAGCTGGCCGGGATCGACTGCTACAGTGCCGGACGGATTACCGTGACGGAGCATTGGCGTCTGCACCGCCACCTGTTCAGATTCCTCGTGGAACCGCGTTCCTGCGAAGACTGAAATTTTTTTCTTCCTTTTTTCTCCAAATGGCTTCCATCATCCGTTATCCTGACAGAATGGAGGTTGTCAATATGATTCAGAATCCCGGATCGGATCGCCTGTTGGATGATCTGATCTCCCGCACAGGGCAAGGTGACCGAGATGCTTTCGGTGAACTGTATGAGCAGTGCGCTTCATCCATGTATGCGTATGCGCTGTCTGTGCTGAAGCGGCCGGAGGCGGCACGCGACGTTGTACAGGATGCGTTTCTCCGCATCTGGCGCTTCGCCCCCGGATACGTATCCTTCAGCCGCCCCATGGCCTGGATTCTGCGGATTGTGCGCAACCTCTGTCTGGACGAGCTGCACCGTCTCTCTTCCCTTCTGTCGGCTGATTGCGCGCATCCGTCGGCAGAGCCGGTCTTTGAAGATGACGTTGCGGCGCGTGTCGATGTACAGCGGCTGCTGACGGATACCCTGACAGCCGAAGAGTTGGAAATTGTGCGCCTCCGCATTTACGGCGCTCTGTCTCATGCAGAGATTGCCGATCTGCTCGGCCTGTCCTCTCCGGTTGTGCGCTGGAAGTATGCGTACGCGCTCAAAAAGCTGCGCAGGTGTTATCCCACAGCTTCTGTCTGATGGAGAAAGAAAGGATTGATTGTATGAAAAGGCGCAGCAGGGAGCTTGAGCATTGGATTCGAGATGCCGCTCCTTCTACCCCGCCGGATGGACTGAAGGATTCGATTTTGTCCCGTGCCGCCGATACCCCGCAGGAGTCGGTCGCACGTTCCGTCCCGCGCAGGCGTTCGATGTACTGGAAGCTCGCCGCTTCCTTTGCCATGATGGCGCTGATCTGTTCCGTGACCGTTTCCCGCCTGGCCTCGTCCGGCGATCGTTTTAACGCGTCTCCGCAGGCCACCGACGTCTGCGGCGCGGTCGAGGATGTCGAAAAGAACCCGCTGGACGAATCCGATGGGTGCGGCGATTTGGATGATATTCTCAATGCGGATGTGCTTTTCTCCGATTCGAAGATGGAAATTGATACGATTCCATCTGTGGATGGATCGTATGCTCCGATTGAAAGCAGCACATACCCGATTCTCAACAGCAATCAGCCCATCCCCGTTCCCGGTCTGCTGACGGCGGGTGAATGGTGCGACAACCTGAATTTTGACTTTTTCACCGATGTACTGCAGCGGCAGGACTGGTCGGACCTTTCGATTCGCTATCAGCTGACGATTGCCCGCCGCATCGCTGTCACGGTTTTGAACGCGCAGAATGAGCCGCTTGCCAACGTCCCGGTTGTCTGGGTCGGTATGAACGGGCAGGACGTCTATCGCACCGTCACCGATGCCTCCGGGCAGGCGTATCTCTTTGCGCTTTCGAACGATCAGGCGCAGGGCGGCACCGTCACGGTTCTGCTGGGCAGTGCGGAGGAGAGCCAGCCCATCGTGGACGGCGAGGATGCGATGCGTTTTGTGATGGCTGCTGCTGCCAGCCCTGTCGAGACGCTCGATCTCATGTTTGTCATTGACACGACCGGTTCCATGGGCGATGAGCTTTCGTATCTTCAGGCTGAGCTGGAGGACGTCATCCACTCCGTTTCCGAAGCACACCCGAACACGCGCATTCGCCTCAGCGTCAACTTCTACCGCGACAAAGGGGACGCCTATCTTGTCCTTCCTTATGACTTCACCGAGAACATCCGTCAGAGCCTTGCCGATCTGGCGGCGCAGTCTGCCGCAGGCGGCGGAGATAATCCGGAGGCCGTGGATGCGGCGCTGGCCAACGCTCTGAACGAGCACAATTGGGCAGAGGGCTCTGTCCGGCTCTGCTATCTCGTCTGTGATGCACCGCCCCACAGTAATCAGCTCAACGTGGTCACGCAGCTTCGGCAGCTGCTGCCGGCCTTTGCCGCCAACGGCGTCCACCTGATTCCCGTTGCGTCCAGCGGTGTGGATACGGAAGCCGAGTACTTCCTCCGCACAGCTGCCGCATTGACCGGTGGAACCTACACATTCCTCACCAGCGACAGCGGCATCGGCGGCGATCACTTAGAGCCGACGATCGGCGAATATGAGGTGCGGCCGTTGAATGAGCTGCTGGTCGAAATCACCAGTCGTTATCTGGACTGATGCAGAAAAAGGAGGCCCTGCTATGATGAAGCAATCAATTCGAAAACATTCGCTGTTCCTTGTCCTCCTGCTGTTTGCCCTGATGTTGTCCGGCTGCAGTGCCGGTTCGTCCTCTGTGCGTCTGAACGGGAGCGCAGACAGCGAAAAAAGCGACGCGTACATTCGGGAGGAAGTCGGCTCCAACGAGTGGATGTCGGAGGACTGCGCGGTCGATGGCGGTGATTCTTCTCTGAGCATCGGTGCAGTCGATCCTTCCCGCAAGATGATTTACCAGGTTTCCTACCGCATCCAGACGCTGGATTTTGACGCGTCTCTGTCGGCGATTGACGCCTTGGCCGCTGAATTCGGCGGTTATACGGAGTCATCCGAGATTTTCGGGAAGTCGATTCAGTCCAGCCGTTCGCAGCTCCGTTCCGCTTCGCTGGTGCTGCGGATTCCGGCTGATCAGCTGAACAGCTTTTTCGGCCGCGTTTCGTCAATCGGCACCATCACCGGTGAATCGCTCTCCTCTCAGGATGTCACGCTGCAATATGTGGATATCGATGCGCGGCTAAAGACCCTGCATCAGCAGGAGGAGCGCATTCTGGCGCTGTTGGCGGAGGCTTCCGATTTACAGGCTGTCCTCGAAATCGAGCAGACGCTCAGTGATATCCGCTATCAGATTGAATCGTATACGTCCCGACTGAAGCAGCTGGATTCGCAGATTGCCTACAGCACGGTTTCCATCAGCCTGTCGGAGGTCGCCGTGCTGACCGAGCCAAAGGCCGAGCCACAGACGTTTGGCGAACGGCTGGCCGACACCTTCCGCAGCAGCACGCTTCGTCTGCGTGATGGGTTCCGCACCTTTGCCATCTGGTTCCTCGGCAACATTCTGGAGATTCTGTTCTGGCTCCTGCTGATTGCGCTGGTCGTGCTGGCCGTTCTGCTGCTGCACCGCCACAGAACCCGCAGACGGCAGTCGCGCCAGAATCCGCCGGAGAAAAAACCCCTGCCGTAACCACAAGGGAAGCTCCAGCACGGTATTTCAGCTTCGCTCATACCATCCCCAACGCATTCTGTTCAAAAGAGCCGCCTGCATCGACGAACGTCGATACAGGCGGCTCTTCGTTTGATGTGTTTCCCCGATCGGAGCAGCAGGTCCGTCGAAATTGCGTTTCAGCCGTGCAGCACAAGGAAGGCAATGACGGAGCAGGCCAGCAGTGCGGCGGCGCAGGCGGACACCAGCACCGTCGTTTTCGCCTGCGGTGCATGGGTGTTCGGCGTTGTCCGGAGCAGCCCGGAATGGCGCAGTGCGGTGACAGCCGGTTGATACAGCAGCAGAGTCAGCGCTGAATTCAGGCTTCCCTTCAGCGCATTGAACGGCAGGAAATACGGCACCAGCAGCTTGATCACGTCGGCGCGTTCGATGCCCATATACAGCGGCGTCACCAGCCAGTTCCACAGGAGCATCATGGCAGTTGAGAGAATCGTCCCGCCGATCAGGCCGATCACGGCACCGGTCAGCGTCCGCTTTTTTCGGTATGCGAGAGAGGCCAACACCGCAAACGACCCGCTGGCCAGAATATTCATGAGCAGCCCCCATCCGGCTGTATCACTGACAGTGATCATTTCGATCAGCGCTGAGGCCACCGTCACGACAAGCGCCATCATCGGGCCGAACAGGAAGCCGCCGATCGTCAGAATCACGTTTTTCGGTTCGTATTTCAGAAACAGGACAATCGGAATGCGGCAAATCCAGACGGCGGCCACGGCCAATGCGGTCAGCATAGCTGCGGTTGTCATGCTTCGAATGCGATCGTTTTTCATCCAAAATTCCCTCTTTTCATGGTTTTTGTGCAAATCAAAACGCCCAAAAGAACAAATCTGTCTTTTGGGCGTCAAAAAAAGCGCTTTTGTCTTCTTTCATCCAGACTATACTGTCGGTTTTGGAATTGCACCAAATCATGCGCACACGGCGCTCGCGGACTATACCGCCGGTCGGGAATTGCACCCCGCCCTGAAGACAGATATGATTTTGTCAGTTGTAGTGGCTCAACGCATAGGAGAGGTCACGGACGATGGTCTCCATGCCGGGGAACGAATCAGTGGCCTCGGAGAGCGCCGGGTCATAGAGCAGCACCACTTCATAATACGCGGAGTGTACCGGCGCCAGGAACCCGGTCACGTGGCAGCGATAGGTGCCGATGGCGCCGTCCAGCATATAGCCGGAGTCGGTCGCCGTCTGCGTATCCGTCCAGGTGACGGAATCCATCGCCGTCAGATGATCGCGCCAGCCCGCAAGAAGCCGTTTCGACTCCTGAAGCAGTGCTTCGCTGTCATCAGCAGAGATGTTCAGCGGGTATTCGTGCCAGACGATCGTTGCAATCTGGTCACCCTGTTCATAGACCATGTGGTATTCCGCGTCGCCTTCGCCGTCCGGCTGAAAGCTCTTCGGGCACAGCACTGTCATTCCGCAGGCCAGCTGCACCAGCTCATACTCGTCTGTGCTGAATTCGGGGGTATCCAGCAGCAGCGCCCGATAATAGGAGCTGCCGCGATAGGCTGTATCCGCCGGGAAGAGTTCGACAGCCGACTGCAGGCGATTCAGCCGGAGCGGCTGTCCGTCATTCTGCGTGAAGATGACGCCGGACAGTCCCAGATTTTTCATCAGCGTCTGCTGGATGCTGTCGAGAAATAAAAACACCGTATCCACATAGGATGGGGCGTAAAAATTAGCGGAGCTGTCGTGATCGCGTTCCGCTTCGCCGGTCCAGGTGAACGGAAGCGCGGTCTCGGCCAGATCAACGCGGGCAATCCCGCTCAGGATTTCCACGTGGTTGACGTCGCAGTTCCAGCCGGTCAGCCGCGCAATCCCCTGCAGGAGGACGGATGCATCCAACGTCCCGGTATTGGGCAGCGGGTAGACGTCCGGCGCTTCCTGGTCAAAAACGATGTAGATTTGAGCCTCACCGGACGGTGGCGTAGTGACCGGGGCCGGCGTCGTCGCCGGTGGCGTGGAGGTCAGTGACGTTGTCGGCACCGCAGAGGTACCTGCAGAAGAAGACACGGAGGTTTCCTGCACCGGAGTATCCGTGCTACAGCCAGCCAACAGCACGGCGGCCAGCAGGATAGGCAGCATTCGGCGCAGACAAGCCACAGGCGATTGCAGACGTTTCATGTTCTTCTTCCTTTCTCCGGATGGTTCACGGTTCGGTTTTTCGGCAGCCATTCTGCCGGAAATCGGTTCTCTTTTATTGTATCATATGTCTGCCAAAAATGCAAGACGCTTCCCGTGTCCGTCGGCCAATTCCGGTGCATCGCCTCATTTCGTGCCGTTCCGGCTGCCCTTTTCGCCGAGCAGCCCTGCCATTTTCCGGAGTGCCGCCCGCCTTCTGCGATAGACGGTGGCCGTTTCGATGTTCAGCTTTTCACAGAGCTGATCGGCTGCCATCGGCACCGGACGGATCAGCATATCCGTCAAAATCAATCGTTCCTCCGGCGTCAGCCGTTCCAGCGCGCACTCGATTTGCCGCGTTTCCACCTGCTGAAGGCGCAGCTGCACCTCCGTCCGTCGATAGGCTGCCCGCAGCTGTGCCCGGATGGCAGCACCCGGACTGCTCCGGCGACAGGCTGAGGCCGTTTCCTGCAGCGCCGACAGCTTCGCCCGCAAAACCTCGGCAGACGCCGCTTTTTCCCGATAGCGCCGCAGCCGGTTCGCCGTTTCCGTCAGCTTTTCTTGTTCGTCTCTCTGCATTCCTCTGTTCCTTTCTTTTGCGTTTTCGCAAGTTTTGCATCGACTGTTTGTGGGTGGGTTGGATATTTGCCCCCACAGTATACCATACATTCGTTCGTTTGTCAATACGGAGACGCAAGAATTTCGTTGAGCTTGCATTTACGTATTGTCCTCAGCCGGTTTTTATGATATAATAGATGCAGACGATCGAACAGACGATCGATTCACATTGGGAAGAAGGAATCAGGATGCATATGAACCGGTATCTGAAGGACCGCCGGGTGGAATTGGGCTTGACACAGAGCGATGTGGCGCGGCACGTTGGTGTCAGTGAGGCGACCGTTTCGCGCTGGGAATCGGGCGATATTGCCAGCATGAAGCAGAATCGAATTGCGGCGCTGGCCGAAATTTTGAGGCTGGAGCCTGCAGCGATCATTGCGGCGGAGGGGCAGCCCGTTTCCAACGCATTGCGCGGTGCGCCGTCTGTCCTGACGGTTCCGGAGAACGTCCTCCCCCTTCCGCAGATGCGTCCGCTCCCGCTGCTCGGTGCGATTGCCTGCGGCACGCCGATTCTCGCGGCGGAGAACATCGACGACTTTTTGCAGGTTCCGGACAACATCCCGGCCGATTTCTGTCTCCGCTGCAAGGGCGATTCCATGATCAATGCCCGGATTTTTGACGGCGATATTGTTCTGATCCGGGAGCAGCCCGATGTGGACAACGGCGAGATTGCCGCCGTTTTGATCGGTGATGAGGCGACGCTGAAGCGCGTTTACAAATATCCGAACCGCGTGGAGCTTCGCGCAGAGAATCCGATGTTTGCGCCGCTGAATTATGAAGGTGGGGACTTAAACCGGATTCGGATTCTGGGCAAGGCCGTCGCCTTTCTGAGCACCATCCGGTCGTAGTTTTCTCATTTTTTGCAACAAAAAAGCCCCTTGCCGCCCGCGAGCTGTCCGTCAGAAACGAACGGTTCGCCGTGGAACGGCAAGGGGTTTTGGCCGTGATCAGGCTTCCACAATGGTCACGGTTTTGATTTTCTGCTCCGAAAGCGGGCGGTCGGAATAATCCGTCTCGGTTTCCGCAATTTGGTCGAGCGTATCAAAGCCGTCGCTCATCACACCGAAGGCCGCGTACTGGCCATCCAGGTGGGGTGCGTCCTCATGCATGATGAAGAACTGGGAGCCAGCGGAGTTCGGATCCATGGCACGCGCCATAGAAATGACGCCGCGTGTGTGCTTCAGGGTGTTCTGGACGCCGTTGGCGGCGAATTCGCCGTGAATCTGATAGCCGGGGCCGCCGCGGCCGGTACCGGTCGGGTCACCGCCCTGAATCATAAAGCCGCGAATGACGCGGTGAAAAATCAGGCCGTCATAGAAGCCGCTGTTTGCCAGCTTGACAAAATTGGCCACCGTCTCCGGTGCGTGTTCCGGGTGAAGGGTCAGCGTCATTTTTCCGCCGTTTTCCATCTCAATGACTGCATTCTGCATAATGGGTTCTCCTTTTTATTCTGGTTTTCGACAGGAATTGTCGGGATCAGAAAGCCGCAACGGAGTCGTTGCGGCTTTCTGTCAACTTTCTGTTTGTCGGGACGTTTATTTTCCGCGGAGGATTTCCAGAATTCGCTCATAATCCTGCGAATAGCCGGATTCGGGTTCTTCTTTTTTCGGTTTTGGTGCGTTGGTACGGGCAAACGGCAGATCGTCATCGATTCCGGCCGGTGCCGGTGCCGGCTGCGTTGAGCGCGTTACAGCAGCGGCCTTCGGCTCGCTGCCGAGCATATTCGGGCTGTCATTCTCAAAGCCGGTCGCAATGATCGTGATCCGCATTTCATCGTTCAGCGTTTCATCAATGGCTGCGCCGAAAATGATGGTGGCGTTGGGGTCGGCATTTTCCCGGACAATGCTGGCGGCTGCGTCCACTTCGTCCAGCTCCAGATCCGGCGAACCGACAACGTTGATGAGGACGCCCTTCGCGCCTCGGATGGAGGTTTCCAGAAGCGGGCTCTGAATGGCCATTCTGGCCGCTTCGTTGGCCTTATCCCGTCCAGCTGCACGGCCAACGCCCATATGGGCATAGCCGCTGTTCTGCATGACGGTCTGCACGTCGGCGAAGTCGAGGCTGATCAGACCCTGCATGGTGATCAGCTCGTAGATGCTGGAAATGGCCTGTTTCAGGACATCATCCGCATAGGCAAACGCATTCACAAACGTGATTTTCTGGTCGGTCACATATTTCAGGCGTTCATTCGGAATCACAACAAGCGCATCGACATACTGATGGAATTCAGCCAGACCGGCTTCCGCCTGTTTGGCGCGCTGTGCCCCTTCAAACTTGAAGGGACGCGTCACAACGCCAACGGTCAGGATGCCCATGCTGCGGGCAATTTCCGCAACCACCGGCGCACCGCCTGTACCCGTTCCGCCGCCCATACCGGCTGTGATGAAGACCATGTCGGTATCCTGCAGCAGCGCTGTGATTTCATCTTTGTTTTCCTCTGCCGATTTGCGGCCGCGTTCCGGTCTTGCGCCGCAGCCGCGCCCCAGCGTTGCCTTTGCGCCAAGCTGGAGTTTGACCGGCGCTTTGGAGCGATTCAGTTGTTGCAGGTCGGTGTTCATCGCGATGAATTCCGCTCCCTGCAGCTTTGCCTCTACCATGCGGTCAATCGTATTGTTTCCGCCGCCGCCAATCCCGATCACTTTAATTCTCGTGACTTCGCCGCCGTCATAACGCAGCTCCATGCCGTTTCCTCCCGCTCTTTATGTAATCCCTGCCCGATTCAAAGGCAGCTTATTTTTTATTGAAGATGGCCATGATATCGCCATAGGGGTCATCGTCCGCCGGTGCGGTCGATTTCGCGGTCGACTGCGGGTAGACATCGAGATTGTCTGCCGCTTCTCTCGCGGGCTGCTTGGCCGCCTTCGGCGTTTCATCCAGCAGGTTCGGACCTTCGGTATCGAAGCCGGTGGCAATGATGGTGACCTTGATTTCATCGTCCAGCGTGTCGTCAATGGCGGCACCGAAAATGATGTTGGCTTCCGGATGCGCCGCTTCTTCGACGATGGAGGCAGCCGTTTCGACCTCGTCCAGCGCGATATCGATGGAGCCGATGAAGTTGATCAGGATGCGCTTTGCGCCGTTGATCGAGGTTTCGAGCAGCGGGCTCTGAATGGCCAGCTTGGCCGCTTCGTTGGCCTTGTCCTTGCCGGAGGCTTTGCCCATACCCATGTGGGCGTAGCCGGCGTCACGCATAATGGCACTGACGTCTGCAAAGTCCAGATTGACCAGCCCCTGCATCTTGATCAGGTCAGAGATGCTCTGAACGGCCTGGCGGAGAACGTCATCCGCGATATCGAATGCGTTCAGGAAGGTGATTTTCTGGTCGGTGACGTATTTCAGGCGTTCGTTCGGAATGACGACCAGGGAGTCCACCGCGTTGCGCAGCATTTCGATGCCCTGTTCGGCCTGATCCATGCGGCGCTTGCCTTCAAATTTGAACGGTTTGGTGACAACGCCGACAGTCAGGATGCCGAGTTCACGGGCGATTTCGGCGACAACCGGAGCGCCGCCCGTCCCTGTGCCGCCGCCCATACCGGCGGTGATAAAGATCATGTCAGCGTCCTGAATCAGCTTGATGATGTCATCCTTATTTTCTTCGACTGCTTTTTTGCCTTTTTCCGGGTTGGCACCGCAGCCCTGGCCACGGGTAATCCGTTCGCCGACCTGCAGCACTTCGCCGGATGCTTTCAGCAGCTGCTGCTTGTCCGTATTGATTGAAATAAACTCGACGCCCTGCAGATTGCTGGCAATCATTCGATTGATCGCGTTGTTGCCGCCTCCGCCGATGCCGATCACTTTAATATTGACAACCGTATCATCGTTGAAGTCATTTTTCAAAGGCATTTTTCGTTTCCTCCCGCATTTTATATTCAAGGTGCTTTTCGATTCTGATATACACTATTATATTGTACACTATTTTTGGCGAAATTACAATATAATCGCCGCTTTTTTTTGGAGCCCCGGCGCACTTTTTTTCGATTCCGGCCGTTTTACGGAATGACACGGATGGTTCCGTCGGAGAAATCGATGGTTGCGCTGAACGTTCCCTGATTTTCCAGCTCCGCAATGACCAGTTTCAGCTTGGCCAGACCGTTGTCGATCTGGTCACTCCGGCCGAAAATCACCTCGTACCGTTCCTGATAGGTCAGGCGGATGTCGTAGATTTTTTCGAGTCGGATATTGGTAACAGCCTCATAGCAGTCGTTCTTTTTCAGGGCAGCCAGCAGCGTTTCCATCGGCTGCTGCTTTTCGCTTTCGAGCGCCTCAAAGGTTGCGCCCGGACGTGGGTTTTTCAGCTGAATGCCGGAAATGCACGATGAATAGGCCGGCAGCTCCGTCACCTTTTGCAGCAGTCGTCCATCCGGGTCGGCCAGCCAGTAGTTCCCGTTTTCACAGTCAAAGCCGACGGCCATCTGAACCTCTGTCACGCGGACGACCAGCTTGTTGGGCAGGACGCGGCGAATCTCCATCGAATCGATGAACACGCAGCTGTTCAGGACGCGGTCGATGACCTGATACTTGTCCATCAGCAGCAGGTTGTCGCCGAACTGCACGCCCATTTTTTCAATGATCTCATTGCTTGTATAGACGGTATTGCCGTGTACCTCGATCACATCGACCGTAAAAAAGACGGTGACGGCAAACAGGACGGATAGAATCACCGCCACGATGCCGATGCAGGCAAAAATCCGTGCATTTCTCTTGCGGGCGCGGGCTTTTCGGCGTGATGTCCTGACGGAGGATGTCCGCGTTTTCGCAGCGGACGATTCGGCTTTGGCACCTTCGGGTCGGCTTGTCCGGGTATGGGAAAAAGACGGTCTGTCTTGTTTCGGATCAGCCGTCTTTCTGCCTGTTGTGTTGCCTGGATAGCCTGTTGCCATAATTCAGTAAGCCCCTGTATGTCGCTGTTCTGTCCGGATGCGCCGGATATCCGCACCCAGTGCGGCCAGCGTTTCTTCAATGTGTTCATAGCCGCGGTCGATGTACGCCGGATTGGCGATCACCGTTTTGCCCTCCGCGCAGAGCCCCGCCAGCACGAGAGCTGCGCCGCCGCGCAAATCGCAGGCGCACACCGTTGCACCGTGCAGCGTTGGAACGCCCGTGCAGAGTGCGTATTTCCCGCTGACCGCAATTCGTGCGCCCATGCGGTTCAGCTCCGGAACGTGTCGATAGCGGTCGTCAAACATATTTTCTTCAAACGTGGTGCAGCCGTTGGCCAGTAATGCCGGAACCATCAACAGCGGCTGCATATCGGTCGGGAAGCCGGGATACGGTCCCGTTCGAATCGGTTCTGCCGGGGCGATCAGCGCACCCGTCCGGCGAACCGTGACGGCGTTTTGCTGCCGGTAAACGGTGCAGCCCATCGCATTCAGCACAGAGGCCAGGCGGGCAAGCGGTTCAAGCTCCACACCGTCCACAAGAATTTCACCACCGGCCGCTGCCGCCGCGCACATCCATGTGGCTGCCGCAATGCGATCCGGCTGAACCCGATACCGCACGCAGCCGTTCAGTCGGGCGGGGCGACACCCCGTCACGCGGATCACCGGTGTCCCCGCGCCGGAAACGTCAAATCCGGCCGCCGTCAGGTAGGCCTGCAATTCCACGATTTCCGGTTCCCTCGCGGCGTTGACAATCGTGGTGGTGCCTTCGCAGGCGGTTGCAAAGAGCATGATATTTTCCGTTGCGCCAACGCTCGGAATCGGCAGCACCAGCTCACAGCCAATTGGCCGGGATGCCGTCCCGTTCAGGCGGCCATCACGGTTGGAAATTCGAGCGCCCATACGCATCAGCGCCCACAGGTGAATATCGATCGGGCGGGCACCCAGCTCGCAGCCGCCGGGCATGAACAGGTCGGCACGACCCATCCGCGCCAGCAGCGCACCCAGGAAGACGATGGAGGAGCGGAGCGAGGACATATGCTCTATGGATATATTATACTCGTTTATGCATTCGCTGTCTACCGTCAGCGTTGAATTTCTGCGCGTCACGCGGCAGCCAATTTCTTCCAGAATGGCCACTGTCGCCGCCACATCGCTCAGCTCCGGGCAGTTTTCAATCACGCTGATGCCGCCGGTGAGCACCGTTGCGGCCAGAATCGGCAGGACGCTGTTTTTGGAGCCCTGCACGGTGACGCACCCGTTCAGCGCCCGTCCGCCGGTGGTTTCAATCCAAGCCATTGTTTTCACGCCTTTCTTTCCCATTGGTTTCCGGGAAAACCATTTCATTCTATGGGAAATGGCGTGAAGTTGTTCCTGTTTTTACCGGGATTCCTCTGTTTCGCCGAGCAATTCCCGGATGCAGCGATCAATCTGCTCCTCTGCATCAAAGACGGCCTGTGACAGCGCCGCCTGCCGCATTTCAGCCAGTCGCGCTTCATCCTTCAGGAGCTCGCGAACCGTATCGTACAGTCTTTGCGCGGTCAGGTCTTTTTCCTCGATCAACACAGCAGCACCGCGATCAGCCAGTGCGCGGGCATTGCGGTACTGGTGGTTCTCGACGACGTTTGGAGACGGAATCATGATGGCCGGTGTCCCCGTTGCGCAGAGCTCGCTCATGGTCATGGAGCCGGCGCGGCAGATCATCAGATCGGCTGCCGCCATGACAGTCGGTGCATCATGGACATATTCGCGCATATCGATGCGGCCGGAGGCGGCCAGGTCAACGCCGAGCGATGCGACGCGCTCCGGCATCCACTGGTATCCGAAGGCGCCGGTGGAATGGATGTGACGGAACGAAGCGTGATCAGCTTCCTCCAGCGCAAACAGTTCCGCCGTCAATTCGTTCATCCGTCGGGCGCCCTGTGAGCCGAATGCGGAATAGACCAGCTTGCCCTCGACGCCCAGAGTCTGCTTGGCTGCAGCCTGATCGGTAAAGAGCATCCCTTCCCGCAGGGGGTTGCCGGTCACGCGAATCTTTTCCGGGTGCTTCAGGTATTTTGCGCCGTCCTCAAAGCCGAGAAGGATGCGATCCACATAGCGGCTGAGCAGGCGGTTGGTGCGTCCCGGCAGGACGTTGGATTCATGAATCACCGTGGGGATGCCGCGTTTTGCGCCACGATAGAGCGGTGCAAAGCAGGCAAAGCCGCCGGTTCCGACGATGATGTCCGGCTGAAATTCGTCCAGAATGCGATCAGCGGCCTTCATGGCACCGGTCAGGAGCTTCGCCGTTTTCAGGTTGTGCCTGGCAGCCTTCCACGAAATGCCGCGCATCATGCCCGACATGGGAAAGGTGCGCAGCTCGAAGCCGGCTTCCGGAACCAGTCGGGTTTCCATACCGTTGGCGGCGCCGACGAAGAGGATTTCGGCCGACGGACGGCGTTTCCGGATGTATCTGGCAATGGCAATGGCCGGGTTGATATGTCCCGCCGTACCGCCGCCTGCAAGGATGATTTTCATAGTGGGTCGCATCTCCCTTCTCGATTTCCGATGCCGGCGGGTCTGTCAGACCCGGTCTGTCCGCATCTGTTTGGATACGCTCAGCACAATGCCCATTTCCGCCAGCAGCAGAACGAGCGATGTTCCTCCGTAGCTGAAGAACGGCAGAGAAACGCCCGTGACCGGTATGGCGTTGGTCACAACGGCGATATTCATCATGGTCTGCATGGCGATCAGCGTGGTGATGCCGCCGGCCAGCAGTGAGCCGAAGCGGTCAGCTGCGTGCATGGCAATCCAGTATCCGCGCACAATCAGCGCCGTAAACAGAGCCAGCACCAGCACGGCACCGACCAGGCCGAGCTCTTCACACACAACCGAGAACACGTAGTCGTTGTGTGCTTCCGGGAGGTAGAGCTGCTTTTGGCGGCTCTGCCCAAGTCCAAGTCCGAAAATCCCGCCGCTTGCAATGGCATAGAGCGACTGAATCGTCTGATAGCCGGTGCCCCGCGGGTCAATAAACGGGTCATGCCAGACGGAAAAGCGGGCGGTAATGTAGCCGAACTTCCCGCTCAGCTTGGCAAACAGCCCCAGCAGACCGCCGCCACCGGCCAGAATCGCTACAAGGTGCCAGATTTTGGCACCTGCAAAAAACGTCATGACGCCCGCCGTCACGCAGATGAGCAGGATGGCGGAAATGTGCTTTTCCACGAAGATCAGGCCGACCACCGGCAGCAGCGTTCCGATCAGAACAGCCACCATCCACCAGAATCGTCGCACCCGTTTGCCGATGTTGGAGTACAGCCAAGCCAGCATCCAGATGACCGCCAGCTTTGCGAATTCCGACGGTTGGAACGTGATGCTGCCGATTTGCAGCCAGCGCTTTGCGCCGTTGGAGGTACGTCCGATGAAGACCACCAGCAGCAGCAGCGTGACGGCAAACAGGTAGTACAGCACCGTCCATTTTTTCATGCGGGTATAGTCATAGATGGAGAGGAATACCATGGCACCCAGACCCAGACCGGCGCAGATGAGCTGCTGCCGGATATAGCGGTAGGGGGTGCCTGTGTCGTGAATCGACCAGGCGTAGCTCGCCGAGTACATCATAATCAGGCCGAAGCACAGCAGGCCGAAGACCAGCATAAAAAACGGCACATCGACCGGAATAAACTTTTTCTTCTGCTTGACCGGTTTTTGGCGGTCTTCCCGCAGAAGCTGATCAATTTTTGCTTCACCGGCCGGGGCGGCATTTGCGGTCAGCCCGGCGTTTTCGAACGCCGCATCAGCGGCGCGTCTGGATGCCCGCTCCGCGTGGGAGGTTTCCTTTTTCGGCAGCTTCGCGGGCGTATGCGTCCGCTGTGCCGGTTTGCGCGTCTGATTCAGGCGTTGATAGGTTTTGTGCGCCGCCGTTCTTTTTCCGGAATCCATTGTCCGTTTTTCACCTCCATGCATCTGTTTGCAGCCGAAGCCGTCGCCTATTCAAAGAAGCATCGGACGCCGAAAACCGCCAGAACCGACAGAATCAGCGTGATGCCGGAAAAAACGTAGAAAATTTTCGTTTCGGACCATCCGCACAGTTCAAAATGATGGTGAATCGGTGCCATTTTGAAAATCCGTTTGCCGTGCGTCAGCTTGAAATAAGCGACCTGCAGGATATCGGACAGCGCTTCGATGAAATAGATCAGGCCAACCACCACGATCACCAGCGGGAGATCCAGCACGAAGGCCAGCCCGGACACCATGCCTCCGATAAAGAGGGAGCCGGTGTCGCCCATGAAAACCCTGGCGGGGTGGTAGTTGTAGACGAGGAAGCCGAGCAGTGCGCCGACAAAGGCGGCGGAGAGGATGGAGATGCCGGTGGAATTCGCTAAAATGCCCGCAGCCGTAAAGAACCCGGCAATCGGGATGGTGACGCCGGTGGCCAGGCCGTCAATCCCGTCGGTCAGGTTGGCGGCGTTGACGGTTCCCATGATGACAAACGTCGCGGCCACATAGTAGATCACACGCGGCAGTGGAAAGGCAGTGCCGAGAAACGGCACGCGAATCTCGCGGGACGCGATGCCCAGCACCTCCAGCAGCACGAGGAAAATTACCGTCGTTGCGATTTGCAGAATCAACTTCTGTACGACCGTCAGGCCGAGATTTCGCTTTTTTGTCAGTTTTTCGTAATCATCCAGAAAGCCGATCAATGCGCTGGAAACTGACAGGAACAGAACACACAGCACCGGTGCGAGCGCATCAGTGTATTTCCAGACGAGGAGGCCGGCAGTGACCAGCACGGCCGTGATAAAAATCAGTCCGCCCATCACCGGTGTGCCCTGTTTGGTCATATGCCAGTTGGGGCCGATTTCCTTAATGGTCTGGCCGAGCTTTGCGCGGCGCAGAACTGGAATCAGCCAGCGCCCCATCAGGATGCTGATCAAAAACGCCGCAACGCCTGCCACGGCAATCCAAAGGTATTGCATTGAAAACCGATCCTTTCAGTTTTTTCTTTTGCTGTCTTGGTTCCTTCGTCCGGTTCAGAACAGATCCTTCAGAATCTCTTCCATCCGCATTCCACGGCTGCCCTTGACGAGCAGAACATCGCCCGGCTGCATCAGCCGTTTCAGCAGAGCAGCTGCATCCTCCCGGCGTGGCGTCCAGACGTCCGTCATACCGGCATCGGCGGCTCCGGCGGCTACCTCTGCTGCAAAGGAGCCGACCACAACGAGCTGTTCTGCATGGTCTGCCGCAAATGCGCCGATCTCGCGGTGTGCCCTGGCGGCGTAATCGCCCAGCTCCAGCATATCGCCCAGCAGCGCAATCCGTCTGCCGCGGCTGGAGCCGAGCACGCGCAGAGCTGCACGCATTGAGTCGGGATTGGCGTTGTAGCAGTCCTCAATCACGGTGCAGTTCGCCATTGTCCGGACGCGCTGCCGCATCCCCTCCGGCTCCACACCGGACAGAGCCGCAGCCGCCTTTTCCGGCGGCACGCCGCCCATCACACCGGCTGCAAACGATGCCAGCGCGTTCATGATATGGTGTTGCCCGGCCAGCTGAATAGTCGCCGGGAAGCGTTCCTGCTGCCAGATGATCTCAAAGGTGCTGCCCTGCTCCGACATGGCAATCGCCGTTGCGCGGACATCCGCGTTCGGGCAATCCACGCCGAACAGGACGCGTTGGAGTGTGTCGGGGATGGTCGCAGCAGACAGAAACGGGTCATCGCCGTTCAGAATCACCGTTCCGCCCGCCGGAAGCCCTTCCAGAATTTCGAGTTTGGCGCGGCAGATGTTTTCCTGCGAGCCCAGATTGCCGATGTGGGAGGTGCCCACGTTCGTAATCACAGCGATATCCGGGTGTGCCAGTCGGGTCAGCACGGCAATTTCACCGGCATGGGACATTCCCATTTCGACAACGGCCACCTGATCCTCCGGGGTCAGGCGCAGCAGTGTCAGCGGAACGCCGATGTCGTTGTTGAAGTTGCCGTTTGTCTTCATGGTCACCCGGTGGGATGCAAAGACGGCGGCCGTCATTTCCTTGGTTGTCGTTTTACCGACGCTGCCGGTCAGCGCCACCGTCAGCGGGTGAAAGCGCAGGCGATAGGCTTCGGCCAGCCGTTGCAGCGCAGCACGCGTATTTGGCACCCGAATCTGCCGGTCGCACGGAACATCCGATCGTTCCGTCAGGACAGCCGCCGCACCGGCTGCGACCGCCTGTGCGATGTAATCGTGGCCATCAAAGCGTTCACCCCGCAGCGGGATGAACAGATCGCCCGGCTGCACCGAGCGGGTATCGGTTGAAATTCCGTCCGCCGTCCATGTGAGGCAGCTGCCCCGCGCCCAGTCCGGCGTTTTCTGATTCAGCAGTGCGAGGATGTCCCCGCCGGTCAGACGAATCATTGTGCCCCGCCCTTTCCCAGGAGATGCTCCCGAATGACGGCGCGTTCATCAAGCGGATGGCGAACGCCCTGAATTTCCTGATACATTTCGTGGCCTTTTCCGGCAATCAGGACGAAGTCCCCCGGTTTGGCCAGATCGAGCGCATAGCCGATGGCTTCCCGGCGGTTTTCCACACAGATGTGATTGGTTTTCTTCATGCCCGCGACAATCTCGTTCAGAATTGCATTCGGATCCTCCGTGCGCGGGTTATCGCTGGTGACAACGCAGAAGTCGGCCATGCATTCGCCGATTCGACCCATGATCGGGCGCTTGGTGCGGTCTCTGTCGCCGCCGCAGCCGAACACGAGAATCAGCCGTCCCTCCGTGATCGGGCGAACCGTTTTCAGAATATTGGACAGCGAATCCGGGGAATGCGCGTAGTCGATCATCACGGTGTACGGCCGGTCAACCGGCACCACCTCGGCGCGGCCGCAGACGCCCGACGCACCGGCCAGTCCCTCTGCGATATCCGGCAGTGACAGGCCGATGGCCTGGCAGACGCCGATGGCTGCCAGCGCATTCTCGACAGAGAATGCACCGGGGATGTTCACACGCATCCGCTGAATGTTGGAAACGGTCAGCGCTTCGAACTCGACCGCGTGCGGAAACAGGCGCACGCTTTTGGCAATCAGGTCGGCCTGATTGCTGCGCAGGGAGAAGGTAATCGTTTTCCCGGTGGCAGCGGCCAGCATCTGCGGTGCAAAGTCCGCATCCAGATGAATGACCGAGCAGTCTGCCTGTCGGAACAGCTGCGCCTTGGCCGCCGCATAGGCTTCCATGGTGCCGTGATAGTTCAGGTGATCCTGCGACAGGTTCGTGAAGGCGGCGGCTTCGAATTGCAGTCCGTGGACGCGGTTCAGCGCCAGCGCGTGGGAGGAAACCTCCATGATGGCAAATTCGCAGCCGTTATCCGCCATCTGCTTCAGCAGGGCGTGCAGCTCCGGCGGCTCCGGTGTGGTCGCGAAGGCCGGGTGCGAAGAAATGACCTCATCGCCGATCATCAGCTCATTGGTGCCGATCAGTCCGCATTTTTTCCCGGCGTGTGTCAGAATGTCACGAATCAGGTGGGTGGTCGTTGTTTTGCCGTTGGTACCGGTCACGCCGATCAGGCGCAGGCGGTTGGCCGGATGGCCGTAAAAGGCCGCCGAGATGTCTGCCAGCGCTTTTTCGGCGTTTGCCACACGGACAAAGGGCAGCCCTGCCGGGCAGTCCGTGTCACAGAGGACGCAGACCGCACCGTTTTCGACAGCCTTTTCCGCGTACCGGATGCCGTGAATGCCGGACTCTGCACCGGTAATCGCGCAGAAAACGGTGCCCGGAACGGCACGGCGGCTGTCCAGGGTGATGCTGGTCACCTCTGTTTCACCGTCACAGGAAACAGCCTGAACGGGTATATTCTGGAATAATTCTTTCAGTTTCATGATTTCATCTCCGCTTGGGAAAGCTATTTGAATCCTTCAGCAGGCCGCGGCAGCTGCTATTCGCCCGTGTTGTCCGTTTTATAGAACTCCACCGTGATGACGGAGCCAACCTGCACGGTTGCACCGTCGGTGGCTGCCGGGTTCTGACGCCGAACCGTCGGTTCCTCGCCCGATCCATTGCCGATAGAGCCGGCCACCGACATATACAGGCCGGCGGCGTCCAGAATTCGGGAGGCCTGCTCCAGCGTTTTGCCGGTCAGATCCGGGATTTTGATCTGTGTGGTATCGGGCTCCGCCCCGCAGTAGAGGATGACGGTTGCCGTGCTTGGAATGGTGGAGCCGGAGGTCGGGTATTGTGCCGTGACGCGCTGGCCGTTGCCGACCACCTTGACCTTCAGGTTGGCGTTTTTGATCACGCTCTGCGCCCAGTTGGCTTCGCCGCCGATGACGAGCGGCACCTTGATGGACAGGCTGGCCTCTTCTTCATCGGTATAGACGGCTTCCACGCCCAGATAGGGCAGGATATCGTTCATGATCCGTCCGACGACCGGTGCGGCGATCTGGCCGCCCTGATGCAGCGACCCGGTCGGCTCATCGAGCAGAACCAGCACGGCCACCTGCGGATCATCGCACGGTGCAATGCCGAGGAAGGATGCGATGTAGTAATCCTTGCCTTCGACGATGGATTTGGCGCGTTTTTCACTCGTGCCCGTTTTGCCGCCGACGCGGTAGCCGCGGACATAGGCGTTGGAGGCCGTGCCGTCTGAGACGACAGATTCCACCAGCGTCCGCATTTTTTCGGAGGTTTGGTTGGACAGCACCTGTCTGACTGTCGTCGGCTCGTAGGATTCGACGATGTTGCCGTTGGCATCGGCAACGCCGGAAACGATATAGGGCTTCATCAGGTATCCGCCGTTGATCACCGCGGATACTGCCGTGATGGACTGGATGGGCGTGATGGTGAACGTCTGGCCAAACGAATACATTCCCAGCGACACGTCTCCGCCGTAGCGCGGATCGGTAAACACCCGTCGGGTGTGATAGTGTACGCCCTCCACGAGCGCCGTTTCGCCCATCATGTCGATGCCGGTTTTTTCGGTCAGGCCGAATGCCTGAAAATAGTCATAGTAGCGTTCGGCACCGATGTCCATTGCGATGGAAATGAATGCACAGTTGCAGGAATTCTGCAGGGATTTGGCAAAGCTCTGGGTGCCGTGACCCGATTGTTTCCAGCAGCTGCCCGTGGTCGTGTTGATCTTCCAGGTCCCGCTGCAGCTGTAGGAGCTCCGCACCTCGTTTTCTTCCAGTGCAATGGCGGCTGTCACAATTTTGAAAACGCTGCCCGGCTCATAGGGGTCCTGAATCGCCTTGTTACGCCACTGCTCCATCATAGCGTTCAGCAGCAGCTCTGAGCGTTCGTCCTCCGGTGCCGCAAGGATGGCATTCATCGTCTCTTCATCGGCAATTTCCCGCGGGTTGTTCAGGTCATAATCGCCCTTCTGCGCCATGGCCAGAATGGCCCCGGTCTTCGGATCCATGACGATGCCGCAGACGCCCTCCGAGCAGCCATTTTCTTCCAGCGCAACTTCGAGATGCTTTTCCAGAATTTCCTGGACGCCGTAATCAACCGTCAGCACCAGGCTCATCCCGTCCTGTGCGTCATGGTACTGTTCAAAATAGAACGGCATGGCGTTGCCGTTCCGATCCTTTGCCGTGATGACGCGGCCAACAACGCCCTTCAGGACGTCCTCATATTTCAGTTCCAGGCCATACTGTCCTTCGTTGTCGTAGTTTGTGAAGCCGATCACGTTCGACAGCAGTGTGGAATACGGATAATAGCGTTTGGTATCCTCAAACAGCTTGATGCCGTTCAGATTGTGGTCGGTTTTGAATTCCAGAATCTGATCGGATACTTCTTTTTCGACCTTGCGCGCCACGATTTCATAGTAGCTCTTTTTATTCGTTGTGCGTTTCAGAACCGTCTCATAATCCAGTTCGAGCAGATCGGCCAGACCGTGGGCAATCAGCTCCGCCTCCTCCTCATCGGCAATTTCCGCCGGGGAAATGACGATGGTATGCACCGTTGCACTCAGGGCGAGCGGCGTCATGTTGCGGTCGTAGATGGCGCCGCGCACAGGGGAAACGATCATATCCCGCGTTTGCTGTGCAATGGCCTTGCTCTGGTATTCCGCGGCCTTCGTCACCTGGATATGATAAAGATTGTAGATCAGCCAGGGAACAATGACCAGTATGATCACCAGTGCAACGATCATGATTCTCCGGAGATTATTGCGTTCACGCGGTTTCTTTTCCATGGATTCTTCTTCTCCGTTTCGTAGGTTCAGACCCTCTCCGCTTCCATGTGTTCATTCTATCTCTATGGGCAGTGTGTGTTGTTTATACCCTGCCGTCTGCGCCTGAAAAGAAAGAACGGAGCGGCAGAGCGGGCATGGCGGTTCTGTATCAGGCCGCTCTTCCCCGTTCCGCCGTTCCGGCTTGTCAATCTGTATCTCTTAATTGATGAAGTTCCAGATGGCTCCAACGCCGCTCTTCAGGCGTTTCCAGAGCAAATCGGCCACACCGGACGACTGGCTGTCCTCTGCAATTTCATAAACCGCATCATTGTGATAACGGAGGTAGGAAATATCCCCATCGCCCGCCTTGACCATGCCCAGTATGTTCTCGGCATATTCTTCAATTTCCTTCTGCGTCATCTGGTTATTCAGCGCCAGACGAAGTGCGGACTGGTCTTTCTCCATGGAAGCAATTGCGCTGTTCAGTGTCTGGCTTTTCACGGCCAGCTGCGTCATTTCCGCACGCATGGAGATGACCTTTCCGAACAGCACCACGCCAATCACCAGAACGGCGATATAGAGCAGGCTGATTCTCCGGTGCGGGGCTTCCTGCGGAACGCTTTGCGGGACGGCTTTCGGGAGCCGTTGAGGGCTTTGCGCCGGGGCAGGCATCGGCTGTTGTCCCGGAACGCGAACGGCATTTTGATCATATTCATAGAGCATTCCGTCTGCCGCTTCCTCTGCGGCACGGCGTTTGATTGCCTCTGCCATGGCTTTGCCCTCCAGTTCTTTTGTCATTTTGAAGTGAGATTCAGGGGTTCGCAGGATACGCGATTTTCTCCGCCACGCGGAGCTTCGCACTCCTTGCTCGTGGGTTTTCGCGGAGCTCGTCCACTCCGGCCGTGATCGGTTTGCCGGTCACCACTCGGAAAGCCGGCTTTGCACCGCACACGCAGACAGGGAAATCTCTGGGGCAGGTACAGCCCTGCGACAGCTCCTGATAAATCCGCTTCACCAGCCTGTCCTCCAGTGAGTGGAAGGAAATGACACACAATCGACCGCCCGGATTCAAAAGCTCCGCTGCGGCGCGGATGCCGCGTTCCGCCGCGTCGAGTTCGCCGTTGACGGCGATTCGAATCGCCTGAAAGCTGCGCTTGGCCGGGTGCTGTTTTTCTGCACGGGCTGCCGCAGCCGGGATGGCCGAAACGATCAGCTCACTCAGCTCACGGGTCGTCCGGATGGGCTGTCTGTCCCGCGCCGCGCAAATTGCAGCGGCGATGCGGCCGGCAAACCGCTCTTCCCCGTATTCGGACAGAACCCGCGCCAGTGTGGATTCCTCGACCGTTGTCAGGAATTCCGCCGCCGTCACGCCGCCGTCCGTGTCCATCCGCATATCAAGCGGAGCATCGTTCATATAAGAGAAACCGCGTTCCGCAGTATCCAGCTGGTAGGAGGAGACGCCCAGATCAAAGAGAACGCCGTCCGCTCCGGTGATACCGGCCGACTGAGCTGCCGACGCGAGGTCTGCAAAATTGGATTTGACCGCCGTGAACCGTTTTCCGAAGCGACCCAGCCGCTCCGTTGATGCAGCAATGGCTGCCCGGTCTCTGTCGATGCCGATCAGGCGGCCTGTTTCGCCCAGGCGCTGCAGGATCCGTTCCGAGTGGCCGCCGCCGCCCATGGTCGCGTCAATGTAGGTGCCGGAGGGGCGAATATTGAGCCCGTCCATACAGGCTTCCGCCAGCACGCTGATATGATGAAAAGCTGCTGCATCCGACATATCAGAAACCAATCCGATCCATGAGCTGGCGGACATCGTCGTTGGTCAGCGCGTTCTGCGCCTTTTCCCATTCGTCAATGTCCCAGATTTCCACACGATCCTGCACACCGACCACCCAGACGTCCTTCTGGATGCCGGCAAAATCACGCAGCTGCTGCGGCAGCAGCAGCCGCCCCTGTGCATCGACGCTGCAAACGGCAGCGGTCGAGAAGAAGTAGTGCTGCAGCGGGCGGGAGACGGAAAACGGCTGCTCCTTGATGCGGCGGGAGAACTCCGCCCATTCCTCGGCCGTGTACAGCATCAGGCACTTGTCCACGCCGCGACAAACCGTAATATTTTCCCACATATCGTCCCGGAAACGCGCAGGAAAGAACATACGCCCCTTGGCATCCACGGTGTGCCTGGACCCGCCAATCAGCATTGTTCTCACCTCCACTTACTTCCGGCCTTCTGCCACTTTAGAACCACTTTACTTCCATCTTGCTATCATTATACTGGATTCCACTTCAAATTGCAAGACCCTCCTGAAAAAAAATTCGCTTTCTTTTCGCCTGGCAGATATCTGTCCGTTTTCCGCTCCGGTTTCTTCCCGTTTTTTCATCATTTCCATACATTTGTTCGGTCTTGTCCGGTTGATTGGGCGTTTCCTGTTTGTCGAATCTTTTCATGAATTTTCACGCGCTGTCCAGTAGGTTTCTGTACAAACTTCCGATTTTTTGTCATTTGCTCAGAGCGTATTGACTTTTTGAGGAAAAAAAGGTATCCTAATAAGTGACAGAGTGTATTCAGCAGGGTGATTTGGCCGCTCCTGCACTCTGGTATGAATCCGATCCTTCACGGGTTCCCGCTGAGGATCGCTGCCGGTAAGGAGAACGAAATCATCATGTTGACAAAAGAAGTCGTTGTAAACAATCAGGTTGGTCTGCATGCGCGTCCCGCCACTTTCTTCATCCAGAAAGCCAACGAATATCGCTGTGGCATCTGGGTGGAGCGCGATGACAGACGCGTCAATGCCAAGAGTCTGCTCGGCGTTCTTTCGCTGGGCGTTACGAAGGGTTCCTCCATTCTGCTCATTGCCGACGGCAGTGACGAGCAGCTGGCCATTGACGGGCTCTGCGAGCTGATCGAGTCCAACTTTCCGGAGTGCTGACCTGAGCCTCTGAACCATATGAATAGCATGGGTGGGCGGGGTTTTCAGAAGCTCCGCCCATCTCTTCCATTTTTTCCAGTTTGACAGCGGAGGTGTTGTCTGCATGAATGCCGCATTTGACGAACTGAAGCTGAAAGCACACTCCCTTCCGCAGTCGCCGGGTGTCTACCTGTACTCTGACGCAAACGGCCGCGTCATTTATGTCGGCAAGGCCCGCGTTTTGCGCAACCGTGTCAGCCAGTATTTTCAGGCGGGCAACACGCACCCGAAGGTTCGCGCCATGATTGACCATGCCCGCTCCCTGAACTACATCGTCACCGCCAGCGAATACGAGGCGCTTGTGCTGGAATCCTCCCTCATCAAGCAGTATCAGCCGTGCTACAACATCCTGCTCAAGGATTCCAGCGGCCGCTGTTTCATTCGAATCGACCTGCATGAGGCGTATCCGCGGTTTGAGATCGTCTCCCGGATGGAGGCGGATCGTGCAGAATATTTCGGCCCGTATTTCAGCCGGGAGCTGGCACGCAGCCTGACGGATTCCCTGCGGACGGCGTTTCATCTGCCGGTCTGTTCCCGCGTGTTCCCGCGCGACATCGGCCGGGAGCGCCCCTGCCTCCACTACCAGATGAAGCAGTGCTTTGGCCCCTGCCGCCCGGAAGCGCCGCAGGAGCTCTGCCACAGTCTGATGGAGCAGTCCGCCATGATTCTGCGCGGCAAAACCGACGAATTAGAGGACAAAATCCGTCAGGAAATGGAGGCGGCTGCCGATGCGCTCGCCTTCGAACGCGCCGCCGAGCTGCGCGATCAGCTGTCTGCGCTCTCGGTACTCCGGAAAAAGCAGAAGGTCGTGACGGACAGCCGCGGGCGTGTCGATGCCTGCGGACTGTATCTGGGAGAGCTGCGTGCGGGGATTGCGATTTTATCCATCAGCAACGGGATGATCACCGGGCAGCAGGTTTCCCTGCTCAGCCTTGCAGTCTGCGAACCGGCGGAGCTGTATGCCTCGTTTCTCAAGCAGTATTACACGTCCTGCACCGACATTCCGGATCGGATTCTGATCACCACGGAGTTTGAGGATATGCCCCTGCTTTCAGACTGGCTGACCGGCAGGCGCGGAAAGCGCGTGCGAATGGAGGTGCCGCAGCGCGGTCTGAACCGTCAGCTCCTCGATATGGCGGAGAGCAACGCCAAATCAGAGGTTTTGCGCACCACCCACCGCGAAGAAAAAATCTCCCGTGCGATGAGCGACCTGGCCGCATTGACCGGCGCGTCGGAGCCGTATCGCCGGATGGAAGCATTTGATATTTCCAACCTGGGCGATTCCGCCATTGTAGCGTCCAACGTTGTTTTCATGAACGGACGCCCCGACAAAAGCAGCTATCGCCGGTATGCCATTCGCGGGAAAGATACGCAGGATGACTATTTCGCCATGCGCGAAGTGATTACCCGACGTTTTCTGCGGGAAACCGGCGAAACCGTGCCGGATCTCGTGTTGATCGACGGCGGCGCGGCACACGTCGCCGCGGCGGTGCAGGCCATGCAGGCGCTGCCGGAGGAAAACCGCCGTTCCGTGCCCATGTTCGGCATGGTCAAGGATGACCGCCACCGCACTCGTGCGCTGGTGGATCCGGACGGGCGTGAGCTGGATTTGTCCTCGCTGCCCATCTGCTTTTCGTTGATTTCCTCCGTCCAGGATGAGGCACACCGGTTTGCCCTCGCCTATCACAATACCCGTGCCAAAAACGAAGCGCTGCAATCCGAGCTGGACGGAATTCCCGGCGTCGGACAGGTTCGCCGAACGGCGCTGCTGCGGGCGTTCCGCTCCATTGCCGCCATTCGTGAAGCCACGCCGGAACAGCTGGCTGAGATTGTCCCACAGCGGACAGCCGATGCCGTTTTTGCCCATTTTCATTCGAAAGCTCCGTCGGATGGACAGCCACCCGACACATCGTCCGATCAACCCGGTTGAACGCCGTTCGTTCCGACCCATTACAGGAAAGGATTCTTGCCATGCGAATTATTACCGGCAGCGCCAGAGGCTGCAAACTGAAGCTGGTTCCCGGCGAAACCACACGTCCGACACGCGAAATGGTCAAAGAGGCGTTGTTCAGCATCATTCAATTTCAGATAGAAGGGCGAACGGTTCTGGATCTCTTCGCCGGTACCGGTCAGCTGGGCTTGGAGGCGCTGAGCCGCGGCGCCGAAAAAGCCGTGTTCGTGGACAACACCATTGCGGCCATTCGAACCATCCGCGAAAACGCAACCGCCGCCCGACTGCTGGATCGCGCCGAAATCCGCCAGAGCGACTACAAGGCGTTTCTGCAATCGGCACCGAAGCGTTCATTCCATCTCGTCCTGATGGACCCGCCCTACCTCGCCGGATACCTGAAACGGGTCTTAAATTTTATCGAAACGTTTGACATTGTCGCTGAACATGGTATAATTGTATGTGAGGGGCGTTCCGGCGAAACAATGCCCGAACAGATTGGCCGTCTCCGGCTGCTCCGCACCTATACCTACGGTATTACCGCATTGCATCTGTATCAGCGTGAGCTGGAGGAAGACCATGGAGAAGGGGCGGAGTCGTTATGAAAACCGCCGTCTGTCCCGGCAGCTTTGACCCGGTCACGCTGGGGCATCTCGATCTGTTTCGCCGGGCTCTGACCGTCTTTGACCGCGTCATTGTTCTGGTCATGCAGAACGGTGCCAAGCAGCCGCTTTTTTCTCTGGAGGAGCGCTGTGCGCTGATTCGCGCTTCTGCCGTCGAGCTGCCCGGTCTGGAAGTGGACACCTTTTCCGGCATGACAACGGACTACACCGCAGCGCACCAGATTGACGCCATCGTCAAGGGACTGCGCGGTGCGGCCGATTTGGAATACGAGACGCCGATTGCGTCCGTACTGCGGTCGTTTGGCGGGCCGGAAACGCTGTTTCTGCCCTGCTCCCCTCAGCTGGCGCATATTTCAACCAGCACGGCTCTGCATCTTTTTTCCCTGCATCAGGATGTTTCCGGTTATCTGCCGCAGCCCGTCATTGCCGCGCTGCAGGCGCGGAGGGCGCAGGCCTGACGTCAGCGGCCGGTAATGTCGCCGTTTTTCTGTCTCTTTGCACGTTCTTTATTTTATTTTTTGAATACTGGGGGTTTTACCGATGGACGCAAGACACACCATTGACGAATTGATCACCATTCTCAGCGACATGATTTCCGAGGCATGGTCAATGCCGCTCAGCGGCGGCAAGGTTATGCTGGATCGGGATCGGGTGATGGAGCTGATCAACGAAATCAAAGCCGTTCTGCCCGGCGATATCCAGCAGGCACGGGCAATTGTTGAATCCAGAAATGAGCTGGCCGCCGCCGCCCGCCGCGATGCAGATGCCATTATCCGCGCTGCGGAGGATCGCGCCCGCACACTCGTGAACGAATCCGCCATTTATACGGAAGCCAAGCGCGCTGCCGGTGAAATCGCCACGGCTGCCGCCGCCAAGGCCAAGGACGTCCTGTCTGCCGCCGATCAGCAGGCGAATCAGACCGTTTCTGCCGCAGAAGCCCATGCGGCAGAGCTGGTTCGGAACGCCGAAGAAAGAGCGCGTGAGCTGCGCACTGCGACTTCGCAGTTCGTCAATGACTCCCTGACCCGCTCCGAAGAGGCCGTTGCCAACGCGCTGAACGAGCTGCACCGCGTGCGTCAGCAGTTCAAGCAGCTTCCGCCCACCAAATAATCCGGGCGGTTCCGGTTCACCCACGGATGCGAAGGGGCCGGTCGGGCATTCTTCTGACAGAATCGGACACAAAAGCAGCAGGATCCGCCGGATCCTGCTGTTGGTTTCTATTCCGTTTGGATATGAAAAGAGAGGGTTTTTATGCTGAAACGCCGTGGAATTGTCATTTATGCGCATGAGGCGACCGATTACTGGGCGGCTCGTCTGGAGCAGTCCGGTCTCAACGTCGTCGGGCTGCACCCCGTCGGCGGTGCAGAAGCGCCTCATTCGCTGGAGCGCTGCATTCAGATGCTGTCCACACCGGAATTTGCGCGCTTCCACACCCGCATGGAGCGTGCAGGCATTGCCGTTGAATATGAAATGCACGCGCTGGCGTGGCTTTTGGAGCGAGAACGCTTTTCGGAGCATCCGGAATGGTTCCGCATGGATGAACGCGGTGTCCGCCGATCGGATTTCGCCTGCTGCGCCTCCTCTGCGGAGGGGCTGGCCTATCTCAGTGAGCGCACCGCACAGCTGGCGCGGATTTTTCGCCCGGATACCGGAAACTACCATTTCTGGACGGATGACGTCGATGCATTCTGCTGCTGTGATTCGTGCCGTGCGCTGTCCCCGGCCGATCAGGCGCTCCGCATTTACAACGCGATGGCCGAGGGCGTTGCGGCAGCGAGCCGGAGTGCATCGCAGTCGTTTCTCGCCTATGTCGGCGCGCTGGCCGTTCCGCAGGTTGTCCGGCCACGCAACAACATATTTCTGGAATTTGCGCCGTTTCGCCGCACATTTGACTGTTCGCTCTTCGACCCCACCTGTGAGCAGAACCGCCTGAATGCGGAACCCCTGCCCGCTCTGCTCGACTTTTTCGGCAGGCGGAACGCCAAGGTGCTTGACTACTGGACGGACAACTCCATGTTCTCCGGCTGGAAGCTGCCGCCCCGCCGTTTTCATCTGAACGATGCGGTCTGCCGCGAGGATGTCCGCGCCTATCGCCGGCTCGGCTTCGATTCGATCACGGCCTTTGGCTGCTATCTCGGTGAGGAATACCGCGACCTGTACGGCGACGCCGACCTTTCCGGTTACATGGCCATTCTGGCCGAGCCCTGATGGATCCCGAACCATTCAAAAAAACGCCGCAAAAACAGCCGCCGGACGGTGAAATGAACCGCTCCCCGTCAAGAGGACAATGAAATAATATAAGAATTTTGTAGAGATG